>NZ_JAYGGQ010000001.1:0-951940 GCF_034931225.1 Sinomonas terricola
CCCCTGCACCCGGCCGCTGGCACCGGCGCGCCCCCCCCGGGGCCCCCCCCCCCCCCCCTGAGCCCCCCGGCCCGCCCCCCCGCCCGCCCCCCCGGGCCCCCCCCCCGGGCGGGGGGGGGCGCCCCGCTTCGTTACGGCTTCAGAGCCCGAGCGCTCGGTCTAGGAGCGGCTTGTCCGCGGGGTCCGTGATGAAGACAGACGACGGGTCCTGTGCGCGGATGTCCGCCACAACCGACGGCAAATTCGCGGGTCCGCCGCTGAGCGGGAACATGAACAGGGACAGCTTCCACCCGTGCTCCGTGTAGGTCGAGGTCAGCGCGTCATACCACTGCTTTGCAAGGACCGCGTCGATCTGGTCGGGCCTCGTGGTGAGATAGAAGGCTGGCTGACCTGTACGTCCTGCCGTCGCATCAATGAGGTTCCTTGCGACGGTACGCGGCTGAGCGTTCTCCTTGAGCTGGGCCTGCAATTCAACGCCCGCGCTCGCGGTCGCAGGCAGCCCCGCCGTCTTGAACGGAAACGGAAAGCCGAACGCGAAGAGGCCCACGAGGCTCCCCGCGGCCGTCACGACGGCCCAGGAACCCTTGGGGTGCCGACGGCGGGCCACCTCAGCTACCGCAACGTCCGTTCGACCGTCAGCGATGCGGGCAAGTCCCAAGGCGAGAACGACGACGGCGACAAGCACGAGGGCGATGACCAGCTTGTGGGTGTAATAGCTGACCGTCCCGCCCTTGAGGAGCTGGGCGGCGGACATCGCCAGAATCAGTACGATGGCAGCGGCCAGCGACAGTCCGGCGAGAACCAGCCGGCGGGATGTCTGGAGCTGTTCACGGCTCATCGCGCCCAGCGGAACCGCAAAGGCCACGACGCACGCAAACAGCACCGCGATGACAGTTCCGAAATCCGGGATCGGAACTCCCCCGATGCCGAAGACGACGTCCTCTGCCTTGACGCGAATGAGCTGCGAGCCGGCGGCCATGACTCCCGCGAGCATCACGGCGACGGCGAGTGCGAAGGACGTGATTGACCACGGGGTGCGCGGCAGGTCGACGATCAACCGACGCCACGGCAGCACGAAGGAGATCGCCGCGCCGGCCAAGAACACCCCCATGAGAGCCCAGTTGTTGGCGATGCCGACGACGCACGCTGTGAGGAGCCAGACCGTTCCGAAGCTGAACCGGTCTTGCGCTGTCGCCAAGACGAGGACTGCCACGGCCGTCAAAACTGCGGCAACGAGGAAGTTCGTGAAGCCGTTAAGCGACGCCGAAGCGCCTGGGCCGAAGACCCATCCGCTCGTGACAAGGGCGGCCGCTGGAAAGCCCAGAAGGGGCCGCCGTCGGAGCGCCGGAAGCGAACAGACAGCCGAGACCGCGAGAACGCCGGTCAGGACCGCGACGAGCGAGCTGTAGTTCGCGTAGCTGACGAGCTCGGCACCGGCGTCACCGACGGCAGGCGTCCGTGCCATTTCGGCAAGCGCGGCCACGAGGGCGTGAAACCCTTGCGGATAGTCTCGGAACGACCAAGCGCTGCCGTCCGGCGCATTCCCGAGGAGTGGAATTACCACGCCATGGGTCCGAATCATCGAAAACATGTTGAAGTGCGACGCATGGTCCCAGTGCAGCACGGCCAAAGACAGAGCCTTGTCGAAGGTCCGAACGGTCAGAAGCTGCCACTGAACGACAACTCCTAGCACCCCGGCGCCGAGCGGGGCGAGGTCTAGGAGGGCAAGCTCAGGGACGATTTGCCGGACGCCGAGCCGACGGTTGCCGATGACCAGCCCCGCGAGGAGCCCGATGGCGAGCGCCAACAGGACCGCTGACCTTCCGAGACCCCAGAAGCCGAAGGGGATCCACCAGAGCATCGGTACAAGGCCCAGCAAGAGAGCCAACGCGAGCGTGATCCTCCGTGCGAGGGAACGCGCCGTCGGGAGCGCCAAGAGCACGGCAAAGAAGAGCGCGTTGACCCACGTCCCCTCAAGCCACCCTGCTCGCCGCGCTGCGAGCGTCACGGCGGCAGCGAGCACGCCGACGGCGAGACCGAGGGCCGACCTGATGATGAGCCCTCTCCGACGACCTCCGCTCATGTTGCGACCACTGCGGCGGGTTTCCGAGCCGGGTGATCCTTCCGACGCACCTTCCGCATCACGGGGCGTTCAACGAAGAGCCAGCTCGCTGCGGCCAGGGGAATGGTCAGGGCCGACGCGGCGAGGGCGAAAACGAGTATGCCCCACGCGGCGCCGCCGAACACGGCTATGAGCTGCTGGCACGCAAAAGCGTAAATATAGACGCCATACGAGATGTCGTTCTTGGCGATGATCATCGGTTGCGGTAGCCACGTCGAAATCCACAGCGTCGCGTAGGCAATGAACGCTCCCGACGCCTGGCCGCCCCACGCAGGAAACACAGTCGCGATGATCAAGGCGGCCACGGAGCAGCCGACTCCGAGCGACCAATGTATGCCGATCTTCTCGCGCCACACGAAAACCGTGGCTCCCCCGAGGAAGAAGGGGAGCAGCTTAAGAAGCAGGACAACGTCGAAATTGCTGTCCGTCAGACGATTGACCAGATCTATGTTCGCCTGGCCCAAGACGCTGAGGCCGAACATCACGGTGACAGGCCATGGCGATCGCCGAACGACAACGAGGCTCCCGAGGACCGCGACGATGAGGTAGCAAAGGAATTCGTAATACAGGCTCCACAGCGAACCATTCCACGCGCCCGCGTACGGCACATTGAGCGGCGTCTTCGCGATGTCGTAATGATTCATCTTGAGCGTCAGGTTGGACACGAGAAAGTCCGCCGGCGACGTGGGGGTCGTAAAATAGCCACTTAGACTCCCCTTCGCCACAAAATACCCAATAGGCGCAAACACCACGACCATCATCACAAGGCAGACCACAAAAGCCGGCATGATGCGCGCCACTCGGTGGACCAAATAGTCGCCCAGGCCGTGTGTCCACCGGCTCGCGGTAATGAGGTAGCCACTGATCCCGAAGAAGCCGGCCACGGCCCACCCGCCCAAGGTGTCACCGGCGAACGCGGGCTCATGCGGAGCGCCCGTGAGGGGCCAACTGTGATGCACGAGAACGAGCAGTGCCAACACGAGCCTGATGAGATTGAGGCTGTTGTTCCGCGTGTCGAGGGGACGACCGATCACCAATCCTTGCGGGTTACGTCGCGACCACACATAGCCTCCAATTCTCCAGCGGCGGGATTCATGCGCTGGCGCGGTTTTCTCCATATTCTACCGGGGGCAGCCACGGCCCCGAGTTGGCAGGCGCGGACGAGAGACGCAAGGATGGGAGGATGCGCGGAATCATCCTTGCCGGCGGGACCGGCTCACGCCTCCACCCGATCACGCACGGCATCAGCAAACAGCTGGTCCCGGTCTACGACAAGCCGATGATCTACTACCCACTTTCAACCCTCATCCTCGCGGGCATCCGCGACATCCTCATTATCACGACGCCTCATGACGCTCCCCAGTTCGAGCGGCTGCTCGGGGACGGCTCGCGATTCGGCGTGAGCCTCTCCTACGTTCAGCAGCCTTCCCCTGATGGACTCGCACAGGCCTTCATTCTGGGCGAGTCGCACATCGGCCAGGAGACTGTTGCGCTCATCCTCGGCGACAACATCTTCTACGGCCCCGGCATGGGCTCCCAGCTCCGCCGCCACGCCGATATCGACGGCGGTGCTGTCTTCGGCTACTGGGTCAAGGACCCCCAAGCCTACGGCGTGGTCGAGTTCGACGGCAACGGGAAGGTCATCTCCCTCGAGGAGAAGCCAGTACGACCGAAGAGCCATTACGCCGTTCCGGGCCTCTACTTCTACGACAACGACGTCGTCGGCATCGCCAAGGGCCTCTCCCCCTCGCCCCGTGGGGAGCTCGAGATCACGGATGTCAACAAGGAGTACCTCGAGCGAGGAAAGCTTCAAGTCGAGATCCTGCCCCGCGGAACGGCCTGGCTCGACACGGGGACGTTCGCGGATCTGAATGACGCGTCGAACTTCATCCGCACGGTAGAAAATCGGCAAGGCCTCAAAATCGGCGCGCCTGAGGAAATAGCGTGGCGCCTTGGGTTCCTGTCCGACGACGAGCTCCGGGAGCGCGCGGAACCGCTCACGAAGAGCGGTTATGGAAAGTACCTGCTCGAACTCCTTGACGGCTAGTCAACTCTTTCCAGGGACACATGTGGGTTCTCGGCGGTGCGAGACCGCCGAGAACCCACGTCAATGCCAGTAGAGGCCTATCGCCAGCAGGCCGTGACTCGATAGAGCTTCGCGTCGCCTTGGGAGTCCGCGAGCGAGACCGCATTACTCCCGTCCAAGCCGATGACTCCACCGTAGCCAGGCAGCGTCCCCGTCACGGCTCGCGTACCGAAGTCGAGAACCCATTTGACGTTGAGCGCCTTGATGGCCGGGCAAACCTCCGGAATAGTGTCGGCGGACTTGAGCCCTGCATTGACGAGATCGACGTCCGTGCCATGAGTCGTGAGGATATGCGGTTGTACAACATGACGGTGCGAATAGGCGAACGCAAGCGAACTACCATTGCTCGGCATACCGGCAATCACATCGTCCGGGGGAACCTCGCCCGGCAGCCGCTCCAACAAAGTTCGCTCATCGTTGGACAGAAGCGGTGCGTTTTCGGTCATGACGTACCGATGGCGGGCTTGCTCAGCCCCAAAGGTGGTGATGCCATATTGGGTTCCGACAACGAGCAAGACCGTAACCACGCCACAGCCCGACATCGCGACACGCCGGTTAAGACGCACCGCACGCAAGATCCGGTCGAGCCTTCCCCCAGCGCTAGCCGATGTAAGCGATCGTCGCGCGGAGTCCCAGACGAACACACCACCAATCACGGCAAGCGGCAAGCTGGCCGTGGGCATCAGGGCCGCGAGCCGGTAGCTGTCGAAGTACCACACCCCCGTCAGGAACCACCGCGGACTCGCATTGAGTCCGGCGGCATAGAAGAAGAGGACCGACGCAACGAGGAATAGCCCGAGCAGCCACCTCCGGCTCCTGGACCGCCACAGGTGAACCAAACCCACAACAAGACAGAGTCCAACAATGACAGCCGCGGGCCGCCCCATCTGGGCGCTCAAGAATATCTCTCCGACTACCTGAGCTGAGCTCTCGACAGGAGCCCAGTCGGCGGAACCGGCCGGAGGGCGAAACACCCGCCAAAGGACGACCATGGAAAAGGCCGCAAAGAGAAGAAGAGACGTAAGCCCAGCGGCCCGAAGCCGAGCCCGCGGCTCGTCGAACGGCGCAAGAGCCCGTAAGCGAAACGTGTAGACGGCCACGAAAGCCGGCAGCAGGAAGACGAGAATAGCCATCAACGTGCTCGGGTGGGCGAGCGCGACCGCGGGCAAAGAAAGAAGAAAGAGGATCCAGGCAACTGGTGCCGACGGACGGTGCAGACGCCCGAGCCCGAGGGCAGACACTCCGAGTCCCAGAGCCGCAGGAAGAACGGCGATCGATAGGAGGTTTGGATAGAGAACTCCCCAATCCACCATGAGGAGGGGGAACGCCGAATAGCTCGCGCTGAAGAGACCCGCCAACAGATTGACGGCGACCCTTGGGCCGCAGACCATCTGGACGAAGTACATAGCGCTCAATGGCCAAGCCACAGCACCGATTGCAATAGTGGTTGCTGATACCGCAACCGGAACGCTGACGCCGCTGAGCTCCGCGACCAAAGCGACAAACGCGTGCCATGCCGCAGGATAGGCTGAGATCCCCGTGAAAGCCCCCAGACTCAGGGGCGAGGCGTTACCCGACTCGATTGCCCATTCGATCGCGTTAAGATGGAAGACGTTGTCGTAGGTCTGAGAGATGTTGTCCGGCGCTCCTATCGCCCAGACGAGCGTGCTCGCCACAAGGAGCACACCGACGGCAAGGCCTGCCCATGCAGCCCTTGTCGACGATCGACGCACTGGCACAAACACCGACTCGGGCCAACGACGATCAATCAGCCTTCGAACGATCCAGGCAACAGCAATCAGGACCAAAGATGTCGCCGCGAAGGTCAGCGGTCGCCAAGGAAGTCGTAAGACTGGAAGCGCCAACGTGGCGACCCCAGCCAAGGCAACGGTAAACAGCGGTGCGAGGAGAAGCCGGCTCAGCCCCCTTACTTTCACGGCATACGCAAACCCGAGCCCTGGGAGTAGAAAAACAAGGATCGCGACCAGCACCGAGGGCGCGGTTTGCCACCAGCTCACTCGGTCTCCCCCTGGCTTCCCCTGTCCGACGGCTCTGCGCTACGTCTGCGCAGCTCGGCCACCACATTGTGCACTTCGCCGTCCATCACGATCTGGCCGTGTTCAAGCAACACTCCCCTCTCGCAGACGGTCGATACGAGGTCCAGATCGTGGCTCACGACGAAGAGCGTCTTGCCCGCCGCCGCAAGTTCCTTGATCTTCGCGATGCATTTGCGTTGGAATGGTTCGTCGCCGACCGCAAGAATTTCGTCGATCAGAAAAACCTCAGGGTCAGTGTGGACGGCAATGCTGAAAGCCAGCCTCAGATACATGCCCGACGAATAGAATTTGACCTCGGTGTCAATGAACTCGCCGATTTCAGAGAACTCGACGATCGAATCGAACATCTCGTCGATCTGTTGCTCGCTCATCCCGAGGATCGCACCGTTGAGGTAGACGTTGTCTCGTCCGCTCAAATCATGATGGAAACCGGCGCCGACTTCGATGAGTCCCGCCACTCGCCCTCTTGTTCGAACCGACCCGCCGTCCGGCTGAAGGACCCCAGAGATGAGCTTCAGGAGCGTCGACTTCCCAGATCCGTTAAGGCCCAAGAGTGCAACGGTTTCGCCTTCCTCAACGTGGAGCGAGACGTTCTTGAGCGCATCGAACTTCTTCGTAATGTCTCCGCGTCGACCGCGGATAACCCACATCACGGCTTCCTTGAGCGAGCGCGTGTGCCGCAGGACAAACTCCTTGCGGATGTCTTCGACTGTGATGGCGGTCTTCATGTTGACTGCGTGTTCAGCCAATTACAACTCCTGGGCGAACTTGACGGACAGGCGGGCGAAGACCCACTGGCCCAGTCCGAGGATCAGAAGGGTAACCACCGCGGCCAGTGGCAGCCACAAGGTAAATAGACCCGGCACCTCGGCAGCAGCTGCCGCAGTGAGCTGACCTCCGTCGAGCGTTGGACGCCAGAAGGCCCAGTGGAAGACTTCAACGCCTACTGTCATCGGATTGAGCTGATAAGCAGCGAACGCCGGTCCCAGGACGTGCTGGACTTGGCTCCAGAGATAAAGGACAGGTGACGCCCAGGTGACCATCATGATGAGGAGATCAACCAGGTTCTCTGAATCTCGGAAGTAGACATTAACCGCACCAAAAAACAAACCCAAACCGACGGCGAGCACGGCAACGATCGCGAAAGCCGCTACAAGCGCCAAAACTGACCACACCGTGGGCAGCCATCCGAAGAAGAGACATACGACCACGAGGATCAGCACCTGGGGCAGAAAATGTGCCGCCGAGACCCAAACGCTCGCCACCGGGAAGAGTTCTCTCGGAAGGTAGATCTTGCGGATCAGGTCGCGATTCCCGACTATCGATCGAGTCGCATTGCCGAGCGCTTCCGTGAAGAAGTTCACCAAGACAATGCCAGCGAAGAGATAGATCGGATAGTTAGGCGTGGAACCCTGGACATTGAGGAAGAGGCCAAGCGCCACGTAGAACACGAGGAACTGCAGCCCCGGCTTCATGTAAGACCAAACAATCCCGAGGGCAGACCCACGGTAGCGGACTTTGATCTCTTTGCGGACAAGAAGCTTGAGCAGGAAGCGGTTCCGGTAGACGTCCCTGAGCCCACCGCTGCGGCCGGGGGCGCTGAGGCCAGCTTCAGGATTCAGCGCGGAAGGCATCGTCATGCCTCGGCCTTGGCCACGGAAGCCTCTTCGCCGGAGCCAACGCGACCGGTGTCGAAAACAGTTTGCGTGCTGAATGTCACACGCCATGCGTCAATCGAGGTGACTTTCGGCATGCCCGCGCGATACCGCTCCGAAAGCTGCTCCCAGTCGCGGAAGAGCCGCGCATGAAGTCTCGTGGCCTCCGCCAGCATCGCACGCAGGAGCTCGGGTTTGCGTTGGTACCACGAGGCGCCGGTGCCCTCGGCGTTGGAGACGATCACGCTGTCATACCCGGCAAGTCGCCACCACTTGTTGTCCCGGTGTGCCAGGAACCCCTGCGGTCGCACGGCCGAATCCTCGAGAGGTGCCCGCAGCAGCTGGCGGCTCACCGTCTTGAGTGCCCACGGCACGAGCTGCTTCTTAGACGGAGCCATCGCGGGTCCCCCGGTCAGGCTCCGGCCTGCCTTGGGCGAGGGGAAATCATCGACGTCACTCTTGATTTGCGCATCGGAATACTGGGCTCGCAGCGCGTTGATCTCGGGAAGCTTGGCTGCAAGCTTATCGTGCAGCCCTTCCGGGCCATCGAACAGATCATTGAGCGCCATGATGCGGCCGTGCTGCGTGAAGTACTGCATGGAGACCAGGTGCTTGACATCGTTCTGCACGGATTCACGCAGAACTCGTCCGCTCTTGGGGAAGTCGCTGTGAAGCAAGGCAGTGATGGTGCGGTTCCGCTCGTGGAAATATGCCTGCCAGCCGACAAGATCGTCCTTGTCAACCCATGACACGTGCCATACGGCAGCACCCGGGAAGCTCACCGTGTTGAACCCGGCATTGCGTGCCCTAAGCCCATATTCGGAGTCGTCCCATTTGATGAACACCGGCATCGCGAGACCGATCTCCCGCATGACCTCGGTCGGGATGAGGCACATCCACCAGCCGTTGTAGTCGACATCGGTCCGGCGGTGCAGCCAGGGCGTCTGGCGAAGATTCGACCGGCTGAAATCATGGCCCAGCTGCATGTCCTCGTGCGGCGGAGCCGGCTGCATCCGATGCAGGTCGACGACCTCGCCGAAGGTGTGCAGCGTCGTTCGGTTGTACAGGTCAAACATGTGCCCACCGACGATGGTCGGCTTCCGGCACAGATCGGCGAACGTCACAAGACGCGTGATGCTCTCGGGCTCGATCACAACGTCGTCGTCAAGGAGAAGCGCATAATCATGACCGCTTTCCAACGCCTCGAACATGCCCCTTGCGAATCCGCCAGAGCCACCCAGATTGGCCTGTTCGATGACGCGCAGCCGTCCGTCGAGTGCAGCCTCGATCTCCGGGAAGTCAGGATGGTCGCGGACCTTGTCAGTTCCCTGGTCGACGATGAGGATTTCTCGCACCGCGTCAAGTCGATCAAGGCTGTCCGCAAGAATACGCGCATTGTCGATGCAGAACTGAGTCTTATTCACCGTGGTGATCTGCAAGGTGACGGTCGTGTCGCGCGCTCGAGCCGAAACAAGTCCTTCCCAGCGCGCCGAGGTGAGTTCAAGACCGTCCACGCTCGCGTTGACGTCAAACCAGTACCACCCACCATCGCCGAACGGCGTCAGGGTGAGATCAAAGACCGTCGTGGTCGCATCGCCGTCGACCCTTTTCCCAGCAACGCGCTGGATGGCCCCTCGCGCGTTGGTCTTATAGACAACGACAGCACCCCGCCCCTTCGTCTCGACGACCAGCCGGACATCTCGCACCGAAGTCCACCGACGCCAATAGCTCGCGGGAAATGCGTTGAAGTACGTGCCGAACGAGACATGCTGGCCTGGGCGGACTGTCATAGACTCCCGCGAGAGAAAGTCCTCATAGTGCGCCTCAGCCTCACTTGAGCTCACGAGATTGAGCTTTTCCTCGCGGCGCTTCGGGACGCGATACATGCCGTCGTCTTCCACGAGGCGAATGCCGTTGGCCGTTCCCGCGTCAACGTACAGCGGAACGACGTCCGCCTGCCCCTCAAGTGGGAGGATCGTGCGCTGAAGCAGGCTCCATTGAAGCTCGGCCGAAACCGCCGCAGTCGTCACTCGTCCACTCCTCCGCTCACCAAGGCCGCCTTCTCTGCGAAGTGCGGCTTGATCTTGTTGTCGAACACGCTCAGGGCCGAACCGATGGCCATGTGCATGTCGAGATATTTGTAGGTGCCGAGGCGGCCGCCGAACAGAACCGACCTTTCGGCGCTTGCCAAATCGCGGTAGGCGAGAAGCCTGGCGCGATCAGCTTCCGTGTTGATCGGATAGTACGGCTCATCGCCCTTCTCGGCGAAGCGCGAGAATTCGCGCATGATGAGCGTCTTCTCAGTCTGGTAGTTGCGCTCGGGGTGGAAGTGGCGCGGCTCGATAATGCGGGTCCAAGGAACGTCGTCGTCGTTGTAGTTCACCACCGAGGTGCCCTGGAAGTCACCGACGTCCAGCACTTCCTCCTCGAAGTCGATCGTGCGCCACGAGAGGTCGCCCTCGGCGTAGTCGAAGTACCGATCGACAGGCCCGGTGTAGACCACAGGTACGTTGCCCACGACATTCCCCTTGCTGAAGGGCTGTGAGTCGTCGAAAAAGTCGGTGTTGAGCTGGACCGTGATACTCGGGTGATCGGCCATGCGCTCAATCCACGCTGTGTAGCCGTTCGTCGGCAGGCCCTCGTACGTGTCGTTGAAGTATCGGTTGTCGTACGTGTACCGCACGGGGAGGCGAGAGATGATGCCCGCGGGCAGATCCTTGGGGTCCGTCTGCCATTGCTTGCCGGTGTAGTGCTTGATGAAGGCCTCGTAAAGCGGACGGCCGATCAGCTGAATGCCCTTGTCGTTGAGGTTCTGCGGGTCGGTCCCCGCGAGCTCGCCGGCCTGTTCCTCGATAAGGGCGCGAGCTTCAGTGGGCGTGTAGTTAGCGCGGAAGAACTGATTGATCGTGCCCAAGTTGATCGGGAGCGGAAAGACCTCGCCCTTGTGCACGCCGTAGACGCGGTGCACATAGTTGGTGAAGCTTGTGAATTCGTTCACGTACTCCCACACGCGCTGGTTCGAGGTGTGGAAGAGGTGGGCTCCATACCGGTGAACCTCGATGCCGGTCTGGGCATCGTCCTCGCTATACGCGTTGCCACCGATGTGATGGCGACGATCGATGACCGTGACCTTGAGGCCAAGTTCCTTGGCGGCCCGCTCAGCCACCGTGAGGCCAAAGAAGCCGGATCCTACGACGACGAGATCAGCGTCCACACATTCTCCTGGGTAAGGGCATGCCTAAGCGCTCGGCCCGGGCCTTCCTGCGGTCCAAGACTACCGGACGACCCTGTTCACTCGGCCAAACGGCCGGATTATCCACATAGCGCGAGATCGGGTGGCGCGATGTCGGTGCCCCTCCGTAGCCTCGATTGCGGAACAAGGTTGGGGGGCCATGGAACTTCACTTCACGCTCATCTCGCCCATCGACGGGCGCCCGGACATCCGCGATGACCTCGTAGCTGAAGCCGCCATGGGAGCGCCGGGCAAGGAACTCGCCTCAGTATTGGCCAACACTTGCAACGCGACGGGAATCACAGTCGACGGCGAGCCTCTCGAGAGCCTGACCGTCGGAGTCCCGCCCCTGCGTGACGGCGCGTTGCTGCTCTCACGTGGTGCGGCCGCGCTCCGCCACACGGAGTCGCGCCTCGAACTCGTCGTCCGAACGGGGCCTGCGGCGGGAACGGCTTTCCCCTTGGCGCGCGGTCTGCATGTCGTGGGCCGCTCGTCAGATTCGGATGGGCCGATCGAGATTCCACTCCCCGACCCCGAGGCATCGCGCCGCCACGCGAGGCTCATCGTGACCGAGACTTCCGCCCGGATTGCCGACGAGGGCAGCGCGAATGGAACCTGGGTCACCGGACGGCGCACAAGGTCCGCCACCCTGCGCGCAGGCGATCTCGTCAGAATAGGCTCCTCAACGCTCTCGCTCGAGTTCGCCGATCAGGTCATCCTCGATGACGCGGCGGGGTCCCACCACGGAGCGCCCCTTCGCGTCGAGCAGGGCCAGCCTCCGCGCCGCGGGGCGGCAATCGCGATGGTCATCTTGCCACTCATCGTCGGAATCGGGCTCGCCGCTGTGACGGGGCAATGGACGTTCCTCGCCTTCTCGGGCCTTTCGATCGTGACCGGCCTTGTGGCAGGTCTCGGGGCTCGCAATGACCGTGCTTCCTTCCGCGAGCGCCTGGCGCAGGCCATCGACCAGGACTTGAGTCGCCGGACTCGTGCGGCCCCGGACGCAGTCGAGTTCTGCCGGGCGGCGGTCTCCCCCGCGCTTGCGGGCGCGCCCCGCGACGACCTCGTGGTCCGTCTCGGCACAGCACCCCAGCCAGCGGACATCATCATCGAACCAGCGGATGGGGGCCCGTTACCGCGCCACGCCGCCGCGCCGATGGCGATTCAGTTGCCGTGCCGTGCAGTGGTCCACGGCCCTGAATCCTCGGTTGAAGGTCTTGTCCGGTTCGTGCTGCTCCAGCTCGCCTCGACATCTGCCGCCTCGGGCCTTGGCGTCGTAGTCGCCGGCGGCTCGTCGGCCCTGCGCCTGGCGGCCCGCTTCCTGCCTCGAGTCACCATCCTCCCGAGCGCGGCGACAGAGCGCACAGTCGGCGAGGCCCTGCCAGCCGGGCGCGGCGTCGTCGTCATCCTTCCACCCGTCGAGTTGAACACAGCCGCCCAGCTTGCCCAGGCGGCGGCCGCGCGGGGGCTCAGCGTCATCGACGCGGTCGGGGTCGGCGTCGCCGAGACCACGATCGATCTCAACGGCCCCAATGCCTCGCTCACCATCGACGGAAGCCGCCCCGACTTCGCTGCCGATTTGCTTCCCGCACGTCCCTTCGAAACCGCGGCACGGAAGCTTGGCCTGCGGAAGTCGGCGGACGACGGCGGGACGCCCCCTTCGCGCTGCGGGCTCGCCGAAATCGCCAGGATCGGAACGGAGGATCTCGCCCGAAGCTGGAATCGAAGCCGAAATACCCCCGGACCGGACGAACCGTCCTTCTGGATCCCGCTCGGACGCGGTGCGGAGGGCGTGGTCGGATTGGACCTCGTGGCCCATGGTCCGCATCTCCTCGTGGCAGGGACGACCGGCTCGGGCAAATCCGAGCTGCTCCGGACCCTCGTCTGTTCGGCAGCAGCGACGCACTCCCCCGCTGTGCTCACCTTTCTCTTCATCGATTTCAAAGGCGGCTCGGGACTCTCACCCCTTGCTGGCCTCCCGCATTGCGTCGGCGTCGTCAGCGACCTTGAGGGCAGCATCACTCGCACGCTCACATCGTTGAGGGCGGAACTCGAGCTCCGAGAACGCCTGTTCGCCGAGGCAGGATGCGCGGACATCGAGGGGTACGCCTCCAGCGAGCGCACCGAGCCCGTCCCGAGGCTCGTCATCGTCGTGGACGAGTTCCGAATGCTTGTCGACGATGCCCCGGAGTCGCTCGCGGAGCTCCTGCGCGTGGCAACGATCGGCCGTTCACTCGGCCTCCACCTCGTCATGGCGACCCAGCGGCCCCAGGGCGCGATCAGCACGGACATCCGCGCCAATGTCGCCTCGACGATCGTGCTCCGCGTCGCGAACGAGTCGGAGTCCCGCGACGTGCTCGGAACCCCGGAAGCCGCCCGGATTCCTGCGGCCATCCCGGGCCGCGCGTTCCTCGCTACTCCGGGAGAACCGCCGATCGAGTTTCAAACTGCGTCACTCGGCGTGGCGGCTGCGCGCGGCCACGAGATACGACTCATGACGGCACACGAATGGCTCGAATCAGGCCCCGGAGGAGAGGCCGCCGCGAGTGCTTCGCCCAATGAGGCATCGTCCCCCTACGTGGCCTCGGCTCAGAAAGCCTGGCGCGATCTGGATGGCGTCCCGCCGCGCCGGCCCGTGGCCGAGCCGCTCCCGGACGGGGCGGTGCCTGCTCCTCGTCGTCACGGACGGGAGGTGCCCCTCGGGATCGCCGATATCCCCCACGAACAGCGCACCGACCTGTTGCTCTGGTCCCCCGAACAACAGGGGCATCTCGCGTTCGTCGGGGCCGGATCATCGGGCGCCCGCGACGCCCTCAAGTCCACGGTGGCCTATCTGGCGTCGGCAACACCGGAACGCCACCTCTACATCCTGGACGCCGACGGAACGCTCGCCGCCCTGTCGTCGCACCCGCGGGTCGGCGCCTATGTTGGCTTGGGCGACGTCCGCCTCGCGACCCGAGTCCTGGATCGGCTCGGGGACGAGGTGGCATGCCGGCGCGACGACGAGGGTGTGACAGGTGCCCAGCCTCGCCTCGTCTTGGTCATCTCCGGGTGGGGCAGCTGGCTCGCGGCCTGGCGTCAAGGCCCTCAGGCTCGCGCCGAAGAGCGGCTGATGGACCTCGTGCGGGACGGGGGTGCGGGCGGTCTCGTCGTCGCATTGTCGGGCGAGCGCGACCTCGCGGCGTCGCGCGCCTTCGCGGGCATTCCCTGCAGGCTCTTCTTCCCCTGGGGATCGCCCGAGGAGGCTAGGCTCGGCTGGCCTCGGCCCATCCCCGGAAGCGATCGCCCAGGGCGGGCCATCGCTGCGGGAACACTCGCGCCAGACCGGCCCCTTGCCGTCCACTGGTTCGAAGCGCCGTCCGATCTCGGAGAAGCCGCAGTCCCGCGAGAGCCTTCACCTGCCCGCCCGTTCCGAGTGCGGCGCCCCCCGGACGTGGTGGTGGCCCAAGCCCTTGCGGCAAAGGGCCCCGCAAGCGCCGATGGTGAGCCCCCGATGCACGGGCCACCCCCTGCCGCGCCGAGCACCGTGCGCCGGCGCGTTCGGCTCACAGTGGGTCTCACCGGAGATGAGATCTCACCCCTCGGCGTTCCGCTTGGTTCCGGCGACGTGCTCCTTGTGCTCGGCTCCCCGGGCTCGGGCAAGAGTTCGTTCCTCGAAGCCCTGCCCGCCATGAATCCCGGCCGCGCCCCATGGCACATCTACCCCTTCACGGAGCGCGATCGGACGGACACGCTGGCTGCGGTGACGACGGCGATCGACGCTGGGGAAGTCCCGATTCTGGTCGTCGACGACGCCGACCGTCTGACGGCATCGGAACACCAGAGGCTTCGCTCGGCGCTCGACGCGGGTGCCGCGGTCGTGGCGACGGCGAGCTTCAGCCCAAGCTTGTACACGCAATGCCCGCTCGCGCTGCGCGCGCGGCGTTCCGGCATCGGAATCGCGATCCTGCCCCGATCGCCCTCGGACGGGGAGGCATTCGGCGTTCGCATTGACCCGCCGGTCGGAGGCCCGCCTGGACGCGCCGTCGTGGTCGTCGGCGGCAGGACCGTCGACGCCCAGCTCGGCTGGGCCGAACCCATCCGGGTCACTCGGGAGGCGTCTCCCGGGCCGAGCGCTGAGTGACGGCGAACACACGCTTGCTGAAGAGCAGCACGACGGCGCCGGCCGCCGGGACGAGGATGAGAAGTCCGTAGCCGATTGAGCCGCCAGTGAGCGCGGGGAATCCGATGGTGGCGGCAAACAGCTGTACGACAAGCACGACAGATCTCGCCCAGCGGTAACCTCGCCAGAGGAAGAAACCGGCGGCGCCGACCCCCGCACCGAACACTGCGAGCAGAACCATCGTGAAGGCCGCCCCCGCAGGCGAGACTTCAGCCTGCCCGGAAGCTATCGCTGCGGCGTAGAAGACCGCGAACGCCAGCAGCGCGATCGCCTCGATCAGAACGATGCCGACAAGCACGGCGAGTTGGACTGGCTTGCCCCGAAGGGGCCCAGAGGGGGTCGATGACTGCACAGCCTGAGAGTACCCGCAGGAGGTTGATCCGCCCGAGGGACCGACCTTACCGGACGGCTCAGATGTGATGAATCCCTCTCTCTTTCAGGCCCAAATCCTCGCCTGAACCCCTTGTTTACACACAGTTAACGTGACAACCTTAACGAAGATGATCGCGGGGCCCCACAGGCCCCTTTGCTTTGGGACGACTCGTGAAAAACTTCACAAGGTTCGTCCCCCGAAACACGGAGTACTTCTAGAACCATGGATTGGCGTGATCGCGCGGCCTGCCTCGACAAGGACCCCGAGCTCTTCTTCCCGGTCGGGAACACGGGCCCGGCGCTGCTCCAGATCGAGGAAGCTAAGAGTGTCTGCCGCCGCTGCCCGGTGATCGACACGTGCCTGCAGTGGGCCCTCGAGAGCGGCCAGGATGCGGGCGTCTGGGGTGGAATGAGCGAAGACGAGCGCCGTGCGCTCAAGCGCCGCGCGGCCCGCGCCCGGCGCGCTTCCTGATCCCGAGCGTCGCACGAACGCATCGCCCGTCGAGCCTCACGGCTCGGCGGGCGTCGTCGTCCTCGGCAAGGCTTACGCTGGGCCCGAGCCACGAGCCGCGCTGAGCATCAGCCCCGGCCGAGCTGCAACGTAATGGTGACCTCGGTGCCGCCCCCGTCACGGGGGCCCCAGTGAATCGAGCCGCCGAGCTCGCTGGTGACGAGCGTGCGCACGATCTGGAGGCCCAGCCCCTCGTGGCGGTTCTGCTGCGCAGGCATGCCGACGCCGTCGTCCGCCACAGTGACGTCGAGCGTCTCCTCTCCGGAATCGTCGCGCCCGCGGCGCGCGATGAGCCACACTGTGCCCGAACGGTCCTCGAGCCCGTGCTCCACGGCATTCGTCACGAGCTCGTTGATGACGAGCGCGAGCGGAGTCGCGAGATCGCTCGGCAGGTGGCCGAACGTCCCCTCCCGTTCCGTCCCGACGTGCTGATTGCCGGTCGCGACCTCGGCTGAGAGCCTGAACTGGCGGTCGATGAGCTCGTCGAAATCGACGTTCTGGGCGAGGCCCTGCGAAAGCGTCTCATGCACGAGCGCGATCGTCGCGACGCGCCGCATGGCCTGCTCGAGACCCTGCCGCGCCTCCTCGCTCTTCATGCGGCGGGACTGCATGCGCAGGAGCGCGGCGACGGTCTGGAGGTTGTTCTTGACACGGTGGTGGATCTCGCGGATCGTCGCATCCTTCGTCACGAGCTCCATCTCGCGACGGCGCAGCTCGGACACGTCGCGGCACAGGACGAGGGCGCCGAAGCGCTCGCGCTCGTCGCGCAGCGGGATGGCACGGAGAGACAGGCTCACCCCGCGCGACTCGATCTCGCTGCGCCACGGCATCCGGCCCGTCACGACGAGAGGAAGGGTCTCGTCCACGAGCCGACGATCCTTGAGCAGGTTGGTCGTGAGCTCGGCAAGCGAGCGGCCCTCGAGCGTGTCGATGCCGCCCAGCCGTCGGAACGCCGAGACGCCGTTGGGGCTCGCGTACTGGACGATCCCCTCCGCGTCGAGGCGGATGAGGCCGTCGCCGACGCGGGGGGCGCCGCGCCGGGAGCCCGTGGGGGACGCGAAATCCGGCCAGAGGCCGAGCGTGCCCATGCGGAGGAGATCGTACGCGCATTGCCGGTACGTGAGCTCGAGACGCGAGGGCATGCGCGAGCTCGAGAGGTCCATGTGGGATGTCACGACGGCGAGCGTGCGCCCATTGCGCACGAACGGCACGGCCTCGACGCGCAGGGCCATCTCGGCGCTGAAGCTCGTCTCGTGGCTGCGCTCAATCGTCTGGCTCTCCCACGCACGGTCGACGAGCGGCCTGAGGTCGCCCCGGATCCTCTCCCCCACGATGTCCTCGTGGAACACCGTGTGCGTCGTCGAGGGACGAACATGCGCGAGTGCGGTGTAGCCGTCATCAGGATCCGGGAACCACAGGGCCAGATCCGCGAACGCCAGATCTGCCACGAGCTGCCAGTCGCCGACGAGCAGATGCAGCCACTCGGCGTCGCCCGGACCGAAGTCAGCCTGTTCCCGGATTGTGTCCGTGAAGAGCGCCACAGCACCGCCTTGTCGAAGAGTGTCGAAAAGAGAACCGGCCGCGGGGACCTAAGTCCCCGCGGCCTCCGGAGCCTGCGTGTTCGAGGAAAGCCCTAATGGCGCACGATCGACCGGAGCAGCCTCAATGCTACCGACAGCGACGCCATGTCGTCGCTCTCGAGGGCGTTGACCTCCCGGAACATCGTCGCCGCCCTGCCGAGGGACTCCGCGTTCTCCGCCTCCCACGCTTCGAGCCGCTGCAGCGGATCGTTCCCTGCCGGGGACATCTCCATGATCGACCGGGTGATGTCCGCGACGGTGCTGTAGAGGTCGTCGCGGAGGGCGGCGCGGGCGAGGGCCTGCCAGCGGTCCCTCCGGGGGAGCGCCGTGATCCGCTCGAGGAGCGAATCGACGGTGAAACGGTCGAACACCGTGTAGTAGACGCCCGCGATCTCCTCGACGGACTCGTCCGAAGTCTGGGCGATGCGGGCGACGTCGAGGAGCGCGTAGCTCTCGAACAGCTCGGCCCAGCGGTGGGCGAGGCCGTCCGGGAGGCCCCACTCCTGCGCCCGCTCGAGCCAGCTCGCGACACGCTCGGCGTCCTGGCCGCGGAGGTACTTGAGGAGCTGCGAGCGAAGCGCCGCCATGGGCGGGGCATACAGCTCGACGACCTCGCCGATCGTGCGGCCGCCCGTGCCCTGGTGGATGAGCCAGCGCACGGCCCGGTCGAGCAGACGGCGGATGTCGTGGTGGATCGCCGTCCAGTGCTCGGTGGGGAACGACGCCGGGAGGGTGTTGAGCGCGTCCGTCATCTCGTCGAGCTTGTAGACCTCCCGCAGCGCAACGAACGCCTTGGCGACGGCCGCGTCTGTCGCGCTCGTCTCCTCGATCGCGCGGAACGCAAACGTGATGCCCCCGAGGTTGACCATGTCATTCGCGACGATCGTTGCGATGATCTCGCGCCGCAGGGGGTGCGTGTCGAGCTCGGATCCGAAGCGCTCCCTCAGCTCGGCGGGGAAGTAGTTCCGCAGGGTCTCCTGGAACCACGGATCGTCGGCCAGGTCGCTCTCCCGGAGCGACTCGGCAAGCTCGATCTTCGCGTAGGCCGCAAGCACCGAGAGCTCGGGCGACGTCAGGCCCTGGCCCTGTTCGAGGCGGCGGTGGAGCTCCGCCGTCGTCGGCAGCGCCTCGAGATCGCGCTTGAGGTCGGCGTTGACCTCGAGCCAGTCCATGAGCCGCTCAAGCGCCGGGCTCAGCGGAGTGACGAGCGCCCTGTCGTTGACGAGCAGGATGTTCTGGTCGATGTTGTCCTCGAGCACGAGCCGCCCGACGTCGTCCGTCATCGACGCAAGGAGGCTTGCGCGATCGCCTTCGGCGAGCTTGCCGGCCGCGACCAGGCGGTCCACGAAGATCTTGATGTTGACCTCGTGGTCGGAGCAGTCGACGCCGGCCGAGTTGTCGATCGCGTCCGTGTTGAGGATCACGCCCTGAAGCGCCGCCTCGATGCGGCCCCGCTGGGTGAAGCCGAGGTTGCCGCCCTCGCCCACGACCTTGACCCGCAGCTCGCGCCCGTCGACACGGATCCCGTCGTTGGCCTTGTCGCCGACCTGCGCGTGGGTCTCGCTGCTCGCCTTGACGTACGTGCCGATGCCGCCGTTGTACAGGAGGTCGACGGGCGCGAGCAGGATCGCGCGGAGGATCTCGTTGACGCTGAGCTGCTTGGTGTCTTCGGGCAGCCCGAGCGCGTCGCGCACCTCGGGCGAGACCGGGATCCACTTCGCGGTGCGCGGGAACACCCCGCCGCCTGCGCTCAGGAGTTCCTTGTTGTAGTCGTCCCACGACGAGCGCGGAAGCTCGAACAGGCGACGGCGCTCGTCGAACGACGTCGCCGGGTCCGGGTTCGGATCGAGGAACAGATGGCGGTGGTCGAACGCCGCGACGAGGCGGATGTGCTCGGAGAGGAGCATGCCGTTGCCGAAGACATCGCCGGACATGTCGCCCACGCCGACGACCGTGAAGTCCTCGGTCTGGGTGTCGACGTCGAGCTCGCTGAAGTGCCGCTTGACCGACTCCCACGCGCCGCGCGCGGTGATGCCCATCGCCTTGTGGTCGTAGCCGACCGAGCCGCCGGATGCGAAGGCGTCGCCGAGCCAGAAGCCGTACTCGGCCGAGATGCCGTTCGCGATGTCGGAGAAGCTCGCCGTGCCCTTGTCGGCGGCCACGACGAGGTACGGATCGTCGTCGTCATGTCGTACGACGTCGAGGGGCGCCTCGACGCGCTCGCTCCCCTCCGCGGTCGTCACGCGGTTGTCGGTGAGATCGAGGAGGCCACGGATGAAGGTCTTGTAGCTTTCGATGCCCTCGGCGAGCCACGCCGCGCGGTCGAGCGCCGGGTTCGGGAGGCGCTTCGCGAAGAAGCCGCCCTTCGCGCCGGTCGGCACGATGACCGCGTTCTTGACGACCTGCGCCTTGACCAGGCCGAGGATCTCGGTGCGGAAATCCTCGCGCCGGTCGGACCAGCGGAGACCGCCGCGGGCCACCTTGCCGAAGCGCAGGTGGACGCCCTCGACGCGCGGGGAGTAGACCCAGATCTCGAACATCGGCTTCGGCGAGGGCAGACCCTCGATATCGGCCGGACGCAGCTTGTGGCTCAGGTACGACTTGCCGAGGTAGTAGTTCGTGCGCAGAGTCGCCTCGATGAGGTTGATGAAGGTGCGCAGAAGCCTGTCGGCGTCGAGGGTCGGAACCTGTTCAAGGGCCTCCGTGAGCTCATCGCGCAGCCGCGCTGACGCGGCGCTCCGCTCATCCTCCGAGAGGCTCGGGTCGAAGCGGGCCTCGAACAGGGCGATGAGGCGCCGGGTGACGGCAGAGTTCGCGAGCAGCGTGTCCGCGATGAACCCAAGCGAATTCGTGTTCCCCGTCTGGCGCATGTATTTGGCGTAGCTGCGAAGGATCACCACCTGACGCGAGGTCATCCCCTCGCGCAGCACGAGGCGGTCAAGCGTGTCGGACTCCGTCTCGCCCGAGAGCGCCGCTCCGAAGGCTTCCGCGAGGAGATCGCCCGTCTCGAGCGGATCCACCTTCGCCGGGTACTTGAGGCCGAGGTCGTAGAGGAAGAAGTCGCGAGCATCCGCGGTCTCGATCTCGAACGGCTTCTCGTCGAGGACCTCGAGGCCGAGGTTGTGGAAGTAGGGGAGGATCTGGCTCAGGCTCTTCGGCTCGAGGAGGTACAGCTTGACGCGCGCATCCTCCTCGAGCTCGGCGCCGACGCCCTCGGGGACGTAGACCCGCACGGCCGGGCGCTCGGGCACCTCCTCGCCCTCGGCCTTCTCCGCTTCCTCGCGCTCTGCCGCGTAGTCCTCGAACCACTCGATGTCATCGAGCGCATCCTCGATGCTGTAGTCGACGCGGTACGCGGCCGGGAATGCCTCGGACCATACGGCGGCGAGATGTTCGGCGTCGTCAAGGGGCCGGCTCTCGTGGAGCACCTGGGCAATGCCCTCGGCCCACGAACGAGTCGCCGTGACGAGCCGCTGCTCGAGGGCGTTCGTGTCGACGTCCTTCACGGCCGCACCCTTGGGCAGGCGGATGCGGAAGTAGAGGCGCGCGAGCGCGGACTCGCTCAGGTGGGCGTCGTAGTCGATCTGATCGGAATGGAACTCCTTCTCGAGCTCGACCTCGATGCGGCGCCGGACGGCCGTGTTGTAGCGGTCCTTGGGGAGATAGACGACGGCGTTCATGAAGCGCCCGAAGAGATCCGGGCGGAGGAAGAGACGCGTGCGGCGGCGTTCCTGGAGGAGCTGGATCCTCGTGACGGTATCGAACAGGAGCTCAGCATCCATCTGGAAGAGCTCATCGCGCGGATACGTCTCAAGGATCGCGAGGAGGTCCTTGCCCGAGTGGGAATCGGCGGGGAATCCCGACTGCCGCATGACCGACTCGATCTTGTCCTTCACGATCGGGACGCTGCGCGCCGACTGTGTGTACGCCGTCGAGGCGAAGAGGCCGATGAAGCGACGCTCGCCGTCCACCTGGCCCTGGGCGTCGAAGCGCTTGATGCCGATGTAATCGAGGTAGGCCGGGCGGTGGACGGTGCTGCGCGAGTTGGCCTTCGTGATGTTGAGCACGCGACGCTCGCGCGCGTGCGCCTGGCCTTCGGCCGTGAGGTGTTGCATCGCATGTGAGCCGTCGCCGCGCAAGAGGCCCAGGCCGCTTCCCTCGACAAGCGCGAGGACGTCTTCGCCGTTCTCGGTCGTGAGGTCGTATTCGCGGTATCCGAGGAACGTGAAATTTCCGGCTTCAAGCCAGTGGAGAAGCTCTTGCGTGGGCTTGAGGTCGGAGATGTCCTCTCCCCCGACGACGTTGTCGAGGCTGCGGGCGATCTCGAGGGCCTTCGCCCGCATGGGCTGCCAGTCGTCTACCGCCGCGCGGACGTCCCCGAGCACGCGCCGAATGCCTTCGCGCAACTCCGTCTTGCGGGCGGCCGAGACACGGTCCGTCTCGATCGCGATCCACGACTCCATGTGGGTCGTGACATCGCCGTCCGACACCAGATGGCTCAACTTCGGGAGCGCGGCCGTGTCGCCGCTCGCGAGCCCCCACTGGGCGGGCACGCGCTCGACACCGACGAGGACGCCGTCCTCGCGGCGCCGGTTGACGACGAACATCGGGTGGACCACGAGGTGTATCGCGCAGTGCTCGCGGATGAGCCCGGCGGTCACCGAGTCGACGAGGAACGGCATGTCATCCGTGACGATATAGACGATGCTGCGCCCGCCTTCGTCGATGATCTCGACCTTGGCCGTTCCGGTGCTCCGCTGCTCCGCGAGGTCGCGGTGGTGCCTCGCGCGCTCGGCGAGCGTCTCGGAAGCGTAGGACTGCCGGTCCTCATCCGCGAGATGTTCGTAGTAGTCGGCCAGGAATCGAGGCTCCTGCTCGGAGGTAGGGAACGGGGTCTGCTGCGCAGTTCCGGTCGACACGGTAGAAATCGCCTCCACGGGACGGACTGTCCGCGCTGCAGCTTTGCAGCGCTGTCCCGAGCCTAGCGCGGCCGCGTAACGAGTGCCCTAGCACTTGCTACAGCAGTTTTGCGATTTCGCTGTACAGGTGAACATACGACATTGGCGACGGCGGTCCGGAGAGGCGACTGCGGGGCGCATTCGAGCAGGAGAGAGCCGCCGAGGAGGGACGCGTCGGCAGCCTCGACGTCGTACGGCACGAGGGCCGTGATCGGCCGGCGCGGCCCAAATCGATCCCACGCGTCGCGCAGAGCACGCTCGGGAAAGCGTCCGAGCGCACCCTTGCGGACCTTGTTGAAGACGACGTCCGGGCTCGCGTGCGGCACGGCCTGCTCAAGCTCCGCCAGCGCACGCACAAGCCGCGGCATTCCCACGGCATCGGCCGCTCCGACGGCCACAATGCGATCGGCGAGCTCGAGGGAGCGCAGCGTCGCCGCATTCCGGCGGGGCGCCATCGTGTCGAACGACAGCTCCTCGTCGGCCTCGAGGCAGAACCCCGCGTCGATGACCACGACGTCGGCGATCTCCCTACTTCGCTCGAGCACGGTTCCAAGTGCCGCCGCGCGAAGCTCTGGCCACCGATCCGCACGCGTGATGCCCGTGAGAACGAGCAGGATCCCGGCCTCGGTTACGACGGGCGTCGCCAGACGACGAAGGGCACCCGCGTCGAGCGCTCCCTGATCCCCTAGACGGCACGCCTGCGCGAGCCCCGCCGCCTCGTCGAGGAGGCCGAGCTGCGCGGCGACGCTCGCGCCGTAGGTGTCGGCGTCAACCACAAGCACGCTCTTCCCCGCACGCACCAGCTCCGCCGCGGCGTTGATGGCGAGGGTCGTGCGGCCCGGGGCCCCCGTGGGCCCCCAGAAGGCGATGATCTCGCCCGTCGCCGCAGCTCCGCCGTCACCCGATTCCCCGACCTCATCCGCCGTCGTCGGAACGTCTGCCACAGGCCGAGCGCCGGCCAGCGAGAACGACGACGCCGATGCCCCCGCCGCGGCGAGCGCGCCGGCCCGCCGGGCTGCCTCCGCGATGAGCTCGGCAAGATCCTCGGCGCGAACCCGCTCGTGCGCCGCGCCCACACCGAGGCCGTCTAGGCGACGACGCTCGCCGTCGTCGTCCGACAGTCCCACGATGCCGACCGCGACGGCGGCGAGCCGATCGACGAGTGTCACCGTGATGTCCGCGGTGTCCCCCACGACGACCGCGACCCGCGCGAGCCCGCTCTGGCATGCGGCGACGAGCTCGGCGAGTTCCGCGCAGCGGCGCACGACGGTGACCGGCCCGTGGAGCCGCTCGAGTCCGCCGACAAGCTCGGCCTGTTCGCTGCCGATTGTGACGACCGGAATACTCACTGCGCCCGCCCGGCAGCGGGATTCCACACGACGGAGACCTTGGCCTTGTTCGCCTGGGCAGCAAGAAGCTGCGGAAGTCGCACGTCGTCCACGAGCACCTGGACGACCGTCTCCCGCGTTCCTCCGAAAGCCGCCTGCGCCATCGCAACATGTGCGATCTCGGCCGCGGCGACGACGAGTTTCGGCTCGGAGAAGCCATTCCGTCCATCCGGCGCGGCAATCCAGACATCAACGCGCGCACCGGGGACCGCCTCGGTCGGAAGAGCCTCGACGACGGTGATCGCCACAGGCTTGCGGCCAAGCGCATCCGGCGAGCCGAGGCTGGACGCCGGAACCAGGTCACCCTTCGCGATGCGTTGGATGGCAACCTTGCCGTCCGTCGGCGCGCCGGAGACGATGTACCGGCCCTCGACCCCGCCGAGCCGTACGTCGACAGTCTCGAGCTGCTCGGCGGAGATGGGCTGGCCGACGGCGATGTCCTCCTTCGCGACGACGACTGCCGTGCTCGTATCGGCCGCGCGGACCAGCGCGACAACTCCGGCAACAGACGCCAGGACGAGAAGAACGCCGACGAAGAGCCGCGGATCCCTCCACGACGGCTTGGTGAGGCGCGTGGCGCTGGGCATGTCGGCAGAACTCATCAGGTGCACTCCCCCTTGTGTCACCGCCGGCGCGACACCGGCTTCCTGCGCCATTCTGTCTCAGATCGGCCCAAGAGCCAACTTAGGACACCAACCGGCACCTGTATGTGGATAACTGGGTCAATCGGTACCAACCGATGGCACAATAGTGTCATGCCTCGTTTCCTCACGCTCGCCGACGTCTGCGAACAGCTCCAGATCAGCTCGGCTCAGGCCTACGCCCTCGTGCGCAACGGCGAGCTCAAGGCGATCCAAGTGGGTGGCCGAGGGCAATGGCGCGTCGAGGACGTCAAGCTCGAGGAGTACATCCAGGAGGGCTACGCCAAGACGGCGAAGATGCTCGCCGAACACCGTTCGGGCCCGGCGGCCGACTGAACGGGCTGCCGCTGCGAGGCCACCTACCGCTGCGAGGCCACGGCGACCAGCGCCCCCAGCGGCACGAGGGTGGTCGATCTCGTGACCCCTTCTCCGCTCGACGCAAGCTCTAGATAGTCGCGTCCCACGCCGTCAATCATGCCCGTGGCCACACGCGGCTCGCCGTTCCTCGTATCGAGATGACACGCCACGGACGAACGATCGCGGGCAAGGGCCCGCAGCGCGGACGTGATCCCCATCTGACGGCGAACGCCGATCGGCTCCTGGAGGGCCCGCCTCGCAAGCCCCGCGACGGAGACAACTGCAGCCAGCGGAATGAGCACCGCGCGAGGCCCCGACTCGATTGAACACCACGTCTCCGCGACGGTGACGACCCGGCCGCTGAACCTCGAGTTTCCCCGCAGTTCGAAGTCGAGCGAGGCGCTCCCCTGCCCGCGAAGGCGATCAGCGAGTGTCGCGGCGGACTGTTCGGTCCGCGCCAATTCGCCGACGTGGGCCTCGAACTGGGCTCGCACTGCTTCCGCCGCCTGAGCCTCGAAATCGTCGAAGAGCGCCTCCCACCGCATGACGACACCTTAGGCGCACACTTCTCGTCGCGGCTAATCGCACGGGAAAGCACCACGATTGGACAAACCGTGCCTAAGATGTTCAAACTGTCTAAACATCATCAAACTGCATCAAATGACATGATCGAGCACTGAAGGCCTTCGGGCTGGACGTCTGGGGGAGATTCATGAACAGCAGATCGCAGCAAGCTGTGGTCGACGCCATCACAGCAGTCACGATTCTCGGAGTTGGCGCCATCCTCGTCGCGGCGGGTCGCGTGCTCATCGACCGCTCGTCGCCCGGCAGTTGGGGAGACCCCGCATCGGTCGTCGCATCCGACCGCAGCTCCAGTCTCGACGTCGTCCTAGGCCTCATGGCCTGCGCTGCGGGCCTCGCCGTCGTCGCGTGGTGGCTCCTTGCCATGACCCTCGCCATCGCCGCTGCACTCCTTACCGCGGCGGGCCACGGCCGCTCCGCGAGATGGGCAGGTGCGGTGTCCCCGGCCTTCATGCGCCGCCTCACACTGGCGGTGCTCGGCATGAGTCTCGTGACAGGGACCGCCGCGCAGGCCGCGCCAGACTCCTTGGACCCGGCGTGGGCGCCGATGACGCCGGCGACGGCGACCTCTGCCGCCTCGGTGCCAGGCGCGCAGACGACGCAGGTTCCCCCACCCACTCCTTACTCTGCACCGGAAGCACCCCCGCCCTCGGACAACGTGCCGCGGGCCGAAAGCCCCGCGCCTCGCGAGCCGCCCGCCGAAGCCGTGGCAAGCGAGGATGCACCCGCCCCGGCTACGGGCGCGGCGGTGACATCTTCCGAATATCACCCACGTTCCGCCGAGGATCCGATCGAGCCTGCGTGGACGCCGACGTCGCCCGAGCCGTCGAACAGCCCCCTCCTTCGGACGGAGACGAGGCCCGTGGCGACCGGCGGCACTGGGGCCGTCGAGGTGCGGCCAGGAGACTCATTGTGGACGATCGTCGGCCGACAACTCGGACCCGGCGCAACCGAGCTCGACGTCGCCGAGGCATGGCCGCGCTGGTTCGACGCAAACCGGGAGGTCATCGGCAACGACCCCGACGTGATCCGCCCCGGCCAGCTCCTCACCCCGCCGACCCGGTAGGCGCCCCTGTGACGGATACCGAGCAATCGCCACTACGACCCCGCCCCACGCGGGCCGCCGAAAGGACATCCGCATGACTTCCCTGCACCCGATCCCGGACCACCGAAACCGACGAACGCCTGCGCCGGTCGACGGGCACGGCGACGACACCGTCGTCCGCCTTCGCACGCATCGCCGCGGCACGATGGCCGAGCCTGAAGGTGGGATCCGCAGCGAAGGGACGTCCGCTCTCGCCGCTCCGTTCGCCATGCCCGCCCCACGCCACCTCCATGCCGTCGGATCAGCCGACGAGCAGCGGTGGGTCGCGCGGCTCGCGGCCCGCATCACGGGGGCCGCGATCGAGGTCCTCGCGGGAGTTCGTCCGGTCCATCAGCTCGCGCACGTCGCCCACCGGGACATTCTTGCCGCGCTTCAGCTTCGTGCGAACCTCAGCCGTGCAGACGCCCCCGGGGCCTCGCCGGAGCTTGCCCTTGTCCACCGTGGCGCGGCGATCCTCTCGTCACAGGCGAGCATGGTGCGGCCAGGCGTGTACGAAGCGAGTGCTGTCGTCTCGGACCGCCTGCGCTGCCGCGCCGTCGCGATGCGGCTCGAACAGATCCGCGGCGCGGGCTGGCGGGTGACGGCGCTCGAGATCGGCTGACGGGTCTGCGTCCGCCTGACTGACGTCGGTCCGTCCGACGCCGGCCTGGCTGACGTCCCTCCGTCCGCCGGCGGCTTGGCCGACGCTGGCCTGGCCGACGCGGCCCCACAGTGTGCGGTCAGCGGCGGCGGCCCTTCGCGCGCCGCGGCGCCTGCTGCTGGCCGGACGTGCGGCTCGCGGGGGCCCTGCGATCCCCCCGGTTCGAGGACCCGTTCTGCGAAGCCTTCCCGGGCCGGCTCTGCTCGACGTGGGTTTCGGTCGTGCCGTCCTCGGCGGGGGCCGAGTATTCAAGCCGCGCGGGGCGCTCGGGCGCCTCAATCCCTTGCGGCTCCTCGCCCGCCGCCACAACCGGCTGAACCTCGAGGTTGTAGAGGAAGCCGACAGACTCCTCGCGGATGCCCTCCATCATGGTCTGGAACATCGCGTAGCCTTCGCGTTGATACTCGACGAGCGGATCGCGCTGGGCCATAGCCCGGAGGCCGATGCCTTCCTTGAGGTAATCCATCTCGTACAGGTGTTCCTGCCACTTCCGCCCGATGACGGAAAGCACGACGCGACGCTCGAGATCGCGCATCGTCTCGGAGCCGATCATCTCCTCGCGCCGCTCGTAGACGAGCTTCGCGTCGGAGAGCACCTCTTCCTTGAGCATGTCGACGGTCACGCGAGACTTGGCGCCGGCCTCTTCGATGACGTCCTGAGGCGTGATGGTCGCGGGATACACGGTGCGGAGGTTGTTCCAGAGCCCGTGGAAGTCCCAATCGTCGCCGTTCCCCTCCGCCGTCGCGGACTCGATCATCGCGACGAGGGTGTCCTCGATAAAGAACTGGACCTTCTCGTGGAGATCGTCGCCCTCGAGGATCCGGCGGCGATCGCCGTAGATGGCCTCGCGCTGGCGGTTGAGGACGTCATCGTACTTGAGGACGTTCTTGCGCTGCTCGGCGTTGCGGCCCTCGACCTGCCCCTGGGCGGACTGGATGGCGCGCGAGACGAGCTTGGACTCGAGCGGGGTGTCGTCGGGAAGGCTGCTCGCCATGAGCCGCTCGGCGCCACCGGTGCCGAAGAGCCGCATGAGGTCGTCGGTGAGGGAGAGGTAGAAGCGCGACTCCCCCGGGTCACCCTGGCGCCCCGAGCGGCCACGCAGCTGGTTGTCGATGCGGCGCGACTCGTGCCGCTCTGTGCCGAGCACATACAGGCCACCGAGTTCGAGCACCTCCTCGTGCTCATCCTTGACGGCGCGTTGCGCGGCCTCGAGGGCGGCGGGCCACTCTGCCTCGTAGGCCTCGGAATCCGCCTCCGGGTCGAGCCCGCGGGACGCAAGCTCGGCGACGGCCATGAACTCCGCATTGCCTCCGAGCATGATGTCGGTTCCGCGGCCCGCCATATTGGTCGCGACCGTGACGGCGGCCTTGCGGCCCGCCTGCGCGACGATCGCTGCCTCGCGCGCGTGGTTCTTCGCGTTGAGCACCTCGTGGCGGACGCCCGCCTTCGCGAGGGCCTGCGAAAGATATTCGCTCTTCTCGACACTCGTCGTGCCGACGAGGACCGGCTGCCCCTTTGCGTGGCGCCGCGAGATGTCCTTCACGACCGCATCGAACTTGGAGACCTCGTTCTTGTACACGAGATCGGGCTGATCCGTACGGGCCATGGGCTTGTTCGTCGGAATCGGCACGACGCCGAGCTTGTACGTGCTCATGAATTCGGCCGCTTCGGTCTCGGCGGTGCCGGTCATGCCCGAGAGCTTCTCGTAGAGGCGGAAGTAGTTCTGGAGCGTGATCGTGGCGAGCGTCTGGTTCTCGGCCTTGATCTCGACGCCTTCCTTGGCCTCGATCGCCTGGTGCATGCCCTCGTTGTAGCGGCGGCCCGGAAGGATGCGGCCCGTGTGCTCGTCGACGATGAGCACCTCGCCGTCGAGCACGACGTAGTCCTTGTCCCGCTTGAACAGTTCCTTGGCCTTGATGGCGTTGTTCAGGAAGCCGATGAGCGGGGTGTTCGCGGACTCGTACAGATTGTGGATACCGAGGTAGTCCTCGACCTTCTCGATGCCGGGCTCGAGCACGCCGACGGTGCGCTTCTTCTCGTCGACCTCGTAGTCGCCCTCGCCGAGACGCAGGGAGATCTTCGCGAATTCGGAGTACCAGCGGTTCGCGTCGCCCTGCGCGGGGCCGGAGATGATGAGCGGCGTGCGGGCCTCGTCGATGAGGATCGAGTCGACCTCGTCGACGATCGCAAAGTGGTGGCCGCGCTGGACGAGCTCGTCCTTGTCCCAGGCCATGTTGTCGCGCAGGTAGTCGAAGCCGAACTCGTTGTTCGTGCCGTAGGTGATCTCCGCGTCGTACTGCTTCTTGCGCTCGGCCGGATCCATGCTCGCGAGAATGCAGCCGCTCGAGACCCCGAGGAAGCGGTAGACGCGGCCCATGAGCTCGGACTGGTATTCGGCGAGGTAGTCGTTGACGGTGACGACGTGGACGCCCTTGCCCGTGAGTGCGTTGAGGTAGGCGGGGGCCGTCGCGACGAGCGTCTTGCCCTCGCCGGTCTTCATCTCGGCGATGTTGCCGAGGTGCAGCGCCGCGCCACCCATGAGCTGGACGTCGAAGTGGCGCATGCCGAGCGTCCGGCGCGAGGCTTCGCGGACGGCGGCGAATGCTTCGGGCAGGAGGTCGTCTAGCTTCTCGCCGTCGTCGTAGCGGGCCTTGAGCCGATCGGTCTCCTCGCGGACCTCGGCGTCGGTGAATCCCTCGAACTCTTCCTCGAGCGCATTGATCGCATCGGCGTAGACGCGCAGCTGCTTCAGGACCCGGCGGTCGCCCGACCGGAGGAGTTTCTCGAGAAGGTTTGCCACGTGGCTTTCGCTCCCTCGTCAATGGCCTGTGCGGCCTGCATGGGTTCCTGCCGCGACCTGCGTGCGCAGCGGGCGGGTTTCAGTCTACGGGAGACACGCACGGCAGCGAATCAGGGTTCCCGGGACTGCCGCTCGCCGAGGGAATGGGCGACGGCGGCCGAGAGGCTTCCGTTCTCGGCGATCCGAACGTCGTCGAGACCGAGCCAGTCCGCGAGGAGCCGCAGCTCGGCGGCAAGCTCGACGGCGGTTTCGGCGGGCGCATCCGGTTCCCCGTGCACGGCTTGGACGAGGAGCGCTCGGCCGGGCCTGTCCGCCTTGAGGTCAACCCGGGCCGCCATCGTCTCGCCGAACAGGAACGGCAGGACGTAGTAGCCGAAGCGACGGCGGTGCGACGGGGTATAGATCTCGATGCGGTAGTGGAAATCGAAGAGTTCCTCAAGCCTGCGCCGCTCGAAGACGAGCGAGTCGAACGGACTGAGGAGCGCGCGCCCCTTCGCCGAGCGCGGAACGGCCGCCGCCGGATCCTTGTAGAGACGGGTGCCCCATCCGTGCACCGATACGGGCTCCGCCTCACCCGTGCGGACGAGTTCGGCGAGCGCCCGTTCCGTCGCCCTGACGGGCAGCCGGAAATAGTCGGCGATGCACCGCGACGTCCCGATGCCGTGCGCGGCGAGGGCGGCGCGGGAGAGGACGAGTGCGGCCTCGTCGCGGTCCGCCTCGAGCCCGACCCCGAGAGTGGCGCCCGGGCCGATCCCGATCGGGGCTCCCGGGGCAATCCCGGCACCCCGACAGCCGGGGGGCAGGACCGCCTCCGTGAGGGCGTAGCGCCGCTCGAACGACGGCGTGCGGCCCGCCGAGCTCACGATCCCCTGCGCGAACAGGTCGCTCACGACGCGCTTGACGGCGTTCCAATTCCACCCCCAGTTGTCGTTCCGGCGTTCCTCGATGTGCCCGAGGCGCTCCGTGAGCTGGGCCGACGTGAGGGGCCGGCTCGTCGCGAGGATGTCGAGGATGCGCGCCGCGAGGTCCTCGCGGATCGCGGTCTCGAGGCTCCCCGCGCCGACCCACGTGCGGTTCTGCCACAGGCGCAGGGCCTCGAAGTGCTCGGGCTTGATGAAGCTCGCCTCATGTGCCCAGTACTCGACCATGCGCCGCGGGCTGCGGGACGCCAGGCGGTCCAGAAGAGAGCGGTCGTACGGCCCGAGGCGGGAGAAGAAGGGCAGGTAGTGGCTCCGGACAAGGACGTTGACGGAGTCGATCTGCACGAGCTGGAGCCGGTCGAACGTGCGGCCCACGGCTCTCGCTGTCGCATGAGCCGTGGGCCGCTCGCCGATGAGTCCCTGTGCGGAGAGGGCGATGCGCCGTGCCTGGGAAAGGCTCAAGGCACCGCCCATGTGTTCTCCTTTCCGGCCGTCAGACGACGACCGCGCCCTCGTCATCCGAGCGGTACGCGAGGATGCGATCCTCGACGGCGCTCGCGCCGGGCTCGCACGCCTGGTCGAGGCTGATGACACCGTACGTCCATCCGCGACGACGGTACACGACGGATGGGGTGTTGGTCTCGGCGTCGATGAACAGGTAGAAGTCGTGGCCGATGAGCTCCATGTTGTCCACGGCGTCATCGAGCGTAAGAGTTGCCGCGGGGAAGACTTTGCGGCGGATCAGAACGGGCGAATCGCCGGCGGGGATGTCGTTGTCAATGTCGTACGGAGACGGCGTCGAGTCGGACGAGTTGGCAGGGACATCCATCGCGTGCTCGGCATAGATCGGCGTGTTGCCGCTCACGACGGGAAGCGAGGCCGTCGCCGTGTTCACGGCCACGGGAGTGTGCTTGCCGTGATGCACCTTGCGGCGGTCCTTGGCCCGCCTGAGCCGTTCAAGCAGTTTCCCGTACGCAAGATCGAAGGCAGCGAACTTGTCCGGGGCGGTCGCCTCAGCGCGAATCACCGGGCCCCGTCCCGTGACGGTCAGCTCGACAGTGAGCTGGTCGCCTCCCGACCTCGAACTGGTCTGCTTGGAGCACTTGGCATCCACCCGCTGAACCTTGTCCGCGAGGTGCTCGATCTTCTCGAGCTTCTCAGTGGCGTACTCGCGGAATCGGTCCGACACAGTCAGGTTGCGCCCGCTGATCTTGAACTCCATGGTGCCCTCCAGAGTTTGCTTCGGTCAGCCCGATGACGGCTCTGAGGGCCACTGATTGACAGTCGAGCCCCTTTCCGAGCCGCTATCGAGAGGTTCCCCTCAACCTGGAACCCATTACTGACGTTAGTAGATCGTCATCGATTGCACACCCCCTCTTGGCTTGTAATTCACTTCGTGTCCGCCATATGCGTAGTTGGGCGTGTCGTCTCCGCGGGACGGGGCACGTATGCGATGACGGCCGCTCCGAGGACGACGGCGCCCGCGGCCTCGAGCGCGCGGGCCGCCTCCCGGATGGTCACGCCGGTCGTGAGCACGTCGTCGACGATCACGACCCTCCGGCCGGCGAGCGACGGCCGCGTACGGGACATCCGGCGGCCTCCCGGATCCCGCGCGATGAAGGCGCCCGCGACGCGTCCGCGCCGCTGCCCGCGGCCGAGGCCCTTCTGCCCTCCTCGGGCCCCGAACGGGTTGTCCACGAAGGCCCTGGCGGCTCGCAGCACTCCGCGTCGCCGTCTTGCGAGCGCGCGGGCGCACACCGTCCCTGGAGGAAGGCGCCCGTCGCGTCCCAGGCAGGACAGGAGCGCCCCGAGGGGATCGAATCCCCGGCGGAGGTAGGCACCCGTGCTCGTGGGGACCGGGACGAGCCAAACGCTCTGTCCTGCCTCTCGGGGGCCGACGGCGGAACGCAGCGAGCGGGCGAGCGCGGACGCGAGCTCGCTCTCGAGGCGGGCCGTTCCATGGCGTTTGTACGCGAGAAGGACCTGTGCGAGCTCGCCTCGGTACGGGCCGGACGCGACAGCGGCGGTGAGAACCCCGCCGTCGTACTCGACGAGCGCCGGCGCATGCTGCTCGACCCGGCGCGGCCGGGCCGTGGCGGACCGCACCCTGCGCGCGCAGTCAACGCACAGCGGGACGTCCGGAACACCGCACCCTGCGCACTCGACCGGAACGACGAGCGAGAGCAGGGCGCCGCTTCCGGCGCGCGCGGCGCTCACGACCCCGCGCAGCGGCCCAGCTGGCCTCGCTGCGTGCCGCGCTGGCGATTCCCCCATGGACCCAGCCTGACAGGCCGCACCGCGCATGCCGTCGAATGGAGGCGGGCTGTAGACGACACCCCGACACGATTCCTGGGGAGGACGAATGCCTCGCAGCGCCCGAGGACTTCCGGCTCAGCCCGCGAACGCGAGCTGCAAGGCCCCCTTGCCCTGTTCCGTCCACGACGTGCGGACGAGGAGGAAGATCCCGTCGTGCGTCACGGCATAGATCGACTGGTCCCCGTTGCCCGCGGACATCGACTGGATCCCGTTGAGCGAGGAGAGCTGGCGCGGATCGCCGCCCTGGAGGCTCACAAGCTCGGGCGCGACCGGATCGGCCGCCGACGTGCCGGAGACGACAATGGTCGCCTCGTCGACCCACAAGGCGAGCTCGGGGTTCTTGGCGGTCATGGGAAGCGCGAGCGGATCGGTCAGAGCCCGCGGGGAGCCGTCCTGCGCTCGGACGATGCCCGCGACGTTGAGCTGCGACTGGCCGTTCGCCTCGGACAGGACGAGGACCCGCGCGCCGTCGCGCGCGACCCGCAGCGATTTGACGACGCGGCCCACGAGCCATGGTGCCGAGACGGTCGCGTGCGGGACGTCCGAGCCTGCCTGGGTCCCGACGGGCTTGAACGCGACGACCTCGGTCGCCCCGTTAGCCCCAGGCCCGGCCGTCCACACCCATTCGCTCGGGCTCACGGACGGCGGGCTCAGGTGCTGCCGCGAATCGAGCAGCCGCGCGGGTTGGCCCGGGAGCAGGGAGTAAAGCGCCTTGCCGTCCGCGCCGAGGAAGGCGTACACGTGCTGGGACGCGGCCGCCGCGGGATACTCCGGCCCGTACGTCCCCGCGGAGCCGAGTCCGTCGATCTTCGAGGTCTGCTTCGAGCCGTACTGGACGATCCCGCCGTCGGCGATTCCGACCTGCCACGAGGGGATCTTGGGATCCACGATTGGATCCGGGGACTTGCCGCTCGCGGGATCCTCGATCGCGACCTCGGTCTGGTTCGTCCTCAGCGCCACCCCGCCCACCGACGGGATGGCGGACAGCGTGCGCACGAGCTGGCTGCGCATGCGCTGCCGGTCCGTGAACGACGTGTCGCGCAGCTCGGCGGTCAGGTCCACCTGGGCGAGGTTCCCGACGATCGGCACGGATTCGCGCTCGAGCTTGATGCCCGCCGGGAACCCCGTCGCGACCGCCGTCTTGAGGTACGGAGCGGGCCCTGCGATGAGGGCGCTCACAAGGGACTTCGCGACACCCGAGTTGTCGATGAACCACCTCACGTCCGGGACGAGCACCGAGTAGTCCGGATCGAAGAAGTAGATCGAGAACGGGCGGTAGAGGACTTTGAAGGTCTCCTCGGGGATGACCGTCCCGTCCGGGAGCTTCGAGAGCCGCCACTGGCCGTCGACCTGGGCCACCTCGACCTCGACGGACTGCTTCGTGCCCGGGGGGAACTGGGTCATGATCCCGTCCTGGTCCACGGAATACGAGACGTCGAGCTCGAACCGGTATGTGTTGGGCCGATCGCCCGGCACCACTGACGCGCTCCCACGGTACACGAGGGTCCGCTGGCTCGGCTTCCACGAGACCGCGGTGGCAGGTGCGAGGAACTGCCGGGCCACCGTGAAGTCGTTCTGGTACCCGGAGCCCGCGTTGAAGAAGCCCTCGATGTTCGCCTGCGGCCCCGCGCCGGCCTGGGGCCCAGGCGGGATGTACTGCGGCGCGTTGCCGATGACGGATCCGCCGTCCTTGCTCGTGCCGACCGAGCTCGCCGTGGGGATCTGAGCGCAGCCGGCCATCGCGACAAGCCCGACGATCACGGCGAACACCGCGAGCATGGCGGACATAGGAGTCACGGCGGCGGGCCGTCGTCGCCCCTCGCCCCGCCGTCGCGGCCTTCGAACTCGGACGGTCACGCGCCGTCGTCCTTCGTGCCGCGGCCCGGACCCGAGGCGAGGACCGCCGACGTGCCCACGACGATGCCCCGCGTGCTCCCCCCCGGCAGCGGGAGGGCGGCGCGGGCGGGCTCGAGCGCGACGGGCGACTCCGCGATGGTCCCGCCAGAGTGGAGCGGGAGGGTGAGCCGGAAGCACGACCCCTCGCCCGGGCGGCCCCAGGCCTGGAGCCAGCCGCTGTGGAGCTTGACGTCCTCGGTCGCGATCGAGAGCCCGAGGCCGGAGCCGCCTGTCTTGCGGGCCCTCGCCGGATCGGCGCGCCAGAAGCGGTCGAAGACCCGCGCGGCCTCGGACGGCGACATGCCGATCCCGTGGTCGCGCACGGCGACGCCCACGGCGTCGGCATTCGCCGCGACGAACACTTCGACTGGCTTACCCTCGCCGTGCTCGAGCGCGTTGAGCAGGAGGTTCCGCAGCACTCGCTCGATGCGCCGCGCGTCCATATCGACGACGATGCCGGCCGTGCGCGTGTAGAGGTGCACTTCGGAGCCGCACGCGAGCGCGATCGGCTCCGCGGTGTCGACGACATTGCGGACGACGGCGACGATGTCCTGCGGTTCGACGTCGAGGCGTGCGACGCCCGCGTCGAAGCGGGAAATCTCAAGCAGGTCGTTGAGCAGCGCCTGGAAGCGCTCGACCTGGTTGTACAGGAGTTCGGCCGACCGCTTGTTCACGGGGTCGAACTGCTCGCGGGCGTCGTACAGGACCTCGGCAGCCATGCGGACCGTCGTGAGCGGGGTGCGGAGCTCGTGCGAGACGTCGGACACGAAGCGCTGCTGCATCTGCGAGAGCGCGGCGAGCTGGGTGATCTGCTCCTGGAGGCTCGCCGCCATGTGGTTGAACGACTTCGCGAGCCGCGCGACCTCGTCCTCACCCTCGACGGCCATGCGCTCCTCGAGTTGGCCCGCCGCGAGCTTCTCCGACACGGAGGCCGCATGGCTCACGGGGCTCACGACGCTTCGCGTCACGATCCACACGATCGCGCCGATGAGCAGGATGAGGAAGATGCCGCCGAACCACAGGACGCTCTGCATCTCGTCGAGCGTGTCCTGGGCCGACTTGATGTCGTACAGGAGGTAGAGCTCGTACACGGTGCCGCCGAAGCTGACCTTGTTGCCGACGGCGATGGCCGGGTGGACCGTGTTGTCCACCGTGAGCGGGATCGACTCCCAGAACTGCTGGGGCTGCTGCGAGCCCTCGACCGCCTGGCGGAGGGACTGCGGGATGTCGTTCTCGGTCCGCAGGTACGAGGCCCGGCTGTCGACCCACCGGTTGCGGGGCTGATCCTGATTCGGCACAGCGAGGAACACATACTGGCGCGGGGTTCCCGAATCGCGGGCCTCGAGGGTCGCGAGCGTGTCGTTGACAAGCTTGAGCACGCCCTGCTGATCGGTGACCTGCGCGCCGTCGAACGTCTCCTGAACCTGGCTCACGCTCTGGCGGGTCTGAAGCTCGGCCTGGGTGAGCCGCTCCTGGAACAGGCTGTTCGCGATCTGGTTGGAGAGGTAGACGCCGACGCCGAGAATCGACACGCACGAGAGCACGAGCGTGATGAGCACCGTGCGGAACTGGAGCGAGCGCCGCCACCGGCGCGCGAAGGCCCGGCGGACGCGCCCGGGAACGCGCACGAGCCCCGCGAGCGTCCGCAGGCCAAGGCGGCGGAGCCTTGCAAACGCGATCCAGAGCCGCCGCACGACGATGTGCCGCGGCCTCCAGGCGAACGTCCGGCGTACCCGGCGTGCCAGCCGGGCGGCAGCGATCCGGCGACGGCGCGCGCGGAGATACGCGGGCCCCACGCCCTCGCGCGCGGTGCGCACGCCCTCCTCATGGTCCATCGATGTGGTCTAGCTCCCGGCCTTGTACCCGACGCCGCGGACGGTCAGGACGATCTCCGGGGCCTCCGGGTCGCGCTCGATCTTCGAGCGGAGGCGCTGAACGTGGACGTTGACGAGGCGCGTGTCCGCAGCATGCCGGTAGCCCCACACCTGCTCGAGGAGGAGCTCGCGCGTGAAGACCTGCCACGGCTTCCGGGCGAGTGCGACAAGCAGGTCGAACTCGAGGGGCGTGAGCGCGATGGGAATATCCCCGCGCTTCACGGTGTGCCCCGCGACATCGATCGAGACGTCGCCGATCCGCAGGGTCTCGGGGGTCTTGGCCTCGCCCGGGCGGAGGCGGGCGCGCACGCGCGCCACGAGCTCGGCCGGCTTGAACGGCTTGGGCACGTAGTCGTCGGCGCCCGATTCGAGGCCCCGCACGACGTCCGAGGTGTCCGACTTCGCGGTGAGCATGACGATCGGGACATCGGACTCGGAGCGGATCCGTCGGCACACCTCGATGCCATCGAGACCGGGCAGCATGAGGTCGAGGAGAACGAGGTCCGGCTTCTGCGAGCGGTACACGTCGAGGGCCTCCGCCCCGTCCGCGCAGAACACGGGATCGAAGCCGTCATTGCGCAGGACGATGCCGATCATCTCGGCGAGGGCCTCGTCGTCGTCCACTACCAGGATGCGTGCCTTCATGCCTTCCACTCTCCCCCACGTCCGCCCGCCGCGTGCTGACGGCACGCCAGTCAATGCGTTGATCCATTCTATTCGCCGCCTGCGCGCGGAGGCTGATCGCCCGGCAGGCCAGCGGACCTCACGGGATTCAGCCGCCGCCCAGCCTCATCGCCTAAAATCCGCTCGTGCCACCCATCGCCACCCTCCTGACCGCCGTCGTCGTCGACCCCGCCGCGCTCGCGCTGGTTCTCGGGGCCGGGGTTGCCTACGGCTGGGGGCTTCGGGCGGCACGGCGCAACGGCGAGGCGTGGCCCCTCTGGCGGACGCTGTGCTTCTACGCCCTCGGCATCCTTCCCTATCTCGTCCTCGCATGCGGCTTCACGGGCGCGTACGGCAGCCAGCTCCGCTGGGCGTTCACGCTCAAGATCGCGCTCATGTTCTTCGTCGTCCCGCTGCTCGCGGGGCTCGGGCGGCCGTTGGGCCTCGCGCGAGCCGCTCTCGGCGAGGGCGGACGACGACGCCTCGACGCCGTCATGGGCAGCCGCCCGATGCGCGTGCTCGGCAATGCATTCGTGGCCCCTGTGATCGGCCTCGTCCTGTTCGCGACATTCCTCACGCCGCTTCTGGACGTGTACCGCTCGAACCCCATCGCGAGCGGCGCCCTGAGCATCCTCGTGCCACTGGTCGGGCTCATCCTCGCCCTGCCCATCGTCGAGTCGGACGACTTCCATCGGTCGTCGACCTTCATCCTGCTCGAGTTCGTCTACGTGTTCATCGAGCTCCTCGCCGACGCCGTCCCCGGCATCGCGCTCCGGCTCAACGCGACGGTCCTCGACGGGGTGACGTCTTGGGCCCCGGGCTCGCCCGCGTGGTTCCCGACGCCGCTGCGGGATCAGCAGCTCGCCGGGGACATCCTGTGGTTCATTGCGGAGATCGTGGACCTTCCGCTCATCATCCTCATGTTCGTCCGGTTCAGCCGCAACGACCGGCACGAGGCGCGCAGCTACGACGAGCTGAGCGACGAGGAGATGGAAGCGCTCGCCGAGGCGCATCTGCGGCAGCGGGGCGACTGAGCGCTCAGTCAGTGTGCTCTCAGTTCCAGGGGACCGCCGCGCATTCCGGTTAGAAGCGCGACCGATACGGGAAGCGGACAGTGACCAGGGGAAGTTGGACGCCGGCTCCATCCGGGCCCCCAAGGGACAGTGACTGCCGGCGCGGGAGCAGGGGCCGGGGAAGGCCACGTGGTCGATTGCTCGCTCGCGAACGAGAGGGCACCCGCGACCGCCGCCAGCGCAAGGAGAGCGGCAGCAACGAGAGTCGCCACGCTGTGCACCGGCAGACGATGCCTCGACGATGACGCGCTCATCGGCAGATGCCTCGCGGGCGGCCGGACGAGGGCGAGGTGCAGGTGGCCCATCGTTGTTTCCTCGGATTGCGGGGCTGGATCACGAGTCGGCTCACGGTCCGGCTGTCGGAGTACGGGGACCTGCGCATGGGGCACCGCTACTTGCCCCGGACCCGGACAGGTCCCCGGCCTCCTTTGCGCCGAGGGGATCCGACCTCGGAAGTTGCGTTCTCTCGAACGGCTGCGCTTTCGCGGACCGTTGCGTCAGGCCGCTGATCCAAGGATAAGAACCCGGGGTCCGTCGGCGCCCCGGTCAAATGCCCGGGATCCGCCCATCACGCCCGGTTGCCGAGCCTGGCGGCCAGTTCGGTTCGGGAACGAACACCGAGCTTGGCGTAGACGTTGCCCAGGTGGTAGCCGACCGTCTTGACGCTCAGCACGAGTTCTTGGGCCGCTTCCCGGTTAGTCCTGCCCGCGCTCACGAGGCGCGCAACGGCCAGCTCTTGGGGAGTGAGCTCCGGCACCATGGCACCAGGACCGCTGCCACGAGAATGGCCACACGCGGCCAGCTCGGCGTCGCATCGCTGCACGAAGGGGTCGGCGCCCAAGGACGCAAACATCGCTCTGGCCATACCCAATTGCTCGACGGCTCCGCGCCGCTCACCACGGCGCCGGAGGAACCTTCCATAGGATGCCCGCGCCGTAGCGGCCTCGAGCGCATCGACGGATCCATCGCCGAGCCGGATCGATTCTTCGAATAGCGCCCTCGCGGTCGCGGTGTCGCGACGGGCGGCGGCCAGTTCGCCCCGCACTCGGGCCAGTCCGGCGAGCCTCGACCGCCTGCCGCGCAATCTCGCAACTGCCTCGTACCGCTCCGCGATGACAGCAGCCTCCTCGAAACGGCCCAGCTGCACGAGCGCGGAGACGAAATGGATCGGCCAGCTGTAGAAGCCCGGCTCATGCGTGCCGCCCGGCCCGTCGGTGAGCAGCCATTGGGCGCGACCGACCACGGCACGAGGGTCAGCCCGGCAAGCGGCAAGGTGCACGGCTGCGTTGTCGGCGTAGCAGCGGCTCGGCGCATCCCCGTTTGCCTCCGCGGCGGCGACGGCCAATTCAAGGTGCCTTTCAGCCTCATCCCAACGCCCACGGGCGGCAGGCACCAGTGTCGCCATGGCGTGTGCCTGGGCGAGAAGGTAGATCTGGCCCGTGTCCTCCACGAGCGACACCGCGTGCTCGGAGGTCACCCACGCCGCATCCCAGTCCCCGAGGCGGAAGTTGGTTTCGGCAAGGTAGCTGAGGGCGGCTACGTGGAAGATATCCTGCCCCCTCCCCCGGCCGAACCCCTCCACCCAATCGACGCTCCTCAAGTCCGCAAGAGCGCCGGCGATGTCGTCAGTCCAGAGCCGCAGGAAGCCGCGCACGTCGATCTCAGGGCGATGGGAGGGGACATCGGAGACCTCCGCGAGAATCCTGAGGCCGTCGTCGGCTCGTCCGGCGAGGGCACGGCCGAACGCGTAGATCGCCCGAGTCGGAGACGCAGCTTCTGGGGGCAATAGCCCCGAGAGGAGGGCTCGCTCGGCCCACATTGCAGCTCCGTCTCCGTCGTTTCGCAGAAGGCAGAGGAGCGCGAGAATGCCTGCCGCGCTGTCGCGCGCGCCAGGGTCGTGCTGGCGCGCAAGCCTCCAGGCCTCCCCAGCCTGCTCGGCGGCGGCCCCGAGGTCGCCCAGCAGCAGGCAGATCCTGGCGCTCAGCTGCAAGGCATGCGGGTCCTCGCGCCGACTAGCGAGCTGGCGCAGGTGCATCTGGGCGGAGGGCACGTCACCGTCTGCGAGGAGCAGTTCGATCCCGTCCACCCACAGCCGATCGCGAGCCGGCCCAGGCTGGCTCAGCCGCGCCGCGGCGAACAGCGCCTCCGCGGCCGCTTCCCAGGCGCCGATCTCGCGATCGGCCCCGGCCTGTTCCCGAAGAGCGGCCACAAGCCCCGGATCGGGTTCCGACGCGGCAGCGACCCGATGCCGCAGCGCTTCGCGTCCGCTCTTCATCGAGGCGGCTCGGACATGGAGAGCGGCTCGGGTCGCGAGCCCCAGATCGTCGTAGACCGCAGCCCGAAGAAGCGGATGCGCGAAGCCGATGCGGCGTCCGTCAGGGTGGTCTTCGGCCACGACCAGCGCGAGCCTCTGGAGCTCCTCGATCGCGGGCAGCGGATCAACGACCCCACCGATGCGGGCGATCTCAAAGGGCGTGGCTCCCGGACCGAGCACCGCGCATGCCGCAGCCAGCCGCTGGGCTTCCGCAGATGTCTCACGGAGACCTGCGAGGACTGTGAGCGCCAGCGACCGGGGCGCGGGGAGCGGAACGTCGAGAGCCTCGATCTGGTCAGACCCCACCTCGGCGAGCAACGCACGCAGATAGAGGGCATGCCCACCGGTGTGCTCGCGCAGACGGGCCGCCGCGGGAACCGAAATTCTCCCGAAGCCCGTTGCCTCCGCGAGCTCAGATATTTCCGCCACCGTCAAACCGCGCAGGGTCAATCGCGTGCCCTGATCCTGGGCGAGGCGCAACAGACCGGCTGGAAGGTGCTCCACTCCCGACTCGCGGGTGGCCAGCACCGTCATCACCTGGTCGTTGCGCAGCCGGCGCAGCGCGAACGTCAACGCTGCCAAGGACGATCGATCGACGAGGTGGGCATCATCGACGACGAGCAGCACAGGCCCCGCCCTCTGCGCCTCGCCCAGCTCTTGGAGCAACGCGGCCCCCTGGGCGAACGGGTCCTGATTGCCCTCAGTCCTCGGTGTGCCCGCCTCGGGCCGTGGAAGCCGCGCTCGCAGTTGATTCAAGAGCCCGTAGGAGAGCACCGTCTCTGCCTCATCCCCGGTCGCCCACGCCAGCTGAACGCCCCGCTGGGCTGCCGCGAACTCCTGAAGGAGAGCCGTCTTCCCAGTCCCTCCCTCCCCCTCGAGCAGGACGAATCGCGGAGTGCCTGCCATCGCGTCACGCAGGCAGCCCGACATCGCGCTGAGCTCGCGCACTCTGCCTACAAACGCGGTCCGCACCACAACACCCGGCCACCACCATGAGTCGACTGCACGTTCCACCGCACAGTTTGGAGTGGGGGCAACGGTCCGCACAAGGCTCGCGCGGATCGGCATCCCGAGGCCGGGGCCAAAGGCGCCTGCTCAGCCGAACGCGAGCTGATTGACAGCGTCGGCGAGCTTGACGAGACGGGCGAGCGCCGCCGTCGCCCGTTCCGGGGTGAGGTCGACGAGGCTCCCCGCCGGGGTGATGCGAACAGCGCCGAGGGACGCGGCCGGGAGGCCCAGCTGGCGCCACGGCCGCAGGAGGCGCTCGGCGACGTCGCCCGTCCGCTCGCCCTGCGAGGCCTCAAGCGGAAGGAGGCCGAGCCACACGCGCGCGCCGGCTTCGACAGCTCCCGCGACCGTCTCCCACTGGGGGACGCTGAGCGTGCCGAGCGGGAGGGACACGCCGTCTGCCCCCGCCTCGAGGATCGCCTCGATGGGCGCCTCCCACGCGTCCGTATGGACGATCACGTGCTCGGCGCCGCCGCCCCGCAGGGCGCCCACGAGCTCGGACCACGCCGCGCGTGCTTCGCTCCCGGGGAGTGAGCGGATCGTGCGGTAGCCGCTCGCGGTAGGGATGAGGCCCGCGAGGACGCGCGCGGCGTCGGGCTCCGCGAGCTGGACGGTGAGCCTCGCCCCGGGAGCCGCAGCGCGGACACGCGCGAGAAGCCCGGCGACCCCCGCCGCATACGACTGCGCGATATCCCTGCGGGCGCCGGCGTCCACGAGGACGCGCTCGCCTTGGTGAAGATAGAGGCCCGCCATGAGGCTCAAGGGGCCCAGCACGCGAATCTGGAGTCCCTCGGCGGGCGCCTCCTCGGCCCCGACGGCGTCGGCCAGGACATTGAGGTCGGTCGAGAGCGCCGAGGCCGCGCGGAGCGCGTCGCGCCCGGGCCGCTCGACCACGCGCCAGCCGTGGGGCTGGACATCCGCGTGCAAATCGACGAGGAGGGTCGCGGCGCGGCCCACCGGATCCGAGCCGACCCCGCGCCCGGGAAGCTCGGGGAGGAAGGGCAGGTGGGGCGAGCCGAGCTCGCCGCGGATCGCCTTCTCCGCCTCGACCGGATCCGTGCCCGGCCAGTCGCCGAGGGCGGTCGCCGTGACCTGATCCGCCACGCCCTACGCCTGGTTCGCGCCGGGAGCCTCGCGAGGCTCTCCCTGACGGGCCTGATGGTCCTCGGAGATCGCCTGGTGGTGGCGGATGACCTCGCTGATGATGAAATTCAGGAACTTCTCCGCGAACGCCGGGTCGAGGTGCGCCTCCTCGGCGAGACGCCGGAGCCGCGCGATCTGCGCGGCCTCGCGCGCCGGGTCGGCTGGCGGCAGCTGGTGCTTGGCCTTGAGCCAGCCCACGCGCTGCGTGACCTTGAAGCGCTCGGCGAGGAGATAGACGAGCGTCGCGTCGAAGTTGTCGATGCTCGAGCGGATCGAGAGGAGCTCCTCCATGACGGCGGGGTCCACGCTGCCCTGGAGGGAGCTCGCGGTGGGATCGTACCCGCCCTCCCCTTCGAGGGCGGCGGAATCGGCGTCAGGGCGGTGCTGCTCGGTCATGGTGCCAGTCTATGGGCCGCCCAGCCGTTGACTCGCCCGCCCGGTCGCGATAGGCGTTGACCTCAAGACGCACATCCACGTGGAGAGCGACGACAGGAGCAGACATGGAGATCGGAATCCTCGGAAGCGGGCTTGTCGGGCGGACGCTCGGGGCCAAGTTCCTCGAGCTGGGGCACCGGGTCACGATCGGCTCGCGCGACGCGGCCAAACCCGAAGCCATCGAATGGGCCGATGCGCACGGAGCCGCTGCGACCGACTTCGCCGAAACCGCCGAATCGGCCGAACTCCTCGTCAACGCAACGGCAGGCATCGCGTCGCTCGACGTGCTCCTCTCGATCGGCGCCGAGGCGCTCGGCGGAAAGGTGCTCATCGACGTCGCCAACCGCCTCGACTTCTCGGCCGGCTTCCCGCCGTTCGTCACGATCTCACACCACATGAGCCTCGCCGAGGAGCTTCAGCACGCGTTTCCCTCGCTCCACGTCGTGAAGGCGCTCAACACGATGAATGCCCCGGTCATGGTCGCGCCCGAGCGGGTCGGCGAAGGTGTCCATGACGTCTTCATGGCGGGGGACGACGACGAGGCGAAGTCCCAGGTAGCAGACATTCTCGCGTCCTTCGGCTGGCATCGGGACCGGATTCGCGACCTCGGCGGGATCGCCGCCGCGCGCGGGGTCGAGCTGTACCTCCCGCTGTGGCTCGAGCTCATGCGGAACCTCGGGACGGCGAAGTTCAACATCCGCATCGTGGGCGCCGACGAGGCAGAGACGGCAGACGACGACGGCGCGTGAGGCGCCGTCGTCGTCTGTCGGAAGGTCTGCAGTCCGATGGGGCGGTCTCAGCCGCCCAGGAGCGCGCGGTGCGCCTTCCTCCGCTCTGCCTGCTCGACCGGATCCGGCACCGGCAGCGAGGCGATGAGCCGCTTCGTGTACTCGTCGTGCGGATCGCTCATGACCCGGCTCCCAATCCCCTGCTCGACGAGCCGCCCCTTGTAGAGGACACCGACCCAGTGGCTCAGCTGGTCGACGACCGCGAGGTCGTGGCTGATGAACAGGGCGGCGAAGCCGAGTTCGGCCTGGATCTCGCGGAACAGCTCGAGTACCTTCGCCTGGACCGAGACGTCGAGCGCCGAGGTCGGCTCGTCCGCGATGAGCAGGCGGGGCTCGAGGGCGAGGGCCCGCGCGAGCGACGCGCGCTGGCGCTGGCCGCCCGAGAGCTCGTGCGGATAGCGCGACGCGTACGACGCCGGGAGCTGCACCGATTCGAGCAGCTCGCCGACGCGGCGGCGCAGCTGGGCGGGCTCGAGCTCGAGATGCACGACGAGCGGCTCGGCGACGCACTCCCCGACCGTGAGCTGCGGGTTGAACGACGCGGCCGGGTCCTGGAACACGAAGCCGATATCCTTGCGGAGCGGCCGGAAGGACCGCTCGCGGAACCCGACCATCTCGTGCCCGAGGACTCTGAGGCTGCCGCCCGTGGCCCGGTTGAGGCCCGCGATCGCCCGGCCGATGGTCGTCTTGCCCGATCCGGATTCGCCGACTAGCCCGAAGACCTCGCCCGCGGAGACCGTGAACGAGACGCCGTCGACCGCCCGGAAGGCCGGGGAGCCGAGGCGCCCCGGGTACACGATCTCGAGCCCCTTGGCGGCCACGAGCACTTCGCCGCCCTGATGGAGCCGCTCCGTGGCTCCCTCCGACGCCGAGTCGTGGCCCAGATGCGGCACGGCGGCGAGCAGCCTGCGCGTGTAGTCGTCGCGCGGCTCCGCGAAGAGCGTCCGGACCGGGGCCTCCTCGACGACCTCGCCCTGGTACATGACGACGACGCGGTCCGCGAGGTCCGCGACGACGCCCATGTTGTGGGTGATGAGGACGATCGACGTTCCGTAGAGATCCCGCAGATCGCGCAGGAGCTCGAGGATCTCGGCCTGGACCGTGACGTCAAGCGCGGTCGTGGGCTCGTCGGCGACGATGAGCTCGGGGTCGAGCGCGAGTGCGGCGGCGATGACGACGCGCTGCTTCTGCCCGCCCGAGAACTGATGCGGGTAGTGGTCCACGCGCTTCTCCGGATCGGGGATGCCGACCTTGCGCAGCGCCTCGACGGCCCGCTCGCGGGCCTCCTTGCGGGATACGCGTCTACCTTGCCTGTCGTGGTGGGCCCGGATGCCCTCCATGATCTGCCACCCCACCGTGAAGACGGGGTTGAGCGCCGTCGAGGGCTCCTGGAACACCATCGCGACGTCCCGCCCGCGCAGCTCGCGGAGCTTCGCGGGAGTGAGCGAGACGACGTTGTGTCCGTTGATGACGACGGCGCCCGAGCTCGTCGCCGTCTCCGGGAGGAGGCCCAGGATCGTCTTGGCCGTCACCGTCTTGCCCGAACCGGATTCGCCGACGACGGCGACGACCTCGCCCGCGCGGACATCGAGGCTCACGCCCCGGACCGCACGGACCTCGCCCGCGTCGGTCGCGAACGAGACCTCGAGATCGTCGATGTCGAGAACTGTTTCTGCCGGCGCCGCGGGGCGCACGTCAAGCTGCTCGCTCATGCCTGGCCTCCTTCGCTGCCTGCCGTGCCCGCGGAAGGCGCGGGCGTACCGCCTCGGCGCCCCGCCGCCGTCGTCCGTTTCCGCCCGCGCGCCCGCAGCTTCGCGTCGGAGAGATCGTTCATGCTCTCCCCGACGAGCGTGAGCCCCAGCACGGTGAGCACGATCGCGAGGCCCGGGAACACGCCGGTCCACCAGATGCCCGCGCTCACGTCGGCCACGGCCTTGTTGAGGTCGAAGCCCCATTCCGCCGCACTCGTCGGCTCGATGCCGAATCCGAGGAAGCCGAGGCCCGCGAGCGTGAGGATCGCCTCCGACGCGTTGAGCGTGAAGATGAGCGGGATGCTGCGCGTCGCGTTGCGGAAGATGTGCCGCGCCATGATGCGCCAGCTCGAGGCGCCGATGACCTTCGCCGACTCGACGAACGGCTCCGCCTTGAGGCGAATCGCCTCGGCGCGCACCACGCGGAAGTACTGCGGGATGAACACGACCGTGATCGAGATCGCGGCTGCGAAGATGCCGCCCCACAGGCTCGACTGTCCATGGCTGATGACAATCGACATGACGATCGCGACGAGCAGCGACGGAAACGCGTACACCGCGTCCGCGATCACGACGAGGATCCGGTCGAGCCACCCGCCGATATAGCCGGACGCGAGGCCGAGGGCCACGCCCGCGAAGATGGAGAGGGTCACGGCGACGACGATGACCAGCACCGCCGTCTGCGCGCCCCACACGACGCGAGAGAAGACGTCGAAGCCGCCCACGGTCGTGCCCCAGAGGTGCTTCGCACTCGGCGGGTCCTGCGTCGGGAAGCCACCCCCGGCGTCCGCGATCTGGGAATACCCGAACGGCGCGATGAGGGGCGCGAAGACCGCGAGGACGAGGAAGACCGCGGCGAGCGCAAGGCCCACGACGAGCATCACTCGCTGGACGCCGACGCTCATGCGGACGTGGGTCAGGACGGGCACGCGCGTCCACAGCGGCTCGCGCCGCTCGAGCTGGGGAACTGCCTGAGTCGCCATCAGTACCTCACCCTCGGGTCGATGAGCGCGGCCACGACGTCCACGATGAAGTTGGTCACGGCCACGATCACGGCGAGCAGCACGACGATGCCCTGCACGGCCACGAAATCGCGCGCCGTGAGGTATTGGGCGAGCTGGAAGCCGAGCCCCTTCCATTCGAACGTCGTCTCGGTGAGAACCGCACCTCCGAGAAGGAGCGCGATCTGAAGGCCCATCACCGTGATGATCGGGATGAGGGCGGGCTTGTACGCGTGCCGCGTGACGAGCCGGAACTCGCTCACGCCGCGCGAGCGCCCCGCCTCGATGTAGTCCCTCCCCAGGGTCCCGATGAGGTTGGTCCGCACGAGCCGCAGGAACACGCCCGCCGTGAGGAGGCCGAGGGCGAGCGCCGGAAGGACGGCATGCCGCTCGACGTCCCAGAATGCGGAGAGGTTCCCGCTCCGGAGCGCGTCGAGCCAGTAGATGCCGGTCGGGGCGGCAAGGCTGCCGAGCGAGAGCTCGGTGGACGTCGAGGCCCGGCCGTCGACGGGGAGCAAGCCGAGCCACACCGAGAAGATGAGCTTGAGCAGGAGTCCGGCGAAGAAGACGGGCGTCGCGTAGCTCAGGATCGCGAAGACCCGCAGCCCCGCGTCGGTGCCCTTGTCGCGGCGGTGCGCGGCGATCATGCCGAGCGGGATGCCCACGAGGAACGCGACGATGAGGGCGTTGATGGCGAGCTCGAGGGTCGCGGTCCCGAAAGTCGTCAGCATCTCGGTCACGGCGCGGTTGTCCGAGATGGTCCGGCCGAAGTTTCCCGTGAAGACCTGGCCGAGGTACTCGGCGTACTGGACGAGGATGGGGCGGTCGTATCCCGCGTCGTGGATCCTCTGCGCGAGCTGGTCCGCGGGGAGGCGGCCGCCGAGCGCGGCGGTGATCGGATCGCCCGTGATCCGCATGAGGAAGAAGACCATCGTCACGAGGATGAGGACGGTCGGGAAGATGAGCAGGAAGCGGATGACGAGATAGGTGGCGAGGCCACCTCCCTTTCGCTTGGCGGCCGGCGTCGGCAGACCCGCGGCCTCGGGAGGCGTCTCGGTGAGTGCAGTCATGATGGTTTTTCCTCCGCACGGCAGCGGCGGGACGCGATCGCATCCCGCCGCCGCACTGGGTGGGCTAGAAGCCGATTACTTGCTGATGACGCCGAGGCGGAACTTGAAGGACGGGTCGAGAGTCGTCTCGACGCCCTTGACGCTCGCTCCAGCGACGGCGATCTGCGCGCCCTGGAGGAGCGGAAGGGTCGAGAGATCCTTGGCCACGGCATCCTGAACGTCAGCGATCTGCTTCTCGCGGGCCGACTTGTCCGGGTTCGTGGCCTCCTTGGCGATGAGGTCCTGGACGGCGGAGTTGTCGTAATGGTTCTTGAGGAAGTTGTTCTTCGTGAAGAACGGCGTGAGGTAGTTGTCCGGGTCGGAGAAGTCCGGGAACCACCCGAGCTGGTACATCGGGTAGACGTCCTTCGTGCGGTCCTTCGAGTACGTCACCCACTCGGTCGACTGGAGGTTGACCTTGAACAGCCCGGACGACTCGAGCTGCTGCTTGACCATCGCGTACTCGTCCCCCGAGGACTTCCCATAGTGGTCCGGGTTGTACTGGAGGTTGATGTTCAGCGGGGTCTGGATGCCCGCGTCGGAGAGCGCCTTCTTGGCCTTGTCGACGCTCGGCTTGCCGCTGCCGTCGCCGTACATGGACTTGAGCGACTTCGTGGCGCCGGGGAAGCCGTCGGCAACGTACGAGTACAGCGGGGTGTATGTGCCCTTGTAGACCTGCTGGGCGATCGCGTCGCGGTCGACGAGATTGGCCATGGCCTGCCGGACCGCGAGCGCCTTGGCCGGGTCCGCGTTCGGGGTCTTCGCGCCGTACGGCATCGTGTCGAAGTTGAAGACGATGTAGCGGATCTCGCCGCCCGGGCCCTTGAGGACCTTGACCTTCGAGTCCTTCGCGAGGCTGTCGACGTCGGTCGCGGTCAGCGAGCGCCACGCGACGTCGATGTTCCCCTGCTGGACGTCGAGCTTGAGGTTGCTCGAGTCGGCGTAGTACTTGAGGTTGACCGTGTCCGTCGCGGGCTTGCCGAGGAGGCCCTGGTAGTCCGAGTTCGCCTTGAACGAGACGAGCTGGTTCTTCTGGTAGGTCGAGATCGTGTACGGGCCGGCGAAGGCCTTCTTGGAGATGATCTCGTCGTCCGTCATGACCTTGTCCGCGGGGAAGACCTTGTGGTCGACGATCGGGCCGGCCGGGCTCGTGAGGACCTGCGGGAACGTCTGGTCATTGCCCTGCTTGAGGTGGAACACGACGGTCGTCGCGTCCGGCGCGTCGACGCTCGCGAGGTTGTCGAGCAGCGACGCGGGGCCGTTCGGGTCGTTGATCTTGAGCTGCCGGTCGAAGGAGAACTTGACGTCCGCGGAGTCGAGGGCGTCCCCGTTCGCCCACTTGAGTCCGCTCTTGAGCTTGACTGTGTATTCGGTCGGCGCCGTGAACGAGGCCGACGTCGCGAGGTCCGGCTGGGGGTCGGCGCTTCCCGGCTTCGAGTTCAGGACGAACGGGTAGATCTGGTTCATGACCATGAACGACCCGTTGTCGTAGGAGCCCGCAGGATCCAGGAACGTCACCTTGTCCGTCGTGCCGACGGTGATCGGACCGCCACCCGCCGGGCCGCTCTGGCCAGCGCCGCCACCGGAAGGGCCGGTGCAGGCGGTGAGCGCCAGCGCGGAGATGCCGAGGAGCGCGATGGCGCCCCGAACGGCCGTGGTCGTCTTTGCCATGAGGGTTTGACCTTCTGTCTCTGTTCGAGTTCTGGGACATTCGTGCCATGTGTGATGCATCACATGTCCTATGCACTAAGCATTGAACCACGATTCGAGAGACATGAAAGTCTCGTTTGAGGAGATTGAAACGAAACCTTGACATTCGGCCCGCGTCGAGGCCGTTGCGACCGTCAAGCCCGCACATTCGATGCCGTGCGGACTTGACGGCGCACCCGAAGTCACTTCGCGAACGGGATGTTCTCCCAGCTCAGAACGGGCTTGCCCGCGCCGGCCGCGCCGTTCGGCGCGACGCTCACGCGGAGGTAGTCGGTGGCCTTCGCCGCGCCGTCGACCGTGATCCGCTGGAGATTGTCCGCGTGCCCCGCCACCCCGTACTTCGCGAGCCAAGGCGAAGCGGCCGCGAGGGGACGGTCGGCGTTGTAGACATGGCTGTCCCCGTCGAAGAGGTACACATCGCCGTCGAACGCCGAGGCCTCGTCGACGAGGGTCTGGACGATCGGCTTGAACGCGCTGATGTCGCTCCACGGCACGGCGTAGGTCGGATCGAACATGTCCGCCTGCTGGAGCACCACGACCGTGCGGTCATGCCGCTGCCGCGCCTCGGCGAACGTCTGCCGGAGCTCGGCGATCACGGCGTCCGTGCGGTGCTGCACCTCGGCGGTCTGCTCGGGCGTGGGTGCGGTCTTCCCGAGGCCGGTCCACGGAAGCATCGAGTTGTTGCTGCCGGGCACGTTGACGGCCGCGAACGCGATGCGGTTCCGCGAGAACGTCACGTTCTCGGGGAGCCCGAGGTCCGCCTGGCTCGCGACCGGCATCGTCGCTCCGAGCGTCTTCCCCGGCGCCGCGAAGAACACCTCGCGGATCTTCGCGAGGCGCTCGAGCGGGTTGTACGCGCCGTTGTTCGCACGGTGGCAGTCCGTCCACTCGTTGTCCCCGGGCGCATACACGAGCGGGTGGGTGAACTGGTCGAAATCGGCCTTGATCTGGGCGAAGTACTCGTCAGAGCACACGGTCGAGCCGTTCTTGATGTCCCCCACGTGCACCACGAAGTCAAGGGACGCGTCCGCGTTGAGCGCTGAGAAATGCTGAGGGAACTCCTGGATGGCGGCGGCCCCATAGGGCGTGTCCCCAATCACGGCGAAACGGAACGCGGCGTCCGGCTGCCCGGCGGCCTGAGGCTCGGCCAACGCGGGGCTGCTGAGGCCGACGACGGCGGCGCCCACCGAGAGGAGCGCGGCGGCGGTGCCTGCGGCGACACGGAACGGACGACGGCGAACGGGGCGGCTCTCGGGGCCGACGGGCTGTGCAGGGATCATGGGTACTCCTAGGCAGGGTGCACGGATGCACGCAGGCTAGGCATCTGGATCCCCCGCGCAGGGAACGCGCGGGTGTACGGAAGGCGAACTCTCGGAGGAGTCCTGGTCAGGTGGCCGGGCGCGCGAGCGAGCGCGCGGCGTCGATCGTGGCCTGGCCGAGCACGCGCGTGCCCTGATACAGCACGACGGTCTGTCCGGGCGCGACCCCTCGAAGGGGAGAATCGAGCATCACGACCAGCTCGCCGTCGTCCGCGCCGCCCTCTTGCCCCATCCGGGCGACGACGCGCGCCCGCGCAGGAAGCGCGTCCCCGTGCGCGCGGACCTGGGCCGTGCACTCGAACTCCTCGCCCGAGGCCGCCTCGGCGAGCGGCACGCCAGCCCACGAGAGGCGGATGCCACGGATCTCGTCGACCGCAAGGAGCTGCTCCGGGCCCACGACCACGGTATTGTCCTTCGGCCGGACCTCGAGCACAAAGCGGGGCTTGCCGTCCGCCGCGGGCCGCCCGAGCCGGAGGCCCCGGCGCTGGCCGACCGTGAACGCGTTCGCACCGCCGTGCTCGCCGACCTTCTGCCCGGCCTCGTCGACGATGTCCCCTGGCGTCATCTCGATCTTCTCGGCGAGCCACCCGCGCGTATCCCCGTCGGAGATGAAGCAGATGTCGTGGCTGTCCGGCTTCTTCGCGACGGAGAGCCCCCGGCGCTGCGCTTCCGCGCGGACCTCCGCCTTCGACGGCGTGTCCGCGAGAGGGAACAGGCAGTGCTCGAGCTGCTCGCGGGTCAGGACGCCGAGGACGTAGGACTGATCCTTGGCCCAGTCCGCGGCCCTGTGGAGTTCGGGGTTGCCGTCAGCGTCCCGGATGACCTTCGCGTAGTGGCCGGTGCAGACGGCGTCGAAGCCCAGCGCGAGGGCCTTCTCGAGGAGCGCGGCGAACTTGATGCGCTCGTTGCAGCGCATGCAGGGATTGGGCGTGCGGCCGGCAGCGTACTCGGCGACGAAGTCGTCCACGACGTCGGCCTTGAAGCGTTCCGAGAAATCCCACACGTAGAACGGGATCCCCAGCTTGTCGCACGCGCGCCACGCATCGTTCGAATCCTCGATCGTGCAGCAGCCGCGGCTTCCCGTGCGCAGCGTGCCGGGCATGCGCGAGAGCGCCAGGTGGACCCCGACAACGTCGTGCCCCGCCTCGACGGCCCGGGCAGCGGCGACCGCGGAATCCACTCCCCCGCTCATGGCTGCCAGAACTCGCACCGGTCTATTCTAGCGGCGAAGCCAGAACAGCCGCGCGGCCCGAGCGGCCGCCCGATGCCAAGGAGGGCCACGTGGACGAACAAGGCATGGTCATTGCAGGGGGCGGCCTCGCGGCAGGAAGCGCGGCGAAGACCCTGCGCGCCGAAGGCTGGGACGGGCCCATCACGATCATCGCAGCCGAGCATCGCGACCCCTACCTCCGGCCGCCGCTCTCGAAGGAGTTCCTGCTCGGCAAGGAAGACGAAGAAGGCCTCGCGGTCAATCCCACGGGTTGGTATAGCGAGAACGATGTCGACCTCCGCCTCGGCGAGAACGTCGACCAGATCGTGCCGGCCCCGCGGGTCGTGAAGCTCGAGGACGGGCAGCTCCTGCCCTATCGGGCCTTGCTCCTCGCGACGGGCGCCCAGCCGCGGACGCTCGACCTCCCGGGCGCCCAGTACGAGGGCATCGTGACGCTGCGCCGCTTCGAGGATTCACTCGCGCTCCGGTCGGAGCTGGAGGGCGGCGGCCGGCGCGTCGTGCTCATCGGCTCGGGCTGGATCGGCATGGAGGTCGCCGCGGCGGCCCGCACGTATGGCAACGAAGTCACCGTGGTGGGGCGCGGCGCTCAGCCGCTCGCGCAGCTCGAGCCCGAGCTCGGCGACTACTTCCGGCGCGTCCACGAATCGCAGGGCGTGCAGTTCCGCCTCGGCGAGCATCCGGTCGAGTTCAAGGCGGCGGACGACGGCGAGGCCGTCACGTGCGTCGTCACGAACACCGGCGAACGCCTCGGCGCGGATCTCGTCGTCGCCGCCGTCGGAGTGACGCCGAACATCGGGCTCGCGCGGGACGCCAAGCTCGTCGTGGGGAACGGCGTGGTGGTCGACGCGGCACTGCGGACCTCGGCCGAAGGAATCTTCGCCGCGGGCGACGTCGCGAACTCGCTTCAGCCGTTCACGGGCGACCACGTGCGCAGCGAGCACTGGTCGAACGCCCTCAACGGTGGGAAGGTCGCGGCCAAGTCGATGCTCGGCCTCGACGCCGCGCTCGACATCGCGCCCTACTTCTACACGGACCAGTTCGGCCTGAGCCTCGAGTACTCGGGCTACGTCCAGCGAGCCCGGGGCGCGCAGCTCGTCCTGCGCGGGTCCATCGACACGGTCGACGAGGGCCTCGCCGGCTTCGTCGCGTTCTGGCTCCAGCACGGGCAGGCCGTCGCGGCGATGAACGTCAACGCACCACGCTCTCAGAAGGCGCTCAAGGCACTCATCGCCTCGCGCGCGGTCGTCGATCCCGCGCGCCTCGCGGATCCGGCGGTGCCCCTGGCCGAGCTCGTGCCACAGGCTTAGGGTCTCCCACGACACAATTCAGCGCCTCAGACGGGTGAAATCGGACCCTTCGGCATCTGAATTGTGGCGTTCCGAACCGGATTCGCTAGCGGCTCGACGCCGTGCGGATCGAGCTCTCGCGACCTGCCATGCCGGCCTTGCGCGCCTGCTCGTAGGCGCGGCCGACGACGGCGAGGAACTCGTCGACGTCGCCCTGCGTCGTCGTCCAGCCGAGGCTCAGCCGCTGCGCGCCCCGGGCCTGCTCCTCGGTGAGGCCCATCGCGAGGAGGACGTGCGACGGGCGCGGAACGCCAGCCGTGCAGGCAGAGCCCGTCGAGGCCTCGACGCCCATCATGTCGAGCAGGAACAGGAGTGAATCGCCCTCGCAGCCGGGGAACGTGAAGTGAGCGATCCCAGGCAGTCGCCGCGCCGGGTCGCTCGGGCCGCTCAGGCGCGCGCCTGGGACCTCCCGGACCACTCCCTCCACGAGCTGATCGCGGAGCGAGCCAAGGCGCACGGCCTCGTCGGGCAGGCTCGCGACGGCGTCGCCAGCGGCGGCGGCGAATGCGGCGGCCGCCGCGGCGTCAAGGGTTCCGGAACGGAGACCGCGCTGCTGACCGCCTCCGTGCTGCACGGGTGTCACGACGACATCGCGGCGCACCACGAGCGCGCCGACACCCACGGGCGCCCCGAGCTTGTGCCCGCTCACGGCCATAGTCGCGAGACCGGACGCCGCGAAATCGAGCGGCACATGCCCGAAGGCCTGGACGGCGTCCGAGTGCACGGGGATCCCGTGTTCGGCCGCGAGGGCGGCGATCTCCTCGACGGGCTGGACCGCGCCGACTTCGTTGTTGGCCCACATGACGGCGACGAGCGCGATCGAGTCCGCGTCGCGCTCCAGCTCGCTCCGGACGGCTTCGACACTCGTGACGCCTTCCGCGTCGCAGGGGAGCCACACGACCTCGGCGCCCTCGTGCCGTTCGAGCCACTCGACAGTGTCCAGGACGGCGTGGTGCTCGACGGTCGAGCACAGGATGCGGTGGCGCCGCGGATTGGCCTCGCGACGCGCCCAGAAGAGCCCCTTGACCGCAAGATTGTCCGCCTCAGTTCCCCCCGACGTGAAGATCAGCTCGGACGGATGGGCGCCCAGAAGGCCCGCGAGGGACTCCCGCGCGTCCTCGAGCGCCCGCCGGGCGCGCTGGCCCGCGGCGTGAAGGGACGAGGGGTTGCCGCCGAGTGCAGCCTGCTCGGTGAAGAGGCTCAGGGCGCGGGGCCGGACGGGCGTCGTCGCGGCGTGGTCGAGGTACACGGGCACCCTTCAACTGTAGAACGGGCGCGAGAGCTGGCCACTCGTCACGCGAGAGTTGGCCACTCGTGCACCATGGGAACCCCTGGCCACGTCCGCCCTCCGTTTGGCCGGCTTTCACCCTCGCCGGGGCACGATCCTCGCGCAGCATTCCCCCGCGCCGTCGCCTGGCTCGATCGGCTCGAGGCAGCGCAGGGCGTCGCCGCAGCCCTCGAGGGCGCCCTCGAGGAGCGCAGCGCTGAGCCCGCACATGACGGCGCGGTGACCCTGGGCGAGCCGATGGAACGGGCAGTTGGCGAGCTCGATCGTCCCCTCGCGGGCCGCGGCAACCGGCGCGTATCCCGCCGCGGCGAGGACCGCCTCGATGCTTCCGTGCTCGCGCCCGAGCGACTCCCCCGCCTCCCGTCCGACCGCGTCGAGGCACTCCGCGATGGGGGCCGATTCTGACATTGACCGTTCGGCGGCCTCGGCCATGAGCTCTCCCGCGAGCTCATAGCTCCGCTCGGGGACGGAAGCCACGACCTCGCGGAGGGCGAGGGCGTAGTACTTCGAAGGTCGCCCTGTCCCAGGCCCCCCGGCGCCAGGCTTGGCGAACGTGACCTCGAGCACCCCGTCCTCCGCAAGGCGATCCAGCTGGGCGGCCGCCGCGCCGCGCGTCATCGCGAGGGCCTCCGCGATTTCGTCCCGACCGACAGGCCTCGCCGCGGCGCGGACATAGTCGAAGATCGCGCGACGGTTCCGGTCTCCGAGCGACGAGATCACCCGGACGCGCTGTGACCACGGGCTTTCAGCCATGTGTCCCAGTGTAAGTCCAAAAAGCCAGATCGTTGTTTTAGATCTGCCATAGGTCTAAAATCGCAATCACCGGTTTTGGAAAGGAGCACCACATGTCTTCCGCCTCAACCCATGGACGCGCCCATTTCCCCGCCAAGCGTGCGGGCACCGCGGCCATGTCCGGCGCCGATCAGGCCTTCACCATGCTGCGGACGATCTACACCGTCGCACCGATCCTGTTCGGGCTCGACAAGTTCTTCAACATCCTCACCCAATGGCCTATGTACCTCGCCCCCGCGGCCACGCAAGTCGTCCCGGTCACCCCGCAGATGTTCATGTACGGCGTGGGCGTGGTCGAGATCATCGCGGGCCTCATCGTCGCGTGGAGGCCCCGCTGGGGTTCGCTCATCGTGGCCCTCTGGCTCCTCGGGATCATCGTGAACCTCCTGGTCCTCGGCCACTTCTTCGACGTCGCACTCCGCGACTTCGGACTCCTCGTCGGCGCGCTCGCGCTCAATCGCCTCGCGACACGACGGGCATGACGACTGCAGGCGCCGCCTGCCGGTGAGAGAGAGACGGCAGGCGCGACCCTAGGATTGATCCATGACGTCGCGCCTCCCCTCTCATTACGAGGTCCTGGGCGTCCCCGTCACCGCTAGCCCCCAGGAGGTCAAAGCCGCCTACCGCAGAGCGGCGCGGGTTCACCACCCGGATCACGGCGGCGACCCGGCCGAGTTCCGCCGGGTGACGCTCGCCTACGAGGTGCTCTCCGATCCCAAGCGCCGCGAGGCCTACGACCACAGCTATTTCATGTCCTCCCCGCAGCGGGAGACCGCCGGGACTCCTTGGAGCCCGGGTGCCGGCGGAACGGACGACGGCGGCGCGCAGCCGCCGTCGTCCGGGCACCACGGCGACAACCGCCGGTTCTTCACAGAACGGCGCACCCCGGGTTCCAGAGCCCAGCGCAATCCCGCCGGCGAGCCCGCGGTTTACGAGCCTCCATACGCCGCGGGAATGGTGCCGCTCGTTCCGCAGCAGACCGCCGCCCGCCGCGAGCACGGCGAGCCGCGGCGCCGCGGCGTCTTCGGCGCTGCTGCCCGGATCGAGCGCGAACAGCGGACCGCAGCTCTCATCCGCCGGCAGATCCTCTCCGAGATTCCCTCGGCACGCCTCGTGAACGGCCTCCATTCCCCCGCTGGCGGCGCGTACGTCGCGCACGCGGTCCTCGCGGGCTATCGGCTCGCGCTCGTCGATTCGATGCTGGTCCCAGTCGGCAACTATGCCTGGGACGGCGCGCACCTCCTCCAAGGCAGCCGAGCGGCGGCGCCGCCGCTGCTCGCGAACTACGTCCGCATGTTCCAAGAGGCGTTCCCCGAGCTCAACGTGCAGGGATTCGTGCTCGTGCAGACGCCGGACGCTAGCCTGCATCAGCCAGTGATCGACGTCCACCGCAATGTCACGGGCGGCATCGAGCCGCTCAACGCCTCCAAGTTCGTGCGCGAGCTCAAGTTCTTCCTCGCCTCGGGACCTCAGCCGAACACCGTGTACGTCCCGGCCCTCGCGCGGCTGCTCACGGGCCTGCACTAACCTTCCGCGCGCCCATCGCGCGAGCCGGCGACGGTATCGCCCACCGTAGGATGGAGGGCGTGTTCCGCATCCTCTTCTACACGCCCGAAATCCCTGGCAACACGGGCAACGCCATCCGGCTCGCCGCGGTCACCGGATCGGAGCTGCACCTCGTCGAACCGCTCGGATTCGACTTCGAGGACGCGAAGCTGCGCCGTGCGGGACTCGACTACCACGACCTCGCTGTCATGACGGTACACAAGACGCTCGACGACGCCTTCGCAGCACTCCTGCCCGCCCGAGTCTTCGCCTTCACGTCGCACGGCGAGACGAGCTTCGCGGACATCGCCTACGCGCCCGGCGACGTGCTGTTCTTCGGGCCAGAGTCAGTCGGCCTCCCAGAGGAGGTCCTCGCGGATCCCCGCGTGACCGCCCGCGTGCGGCTCCCCATGCTTCCCGCGCGCCGCTCGCTCAACCTCGCGAATTCGGCGTCGATCGCCGTCTACGAGGCGTGGCGGCAGAACGGCTACGCGGGCGCGCAGGTCTGACGGCGCAGATTCTTCCCGGGCGCCTCAGAACCCCGCGATCGTCTCCTTCGCGTTGACCGCCACGACGTGGAACGCCTCTCCCGATGCGCCGTCCGGCAGACCTGCGGCCGCCGCGGTGGAGCGAAGCCGAGCACGGACGTAGCGCTCGGTCGCCTCGATGTCGGGGTGCTGGCTCAGGTGCACGCGGATGGCCTCGAGCTTCGCCTCGACGTGCGCCGTGACCTCGACCGTGTAGTTGATCCGCTCCTCGGGGGCGCCATACAGCCACAGCCACGGAACCCGGAAGGCGTCGAGCCCCGCCTCCACGAGCTCGGGGTACGCGTACGGGTTCTCCGCGGCGGGGTACACAGCACGCACCACGGCCTCGCCGCATGCGAGATGGTCGGGGTGGGACATCTGCAGGCTCGACCAGTTCCGCTCGGGATGCATCGAGAGGACGACGTCGGGCCGCACGGTGCGGATGAGCCGGACGACGTCGCGGCACACCTCGTGCGAGGGCTCGAGATAGCCGTCGCGGTACCCGAGGAAGTGCACTTCGCGCACACCGACCCGCGCGGCGGCCGCGCGCTGCTCGTCGCGTCGCATGGCCACGATCTCGCCGCGGTGCGCCGGGTCGAATCCGCCCGCGTCGCCGTCGGTCGCGATGCCATAGTGGATCTCGGCGCCGGCCGCGGCCCATGCCGCGATGGTTCCGGCCGCGCCGAAGTCTAGGTCGTCGGGATGGGCGCCAAAGGCGAGGACCCGGCGCGCACCGCCCTCGTCGGGGGTGCGCGCCGGGTCCGGAATCCCTGCGAGGGTGGCCACTAGCCCCGACGCCTCTTGATCTCCTGGGTCGCCTGCGGGAGCACCTTGAAGAGATCGCCGACGACGCCGAAGTCGGCGATTTCGAAGACCGGCGATTCGGGGTCGGAGTTCACCGCGACGATGACCTTGGACGTCTGCATCCCGGCCTTCTGCTGGATCGCACCCGAGATGCCGGCCGAGATGTACAGCTGCGGCGAGACGGTCTTGCCCGTCTGGCCCACCTGGAAGTCGTGGCCGATCCAGCCCGCGTCGGTCGCGGCGCGCGAGGCGCCGACCGCCGCGCCCAAGACGTCCGCAAGCTCCTCGATGGGGCCGAAGTCGCCGTCCGTCCCGCGCCCGCCCGCGACGACGATGCTCGCCTCCGTGAGCTCGGGGCGGCCCGTCGAAGGCCGCTCCGAACGCGATGTGATGCGGGCCGCGTTCGCGAGAGCGTCGGCGGGCGGGTCGACGGCCTGGACCGCGGCGGCGCCGCGCACGGGCTCCGGAGCACCTTCGGCGGCGTTGCCCTTGACGGCGAGAACCGCCGTCGTGCTCGTTGCCTTCGCGCGCACCTCATACGAGCCGGCGAGGACGGACTTGTGGGCCGTTCCGTCGGCCTCGAGCGCCACGACGTCCGTGATGACCCCCGCGCCGAGGCGCACGCCGACGCGCGCCGCGATCTCCTTGCCTTCGGCGGAGTTGTCGACGACGACAGCCGACGGCGCCGACCCGCCTTCTGCAGCCGCGCGGGCGACGGCGGCGAGCCACGCGGCCGTCGGGGCGACGAGGTATCCCGCAAGGTCCGCCGGTCCCGTGAACACGGTCTCCACGCCGCTCTCGGCGAGCTCGGCGAGGGCCGAATCGCTCGGAGTGCCCGTCACGGCGGCGGCCACCGGGCCCAGAATGCGCCCCGCGGCGAGGAGCTCGCGGTGGGCCTTGCGCAGGCCGTCGGCGGGGACGGCGTCGAGGTAGACGAGGACAGATGCAGTCATGGTCTTCGCTTCCGCTAGATGAGCTTCTGGGCGGCCAGGAAATCGACGAGCTTGACGCCGGCGTCGCCCTCGTCCGTGATGATCGTCCCGGCAGAACGGGCGGGCCGTGGATCGGCCTGCTCGACGCGCGTGAGCGAGCCCGCGGCCCCGACTTGGCCCGCCTCGAGCCCGAGGTCGGAGAGGCCGAGGGCCACGATCTTCTTCTTCTTCGCGGCGAGGATGCCCTTGAAATTCGGGTAGCGCGGCTCGTTGATCTGGTCCGTGACGGAGACGACGGCGGGAAGGTCCGCCTCGACAGTGTCCAACGTCGCATCGCCGTCGCGACGGATCACCGCGGTGCGTCCCGTGACCTCGAGGCTCGACGCGAACGTGAGCTGCGGGACGCCGAGGCGCTCGGAGAGCTGGGCGGGGACGATCGACGTCTCGCCGTCCGTCGAGGACATGCCCGCGAGGACGAGGTCCACGTCGCCGACACTGCGGACCGCCGCCGCGAGGACGAGGGAAGTCACGGACGCGTCAGAGCCCGCGAGCGCGTCATCGGAGACGTGGATGCCGCTCGATGCGCCGATCTGGAGGGCCTTCTTGAGGGCATTCGCGGCGTCCGGGGCGCCCATCGTGAGCGCGATGACCTGGTTGCCCGCCTTCTCGCCGCCGCGCGCCTCGCTGAGCTGCAGTGCCGACTCAAGGGCATATTCGTCGAGCTCGGACAGAATGCTCTCCGAACGCTCGAGCGTCCGGTCGGGGCCGATGTGCCGGTCGAACTGCGCGTCCGGGACGTGCTTGACCAGCACGACGATCTTGAGGGTGTCTCCCACGGTTGAGGGCCTTCCGTAGTCTTGCGTACGTGTCTTGCGTCCGTGTCCTGCATCCGACGCTCGTGGCGCGCCTGAACCGCAGGCGCATGCTGCCGGGAACCTTAGCTAACCATACGCGGACCGCCGCGCGAACAGGGCTCGGCCACGGGGCCCCGAGCTGCGTACCGCGTCACGGAACGCCATGAAAAGTCATGAATCTTCGCGATTCGCCGCGATGTGGGAAGCCGACGGCCCGGACACGGCTCCGCCCGCGGCTCCTCGGGGCCGCGGGCGGAATCGTCGCGGAGCGGCTTCCCGGACGCTCGCGCATCCGGCGCGGCCGCGCCCGTCATCTGTCGGGAGTCCGTCAGGAAGAGGCCGATCCGACCGTCACGTCAACGCTCACGCTCTGGCCGTTGCGGGTCAGCGTCACCTTGACCGTCGACCCCGGGGCCTGCTGGCGTACCGCCGCCGTGAGCTCGCTCGCGTCGCCGATCGCGTAGTCGCCGAAGTGGGTGATGACGTCCCCCTTCTTGATGCCCGCCTTGTCCGCGGGAGAACCGCTCGTGACGTCGGCAACCTGGGCTCCGACCGAGAACGCCGAGTTCGAGCTTCCGCCCGGGGCGGCCGGCTGGACGGACACCCCGAGCTGGCCGTGCGTCGCCTTGCCGCTCGCGATGATCTCCTGCGCGATGCGATGCGCGTAGTTCGCGGGGATGCTGAAGCCCACGCCGATGTTGCCGCTCTGGCCCGACGAGCTCGAGCTGCTTCCTGTCGACGCGATCGCGACGTTGATGCCCACGAGCTCGCCCTTGGTGTTCACGAGCGCGCCGCCCGAGTTGCCGGGGTTGATCGCCGCGTCCGTCTGGATGACGTTGAGGCTCACCGTGCTCTGCGCCTGCGAGCGCTGCGACTGGCCGTTCGGCGGGGCGAACTGGAAGCCCTGGCCCCCGTCGCCCTGCTGCGAGTCGCCGCCCTGCGGCGGGGCCGAGGACGCGACCGAGATGGTGCGGTTGAGCGTCGAGACGATGCCGTCGGTCACGGTGCTGTCGAGGCCGAGCGGCGCGCCGATTGCGATGGCCGTGTCCCCGACGTTCAGCTTGCTCGAGTCCCCGAACGTGATCGGCGTGAGCTTCGCGCCCTTGACCTGGATGACGGCGAGGTCCGAAAGCGGGTCGGTGCCGACGACGGCGGCGGGATACACGCTGCCGTCGCTCGTGCGGACCTGGATCGTGGGGCTCGCGACGGAGCCGTCGAGCGTGACGACATGCGTGTTGGTCAGGATATGGCCGTTGTCATCGAGGACGACGCCGGAGCCGGTCCCCGAAGAGCTTCCCGACGTGACGCCGATGGTCACGACGCTCGGCGACGCCTTGGCCGCGGCGGCGGTGACCGCGTTGACGCTCTCCTGGTTGTTGACGATCACGGGGCTGTTCTGCGCTGTGCCGACGGCCGCCGTGCGCGGACTCAGGAGCGAATAGCCGCCCACGGCCACGCCGCCGCCGATGAGGCCGGCGATGAGCATGCCGCCCACGAGCACCCCCGTGCCCCAGCGCCTCGGATCGCGCGGCCGGGCCGAGGTCGGCGGGGCGAACGACGTGCCGCCCTGAGGAGGCTGGCCATAGGGACTGTTCGGCTGCCCGGGCGCGGGCTGCCCGTACGTGGGACCCTGCTGGCCGTACTGGGGCGCGTGCTGCCCGTACATGGGACCGGGCTGGCCATACTGAGGCGCCGACTGGCCGTACTGAGGCGCCTGAGGCCCGGACTGCGGCGGCCGCTGTGGCTGGCTGGGCTGGGCGTACTGGCCGAACCGGGGCTGCGGCTGGGTCTGCTGCTGCGTCGGCGTGAGGGACGGGGCCGCGGGCGCAGCGTGGGCCTGAGGCTGGGCCTGAGGCTCGGACGACGGCGGCTGGGAGGGCCCGCTGATCGGCGCGGTCGGCGTCGCGTCAGCTTCGGATCGGACCTGAGTGGGCTGCGTCGGCGTCGACTCGTCGCTCGGAGCGACGGTCGGCCGCTCCGGGCTGTTCGCGCCCTCGTCGGCTCGGCCGCGGTCCGGGCTCTCTGGGGTTTCGCTCATGGCTCCTCTTTCCGTCCTTCTCTGCTCTTCTCTGCACTCAACTATGGACCGCGATCCTGTGCACCGCTCATCTGTTTCCTGAAAGGTGTCTGGAAGCCCGCCGAATGCCAATGGTCCGCCATATCGCCCAACGGACGGGCGCCGTCGTCCGTTCTCTGTGTTCGCTGGGGGCGCACAGGCTCCGGTGGACCCCCGCTCGGAGCGGCCCCTAGAATCGAAGCGACATGCCACAGCGTCCCGCGGCAGTGGCTGCCAATTGGGGGGTTGGGGCGTTCCGGGGAAGTGCCCCGGAGCCGAGCGAAGGGCTGTGAAGTGCGATCCACGCTGAAGACTCTCCTGACGGCTGTCGGCGCCCTCGGACTGGCGCTGCTCCCGGCGGCCTCGCCCGCGTGGGCCACCGACCCCGTGAGCATCCCGTCCGGAACGAATATCGTCGATCCCACCAATGCGCTCGGAAGCCGCAAAGGCGACGTCCAGAAGGCGATCGACGATCTGCGCTCGCAGCGCAAAGTGAACTTCTACGTCGTGATCGTGGACGACTTCACGAACCCGACCGACCGAACAGCCTGGGCCACCGCCGTCTACAACAAGAAGGGCATGGGCGTTCAGGACGTTCTGCTCACCATCGAATCGAGCGGCCAGTACTTCCTCGGCGCGAGCAAGTCGAACACAAAGATCTCCTCCAAGACGGCCAATATCATCCAGAACGCCCTCGTGCCGAACCTCGGGGGCAGCAAGCCCAATTACGCCCAGGCGGCCATCGACACGGCCAACGCCGTCGGCGACGCCGCGGGCGGCGGGAACGGCGACGTCTCGACCTTCAACCCGGCTCCGCTGCTCGTGGGCGGAGGCATCGTGGTCGTGGCCGGAGCAGCCGGGGCCTACGCTCTGTCACGACGCCGCAAGAACCGTGTCATCACGCAGGCCATCGGCGCCGATGGCACCCCGGATCCCCTCGCGGGGCTCAGCCTCGACGAGCTCCGCAAGCGCGCGAGCGGACTGCTCGTCCAGGCCGACGACGCAATCAAGTCGAGCGAGCAGGAGCTCGGCTTCGCGGAAGCCTCCTACGGGACCGACGCGGTGGGGAACTTCTCCGAGGCCCTGGCCGATGCGAAGGCGCAGTTGAGCGAATCCTTCAAGCTCCAGCAGCAGCTCGACGACCACATCCCGGACACGCCCGAGCAGCAGCGCGCATGGCTCACCGAGATCATCCAGCGCTCCGAGGGCGCCATCGGCTCGCTCGCGGACCAGAAGACCGACTTCGACGCGCTGCGCGAACTCGAGCGCAACGCCCCGGCTGCGCTCGACAACGTCGCCGCCGGAGTCGCACGCGCGACGGCACGGCTCGCCGGCGCGGAGCAGACCCTCGCGACACTCGCCGCCGAGTACGCCCCCTCGGCCGTCAAGCAGGTCTCGGACAACATCTCCCAGGCCAAGGACCGGCTCGCGTTCGTCGAGTCCGCGTCGGCCCAAGCCCGAGGGCAGCTCAGGGCGGGAGAGACCGGGGCCGCGGCGGTCTCGGTCCGCGCCGCCGAGGAGGCCCTCCACCAGAGCGGTGTGCTCCTCGACGCCATCGACAAGGCGTCGGCCTCCATCAGCGCCGCGCGCACGAACCTCGACTCGGCACTCGCCGACACCGAGAGCGATCTCGCCCAGGCCAAGGCCATGGTCCAAGACGGTCAGCACGCCGAACTCGCAGGCCCGATCGCGGGCGTCGAGTCCGTGCTCGCGCAGGCGAAACAGGAGCTCGCGGGAGGCAAGATCGACCCCGTGGCCCTGCTCGCGCGCATCGAGAAGGCGCACCAGCAGCTCGACGACGTCCTCGCGGGCGTTCGCGACAAGGAGCAGCAGGCGCAGCGCGCCGCCGCGTCGCTCCAGCAGGCGATCCGCTCGGCGCAGGACGCAATCGGCGCGACGAGCGACTACATCGCGGCGCGCCGCGGCGGCGTCGGCACTGAGGCCCGGACGCGGCTCGCAGAGGCGCAGCGCAATCTCGACTACGCCCTCTCGATCGCCCAGAGCGACCCCACCTCGGCGCTCGCCTATGCCGAACAGGCCAACTCTCTCGCCCAGCAGGCGGCCCAGCTCGCCGAGCAGGACGTTGACCAGTTCGCGGGCTTCGGCGGCTTCGGCATGGGAGGCGGCCGCAACTACGGCGGCGGGATCGGCGGGGCGATCCTCGGCGGCATCCTGATCGACAACATCCTCAACGCGGGGCACCACCACGGCGACACGTGGGGCGGCGGAGGCTGGGGCGGCGACGGCGGGGGCGGATTCGGCGGCGGAGGCTGGGGCGGCGACGGCGGTGGATTCGGCGGTGGCGACGGCGGCGGGTTCGGCGGCGACGGCGGAAGCTTCTGACCTCGACAGTACAGACCAACAGCCCTCGGCACGCGGCCGGGGCGCAGAAGGGAGCACCACACCATGTCAAAGCAGTCGATCTTCGGGCGTATCGGACAGCTGGCGAAAGCCAACATCAACGCGCTGCTCGACCAGGCGGAGGATCCCCAGAAGATGCTGGACCAGATGGTCCGGGACTACAGCAACAACATCGCCGAGGCCGAGTCCGCCATCGCGCAGACGATCGGCAACCTGCGCATGCTCCAGGACGACCACGCCGAGGACGTCAAGGCCGCCCAGGACTGGGGCAACAAGGCACTCGCGGCCTCGCGCAAGGCTGACGAGTTCCGCGCGTCCGGGAACACGCTCGACGCGCAGAAGTTCGACAACCTCGCGAAGGTCGCGCTCCAGCGGCAGATCTCGTCGGAGAACGAGGCCAAGGCGGCCGAACCCACGATCGCGTCGCAGGGCGAGGTCGTCGACCGGCTCAAGGTCGGCCTCGACCAGATGAAGGGCAAGCTCAATGAGCTCACGTCCAAGCGGAACGAGCTGGTGGCCCGCAGCCGGACCGCAGCCGCCCAGAGCCAGGTCAATGATGCGCTCAAGAGCATCGACATCATGGACCCCACGAGCGAGGTGAGCCGCTTCGAGCAGAAGGTCCGCCGCGAGGAGGCCAAGGTCCGCGGTCAGCAGGAGCTCGCCGCCAGCAGCCTCGACGCGCAGTTCAACCAGCTCGAGGACCTCGGCGAGCAGACCGAGGTCGAAGCGCGCCTCGCCGCGCTCAAGCAGGGTTCGGCACCGGCCGCCCTTTCGGCAGGCAAGGGGCAAGAGTCAGGCGCGTCCTCCGCCGCCGAGCTCCCGGTCGTCGACGAGGCTGACTTCGACAAGCTCTGACAGCCGCCCGCTGAATGCGAGAGGCCCCGGATCCGATGGATCCGGGGCCTCGTCGTTTCGTTGCGGGGACAGGATTTGAACCTGCGACCTCTGGGTTATGAGCCCAGCGAGCTACCGAACTGCTCCACCCCGCGGCGCGTTGACTAGGTTACCAACGAGTGAACTCGGTGCCAAATCGAGGGCCCGGCCCGCTCTCCGAGCGAGCCGGGCCCCTCCGATCCGGGCCTCCCCTACTTGCTCGGGGACGGCGACGGCGTGGCAGACGAGCCCGACGACGGCGTCGACGACCCCGAGGAGCCACCGCCCTGGCCCTGTGCGGCCGCGATCTTCGCCTCGGCGTCGAGCGCGCGTGTGACGGCGTCAGACAGCCGCTTCTGCGCCGCGCCGTAAGCCGCGAAGTCGCCGCTCGTCAGCGCAGTCTGGCTGTCCTTGAGCGCTTGCTGGGCGTCCTTGAGCGCCTGGTTGAGCTGGTCGTTGGCCCCGCTTGCGGCGGGCGGAGCCGGCTGCTGCGACGGCGGGGACTGCTGGTTGTTGCCGGCATCGCCTGCGGACGCGCCCGAGTTCCCTCCGAAGAGGCTCTTGAGCGCCTCATCGAGAGTCGGGGCGAACCCGACCTTGTCGCCGAAGGCCACGAGGACGCGCTGCAGCGTGGGGTACGACGTCGACCCGGTCGACTGGACGTACACGGGCTCGACGTAGAGAAGCCCGCCGCCCACCGGAAGCGTCAGCAGATTGCCGTTCTGAACCTTCGACGCTCCCTGGCGAAGCAGGTTGAGCGACGTCGAGACGGACGGGTCCGAGTCGAAGCGAGACTGCACCTGACCCGGCCCCGGGACGGTCGTGTCGGTGGGAAGTCGGAGCAGCCTCAGCTTGCCGTACTCGGAACCCTTGACCCCGGCCTTGTTGCCGGCGTCCGAATCAGCGGCGAGGAAGCCATACATGACCTCACGGGACTTGCCGGGCTCGACCGTCTGGGGGATGTAGCTCGACGTGAGCTGGAATGCAGGCGCCTTCTGGTCGGGCATCTGGAGGGACATGTAGTACGGCGGCTGCTTGCTGCTCGACTTGTCCGGCGCGGGGTCATTAGGGACGCTCCACACGTCGTCGTTCTGATAGAAGCTCGCCGGATCCGTCACGTGGTAGCGGGCCAGAAGCTCGCGCTGGACCTTGAAGAGATCCTCGGGGTAGCGAACGTGGCTCATGAGCGAGCCGGACATCTCAGAGAGCGGCTTGACTGAGGAGGGGAAGACCTTCTCCCAGGTCTTGAGCACGGGATCCTGATCGTCCCACGCGTACAACGAGACGGATCCGTCGAACGCGTCCACGGTGGCCTTGACCGAGTTGCGGATGTAGTTGACCGACGAAGGGGGAAGCGCCGTGTTGCGGCCGGCACCGGTCTGCGAGTCCGTCGTAACTTGCTGGAGCTGCTGCTGCTGCGAGTAGGGGAAGTACTGGCTCGTCGTGTAGCCGTCCACGATCCACTTGACCTTGCCGTCCACGATCGCGGGGTACACGGTACCGTCGAGGGTGAGGTACGGGGCGACCTTCTGCACGCGGTCACGCGGATCCCGGTTGTACAGGATCTGCGACTTGTCGTTCACACCGTCGGAGAACAGGAGATCCGTGCTCTGGAACTTGAGGGCGTAGATGAGGCGGTTGAAGAGGCTGCCCACATTGGGGCCGCCGTTGCCCGTGTACGTGTACAGTGTGTCGCCGGAGTTGCCCTGGGGCTTGTCCTGCTCGCGGGGCTGCGATCCGGACGGCGCCCCGACGACCGAATAGTCGGGCGAATACTGCCCGAAGTAGATCCGCGGCTGGTAGGAGTCCTCGGAGCCGAGCAGGCCCGTCGTCGGGATGCCGGACTGGAGGAACTGCGGCTTCCCATCCGAGGTCGCCTTGTTGCCGTACGCCGCGACCACGCCGTAGCCATGCGTATAGACGATGTGCGTGTTGTACCACGACTGCTGGTTCTGGCTCAGGCCGCTCAGGTTGAGCTCGCGCACCGCGATCACGGTGTCCTGCGTCCCGTTGTTCACCGTGTACCGGTCCACGTTGAGCATGGGCGAGAACTGGTAGTACGGGCGGTACTGCTCGAGCTGCTGGAACGTCGACGAGACGAGCGTGGGGTCGAGGAGCCGAATGTTCTGGGTCGTCTGGGCGTCCGGCTGAAGCGCCCCGGGGGCCGCCGTCGTCGTCGCGTTGTAGGCGCTGACCTCGACGCTGTCGAGACCATAGGCCTCCCGCGTGAGCTTGATGCTGCGATCGATGTAAGGGGCTTCGAGGGTCTTCTCCGACGGCGTGACCTGGAACTGCTGGATGACCCACGGGTAGACCCCGCCCGCGAAGATCCCCGTGATGACGAGCATTGCCGTGCCGATGAGGGGAAGACGCCACCGCCCGACGACCGCCGCGACGATGAACAGGATCGCGACGATGGCCGCGGCGATGGCAAGGATGGCCTTCGTCGGGATGACGGCGTTGACGTCCGTATACATCGCGCCAGCCCACCGCGTGTAGGAGTTCTGGAGCGTCCCATAGCGGTCGAGCCAGAAGTTCACGGCAATGAGGAGCACGAGCAGGGCGCCGCTCACGGCGAGGTGGAGCTGCGCCACGCGCGCGGTGTAGATGCCGCGCTCGCTCACGCGGATCGAACCGTAGAGGTAGTGGGTCAGGAGACCCGCGATGCCCGCGATCACGACGACGCCGAGGAGGTAGCCGACGAGCGTTCCGAGGAACGGCAGCGTGAAGAGGTAGAAGCTCAGGTCTAGCCCGAATTGCGGGTCGGTCTGCCCGAACGGCACCTGGTTGAAGAAGAGAGCGGCCTTCTGCCACTGGCTCGCCGCGGCGGCCCCGGCGAAGAGCCCGAAGACGATCGGGACGCCGGCCATGACGATGCGCCGAATGGGCTCGAGCTGCGCCTGATACCGGCTCAGCGCGTCCTGCGGGCCCCCGTTGGGGGCGTAGACCGGACGCGCGCGGTACGCGAGCTTGATCGACGCGTAGATCGCGAGGGCCATTCCGAGGGCCCCGACGAGGAACACGGCGGCGCGGGCAAGATTCTGCGTCACGAAGACCTGGATGAAGCCGAGCTGCTGGTACCACAGCACGTCCGACCACACTTGGGCGAAGAGGACGAAGCCGACCACGAGGACGACCGCGATGACGATCGTCGGAAGAAGGGGCCCTCGCCTCTTCCTCACGGGGCGCGGACTGGTGCCTTCGGGACGGGATGTCACGGCTACCTCTTCACTCGTGTCTGGGATTCATCAGGTGCGCGATGGAGCGGGGCGCCCCCGCGCTCCGCTGAAAAGTCAAGCTAAGTCAAGCACGGTCCGCCCTCACTGGGAGTTCCCAGCTGAAGTCCGCCCCCGGTAACGATTCGGAGACGCTCAGCCCTTCGTGCACTGCGGGAGGCTTGCGGGGTCCGCGCCGTGCGCATAGGAGTCGACGGCGCGGCGCGCGCCGTCGAGCGTGTCGACGCGAACGACGGCGAGCCCGTCGGGAATGTGCCCGACCACCTCGCCGCAGTTGCCTGCGGGCGCGAGGAAGAGCGTCGCGCCCTCACGCCGTGCGCCATTCATCTTCTGGACGATCCCGCCGATCTCGCCGACAGCACCGGTCGGATCGATCGTCCCGGTCCCGGCAACCTGCTTGCCGCCCGTGAGGTCCCCCGGCGTGAGCTTGTCGACGATCCCGAGCGAGAACATCATCCCGGCACTCGGCCCGCCCACCTTGTCGAGGGCGAACTCGACCGCGAACGGGAACGTGAACGCGTAGGTGACCGTGAAGCCGAGCAGGAACCTGCCCTGGCCCGCGTCCCGCGGCGTGATCGAGACCGTGTGCTGCGTGCCGCCGCGCTCGAAGCCGACGTCGATCGGGCGTCCTTGCGACGAGGCGACGAGCTTCTGGATCGTGCTGAGGGAATCGACGGGCTGCCCTGCCACCGAGACGATCACGTCCTGCGGCTCGAGCTTGCCTGCCGACGCCGAGTTGTCGACGAGCCCGGCGATCTTGATCCGCTGCGTGAAGGGAATGGAAAGGTCTTTGAGGGCCGCCGCGACCGCGTTGTCCTGCGAGCTCTGCATCTCGACGGTGTTCTCCTGCGTGATCTGCTGCCGTGTGACGCCCTTCGGGTAGAGCGTGTCGACCGGCGTGATCGACTCCGTGGGATCGAGTGCCGCACGCACGAGCCCCAGCAGGCTCACGTCGGAGTTGGGGCCGCCCTCGACGTAGACGGTCGTGAGGTCGAGGGCGCCCTGAGCGGGGTAGGTCTCGCGGCCCTGGATCGAGATGACGTCCTTGCCGCTCGCGGAGCCGAGAGTGTTGTAGACAGGTCCGGGCCGCTCCACGATGTACGGAACCGGCACGCTCCACACGACCGCGCCAAGCGCGAGCGCGGCCGCCCCGGAGACGACAGCCACGGTTCCGCGCCCGGTCCTGGGAGCCCGCCGGGCACGCCTCAGCCGCGGCAGCCCGCCGTCGTCCGCCGGCTCTCCCCCGCCCTCGCCCTCACGGGGCAGGCGCTCGGGCGCACCGTCGGGAGGGGTGACGCTGCTGTTCACGCGGCGCCTTTCCGCGGCGCAGGCCGCTCGTGCTCGACATGGATGGCTTCCCCCAGCGTAGTCTCCACGTGACCCGCGGCGCCCGTGCGCTGGCGCGTGCCGCGGGCGCTGTGCCGACAGCGAAAGGGGCAGGCGCCGCCAAGACAGCCACGCGGCGCCGAGGTACCGTGAGGGTGACTGTTCCATCCAGTGATCGGCGGCATCATGACCACTCCGGACAAGCCCGAGGGCCACGGCGAAGACCCCCAGGATCCCCTCGCCGAGCTGTTCGCCAAGCTCATGGGCGGAGAAGGCCTCGAAGGGGTAGACCCGGCCGAGATCGCGAAGGCGGCCGGCCTCCCGGAAGATCCTGCGCTCCTGCAGCAGATGTTCCAGCAGGTCCAGTCGATGATGATGTCATCGGCCGGAGACGGCCCCGTCAATTGGCAGCTCGCCCACGAGCATGCGCGCCGCACCGCGGCCTCGACCTCCGATCCCTCGGTCACGGCGGTGCAGAACCGCGGCGTCGACGAGGCGCTGCGCCTCGCCGAGCTGTGGCTCGACAACGTGACCGATTTCCCGTCCACGGGCCTCATCGGCCGCGGCTGGTCGCGCGCGGAATGGATCGAGGCGACCATGGGCACGTGGCGGCGGCTCACGGAGCCGGTCGCCAACAGCGTGGCCTCGGCCCTCTCGACCGCGATCACCGAGCAGCTGCCCGAGGAGATGAAGGGCATGCTGGGCAGCGCGACGTCGATGCTCGAGAACATGGGCGGGGCGATCTTCGGCATGCAGCTCGGCGCCGCGATCGGTGCCCTCTCCGGCGAAGTCGTGAGCGCGTCCGATGTCGGCGTGCCGCTCGTCGACCTCGAGATGGCGCTCCTGCCCGCCAACGTCGCGAAGTTCGGCGAGGGGCTAGGCCTCCCTGAGGGAGACGTGCGCCTGTACCTCGCCGTGCGCGAAGCTGCGCATGCGCGCCTCTTCATGCACGTGCCGTGGCTTCGCGGCCACCTCCTCGGCGCCGTCGAGGATTACGCCCGCGGCATCCACATCGACGTCTCGCGCATCGAAGAGGTCGCGCGCGAAGTCGACCCGCGGAACCCCGAGTCGATCCAGGAAGCCCTCCAGGGCGGCGTCTTCATGCCAGAGCGGACCCCGCAGCAGGACGCTGCCCTCGCGAAGCTCGAGACGGCGCTCGCGCTCGTCGAGGGTTGGGTCGACGAGCTGACGGCGGCCGCAACGAGCGGCGTGCTCCCCTCGGCACCAGCCCTCCGCGAAGCTGTGAGGCGCCGCCGCGCCACGGGCGGCCCCGCCGAGCACGCCTTCGCCTCGCTCGTCGGGCTCGAGCTGCGCCCCCGCAGGCTCCGCGATGCAGCCCAGCTGTGGGCCTCCCTCACGGCCGAGCGCGGGATCGGCGGGCGCGACGCCATCTGGCGGCACCCGGACCTCCTCCCGACCGCCGAGGACCTCGACGATCCAACAGGCTTCAGCGAGCGGCGCACGGCTGCCGAGGCGCAGGAGACCGAGGTTGACGCCGCGCTCGAGAAGCTCCTCTCGGGTGGCTTCGACACACCAGCCGGCGAGGCGGGCGACAGCGACGACGCCGAGGCCGGGGAATCCGGCGACGGCCCCGCGAGCGGCGACGAGCCCGAGAAGGGCGGCGACGGGCCGACGGCGGGACACTAGCCGCCGGGCGGCATCCGCGCCCCGCTCCGGGCCAGGCCAACCCGGGACACACCGCCCCGGTGCCCGCTGAACGCGGGGACCGGGGCGGTTCCGTCAGTCGACGTCTTCGACGATCTGGCCGAACGGGATGTGCTCGTCGAGGTGCGCCTGCAGGACGTGCGGGTCGATGACCACGCGCACCCCCATTTCGGCCTCGGCGGCCGACTGGAGCAGGATGGGCCGGATCGTCTCGACGAAAGCCTCGTCACGCCCTTCGAGGTATCTCTTGTAGCTGGCAGGAAGCTCGCTCATGGCCCAGATTCTAAGCCGGGTCCTTCGCACCGGTAAGGCCCCGCGAGGCCGCGAACGACACCCCGGCGAGGAACGCCTTCGCTTCCGCCGTGCGGGGGTACTCATCGACGAGTGCCCAGAAGTCCGGGGTGTGGCCGTGGACGAGGAGATGCGCGAGCTCGTGGACGAGCACGTAGTCGGTCACCCATTGCGGCATGTCCTGGAGCTCATGGGAGAGCCTGATGCTGCGTTCGGCCGGCGTGCACGAGCCCCAGCGCGAACTCTGGTTCGTCACCCACCGCACCGTCTCGGGCCGGGCGCGCCCCGCGAGATAGCGTGCGGACAGCTCGGCGGCTCGCGCCATGAGCTCGGTGTCGCTCCGCTGCCGTGAGCGGCGCGCGGCATCCTTCTCGAGGCGCTCGACCATGCGCCGCACCCAGTGCTCCTCTTCGCTCTTGCTGAATCGGGCCGGGATCGCGACGACGGCGGTGCCTCCCTCCCAGAACGCGCTCACCGTCTTCCGCCGTCTCGCCGACCGGCGCACCTCGACGGGCGGGCGGCCCCCCTCAGGCGCCACGGAGCAGCTCCAGGACGGCGTCGCCGTAGCGCTCGAGCTTGGCTTTGCCCACGCCCGCGACCTGGGCGAGATCCGCGAGACTCTCTGGCTTCGCCTCCGCGATCGCGGTGAGAGTCGCATCCGTGAACACGACGAACGCGGGGACGTCCGCCTCCCTCGCCCGTTCGAGCCGCCACGCGCGGAGGGATTCGAACGTCGACTCGTCGTAGGCAGGCGGGCAGTTGGCGCATCGGCCGAGCTTCCGCTCCGCCCCCGTATCGAGAACGGTCCCGCAGACGCGGCACGTCGCGGGGCCCTTGTATTCGCGACGACGGCGAGTCGACCCGCCGCCCCCGGGCGACGCCGTCGTGCGCAGGGTTCCGGGCCGCAGGCCGTCGAGGAATCGCGACGGCCGCCGGTGCGCGCGCCCTCCCGGCGTCCGCGAGAGCGACCACGAGAGGTGGAGGAAATGCCGCGCCCGCGTGATCCCGACGTAGAGCAGGCGGCGCTCTTCGTCGACGGTCGTCGCGGTGTCCGCGAACGAGATCGGCACGAGACCCTCGCTCAGGCCGACGAGGAACACGGCATCCCACTCGAGGCCCTTGGCCGCGTGGAGCGAAGCCAAAGTCACGCCTTGGACGGCGGGGGCGTGCTGCGCCGTCGACCGCTCGTGGAGCTCAAGCACGAACTCGGGCATCCCGAATCCGTCGCCGCGGCTCGCCGAGAGCTCGTCCGCTAGGGAGACGAGGGCGGAGAGCGATTCCCAGCGCTCGCGCGTGGCCCCGCTCCCCGTCGGGGCCGTATCTGTGTACCCGAGAGAGGAGAGAACGTCCCGCACCGATTGGCCGAGCGGCACGCCCGCCGGCTGGGCGCGCGCCGCAGACCGCAGCTGGAGGAGTGCGTCTCGCACCTCGCGGCGGTTGAAGAACCGCTCGCCGCCGCGGAGCTGGTAGCCGATGCCCGCCGCGGAGAGCGCCTGCTCGAACGCCTCGGACTGGCCGTTCGTGCGGTAGAGGACCGCGATGCCCTTCGGCTCGGTGCCCGTGGCGATGAGCTCCGCGATCCGACGTGCGACCGTGGTCGCCTCCGCTTCGTCATCGCTGCACTCGGCGAACTCCGGCTCGGGGCCGGCTGGGCGCTGCGCGACGAGGCTGAGCGGTTCGGCCCACAGCCGGTCCGCCGCCGGCCCGGCGCTGCGCCGAGCCGCGAGCAGCCGATTGGCGAGGGTCACGACCTGGGGCGTCGAGCGGTAGTCGCGCACGAGCTTCACGACCGTCGCGTCCGGGTGCCGCTTGGCGAAGTCCAGGAGATGCGCCGACGTCGCGCCGGTGAACGAGTAGATGGTCTGGCTCGCATCGCCCACGACGCACAGTTCCTCGCGGCCGCCGAGCCAGAGCTCGAGAAGCCGCTCTTGGAGCGGCGAGACGTCTTGGTACTCGTCGACGACGAAGTGCCGATACTGTTCGCGCACTTCGGCAGCGACCTTCGGGTCCTCTTGGAGGATGCCGACCGTGATGAGCAGGACGTCTTCGAAGTCGATCAGGTTCCTGTCGACCTTGACGTCCTCGTACGCCTGGAACAGGCGCACAACCGTTGCGGGCTGGAGCCCGCCCGGCTCGCCGCGGCCGGTCGCGCCCTCGAGGTAGGTGGAGGGCGTGAGCATCGAGACCTTGGCCCACTCGAGCTCCGACGCGAGGTCCCGGATCGCGGCGCGGTCCACCGTGAGGCGCAGCCGCCGAGCTGCCTCGGCGATGACCTGGGCCTTGTGCTCGAGCAGGCCCGGAAGCTGCCCGCCGACGGCTTGAGGCCAGAAGTACTGGAGCTGGCGGAGGGCCGCGGCGTGGAAGGTGCGGGCCTGGACGCCGCCCGCGCCGAGGTCGCGGAGCCTGCTGCGCATCTCTGCCGCGGCGCGGGACGTGAACGTCACGGCGAGGAGCCGCTGGGGCTGGTACACGCCCGTGTGCACGCCGTAGGCGATGCGGTGCGTGATGGCGCGGGTCTTGCCCGTTCCGGCGCCGGCGAGGACGCACAGGGGGCCGTGAAGTGTCGTCGCGACGGCGCGTTGCTCGTCGTCGAGCCCGCCGAGGAGCCGGTCCTCGAGCGACAGTGTCTCGCCGGCCATCAGCGCACCGAGTCCGCAGCCGGCTCGGCAATGAGGCCGCCGTTCCAATGCTCGATGAGCGCCCGGGAAATCGAGGCTGGGCTCGGGAGGCTCACCTCGCCCGAGGCGACGGCGGCTCCGAGCTCGTCCCGGTCGAACCAGCGCGCGTGCAGGACCTCCTCGCCGTCGGCCCGCGCGTCGGTATCCTCAGTGCGCGCCGTGAACCCAAGCATGAGCGACGCGGGGAACGGCCACGGCTGCGAGCCGAGGTACTGGCACTCCGTCACGCGCACGCCGACCTCCTCGGCGATCTCGCGGACGACAGCCTGCTCCAGCGATTCGCCGGGCTCGACGAACCCCGCGAGGGTCGAGTACATCGAGGGGCGCATCCGCGCGCCGTGACCGAGCAGCACGCGGCCGTCGGGGCCCACCACTGTGACGATGATCGCCGGATCCGTGCGCGGGAAGTGCTCCGAGCCGTCCCGAGGGCACCGGCGGACCCATCCGCTCAGCACGACGTCGGTCGGCGCCCCGCAGCGCGGGCACAGGGGATGCGACTCGTGCCAATTCGCAATCGCATTCGCTTCGAGGACGATGCCGGCCTCGAAGGGGTGCATCGCCCCGCCGACCTCCCGGAATCCTGCCCAGTACGTTCCCTCGGGCAGAAGCCCGGCACCCGGATCCGCGGGCTCGGACATCACGCCCGCGATCGGCTCCACCGGTTCGGGCAGGACCACGAGCACGACGTCGGCGCCCGCGAAGTGCTCGAACCCGGCCTCGTGGGGGATGCGGCCGAGGTAGACGACGAGATCGGTGAGCCATTCGTCGGGGAGGCTCACGGCCGGCAGCAGAACGAGCCGATCGCCGTGCATCGCAGCGCGCCGCTGCGCCATGAGCACCGCGAGCGTGCGTCCGCTGCGGAGGACCCCCGGAAGGAAAGACTCGTCGGCGCGCGCCTCGCTGCGGCGATCCAGGGCCGCCGGCAGCACCGGCAGAAGAGTGGGTGCGAGGGCACCGGCCACCGGATGGGTGCCGTTGCCGGCCGCGTAGCCCGCGGCCGCAGCGCGCTGGGCGACGGCGTCGTGGAAGGCAGCGGGGAGGGAATCGGGGCCTGACGTCATAGTCCTACCGTACTGAGCCACACCGACAGTCGCATGCGCGAGTGGGGGATCCTGTGGACATCGTCCGCGGGACACGCCGCGCAGGGCCCGTGATCCGCCCGCCCCGGCGGGCTACCGTGGACAGGGTGAGACGTACCCCCATGGAGCTTGCCGCCCTCGCGACCGCCGCCGTGCCCGGGCTCTATCCGGTGGCATTCGGGCCATCCCCGGACGACGCGACGGACTTCGACTCGGCCCTCCTCGAAGGCGCCGACGGCCGGAAGTGGCGCGTGCGGTCTCCGCGGGGCACCGAGGCGAGCGCACGGCTCGAAACCGAGATGCTCGTGCTCCGCGCGTTCGGCCCAGGCGTGCGGGCCGAGCTTCCGTTCCAGCTTCCGGCCGTCGCGGGAACCGTGCGGCTCGGGAACCTCACGACGTGCGTCTACACCCACCTCGCCGGCACCGTGCGAGAGCTCGACGAACTCGCGCGGGGAGGCACGCGGCTCGTGCGGGACATCGGCGGCGCCCTCGCGGCCATCCATTCCCTCTCCCCGTCGCTCGTCGACAGGGCAGACCTCCCGGCCTATTCCGCGAACGAGTTCCGCCAGCGCCGGCTCAACGAGCTCGATCAGGCCGCGACGACGGGGAAGATCCCGCCCATCCTCCTGCGCCGCTGGGAAAACGCGCTTGAGGACGTCAGCATGTGGCGGTTCAACCCGACTGTCGTCCATGGCGATCTGCACGAGGACAACCTGCTCGTCGACGACGGCCGGGTCACGGCCGTGACCGGCTGGACCGACCTGCGGGTCGGCGACCCGGCGGACGACCTCGCATGGCTCGTCGCGTCGAACGAGCCCGAGTTCATCGATGCCGTCGTCTCCGCCTACCACGAGGCCAGGCACGAGCCGGTGGACCCCCATCTGCTCCGCCGCGCGTCCCTCGCGGCCGAATTCGCCCTCGCCCAGTACCTCGTGAAGGCGCTGTCCCTCGGCGACGCCGATGCTGCCGCGGACGGCGAGGACATGCTCGCTCAGCTTGCCGCGGACATCGAGGCCGAGGACGCGGCGCAGGAGGCCGAGAGGGCGGCCCAGGAGGAGTCGAGAGCGGCTGGGCAGGCCGAGAGCGCTTCGCAGGAGGAGTTCACGGCAGCGCAGGAGGGCTCCACGGCGGAGGACCCGGGTCCGGCCCAAGACGTGCCCGATTCGCGGCCAGACGGCGAACCGGGCGGCGCTCCCAGCGCCGAGACGGCCACGGACGGCGAAGAGGACGACGCCGACGGCTCGCCTGACGAGACCCCGACACCCATCGTGGTGGCCGAGCCCGCGACGGACGCCATTCCGATCGTCGACGGCCATATCAGCTCAGGGCCGACGCGATAAGCTCCTCGAGCTCGGCTTCCCCGGCCAGGCGATCAGGCCGCACGATCCGCCCCTCCGCGAGGTAGAAGAACGCAGCGGTCACGCGGTCGAGCGGGACGCTCTGGAGGCGGGACCACGCGAGGCGGTACACCGCAAGCTGGACCGCCCGCGCGTCGGCCTCGCGACCGCTCGGGGCGCGGCCGGTCTTCCAGTCCACAAGATCCCAGGTTCCGTCGGAGTCACGGAACACGGCGTCGATGCGGCCGCGGACGACGACGGGGCCCACCCGGGTCTCGATCGGCACCTCGACGAAGGCCGGGCTGCGGTGCGCCCATTCTGAGGCCTTGAACACCTCCACGAACGACTGGAGCTCGTAGGCCTCGTCGACGAAGTCGTCCGCGTGGTCGAGGCCTTCGAGGTCGAGCATGGCGCTCTGCGCGAAGTACTCCTCGATCCACGCATGGAACGCGGTCCCGCGGCGTGCCGACATGCCCGGACGCCTCGGGACCGGGCGTCGCAGCTGACGGACGACTGCCTGGGCATCCTGGCCGAGGGCCACGACGGCCGAGGCCGAAATGTGCTCGGGCAGGCGGACCGCCGTGCCGTCGTCTGACCGACTTCGCTCCGTGAGGAGCAGCTCAGCCTCACGCACCCACCCCAGCGCCCGGGGCGAGTGGCGCGCCGTCGTCCGACGCGCGGCCTCCCGCTGGTCGGCGACCTCGTCCGCAAGATCGCCGACGCTCGCGTCCGCAAGGCGGGCCAAGACGGCCGCAGCCGCCCGCTCGAGTGGAAGCCGCCGCCCGGGCGCGAGGCTGAGGCGGCGGCCCGACACCGCGTCGAGCGGGCCCTCGAGCGGGTCATACGGCCAGGCCGCTGCGTCCGGTTCCGCGTGGAGCGGGTTGTCCTCGGCGAGGTCGGCGTCGTCGACCCACTCACGTATGGCGAATCCGTGCTCTCCCGCTGCATCGCGGAGTTCGACGAGGAACGGCGAGGGCTGCATGGGCTTGGCCCGCGTCGCGGACCACGCACTGCCGGTCGCGAGCAGGAGCTCCTTGGCCCGCGTCAGTGCCACGTAAGCGAGCCGTCGCTCCTCCCGCTCTGCGTGCTCCGTCGCGTCCTCCGCGAAGGCCTTCTCGGCTTCGACCCAGCCTTTCTGGTCCGGCTGGTCGGTGTCCCACACCGGCAGCTCGGGCGCGTCGCCCCGCAATGGCCACGGGAGCGCGGCCGATCCGCTCGTCCACCTGTCGTTTCCCCCGCTCGGGAATGCGCCGACGTTGAGCCCTGCGACGGCGACGGCGTCCCATTCGAGGCCTTTCGACGCGTGTACCGTCAGCAGCTGCACCGAGCCTGGGGTCGGCTCGTGCGGGGCCAGGTCGTGGCCAGACTCCTCCTCCGCGGCCGCTTCGAGCCACGCGAGGAACGCGAGGAGCTCGGACGAGGTCGACTGGGCGAGGAACGACGCCGCCGCCTCCTGGAACGCGTCGAGGTTGCGCCGTGCGCGGTGCACCGATGCGCCGGGGCGGGCCGCGAGCTCGATGTCGAGGAGCAGGGAACGCTCGACGTGCGCGATAAGCGTTCCAAGCTCGTCCGAGCTGAGCGTCCGGAGCGTCCGGAGTTCGTCGCGGAGGCGAGTCAGGCGCACGAGCGCCTCGTCCGTCAACGTGCGGCCCGCGCCGGACACCCATCCGGGCCGGGGAAGACGGTCGAGCGCCTCGACGAGGCTCGCGACGTCGGCGAGATCCCCCTCGATGAGCGTCTCGTTCGCCGATCCCGGTGCGTCGAGGTCCAGCTCGGCCGGACGGGCGGCCTGCGCCCTGCGGGCCGCGAGATGCCTGGACCAATCGGCGAGCGCCATGAGGTCCGCGGTGCCGATGCGCCATCGTGCCCCCGCCATGAGCCGCATGAGGGCGTCAGAGCGGCCAGGGTCCGCGATCACGCGCAGCGTGCTCACGACGTCGATGATCTCCGGAGTGTCGAGGAGCCCGCCGAGGCCCACGACCTCGTAGGGAATCCCCCGGCGTTCGAACTCCCGCTGAATCGGCCCGAACTGGGCGCGCTTGCGGCACAGGACCGCGAGCGTCGGCGTTTCGGGCCTGCGGCCGCGGACGAAAGCTGCGAGTTCGTCGGCGATCGCGGCGGCTTCGCTCGATTCGTCCGTGAAGCGCCCGAGGAGCACCTTGCCGGCCGTCGCGAAAGGGCTGGCCTCGAGCGTGCGCACCTCGACGGCCCGGGAGTCCCGCGAGTAGGCGGCCGCCCGGCCCAGGGGAACCGAGATCGTATTGGCGGTCGCGAGGACGGTCACGCTGTTGCGCCACGCCGTCGTGAGATGGCTCACGGCAGCACGCGACCTCGTCCCGTCTGAAAGGATCTCCGCGAAGGTCTCGGGGAACGCCGAGAGCTGGCCGGCCGATGCCCCGCGGAACCCGTAGATCGATTGGTTCGGGTCGCCGACCGCCATGACCGGATGTCCCTGGCCGAAGAGCTTCGAGAACAGCACGGTCTGCGCGAAGGAGGTGTCCTGGAACTCGTCGAGCAGGACCGTCCGGTACTGGGAGCGCAGAAGGCTGCCGGCTTCGGCGACGCTGCGCGCGATCCGTGCGGCGAGCGCGACAAGGTCGCCGTAGTCGAGTGCTCCGCGACGCGCCTTGGCCTCCGCAAAACGGGCCACGAGGCCCGCTACCGCGGCACGGGACCGGAGGGTCGCCGAAAGCTTCGCGACGGCCGCCGAAGGGCCCCGCCCCTTTTCCGCCAGAGGAAGGGACGCAAACCGTGCGGCCTCGCCCAGAAGCCACTCCTCGACGTCGGCCGGGTCCTGAAGATGCTCCGCACATTCGGCGGCGAGCGTCATGACGGCACCCACGAGCGTGCTCTTGGCCGGGAAGCCATCCCAGATGTCGCCGTCGTACGCTTCGACGACCGTCGAGGCGAGCTGCCACGACTGGGCCGCGCCGAGCAGCACGGCGTCGCGCTCGACACCGATCCGCAGTCCGTGATCCTGGACGACCGTGTTCGCAAACGAGTGGTACGTGGACACGCTCGGATCCAACGATTCAGGGTCGATCGCCTCGGCAGCGACGTCGACTCCTCGCCTCCTCGCCACGCGGGCGAGCTTGGCGAGCTGTGATCGGATGCGGGCGGAAAGCTCCCCCGCGGCCTTGCGCGTGAACGTCACGCCGAGGATTTCGTCGGGGCGGACCCAGCCGTTCGCGACGAGCCACACGACGCGGTCGGCCATCGTGGCCGTCTTCCCGGAACCCGCGCCCGCAACCACGAGCCTCGGCGAGAGCGGAGAGGCGATGATCTCCGATTGCTGGGCCGTCGGCCGGTGCTGTCCGAGCAGCTCTGCGAGCTCCTCGGGTGCGAATCGCGGTTCGGGAAGCTCCGCCCGGCCCAAGGGATCCGTGGCCGGCCGCTCCGATCCGTCTCTGCCAGGGCTCATTCGGTCACCTGCCGGCCGCGCGAGCACAGCGGGCAGATATCCGGAAGCCGACATCCGCCCGCGAAGCCGGAACCTGGCTCGTGCCGCGCGACGAACTCCGCGGCGGACATCGCCTCCGCGGCTCGCTCGACAAGCTCGATCGCCCATTCTGCTCCGTCGAGTGGCGGCTGCTGCTGGATCGCGACGGACTTCGCCGTGTCGCCGAGCTGCACGAGCTCGGCACCGCCCGGGCGGGACCCGCCGGTGCGCTGCTCCACACCGTCGTCCTCGAAGGCTCCCGCCGCGACAGCCACCTGATACGCGGCGAGCTGGGCGTGCCGCGGAACGTCGGCGGCACGTGGCTTGCTCTTGCCGGTCTTGAGGTCGACGACGACGAGTCGCCCCTCGTCGTCCCGTTCGAGCCGGTCTACCTGACCGCGGATGACCGTCCGCTGCGAGATGTCGGCCGACCCGACGCCGTCGAGCGCGGCCTCGAAATCCAGCTCGACCCCGACGAGCTCGCGCGCCGCGCCCCGAACATACTCCGCCAGCTTGACCAGCATGGCACCGGCCCGCTCGTACTCGCGGCGTCCTTCCCACGAATCTGGATGCCCGAGGCTGGGCCACCTGCGCTCGAGCTCGGCATGGAACTCGGCCGCCGTTCCGCGCGGCAGATCCTGGGCGATCGCATGGACAAGGGTTCCGAGGCTGCGCGCGAAATCGGTCGCGGGCTCGCCCCCCGCAGCCGAAACGAACCAGTCGAGGGGGCTCTTCGCGGCCGTCTCGACCTTCGAGGGAGAGACGAACACGGCCCGGCCTTCGGGCACCACGGGACCGGTGCTCGTGAGCGGGGCGAGGCCATACCAGTCGGCAGGATGCGCACCGGGGGCCTTGGCCTCGGCAAGGCGCGCGAGAAGCGACGCCGCATCGACCGCGTCCTGACCGCCTTCCTCGACGGCCTGCCGCAGTTCGGCGACGAGGGAGCGCAGCCCGAGCATGCGGGGAACCTCCGTGTACGGCCGAACGGCCTTCCCCTCGGGCAGGGCATCGACGAGATCGAGGAACGGAGAGGGCACTTCGTCCTCGGAACGCACGCCCGTGCAGACTAGGCGTTCCGTGGCCCGCGAGACGACCGCCGAGAACATCCGCAACTCGTCATACCGGATGTCCCGAAGCCGTGACCGAGGAGTCACGAGCATCGCATCGACCGGACCCAGTTCAAGGCAGTCCGTGAACATCGTGCTGCCCAGCAGCTCTCCCCGCAGGCGATTGTTGGGCCACGTGCCGTCTTGAAGGCCCATGACGAAAACAAGGCGCCATTCACGGCCGGCCGCGCTCGCGGGAGTGAGAAGCTCGACGGCGTCGTCTGCCTGGGCTCGCGGCGCGAGGGTGTCCATCGGGATCTCCTGGTCGAGGAGATAGTCGAGAAACTGGGCCGGCGACGCTCCGGGGAGGCGGTCCACGTAGCGCTCGGCGGTGTGGAAGAGCGCCATGAGCGCATCAAGGTCGCGGTCGGCCCTCAGACCGACGGGCCCGCCGCCCATGGCGAGCGAATACCACCGCTGCGACAGACCGGCCGCGTCCCACAAGGCCCACAGGACGGTCTCGGCCGTCGCCCCTGCCTGTGCCACTGCCTCCCTGCCGCGATCGAGCATGCGCGCGACCCGCCGCGCCGCCTGGGCCTCTACGCCAAGCTCATCCAGCATCGCTGGGGCACCGACGGCTTCGAGGAGGAGCGCATCGCTCGCCCGCCCGCCGCCCGAGGACAGCTCGAGCTGGCGCAGGGACTGTCGAAGCCGCCGGAGCTCGAGCGCCGACGCCCCGCCGATCCTCGACGTCAGGAGTTCGACGACGGCTTCGGCCGTCAGCGAACTCGGATCCACGACGGCCCGATAGGCCGCGAGCAGAGGACGCACGGCTGCCTCGTCGCGGACGGCTGTCTCCGCCACGGGGACCTTGACGGGAATGCCCTGCGAGGCAAGGAAGCGCTGTGCCTGCGCGAGCTTGACGCCCGAGCGCACCATGATCGCGATCTCGCCGTATCCGAGGCCTCCCAGGAGATGTGCGTCCTGGATCCGGTGCGCAAGGTAGCGCAGCTCGTGCATCGGCGAATGCAGCACGTGCGACTCGACTTCGCTCAGCGGATCGACGAGTTCGGCGTGCTCGAGCTGCCGGGCGGCCTGGCCTCCTGGGACGGCCGAGATGCGCGATGCAACGGCCTGCCAGGCGGCCGCGACCGCAGGGGGCATCCGGTGAGACGTGGAGAGCGGGAGTTCGGTGAGCCCTCCGAGCAGTTCGCCGACGCGAGACACGAGCTCCGGCCGCGCGCCGCGGAAACCCTGAACGACGACGTCGGGTGCCGCGGACACGATGACGTCCTGCCCCTCGCCGAGGACGGACAGGAGTTCGAGGACGGCCGGGTTGGCCTCTTGGACATCGTCGACGACCAAGAGCCCGAGCCTGCGCCGCTCGGCGGCGAGGAGGTCCGCGTCGTCGAGCAGGATCTGGCGTGCCGTCGTGATGATGCCCGCGGGATCGAACGCCTCGGGCATGCGGAGCTCGAGGACGTCGCGGTACTCACGGAAGAGCTCGGCCGCTGCCTCCCACTCGGGCCGCTGGGTGCGGCGCCCCAGCTCGGCGAGCTCGCGCGCCGTCGTCCCGTACTCGGTCACGCGGTCGAAGAGCTCGCGCACCTCGTGACGGAATCCACGGGTTCCGAGGGCAGATTCGAGCCCGCGCGGCCACGCCGGCCCCCTCCCCGTCAGGGCATGCCCTGCGAGGAGTTCCCTGATGATGAGGTCCTGCTCGGCACCGGACAGAAGGCGCGGCGCACGGGGAAGCCACTCGAGCCGGCCCTCCGCCCGCGCGCGCCGGATCAGGTCGAAGGCGTACGACTGCCACGTGCGCGCGGGCGGTGAGCTGAGGCTGCGGTCAAGGCGCGCCGTGAAGCCGTCGCGCAGGCGGGCAGACGCCGCCCTCGACGGCGCGACGAGGAGGACTTGCGAGGGATCGACGTCGTCGCGCTCGACGCGCATTGCTGCGGCCTCCACGAGGACCGTGCTCTTCCCCGTTCCCGGAGCGCCCCAGACGAGCACAGGCCCCACACCCTGGCGAAGATCGACGACGGCGCGCTGGTCAGGTGAAAGGCTGACGCCCGAGCGTGCGGCACGCGGCGCGGGCGGCAGTAGCCGCAGTCCGGGCTCGTGTGAGCGCGCATCCGGGCGCGAGCCGTCCCGGCTGCGCTCGGGGCGCTCGGGCTCTCGGTGGCGGAGGGTCGGCGCGGAAACCGTCATGGCTCGATCCCATCATCCGGGTCCGACATTTTCCGATGCGGGCCGTGGGTCCTGTCCCAGAGGGCGTCCGCGACCGCGTCGACCGCGTCGAGTTCGCCGTCGTCGGGCGCCCATCTGGCCCGCCCCATGTCGACGCGCCACGCGCCTGCGCCGGGCTTTCCGCGAAGGGGCGTGCCCTCATCGATGTACCTGGCTAACGCCTCGCGCTCGTGCCCCTCGGGAGCGCCTCCGCTTGCCTTGATGACGCGCCACCACGCGACCTGTCCACCGTGGTGGGCCATGACCGATCCAACTTGGCGCGGCCCGCCTGCGCCAAGCAGTTCGGCGACGTCGCCGTAGGCGAGGACCGTTCCCGGCGGGACAAGATCGACGACGGCCAGCACCGCCTCAACGTACTCGTCCCGCATGCCCACAAGCCTAGGGGCTCGGCGAGCCTCGGCCTGGAATGTCGGACCCTCCGGTTAGCGTGTGGGGCATGACGTGGAGCAGCAGTGCCAGGGCAGCGTTCGATCTCGAGACGACGGGCCGCAATTCGCGCGCGGCACGCATCGTCACCGCGAGCATCGTCGTGCTCGCGGCGGACGGCTCGGTCGCGTCCGAGCACGAATGGCTAGCTGACCCGGGTGTCGAGATCCCCGAGGAGGCGTCGCAGGTCCACGGCGTCACGACCGAAAAGGCGCGGGCCGAGGGACGGCCCGCGGCGGATGTCGTCGCGGAGGTCGCCGCCGTCCTGCAGGGGCTGTTCAACGACGGCGTCCCGGTCGTCGCCTTCAACGCGGCCTACGACTTCACCGTTATGGCCGCCGAGTGTGCGCGCCACGGGCTCCCCCAGCTCACGCGGTTCCCCGTGCTGGACCCGTATGTCATCAACAAGCAGGTTGAGCGCTACCGCAAGGGGAAGCGGACGCTGGGCGCTCTGTGCGAGCAGTACGGCGTCGTGCTCCGTGACGCCCATACCTCGGCGGCCGACGCGCTTGCGGCAGCCCAGCTCTTGGACGCGATGGCAAGCCGGTTCCCGGAGCTCAACAAGCCCGCGACCGCCCTGCATCGAAGCCAGGTCGACTGGTCCCTCGAGCAGGCCGCTGACTTCCAGTCCTACCTGCGGCGCACGAAGCCCGCCGCAGTGGTTGAGGGCGATTGGCCGGTCCTCGCCCCCGCCGACGCGAGCCGCGGCGGATTCTAGTCGGGGATTTTCTCTGCCGACCTCGGCCTTTGCGCACGACTGAGACACATCTCACACCCTGATTTCGTTCCCAGCGTCGAGATCCGGCCAGTCACGGATTCACAGCACGCGCCGTGGCCACTCTCGACCCGCAGCCGTATGTAGCCCAAATCGAAGATTATTCGGCTAGATGCGGCATGTTTCAGAATGTGTTCGCCAAAAAATTGTTTCAGGCCACCCGCCCATAATGGTATGCAGCCCTGACACACTTGCGCCCCACCTCGTGAGGATGCGTGCGTGCGTCCAGCGTTCTCACCACGAAAGAGGCTTCATGAAGCTCAAGGCACCCAAGTGGCTCGCGGCCGCCCCCGTCGCAGCCGTGCTCTCCCTCGCACTCGCCGCATGCGGTGGCGCATCCTCGCCGTCCGGCACGCCCACCGATGCGCTCAAGGGCTCGGATCAGCAGTCGACCGACAAGTACACGACGGCTTCGGTGACCCCTCTGGACAAGATCGACAAGTCGAAGCTCGGCCTCATCACGCCCGGCACGATCAAGGTCGGCACGCTCTCTGACGCACCGCCGAACATCTACCTCGACAACGCGACGGGCCAATTCACGGGCTACGACAACGAGCTCCTCAAGGCCATGGGGGCCAAGCTTGGCCTCAAGGTCGAGTTCGTCTCGACGAAGTTCCAGAGCCTCCTCGCCCAGGTCAAGACGAAGCAGTTCGACATGGGCTCGTCCTCGATCTCGACGACGGATGCCCGCCGCGAGACCGTCGCGTTCACGAACGGCTACGACTACGGCTACATGGCCATCGTGACCAAGGAGGGCGCAAAGGTGAAGTCCTTCGACGACCTCAAGCAGGGCGTGCGTATCGGCGTCGTCCAGGGCACGGTCCAGGACGATTTCGTGACCAACACGCTCAAGCTCGAACCTGTCCGCTTCCCGGACTACAACACCGTCTACGCGAACGTGAAGAGCGGCCAGGTCGACGCGTGGGTTGCCCCGTCGCAGCAGGCCGAGGGCCAGGTCAAGGCCGGTGACGGCACGACGATCGCCCAGAAGAAGGTCAATACTCAGAACTTCACGGCGTATGCCGTCGCGAAGGACAACCCCGCGCTGCTCGAGGCCCTCAACTCGGCCCTCGACGCCGTGATCGCCGACGGTACGTGGTCCAAGCTCTCCGCCCAGTGGTACACGGACCGTCCGACGCTCAAGGAGCAGGCTCCCGAGGGTTGGAAGCCGGGCAGCAAGGCCGTCCAGGTCGCTGCCGCCAAGTAGTCAACGGATAGGCGCCACATGGATTACCTGACCAAACTCGGCGAGACCTTCTTCGACTGGAAGGTCATCGGCGAGGTGCTCCCGGCCATGTTCGCGGTCGGCCTGCCAAACACACTCGTGCTTGCGATTTCGTCCGGGGTGATCGGCACCGCGCTCGGCATGGTCTTGGCCCTCATGGGCATCTCCCGTAATCCGGTGGCGCGGTGGATCGCCCGGGGGTACACGGACGTGTTCCGTGGACTCCCGGCGATCCTCACCATCCTTGCGATCAGCCTCGGCTTCGGGCCGGCCTTCCGCGAGCTGACCGGCGTCACGAGTCCGTACCCCATGGGAATCGCAGCGCTCTCGCTCATCTCGGCGGCCTACATCGGCGAGATCTTCCGGTCCGGCATCCAGAGCGTCGACAAGGGCCAGCTTGAGGCGTCCCGCGCGCTCGGCTTCGGATACGGCCCCGCGATGCGCCTCATCGTCGTCCCTCAGGGAGTCCGGCGAGTGCTGCCAGCGCTCGTGAACCAGTTCATCGCGCTCATCAAGGACTCGTCGCTCGTCTTCACGATTGGCCTCATGGCGAGTGAACGCGAGCTGTTCCAGATCGGCCAGGACAAGGCAGCACAATCCGGCAACCTTTCTGGCCTGGTCGCCGCGGCGCTCTTCTACCTCGCGATGACGATCCCCCTCACGCACGTCGTCAACTACATCGACGCCCGCCTCCGCACGGGCCGGGCCAAGAGCCGCGCGGAGAAGGACGAGCCGGACGAGGCCGCCGCCGTCGTCGGGAAGGGAGCCCACGCATGAGCCAGGCGACTTCGCTGGGCCAATTCACCTCCGGCTCCCTCGAGGCGAAGGGCATACACCTCGCCTTCGGGAGCAACAAGGTGCTTCGCGGCATCGACCTGAGCGTCCGGGCCGGCACGACCACCTCGGTGATCGGCCCTTCGGGCTCGGGCAAGTCCACGCTCCTCCGCGTCATGAACCGGCTCATCGAGCCGGATCAGGGAGACATCCTCCTTGACGGCAGGTCCGTCCTCAACGACAACCCCGACGAGCTGCGCCGCCGCATCGGCATGGTGTTCCAGCAGTTCAACCTCTTCCCGCACAAGAGCGTCGGCGAGAACGTGGCGTTCGCGCTTCGGAAGCTGCGCAAGCTCTCCAAGGAGCAGGCGCGGGCCGAAGCGCTCGAGCAACTCGACCTCGTCGGACTCAAGCACAAGGCGGACGTGCGCCCCGCGACGCTCTCGGGCGGCCAGCAGCAGCGCGTCGCCATCGCGCGCGCGCTCGCCATGAAGCCCGAGGTCATGTTCTTCGACGAGGCCACGTCCGCGTTGGACCCCGAGCTCGTCAAGGGCATCCTTGCGCTCATGGCGGATCTCGCGGCGAGCGGCATGACCATGGTCGTCGTGACGCACGAGATGGGCTTCTCGCGCAGCGTCTCCGACACCGTGACGTTCATGGACGGCGGCGTCGTCGTGGAAAGCGGCGCCCCCGAGCAGGTCTTCGGCGATCCCCGCACCGATCGCCTTCAGCGCTTCCTGAGCGACGTCCTCTAGGTCTTCGGAGGGCCCCTACAACGGGCGACGGCGGCACTCGCGCGAGTGCCGCCGTCGCCCGTTGGCTTTGCGCGCCGCGGGCTAGAGCGGAAGCCCGCCGGAGCCTTTGAGGTCCCTCATGACGATGGTCGACGTGAGCTTCGCGAGGCCCGGGAGCGCGGCGAGGCGCTCATCGTAGAGGCGCTGGTAGCCCGGGAGATCCTCCGAGACGCACCTGAGGAGATAGTCGGGATCGCCGAAGAGCCGATACGCCTCGACGACCTGAGGCTCGGCGACGACGGCCTCCTCGAACGCCCGGATCGCCTCGCGGGACGTCTCACGGAGAGTCGCGAAGACCATCGTCCCGAACCCGAAGCCCACCTTCGCGGGGTCGACTTCGGCGCGGTATCCGCGGATGACTCCCTCGGACTCGAGGTCCTTGAGCCGACGATGGCACGGAGCGAGCGTGAGACCGACCTTCGAGGCCAGCGCGGTGGCGGTCATCCGACCGTCGGCCTGGAGGGCGCGCAAGATACTTCGGTCGAGGTTGTCGATCATAGAAAGAATCTATCCCAAAACCACCGCAGCAGGCGAGAATTGGTGAGCACCTCTCTCCCGGAATTCCGTAATCTTGCGGCATGGATCTCGCTCCCCTCGCGGGCTTCGCCGCGATCGCCCTCACGCTCTCGCTCACGCCCGGCGCGGATTGGGCCTACACGATCGCGGCCGGCATCCGCCGCGGCTCCCCCGTGCCCTCGGTCGCGGGGCTGTGCACCGGCTATCTCGGCCACACGCTAGTGGTCGCGGCAGGGCTCGGAGTGCTCCTCGCGGGGCGCCCGGAGCTCGTGGCGTGGCTCTCCGTGGCAGGCGCGGTGTATCTCGTGTGGCTCGGCGTGACGACGACGCGCGGCTGGCAGTCCGCGGCGTACCACGCGGACCCCGAATGCCGGGTCCGCCACCGCGCCGCGACTGACTTCTTCCGCGGCCTCGGCACGAGCGGCATCAACCCGAAAGGGCTCCTGCTCTACCTGGCGGTCATGCCGCAGTTCGTCCGGGCGGGTTCAGCCGTGCCCGTCCCGCTGCAGACGGCGGCGATGGGGCTCACGCACGTGGCGATCTCCGTCGTCGTCTATGGGCTCGTCGCCGTCGCCGCGCGCCGCCTGCTGAGCGCGACGCCGCGCCGCGCGCAGTTCGTGACCCTCGCGAGCGGCATCATCATGCTCGGCTTCGGCGCGGTGCTGCTGGCCGAACAGGCGACGGCCCTCATGGGCCACGCGTAGGGCGAGAGGTGGCCGCGCGTTTGCGAGAGGTGGCCACTCGTCGCCCCAGTCACGACGCGTGGCCACGTCCCGCCAAAGGCGTGGCCACGCCCAATCGCGGCTACCCGGCTGGCGTCGCCGACGCGGCGGCCTTCGCCGCGGCCGGCAGGGCGTCGATGATGCGGGCCATCGCGGCGTCGTCGTGCGCCGCAGACAGGAACCACGCCTCGAAGACGCTCGGCGGGAGGTACACACCCGAGTCGAGCATCGAGTGGAAGAACGGCCCGTACCGGAAGGCCTCCTGCGCCTGCGCGTCGGCGTAGTTGTGCACGCCCCGCTCGGACGTCCCGAACGCGACCGAGAACAGGTTCCCCGCGCGCTGGATCGAGTGGTCGACTCCCTCGGCCGCGAGGGCCTCGGAAACGGCTGCGGAGAGCTCGGCAGAGCGCGCGTCGATGTGCGCGTACACGTCGGGGGTCGCGAGCGTGAGGGTCGCGACCCCCGCCGCCATCGCGACGGGATTTCCGGAGAGCGTCCCAGCCTGGTACACGGGGCCGAGCGGCGCAAGGAAGTCCATGACCTCGGCACGTCCCCCGAGTGCGGCGACCGGCATGCCGCCGCCGATCACCTTGCCGAACGTGAAGAGGTCCGGCGCCCAGCCTTCGGCCTGGCCCGTGAGGCCCCAGTAGCCCGCCGATCCGACGCGGAATCCGGTCAGCACCTCGTCGATGATCAGGAGCGCGCCGTTCTCGGCGGTGATCCGCCGCAGCCCCGCGTTGAACCCCTCGGCGGGGGTCACGACGCCCATGTTCGCGGGCGCGGCCTCGGTAATGACGGCCGCAATGCGCGAGCCGAGCTCGGCGAATGCGGCTTCGACGGCGTCGAGGTCGTTGTATGGCAGCACGAGGGTCTCGGCCGCGGTCGCGGCCGTGACGCCTGCGGATCCGGGCAACGCGAGCGTCGCAACGCCCGAGCCGGCCGCCGCGAGCAGTCCGTCGACGTGCCCGTGGTAGCAGCCTGCGAACTTGACCACGAGGTCGCGGCCAGTGAACCCGCGCGCGAGCCGGATGGCGGTCATGGTCGCCTCGGTGCCCGTGGAGACCATGCGCAGGCGCTCGACGGCGGGCACGCGCCCGACGACGAGCTCCGCGAGCGCCGCCTCATCCGGCGTCGACGCGCCGAAGGAGAGGCCGCGGTCGACGGCGGCGTGGACGGCGGCGAGGACCTCCGGGACGGCGTGGCCCAGGAGAGCGGGACCCCACGAGCACACGAGGTCCACGTACTCGCGCCCGTCCGCGTCGGTCACGCGCGGCCCCTTCGCCGAGACGATGAAGCGCGGCGTGCCACCCACGGACCCGAAGGCCCGCACGGGCGAGTTCACCCCTCCGGGCATGAGCGAGCGGGCACGGGCATAGAGGTCCTCGGAGGTGGTCATGGCCTCCATTCTTCCCCATGAAGCTGGCCCCGCGGCGCCGCCAGGCCCCGCTCCTGACCGGTTGCACTTTCCCAATCGGTCTGAAGTTCGCGTGTCGCGTCCCGACACGGCGCGGGAGGCCGACGGGGTCCGGAGCGCAGCCGGCGGCTAGGCGACCATGTCCGCGACGAGCGGGGCGACCTTCGTGCCGAGGAGTTCGATGCTGCGCATCATGGCGCCGTGCGGGAGCGTCCCGCTCGAGTACTTGAGATCGAAGCGCTCGGTGCCGAGGACGCGATGCGTCTCCGCGATCTTCCGCGCGACGGTCTCGGGCGAGCCGACGTAGAGCGCGCCGTTCCGCGACGCCTGGGCGTTGAACTCGGTCCGGCTCCCGGGCCCCCAGCCGCGCTCGGCGCCGATGCGGTTGCGCATCGCGAGCCAGTGCGGGAAGAGCTCTTCCCGGGCCTGCTCGTCGGTGTCCGCGATGTGTCCGGGCGAGTGGGTCGCGAGCTGGGTGTAGGGCTTGTCGAACTTCTCGAGCGAACGCTTGTAGAGCTCGATGAACGGCGCGAACCGCGCGGGCTCGCCGCCGATGATCGCGAAACTCACCGGGTATCCGTAGTGAGCGGCCCTCACGACCGACTGCGGGGTGCCGCCGACGCCAATCCACGTGTCGAGCAGCCCATCCTCGACGTGCGGATACGCCGTGAGCCCGCGGATCGGCCCGCGCGTGCGGCCTTCCCAATGGACTGGGTTCTGCGAGCGCACGCGGTCGAAGAGCTCGAGCTTCTCCTCGAAGAGGATCTCGTAGTCCTCGAGGTCGAAGCCGAAGAGCGGGAACGACTCGATGAACGAGCCCCGCCCGAGGATCACCTCCGCGCGGCCGTTCGAGACGGCGTCGAGCGTCGAGAAGCGCTGGAAGACGCGCACGGGATCGTCCGAGGACAGCACGGTGACGGCGGACGCAAGGCGGATGTTCCGCGTCTCGGCGGCGACGGCGGCCAAGAGGACTTCGGGCGCCGAGACGGCGAAGTCCTTGCGGTGGTGCTCGCCGACCCCGAAGGCGTGGAGCCCGACGGCGTCCGCGAGCTTCCCCTCGTCGACCACCTCGCGGATCACCTGGGCGTGCGGCTTGGGCTCGCCATCGGGGCCGAGGCCCACGTCGCCGAAGGTGTTGACGCCGATGAGGACCGGGAGCTCAGCTTCGTTCTTTTCATGCATACGCATTGAAACCGCCTCCTCGGCCCGATCATTCCCGGGCTCGGCTACGCCTCCCGCAGCCACCGCGCCATCTCGGGCGCCCAGTACGTGAGGACCATGTTCGCGCCGGCCCGACGGATGCCGAGCACCGACTCGACGATCGCCGATTTCCGGTCGATCCACCCGTTCGCGGCCGCCGCCTCGATCATCGCGTACTCCCCCGAAATCTGGTAGGCGGCAACGGGCACAGGGCTCATCGCCGCGACGTCGGCGAGGATGTCGAGATAGCTCATGGCCGGCTTGACCATGACCATGTCCGCACCCTCCTCGAGGTCGAGTTCGACTTCGAGGAGTGCCTCGCGGCGGTTGGCCGCATCCATCTGATAGGTGCGCCGGTCCCCCTTGAGCTGGGAGTCGACGGCCTCGCGGAACGGGCCGTAGAACGCCGAGGCGTACTTCGCGGCGTAGGCGAGCACAGCGACGTCCTGTCGCCCCGCCGTGTCGAGGGCCTGGCGGATGACGGCGACCTGGCCGTCCATCATCCCGCTCGGCCCGAGCACATGCGCCCCGGCCTCAGCCTGCGCGACGGCCATCTGGGCGTAGATCTCGAGCGTCGCATCGTTGTCGACCCGCCCCTGCGCGTCGAGCACACCGCAGTGGCCATGGTCCGTGAATTCGTCGAGGCACACGTCGCTCATGACGACGAGCGAGTCCCCGACTTCGGCGCGGACGTCCCGGATCGCGGAGTTGAGGACGCCGTCGGGATCGAGCGACGCCGTGCCATTCGCGTCGCGCTCCTCGGGGACGCCGAAGAGCATGATGCCGCCGAGCCCGAGTTCGGCGGCCTCGGCCGCCGCGCGCTTGAGCGTCTCGGAGGTGTGCTGGACGACGCCGGGCATCGACTGGATCGGGGACGGCTCGCTGAGGCCCTCGCGGATGAACGCGGGCAGGATGAGTTCCGCCGGGTGGAGGCGGTGCTCCGCGACGAGGCGGCGCAGGGCCGGGGTCTGGCGCAGCCGGCGCGGGCGGTGGTGGGGGAAGCTCATGCGGTGTCCTGTGGGTGGGTGGGTGTGACAGAAGGGTGGGTGGGTGGGACAGAAGGTGGGGATGTGTGGGGCGGCGGGTCGCGCGGCAGCAGGACTGCCTCCACGACGGCGTCGACGATGCCCTCGGGGGTCGGCGTGGCAGCGGTCGCCGCGACATTCACGCCGAGGGAGTGGAACTCGGCCGCCGTCGGCTGGCCGATCGCGACGAGCCGTGCTCCCACGAGGGGCCGGAGGGCCTCGCAGATGCGCCGCGCGGCGCTCGGCGACGCAGCGACGATCGCGTCGAGGCGCCCCGCGCCGAGCTCGCGGCGGGCGTCTTCTGGAGAGAGCACGACGGCGGGGCTCGGCTCGGTGCCGACCGCGAGCTCCGCGGTGAGCCTCCTCGTGGGCTCAGCAGGATAGTCGACCGTCTCATACGCCGTCACGACGTCGACGTCCCAGCCCCGCTCGACGAGCCCGGCCGACAGGGTGGGGCCCGCAAGGCCGCTCTGCGGTATGAGGATCCGCACCGTGCCGGCTCCGTCCGCCCCGGACGCGCCGCCGTCGTCCGCGTAGGCCCATAGCTCGACGAGCCCTTCGGCCGACTGCTTCCCCCCGGGGGCGAGGTCGACGCGCAGCCCCTCGGCCTCGATCACGCGCCGCGAGCTCGGTCCGATCGTCGCGATGCGCACGCCCTCGGGCACGAGCCCGCGCAGCGAACTGCCGCGCTCGGCCGCGAACTGCTTGAGCGCGCGCACAGTCGTGATGCTGCTGACCACGAGCCACGCGTACTCCCCCGCGGCAAGCCGGGAGAGCGCGGCGTCGAGCCCTTCCGCATCGCGCGCGGTCTCGAAGTCGATGAGCGGCAGGAGGAGCGGTTCGGCCCCTGCCGCGGCGAGTGCCTCAGCCATGGCCCCAGCGCGGTCAGGGCTGCGGGTCAGGAGCACGCGCCGACCGGCCAGGGGCCGCCCGCGGTGGAGACCCTGGCCCATGCTCACGCGCCCAGGTCTGCGAAGTCTGCGGCGCCCTGCGCGAGGAACTCCTCGGCGAGTTCGATCCCGAGCAGATGCGCCCCGACCTCGGTCAGGCCGTCCGTCGCCCTGCTGAGCCTGAGGCTCTGCTTGCCGTCGAGGGAGCACACGACCGCGTCGAGATACAGCAGGCTCCCCTTGCGGCGCGCGAGGGCACCGACGGGCGCGGCACATCCCGCCTCGAGCCGGGCCAGCAGCGCACGCTCGGCGCTCACCGCGAGGCGCGTATCGGCGTCGTCGATCGCGGCGAGCGCCTGGGCCAGCACGCCCTGAACCGCCCCTTCCGCGAGGATGCCGTTATCGCGAACCGGCGCGTCCTCGACGCGGCATTCGACGGCGAGAGCACCTTGGCCTGGCGCTGGGAGCATGACCTCGGGCTCGAAGAACTCGCTCACGACGTCGGTGCGCCCGAGGCGCGCGAGACCCGCCGCGGCGAGGACAACCGCGTCCAAGTCGCCTGGTGCGTCAGGGGCGTTGCCGGGGAGGCCGGGCACGCGGCCGAGCCGCGTGTCGACGTTGCCTCGGATGTCGACGACGTCGAGGTCGGGCCGCGCTGCGCGGAGCTGGGCCGCACGGCGCGGCGAGCCCGTTCCGACCTTCGCCCCGGGGGGCAGCTGCGCGAGCGTGAGGCCGTCGCGAGCGCACAGGACGTCGCGCGCGTCGGCGCGCACCGGGATCGCCCCCAGCGCGAGGCCGGGCGTCCCCGCCGTCGGGAGGTCCTTGAGCGAGTGGATCGCGACGTCGCAGCGGTCCGCAAGGAGCGCCTCGCGCAGCGCCGCGACGAAGACGCCCGTGCCCCCGAGCTGCGCGAGCGAGCCCGTGCGGACGTCACCCTCGGTCTTGATCCTGACGAGCTCCGTCTCGAAGCCGCCGACCGCCGCGAGTATCTCCGCGGTCTGCTGGGTCTGGGTCAGGGCGAGCGCGCTCCCCCGCGTCCCGATGCGCACGGACATGGTCAGGACACTCCCGCCGCAGTGCCCGCCGCTGTGCCCGCTTCCGCTATCGCGGGCTTGGCACCGCGGAAATTCTCGCAGCAACCCGGCCGGCACACGTCATACCAAGGGCCGAGCTCGGTCACGTGCGGCCGCTCGGCCACGGTGTTCTCCGAGTTCTCCGAAGTGCGCTCGCGGATGAGGTCCACGAGGCCCGCGACGAATTCGCGGTGGACGCCCGGAGTCGGAACGCGGACCGCTTCGATCCCGAGCTCCCGGCACGTCTCGAGGGCCTCGGTGTCGAGATCCCACGCGACCTCCATGTGGTCGCTCACGAAGCCGAGCGGCACGATGACGACGCCCTTGACCGCGGGCCGCTCGCCGTCGCCGCCGGCGATCGCCTCAAGGTGGTCGTTGATGTCCGGCTCGAGCCACGGAATGTGCGGCGCGCCCGAGCGGGACTGGTAGACGAGGTCCCATTCGAGCGAGGGTGCAACAGCGGCCATGATCGCCCGTGCGTTCGCGAGGTGCTGCGCAACGTATGCGGAGCCGCCCTCGAACTCGCGGGGCTCGCCCGCGGAGCGACCGGCAGCGTCGGCGTCGCGGGTCGGGATGGAGTGAGTCGCGAACAGGACGCGGATCTCCGCGTCGCGCGAACCGTCCGCGGCTCCGAGCGCCTCGCGCACGCGCGCGAGTCCCGCCGTCGTTCCTTCGACGAACGGCGCGACGAAGCCGGGATGGTCGAAGTACTGCCGGACCTTGTCGACCTCGAGGCGACCCGCGAGGCCCGTCTCGGCGAGCGCCACGCCGATGTCTTCGCGGTACTGGCGGCAGCTCGAGTAGCACGAGTAGACGCTCGTCGTGATCATGAGGACCCGGCGACGGCCGTCGCCGTACATGCGCTCAAGCGTCTCGGGGATGTAGGGGTCCCAGTTGCGGTTTCCCCAGTACACGGGAAGGTCGATGCCGCGCGCGGCGAGCTCGGCCTCGAGCGCGGCCTTGAGCTCGCGGTTCTGGGCGTTGATGGGGCTCACGCCGCCGAACGCGCGGTAGTGGTGGCTCACCTCTTCGAGGCGCTCGTCCGGGATGCCGCGGCCGCGGGTCACGTTGCGCAGGAACGGGATGACGTCGTCCTGGCCCTCCGGCCCCCCGAACGAGGCGAGGAGGACGGCGTCGTACACCGCGGGGGCGGCCCGGCCGGCCTCGGTGACCGGATTGACCGCGGTACTCACCGCGAGCGCGACGGGAGACGCAGTCACGCCAGGACCTCGGCAACCTCGGACGCCGAGATGCGGCGGCCCGTGTGGAAGGGGACCTCCTCGCGCACGTGATTGCGCGCGTCCGTGTAGCGGAGGTGGCGCATCATGTCGACGAGGTCCACAAGCTCGGGCGCCTCGAGGGCGAGGATCCATTCCCAGTCGCCGAGGGCGAACGCCGAGACGGTGTTCGAGATGACCTGCGGGAAGTCGCGGCCGAGCATGCCGTGCTCGCGGAGCATGCGCGAACGCTCCTCCGCGGGGAGGATGTACCACTCGTAGGAGCGGACGAAGGGGTAGACCGTGAGCCACGTGCTCGGCTCGACGCCACGCGAGAACGCGGGCGTGTGGCTCTTCGTGAACTCGGCTTCGCGGTGCACGCCCATCGCGTTCCACGTCTGCTCAGTGCCGGCGAACAGTTCGCTGCGGCGGATGTCGCGCACGGCCTGCTGGAGTTCCTCGGGCTTGGGGCCGTGGACCCAGACCATGACGTCGGCTCCCGCCCGGAGGCCCGAGACGTCGTATAGGCCGCGCACCGTGACGCCCTTTTCGCCGAGGCGTGCCACGAGCGACTCGAAGTCCGAAACGGCGCTTGCGGCCGGGGCGGCGCTGCCCGGGACGCGGCCGAAGACGCTCCAGAGGGTGAAGAACTGCTGCTCGGCAGCGTCGGAGGCGTGGCTGCCCTCCGCCACCGTTTTGGTGACAGATTCGTCAAAAGTGTGGCTCATGGTCTCCAGTGTGCTCCTTCGGTCGCGGCAAATCGAATTGGATTGTCTACGAAACGTAGAAAACGGCGTAGAAGTGATGAAAGTCACACACGGCTCACGGCAAGGCTGCTCGCCTGCCCCCGTGCGTCGGGCACGACCGACGCAAGGCCGTTGCCCGCGGCCCACCCGCCGACCACGGCGAGGCCGGGCTGTTCCGCGACGCGGCGACGGATCTCCGCGACCCGCTCCCGGTGGCCGACACTCGCGAACGGGAGGCTCCCCTCCCAGCGCACCACGTCCCAGCCGAGCACGTCCTCGAACGTGATCTCGACCGTCAGGAGCGCGGACGCGTCCGCGAGCGCGGCACGGAAGAGCTCGTCGTCCGTCTCTGGCCCGTCCCCGGGAAGCGCGGAGAGAGGATCGGCCACGCGGCCGTAGGAGAGGCGCAGGACGTGCGTGCCGGGCCCCGCCTCATCCGCGAGCCAGCCCCATTTCGACGTCGCGTGGGTGAGGGCCTTGGCCTGGATTCCCGCGACCTGAGGGGCCACGAGCACGCCCGTCCCTCGCGGCCTCGTGTCGAGCTCCGGCTTGTCGAGCACGAGCGTGACGAGCTTGACCTCGGGCCCCGGAACCGGTTCGTGGCCGCCGAGCTCGGGGACGGCGTCGGAGAGCAATTCGACGGCAGCCGGGCCGCCGAGCGCGACGACGACGAGCTCGGCATCGCGGGACGCGCGCTCTGGCACGCCAGCGGAGTCGGGGGCCGCGCCCTGAACCGTGCCGACCCGCCAGCCGGCGCCCACCCGGTCGAGGCGCTCGACGCGCGCGCCGTTCACGAGCTCGACGCCGTCGTAGGCGAGGCGCTCGACGAGCGCCGTGACGAGCCGATGCATGCCCCCGCGGAGCCCGGCCACGGCCGATCCCGCCTTCGCGCCGCCCGTCGAGCGGCTCCGCTGGGCCGCCACGGCCGCGGCGAGCGAACCGCGTTCGGACATGAGCGACCGCAGGCCGGGCGCCACCATGTCGATGTCGAGGAGCGCGGGGTCCGCCGAGTGCACGCCCCCGACAACCGGGGTCACGAGCCGGCCGAGGACCCGCCGCCCCATGCGGGCGCGCACGACGTCGGCAACGCTCGCGTCGGCGTGGGGCGCGGGCACAGGCAGGACGCGGTCGAGCGAGGCGCGAAGCGACCCCCACAGCCCCAGCACAGATCGGACCTCCGGGGCCCAGGGGTTCGACGGAATCCCGAGCACGCCCGCCTTCGGGAGCTCCTCGGCGCCCGTGGGAAGCTGGACCCAGGCGCCAGACGGGTGCGGCGCGACGATGTCATCCGTGAGCCCGAGCTCGTCGAGGAGATTCCGGACGCCGTCCGTGCGCGTCGCAAACGATTCGGCCCCGCTATCGAGGGCGAGCCCCGCGACCTCGTGCATGCCGAGGCAGCCGCCCCACCTCTCGCTCGACTCGAGGACCGTGACCGCGAGGCCCGAGCGGCGCAGCTCGAGCGCGGCACACAGGCCCGCGATGCCGCCGCCGACGACGACGGCGCGCCGAGCGGCGGGCGCGTCCCCGACGTCGTGTGGTCCCGAAGTCATCGACAGCGCCTAGATCGAGTGGACCAGCTCGACGAGCCGCGTGAGAACGCCCGGATCGGTCTCGGGCGGGACGCCATGGCCGAGGTTGATGACATGCCCCGGTGCCGAGGCGCCCTGCCGGACGATCTCGCGCACGTGGGCCTCGAGCACGTTCCACGGGGCCGCGAGGAGCGCGGGGTCGATATTCCCCTGGAGGACGACGCGCCCGCCGAGCCGCCGGTTCGCCTCCTGGATCGGCAGCCGGTAGTCCACGCCGACCGCGTCGACACCGACCTCGTACATCGCGCCGAGGAGCTCCGACGTCCCGGTGCCGAAGTGGACAAGCGGCGCGCCGAGGTCGCGGACGTGGTCGAGTGCGCGGGACGAGTACGGAGCCGCCGAGCGCCGGTAATCCTCGAGGCCCAGCGAGCCGGCCCACGAGTCGAAGAGCTGCCCGGCCGACGCGCCGGCCTCGATCTGCGCGCGCAGGAAGCGACCGGATGCGTCGGCGGTCCATTCCATGAGGGCCTGCCACGTCGCGGGGTCGCCGTGCATCATCGTGCGGGGGCCGAGGTGGTCGCGCGACGGCCGGCCCTCGACCATGTAGGCCGCTACCGTGAACGGTGCACCCGCGAAGCCGATGAGCGGCGTCGTGCCGAGTTCTTCGACGGCGATCCGCACGGCCTCGCGGATGGGCGCGAAGATGGCGTCGTCGATCCGCGGAAGGGCGGCGACGTCATCGGGCGTTCGGATGGGCTTCTCGAGTACCGGCCCGACGCCCGGGACGATGTCGACTCCGACGCCCGCGAGCTTGAGCGGAATGACGATGTCCGAGAAGAAGATGCCGGCATCGACGCCGTGCCGGCGCACGGGCTGGAGCGTGATCTCGGCCGCGAGTTCGGGCTTGAGGCAGGATTCGAGCATGCCGTAGCCCTCGCGGGCCGCGCGGTATTCGGGAAGCGACCGGCCGGCCTGCCGCATGAACCAGATCGGATGCTGGTTCGGACGCCCCCCGCGATAGGCGGTGATGAGTGGAGACTGCGCCGTCCGGCCGTCCTTGAGGGGGTGGTCAGGGCTGAGGGTCATACCGCGATTCTCTCAGAGCGGGCAAGCCCCGATGCTGACAGGCTGTCACATGCGGTGCCGTTCGCGAGTGTGCGACGTCCGTGTTCTACACCGGATCGAAAAGCTATGATGGACGGGCTGTGGTTGTTTTCTCGATGGTGGCGACTCACGCCGATCTGAACTTGGAAACCGTTGCTCTCCTGAGCAACGGTGCTGCCACTGTGGCCAACTCCGCGTCCCACTCCCCCACCGTTTCCGGCACGGTCGTCCTCGCGACCTGCAACCGCTTCGAGATCTACGCCGAGGCGCCCGCGCCCGAGGACCTCGAGGCGGCGCGCTCGGCCGTCGTGGCCGAGATCAGCCACCGGAGCGGCCTTCCCGAGCGGACGGTGTCGGACGCGTTCCGCACGCACGAGGGAGCCGACGTCGCGCGGCACCTCTTCGCGGTGAGCTCGGGACTCGACTCCGCCGTCGTCGGCGAGCGCGAGATTGCGGGCCAAGTGCGCCGCGCCCTCATCTCGGCGCAGGAGGACGGCACCGCGACCCCGCCGCTCGTGCGTCTCTTCCAGGCGGCGTCGCGCACCGCGAAGGACGTCGCGACCCAGACGGCGCTCGGCAGCCGCGGCCTCTCGATCGTCTCCGTTGCCCTCGATCTCGCGGCCGACCTCGCGGATCATCCCGACTGGTCGTCGAAGCGCGCCGTGCTGTTCGGCACGGGCGCGTACGCGGGCGCGACCATGGCCCTCCTGCGCGACCGCGGATGCACTCGCGTCGAGGTGTACTCGTCGTCGGGCCGCGCCGAGGAGTTCGCGGCTGCCCGCGGCGGTGTCGCCCTCACGGCCGAGCAGCTCCCCGGGGCGATCGCGGGGGCCGACGTCCTCATCGGATGCAGCGGTTCGACGACGCCGATGGAGGCCGTCGAGCTCGAGGCCATCCGGTCCGAGTCGACGCAGCAGCTCATCGTGATCGACCTCGCCCTCACGCACGATTTCGATCCCGGCGTCGGCTCGCTCGACGGCGTCGAGCTCGTCACGCTCGAGTCGGTGCGCCTGGCCGCGCCCCAGGAGCAGGCCGAAGCCCTCGCCGAGGCGAGCCGGATCGTCGGCGCCGCGGCGGCTGACTTCGAGACGCAGCATCAGGCACGCCAGGCCGATGCCGCGATCGTCGCGCTCCGCCGGCACACGATGGCCGTCCTCGACTCCGAGATCGAGAAGGTCCGGGCCCGGCACGGCTGCACGGCGGCCGCGGAAGAGGTCGAGTTCGCGATGCGTCGCATGGTCAAGCAGCTCCTCCACACACCGACGGTCCGGGCCCGCGAACTCGCGGCCCAAGGCCGCGAGGCCGAATACCTCGCGGCGCTCGACGCGCTCTATGGCATCAGCATCGACCTGCCGTCCGTTGTCGCGGACGCCTTCGGCGAGGAAACGCCCGACGACGGCGCCTCCCCCGAGGACTGCCCGGTCGACCACACGCGCGCGGGCTGAGGCCTCGCCCTCCCACCGCACGCCGGATACGGTGTCCTCACATCCGCATGATGGGGGGACCATGGGCTCACGCGCCTCGACGTTGCCTGGATCGCGCTCACGGGGTGCGCTTCGCATTTGGAAGCTTGCCGCTCTCGCGAGCTCCGCCGTCGTCCTCACAGGGTGCATTCCGCTGCTTCCGCTCGTGCTGCCCTCGAATCCGAGCGCGCCGTCCGCCACAGACAGAGCGGCACCGGGTGCGAGCGCTTCCCCGAGCCCCGGCCGTCATGGATACGCCTCACAAGCACACGCTCGTCCCGGCCTCGGACATCTCGAGGTCAGGTGTCTCGGGCGACCCGGGGAATTGGACGTTCGTCTCGGTTGTGACGGACCCAGAGCGTTCGTACTCCCGGGCGCTCTCCGAGCTCACCGAGTTCGTGCGGACGTGCCCACGTCACGATGTCGTCGTCGACGGCGCGCGGGCCACGCTCGAGTTCGCGGCGGTGCCGCCCGCGAAGACCCTTGCGGGCCGCGCCGTCGGCTTCGTCGGGACGATCACGCCGCAGAGTGCCCGGCCATTCCGGATCATGAAGCTCATGGCGTACGGCCAGGGCCTCATGGTCAGCGTCACGCGCGAGCTCGGCGAGGCGGCGCCGAGCCAGGATGCTCGCACTGAGGAGTTCCTCGGCGGCCTCGTCGACGCCGCCCTCCTCGAGGCGGGCCCGGAGCCGGCCCCCACGCCCGTGTCTCCCCAGCCTCAGCCCACGTTAGGCGCAAAGGCGGCGTGGCTCATGGATCAGTAGGTCGGCTTGTTCGGCTCGATCTCCCGCACCCATGCGAGCACGCCGCCCTCAAGATGGCTCACCGCCGTGAAACCCGCGGCCTCCGCCGCGGCCAGCACGTTGCCCGAGCGGACGCCCGACTTGCAGTGGAACACGACGCTCCGGTCGCGCGGAAGCTCACCCCACGCCTCGCCCGAGAGCAGCCGCCCCTGCGGGATGAGCCGGGAGCCGGGGATGCTCACCATGGCGTGCTCGCCGGGCTCGCGCACGTCGATGAGCTCGAAGTCGGCCTGCCCGGCGTCGCGGGCGCGAAGCATGTCGGCGAGCTCGCGGGCCGTGACGGTGCGCCCCGTGGCCGCGGGGGTCTCAGGCGCGATGCCGCAGAAGGCCTCATAGTCCACGAGCTCGGTGATCGGCTCCGCGTCGGGCGCCTTCGAGACCTTGAGCTCGCGCCACGTCGCGCTCAGGGCGTCGTACAGCTGGACCCGTCCGAGGAGCGTCCGGCCGACGCCGGTGATGAGCTTGACGGCCTCGGTCACCATGGACGCGCCGATCGACGCGCACAGCATGCCGTAGACGCCGCCCTCGCCGCACGACGGCACGGAGCCCGCCGGCGGCGCCTCGGGGTAGAGGTCCCGATACGTCGGGCCGTATTTCTCCCAGAACACGCTCACCTGCCCGTCGAAACGGAAGATCGACCCCCATACGTACGGCTTGCCGAGGATCGCGGCGGCGTCGTTGACGAGGTAGCGCGTCGCGAAGTTGTCCGTCCCGTCGAGGATGAGGTCGTAGTCCGCGAAGACCTCGAGGGCGTTGGACGCGTCGAGGTAGACCTCATGGAGCCGGACGTCGACGAGCGGATTGAGCTCGTGCACCGCATCCCGGGCCGAATGGGCCTTGGGGCGCCCGACGTCGGACACGCCGTGGATGACCTGCCGCTGGAGGTTGCTGAGCTCGACGACGTCGTCGTCGACGATCCCGAGCGTTCCGACTCCCGCGGCCGCGAGATACAGGAGCGCGGGCGCGCCGAGGCCGCCGGCGCCGATCACGAGGACCTTGGCGTTCTTGAGGCGCCGCTGACCGAGGTCGCCGATCTCCGGGATGATGACGTGCCGGGAGTATCGCTGCACCTCGTCCGGGGTGAGCGGCGCGCCGGGTTCCACGAGCGGCGGGAGCTGGATCGGGTCGGAAAGGGGGGACATGCCTCCAGCGTATTCCCCCTGCGCGGTCAATACCGCCGTCTATATGACCCGCGGGTAGAGTATGACTACTGGCGGGTCCGGGTGGGGCCGGCCGGTGGGAGAAAGGTGGAGCTGTGAGCACCGAACCTCGCGCGTCGGCCACGCGGTCCCCGCGCCTTCCCCGAGACGAGCGGAGGGCCCAGCTCCTCAACGCCGCGCTCGAAGTCTTCGCGGCCAATGGGTATCACGGCGCGGCGATGGACGATATCGCGGAAACGGCCCAAGTCTCGAAACCGGTGCTGTATCAGCATTTCCCCTCGAAGCGGGACCTCTACCTCGCCCTGCTCGACAGCCACCTCGCGGCCCTCGCCGAGCTCATGGACGGGGCGCTCGGCTCGACGACGGACAACCGCGAGCGCGTCCGCGCCGTCATGCGCGCCTACTACGAGTTCATCGCGAAGGACGACAAGGCGCATCGCCTCGTCTTCGAGTCCGACCTCGTCAACGACCCCGACGTCGCGTCGAGGCTCGAGAAGTTCAACAAGGGCTTCGCCGAGGCCATCGCGCGCGTCATCGCGACGGACACTAAGCTGCCGATGATCGAGGCGCAGCTGCTCGGACGCGGCCTCGCCGGCATGGCCCAGGTGAGCGCGCGGTATTGGCTCGAGACGTCAGGGGATCTGCCGATCAACGTCGCGAGCGACCTCGTCTCCCGTTTGGCTTGGCGCGGAATCTCTCGATTCCCCAAAGAGGCCTAAGGTACGTATAGAGAGTCGGGCCGCGAGCATGCGCTGCGGCCCGCGCACTTCTTCTCATGCAGCAAAGGGAGACCCACGTGGAAATCAAGATCGGTATCCAGAACGTCGGCCGCGAGATCGTGCTCGAGTCCTCGCAGGACGCCGAAGCCGTTGCGAAGCTCGTCGGAGAGGCGATCTCCGGCGGGAAGGAGCTTCGGCTCGAGGACGAGAAGGGGCGTCAGGTCATCGTCCCGTCCGGCGTGATCGGCTACGTCGAGCTCGGCGCGCAGGAGCAGCGCCGCGTGGGCTTCGGCGCTCTCTGACTGGGGGCAGGCGTGGAGACCGTCTGGTCGCTCGTCATCGACATCATCGTCACCGGCGGTCTGGGCTTCGCGCTCTGGGCCGCCGATCGCCGCCACGGCAAGTACGGCATCATGCTCCCGGTCGCGCTCGGCGTCGTCGTCGCATGCGGCACCTGGATCGTGCTCGTCTCGGCGGGGACCGGCTACATGTCCGGGCTCACGTGGATGCCGTGGGTGCTTCCCATGGCACTCGGCGTCACCGCGTCGTTCGTGGTCACGAAGGTCATCGAACGATCGCGCGAGAAGCGCGACGTCGCCGACCTCAATCGGGTGCTCAAGGGCTGAGCGAATCCGGATACCTCTCCGGTTCGGGGACGGCGTCGAGCGCCGCGGCGTGATCGCTCACGCGGTGCGCGGCCTCGACGTCCTTCGCTGTGACGGCCCCGCCGGCGTCGTGCGTGCTGAAGCGCACGAACACGCGTCGATACCGCCAATCGAGGTCCGGATGGTGGACGAGTTCCTCGGATACCTCCCCGACCGCCGCGATGAAGGCGAGCGCGCTCGCCGCGCTCGGCAGCTTGTAGACCGTCACGAGCCCGCCGAGTCGGTGCTTCCATTCGGGGAGCATCTCGAGCTCTTCCGCAAGCCGCGCATCATCGAGTACTTCGAGCTCGCCCATGGTCCGAGGGTAGGCCGGACCGAGCCGTGCCGTCACGGGCGAGCTGCGTCGTTCGTTCCGACGTGACGCATCTGCAAGAGCGCCGCCCGCAGCTCGCCCCATACCTCGATCAGGACTGCAAGATGGTCAAGTCCCTTTTCGGTGAGCCGGTAGAGCTTCTGAGGAGGTCCCTTAGCCGATTCCTTCCACTCGAAGGCAAGGAAGCCGCGACTTCGGAGCCGTTTGAGGCACCCATAGAGGTCGTTCTCAGCACTCACCAGGTCATGGACGCCCCGCAGCCGCCTGGCCAGCTCGTACGCGTAAGACGGGCCCGACTCGAGCGCCAACAATACCGAGAGCGGAAGAACACTCCTCCGGATGTTGGCCGCGTCGCCACCCCCCAATTGGCTCTGCATACTCAGGAGCTACCGGCTTCAGCCTGAAGAATCAAACGAACCGGCTGGCCGTCTAACGCTCCTCGCAAGGTAGCACGCGACGCCCCTCAGCAATTGGCGGTCCGGTACTATTTCAGACACTCTAACGGGCATCGAGCAAATGGCTATGATTTCCGCACAAGGACATCCCTTGTCAGAGAAATCAGTTCGGGGGAATTGTGATGACAATGCAAATCGCGCCGTCCGCTGTGACCGTTCACCAACGACGCCGCAAGGGGGCTCGCCAAAGTGCGACAATCCTCTGGGTCACAGCGGCGATGGTCTTGGCCCTCCTTCTTGCGCCGCAATCAACAGTCCCGGCCCACGCTACCGGGCAACTCGACACTTTCTGTTCGAGCAGCTACGGCACGACCGTGTGGGACGGGACGCAACCCATACTCTTGCAACGGGACACTGTCGACATACATTGATGGAAATTTCCAGGGATCCGAGAACATTGTTCGACTGATAGCCGACAATCCGCCGCGGACGCTGGACCTGAACGCGTGGTGCGGGAGCCAGCCGTTCTTCTGCGCCGTGGTCGTCGGCGGATTCTGGTATCTCGTCAGTCTCATCACGGGATAGTTGAAAGGAAGCGAGTACCATGGGATGCATGACCACCACGGAGCGGCGACGATTCAACTGGCCCGTATTCATTGCTGGATTCGGGTCGTTCATTATCTTCCGGCCTCTGCTAGGTCTACTTTGGTCGATTTGCATCGGCTTGAGTCTGGCTTTTCTCGTGATCGCCATTCGCGGTCTGATCACGCAAAAGCGAAAGTAGGCGTTTCCGGCTAGGGCTGCGCAAGAGTGCTTGGGCCGACTGAGACCGTATCGATCCCGCCGGCTTGGGCGGCTGCCTAAGAATGAACGGAGACCGAGGCGCCTCCCGACTGCGCGGATCCACCTAAAGGAACTGCGCGCGGCCCTCCATCGGGCTCGACGCGAGCGCGTGCTCGCGCTTCGGGATGCGCCCCGCCTGCGAGGCGAGGCGGCCTGCGACGACGGCGTGGCGGAACGCGGCGGCCATCCGGACCGGGTCCTGAGCCCGGGTCACGGCGGTCGCGAGCAGTACGGCGTCGCAGCCGAGCTCCATCGCGAGGGCCGCGTCGGACGCCGTGCCGATCCCGGCGTCGAGGACCACGGGAACCTCGGCGCGGGCGACGATGAGCTCGATGTTGTGCGGATTGAGGATCCCGAGCCCCGTGCCGATCGGCGCGCCGAGCGGCATGACCGCGACGGCCCCGAGCTGTTCGAGGCGCCGGGCGAGCACGGGATCGTCGTTCGTGTACGCGAACACCTTGAAGCCCCGATTCACAAGCTGCTCCGTCGCGTCCGCGAGCTCGATCGGGTCCGGCAGGAGGGTCGTCTCGTCGGCGATGACCTCGAGCTTGACCCAGTCGGTCTCGAGGGCCTCGCGTGCGAGCTCCGCCGTCAGCACGGCGTCGCGCGCGGTGAAGCAGCCCGCGGTGTTCGGCAGGATGCGGATCCCCTTGTCCACGAGGAGCTGGAACAGGGAGCCCTGCTCGGCGGGCGAGAACCGGCGCATCGCGACGGTCGTGAGCTCGGTGCCCGAGGCCTCGAGGGCGTCGCCGAGGCCGTCGAGGCTCGGGGCCCCGCCGGTGCCGATGATGAGCCGCGAGCCCAGCTCGATACCGTCGACGACGAAGGGGTCGGCGGCGAGAAGCGGCTCGCGCCCTAGGGCACCTGCTGCGGTGTCGGTGCGGATCTCCACATCAGCCTCCTTGCATGGCTGTGACGAGCTCGACGGCGTCGCCCGCCGCGAGCGGGGTGGTGGCCCAGCGAGCGCGGGGCACCACTTCTGAATTGAGGGCGACGGCGACTCCGAGCCGCCCGCCGTCGGCCGGCCGCCCGTCAGCGCCGACCTCGCGCCCGGTCGCCGCTGCGACGAGATCGAGCACCGTCGATCCGGCCGCGACATCGCGGGGTTCGCCGTTGACGGTCACGGCGAGGGTGGTGGTCGAGGGATTCATGCTGTCCTCCCGTAGGAAGCGTGGGTCTCGTGCGGAACCCGGGCAAAGCGGTCGGGCCGGAAGGCGTGCCAGCGCTCGTCGGCGCGTCCGTCGAGCAGGTCGACGCAGATCCGAGCGGCGGCCGGTGTGAGCAGGACGCCGTGGCGGAAGAATCCCGTCGCGACGATGAGCCCGGCGACGTCCTGCGCGTGAGGCGGCGCCCCGCCGTCGTCCGCTGCGCCGGGGGCCCAGCGCGCGGCGACGCGTCCGAGCAGCGGCGCGTTGTCCGGCGTCCCGGGACGGGCACGCGCGGTCGTCTCGTACAGCTCGAGCTCGGCGACGGCCGGGACGAGTGCCTGGGCGTCGCGGAGGAGCTCGTAGACGCCGCCCGCGGAGACCGCGTCGGAGCCGTCCTCGCGCTGCGTGGCGCCGATGACGAGGGTCCCGTCCGCTCGGGGCACGAGATAGACGGGCTTGCCGCGCACGAGGCCCCTCACTGTCGCGGTCACGAGCGGCCGCAGGCTCTCGGGCACGCGCAGCCGGAGGATGTCGCCGTACACGGGCCGGAGCGGCAGCGGGACGGGAAGGCCCGCGAGCTCACGCGCGCCGAGGCCGTTCGCGACGATCGTCTCCCCCGCGCGCAGCTCGCTCCCATCCGCGAGCCGCACGCCGACAACGCGCGCCCCGTCGCCCGCCCAGACGAGGGATTCGGCCCGCTGCCGGATGACGGCTCCGGTCCCGAGCCGGGCCAGGATCGCGGCGACGAGGCGGCGCGGGTCGACCTGATGGTCCGCGGTGATCTCGAACGCGCCTGCGATCGCGGGGGCGAGCATGGGCTCGAGCGACCGGGCTTCGCGCACCGTGAGCGGCCGGACGCCGAGCCCGTGGGCCTCTTGGACTGCGCGGAGGTCGGCGAGTGCCTGGCGGTCCGCCGCGTCCCCCGCGACGCACAGCGTCGGCGTGCTGAGATTGCCGGCTTCGGTGCCGAGCGGCCGGGCGAACCCGGGCCACAGCCGTGCGGATTCGAGGGTAAGGCCGAGGAGGTCTTCCTCTTGGTAGTGGTACTCGCTCACGGCGGCGAGCATGCCGGCCGCCGCGAAGCTCGCGCCCGTGCCAGGCGCCGGATCGACGACGACGACGCGGCGGCCCGAGCACGCGGCCTCCCACGCGATCCCGAGGCCCACGACGCCCGCGCCGACGACGGCGACGTCGACCTCCGCGGGATGCGTCACCGCGTCGCGTCCGTCCATGAATACGCTGTCCTTCCCTACGCCGGCACAACCCGGATCAGGTTCTCACGGTCGGCACACAGCCCTCTCAGCCCGGCTCACGATGCGCCGCCGGCCGTCAGGGTTCGGACGGGGTGTCACACTCGCGGGCTCCCGCAGTACTGAGGACTAGTCTAGTTGCCATGCACTTGCCCGACGCCCAGCTTTACGTGTGCACCGACGCCCGGAAGGGCCGCGGCGACTTCGCGGCCTTCGTGGACGCGGCGTTCTCGGGCGGCGTCGACATCATCCAGCTCCGCGACAAGCAGATCGAGGCCGCCGAAGAGCTCGAGCTCCTCGACGTGCTCCGCGAGGCCGCCGAGCGCCACGGGAAGCTGTGGGCCGTCAACGACCGGGCCGACATCGCGCTGCTCTCGGGGGCGCCCGTGTTCCACGTGGGCCAGAAGGACCTGCCGCTTGAGGCCGTGCGCCGCGTCCTCGGCGGCTCTGTCGCCGTCGGGCTCTCGACCCACGCGCCCGAGCAGGTCGACGCGGCCCTCGCAGCCGGCGCGAGCACGGCGGACGACGGCGCACCGCGGCTTTCGTACTTCTGCACGGGGCCGCTGTGGGCCACCCCGACGAAGCCGGGGCGAACGGCGGTCGGCCTCGGACTCGTCGAGTACGCGGCCCGCCGCACGGCCGAGGCATCCGACGCGGGTGCGCCCACGCTCCCCTGGTTCGCGATCGGCGGAATCGACCACTCGAACGTCGGGGCGGTCGTCGAGTCGGGGGCGAGCCGCGTCGTCGTCGTCCGCGCCGTCACGGACGCCGACGATCCCGCGGACGCCGCAGCCCGGCTCCGCGCCCAGCTGCCGGCCCTCGCCCCGGGGGCGGCTCGCGCATGACCGTCGTCGCCTATCAGGGCGAGCCTGGCGCGAACTCGCATATGGCCGCCCTCGAGGCCTTCCCGGGTGCCGACGCGCTCCCGTGCGCGACGTTCGAGGACGCATTCGCGGCCGTGGACAGCGGCGAGGCCCAGTACGCCATGATCCCCATCGACAACACGGTCGCCGGCCGCGTCGCGGACATCCACCTGCTCTTGCCCACGACGAGCCTCCAGATCATCGGCGAGCACTTCCTGCGCATCCGCTTCAGCCTCATGGGCATCCCGGGTGCGAGCATCGAGGGGGCGCGCGAGGTGCACAGCCACGTGCACGCGCTCGCGCAGTGCCGCGGGTTCATCCGAGCCCACGGCCTCACGCCGGTTGTCGCAGGGGATACGGCTGGCTCCGCGCGCGAGGTCGCGGAGTGGGGGGATCCGACGAAGCTCTCGATCGCCCCGCCGCTCGCGGCGCAGCGCTATGGCCTCGAAATCCTCGCCTCGGACATCGAGGACCACAAGCACAACACGACGCGTTTCGTGATCCTCGCCCCGCCGCAGCCCCTCCCCGAGGCGGGCAGCGGGCCCTACGTGACGAGCTTCGTGTTCCGGGTCAAGAACATCCCGGCCGCGCTCTACAAGGCGCTCGGCGGCTTCGCGACCAACGGCGTCAACATGACGCGCCTCGAGAGCTACATGGTGGACGGACAGTTCTCCGCGACCATGTTCATGGTCGATGTCGAGGGGCATCCCGACGAGCCGCCGCTCGCGAGGGCCCTCGAGGAGCTCACGTTCTTCTCGACGGAGCTCCGCATCCTCGGGGTGTTCCCGGCCCATCCGTGGCGCCTCGGACAGGACGGGCTCTCCTAGCCCTCCATTGGTCACCTCCCAGGGGTGCTGCCCCCTCCAACCACGGGCCGCTGCGCAATGTCGGCGCTCGGGTCTAGGCTGACGCTCGTGGGCCCATCACACTTCGCGCCGAAGCCGGCCAGAGCCGCGGCGCCCCGCACCGACGCGGGAGCCGAGGCGATCGTGGCCGCGTTCGCCGCTCTGCGCGAAGAGTTCCAGCTCGCCTCCGAGTATCCGGCGGCGGCGGTCGCGGACGCCGAGGCGGCCATTGCCTCGCTTCGGCTCCCGGACGCCGACGCCACCCGGGTCGACTTCGTCACGATCGATCCGCCCGAATCGACCGATCTCGACCAGGCCCTCCACATCGAGCGGGACGGCGCGGGCTACCGCGTCCGCTACGCGATCGCGGATGTCCCGGCCTTCGTCCGGCCCGCAGGCGAGCTGGACGCCGAGACGCGGCGCCGCGGCCAGACGATCTACGCGGCCGACGCGAAAGTCCCGCTGCACCCGCAGGACATCACCGACGACGCCGGAAGCCTCCTCGCCGACACCGTGCGAGGCGCGTTCGTGTGGGACTTCCGGCTCGACGCGGACGGCGACGTCACCGATGTCGGCCTCGCCCGTGCCCGGATCCGCAGTCGTGCGAAGCTCAACTACGCCGAGGTGCAGGCCCAGATCGACGCGGGCACCGCCGTCGAGCCTCTCATGCTGCTCAAGGAGGTGGGGCTCAAGCGCGTGGCGCTCGAGCGGGCCCGCGGCGGGGCAAGCCTCAACCTCCCCGAGCAGGAGATCGTCCCGACTGACGAGGGCGGCTATCGGATCGAGGCGGCCGCGCAGCGCCCGGTCGAGGACTGGAACGCGCAGATCTCGCTCATGACCGGCATGGCCGCCGCGAAGCTCATGATGGACGGCGGAATCGGGATCCTCCGCACCATGCCGCCGCCCGACGAGAAGTCCCTGCGCCATTTCCGCCGCCAGACGCAGGCCCTCGGCCGCCCATGGGACGGCGCCATGGCCTACGGCGAGTACCTGCGGACGCTCGAGGCCTCCGATCCGCGACACCTTGCGATCCTGCATGCGGCGGCCGCGCTCTTCCGCGGCGCGACGTACACGCCGTTCGACGGCGCACTGCCGGACAACCCCGTGCAGGCGGCCATCGCCGCGCCCTACGCGCATACGACGGCGCCCCTGCGGCGGCTCGTGGACCGCTTCGTCCTCGTGCTCTGCGAGGCTCTCGCGAACGACGGCGATGTTCCCGGCTGGGTGCGCGAGGCCCTTCCCGCCCTACCGGGCCTCATGGCAGCTTCGGACCATCTCGCGGCCCAGGTCGAGCGTGCGTCGCTCGATCTCGTCGAGGCGGCGCTCCTCGTGAACTGCGTGGGCCAGGAGTACGACGCCGTCGTGGTCTCGGGCTCGAAGCCGGCCGCGAGCGACGACGGCCAGGGGCCCGGCAACGGCAACGGCCGGCCGTCCCAGCCGCTCGATCGCATCGCAAGCTCGCAGAACGGCGGCCGGCCCCAAGCTGCGGGGAAGCCGTTCGGCACGGTCCAGCTTTCCGACCCGCCGGTCACGGCCCGCTGCGAGGGCGAGATGGAATCGGGAACCACGGTGCGTGTGAGGCTCGTGACGGCCGACATCCGGAAGCGCCTCGTGCTCTTCGAACGCGTCTAGGCGCAATGGGACTTCAGGCCCGTCCCCGCGCGTTCCTGGCGAAGGCGAGCCGAGGGCCGAGACGTGAGAGGTCGAGAGTTTTCATGAGGCCACTCTTGCCGCCAGGCAGAGTTCGCGCCTGCCCCTTCCGATCCATGTGGATAATCGGCAGGAGCGTCCGACGACCACGGCCCGGCGACGAGGCAGCCGACTCCGTGTGTCGCGCCACACAATTCCCGGCTTTCCGGGCCCCCACGATATCCTTGTCACGTTATTGGATGCCCGGTCGTATTTGACGCGATCTGCTTTTTCACCTGCCAGCCCCGCGCTGACACCCTGATAGCCCGCGATCGGCTTCCACTGGACGGCCGTCACGATCGGCCGCTCCGGACAATCTAGGCGAATGCGAGTCCCCTGCCGCCCGCCCTGAGGACAGTCCGTTGAGCGGCCAGTCCCGGCCCAGATGGAAAGGGACGCAGCCCCTTTGAACGAGCTTCACACCCAGGAACTGCTTCTGGACGATTCGGGCGAGGAGACGCTCGAGACGCAGGAGACCATTACCAACGACGCCCCGGTGCGCCAGGAGGCACAGCAGACCTTCAGCGACTACGGGGTTGTCCCGGAGATCGCGCAGTCCCTCGCGGACGCGGGGATCCTCCACCCGTTCCCGATCCAGTCGATGACGCTCGGCGTCGCGCTGGGCGGGCACGACATCATCGGCCAGGCCAAGACGGGCACGGGCAAGACGCTCGGCTTCGGCATCCCGACGCTCCAGCGCGCCGTCGCCCCCGACCACCCCGACTACGCGAAGCTCCCGGCCCCCGGTGCACCGCAGGCCCTTATCATCGTCCCCACGCGGGAACTCGCGCTTCAGGTCTCCCAGGACCTTCAGACCGCGAGCAAGCGTACGAGCCTCCGCACCGAGGTGATCTACGGCGGCCGCGCATACGAGCCGCAGATCGAGGCACTCCAGCGCGGCGTCGACGTCATCGTCGGAACGCCCGGCCGCCTCATCGACCTGCACCGCCAGCGCCACCTCAACCTCAAGAACGTGCGGATCGTGGTGCTCGACGAGGCGGACGAGATGCTCGACCTCGGCTTCCTCCCCGACGTCGAGACGCTGCTCGGCGCGGTTCCGGCCGTTCGCCAGACGCTCCTCTTCTCGGCGACCATGCCGGGGCCCGTCGTCGCCATGGCACGCCGCTACATGAGCCGCCCCACGCACATCCGTGCGTCGGAGCCGGACGACGACTCGATCACGAAGAAGGACATCCGCCAGGTCATCTACCGGGCCCACCACCTCGACAAGGACGAGGTCGTGGCGCGCATCCTCCAGGCCGAGGGCCGCGGCAGGACGATCATCTTCACGAAGACCAAGCGCACGGCGGCGAAGCTCGCCGAGGAGCTCGTGGACCGCGGCTTCGCGGCCGCGGCCCTGCACGGTGACCTCGGGCAGGGGGCGCGCGAGCAGGCGCTGCGTGCGTTCCGAAACAACAAGGTGGACGTCCTCGTGGCAACGGATGTCGCGGCCCGCGGCATCGACGTCGAGGACGTCACCCACGTCATCAACTTCCAGTGCCCCGAAGACGAGAAGGCCTACCTCCACCGCGTGGGCCGCACGGGCCGCGCGGGCCAGAAGGGCACCGCGGTCACGTTCGTCGATTGGGAGGACGTGCCGCGATGGACCCTCATCAACAAGGCGCTCGGCCTCGACGTCCCGGAGCCGGTCGAGACGTATTCGTCCTCGGCGCACCTGTACTCTGACCTCGGCATCCAGGAGGGCACGAAGGGCCGTCTCCCGCGGCATAAGCGCGTGCTCGAGGGCGTCGAAGCAGAGGCCCTCGAGGATCTCGGCGGGCCATCCAAGAAGTCGCGCCGCGGCGGCGGCAAGGGGCGCGGCGAGCCCCGGCGAGGTGCGAAGCCCCGCGAGGAGGCGAAGTCCGGCGAGCCCGTTGAGGGCGAGGCCAAGGGAGAGCGCGCCGAGGGCGAGGGCAAGCACGGCCACGGCCACGGGCGCTCCGACCGCCAGGCACGTTCCCAGACGAGCGGCGAGGGCCGCCGTCGCCGGGGCACGTCCAAGAAGGCTCCGGCCGAGGCCGAACAGAGCCCAGCGGAGCAGGGCGCGGCAGCCCAGGCTGCGGCCGTCTTCCTCCAGGGCGACGCCGAGGAAGGCGTGGACCGAGGCGTGCTTGCGGCCCGGCGCCGTCGTTCGCGGACCCGCCGCGTCGAGGGCGAGGTCGTGAGCCGCACGCAGGCCGACTAGGCGCGCGCGTGGGCGCGAGCGTGCCGACGGGCGCGGTCCGGCCGGAGGGTGTGTGGCACCCTGACGGGCCTGATCTCGTCGTCGAGGCAGACAACGCGGAGTTCCTCCCGTCGCTGCCCGACGGCGCGTTCACGATGGTCTACATCGACCCGCCCTTCAACACGGGTCGCGCCCAGCGCCGCCAGTCCATGACGATGGTGCGGAGCAGCGACGGCGACCGCATCGGCTTCGGCGGCCAGCGCTACGAGACGATCAAGGGCGCCCTGCACCGCTACGACGACGCGTTCGGCGACTACTGGGCCTTCCTCGAGCCTCGGCTCCTCGAGGCCTGGCGCGTCCTCTCGAACGACGGCACGCTGTATCTCCACCTCGACTACCGCGAAGTCCATTACGCGAAGGTCATGCTCGATGTGATCTTCGGGCGCGAGTGCTTCCTCAACGAGATCGTGTGGGCGTACGACTTCGGCGCGCGCAGCCGCCGGCGCTGGCCCACGAAGCACGACACGATCCTCGTGTACGTCAAGGATCCCGAGAAGTACCACTTCGACAGCGCCGAGGTGGACCGCGAGCCGTACATGGCCCCGGGCCTCGTGACGCCCGAGAAGAGGGAGCTCGGCAAGCTCCCCACGGATGTGTGGTGGCACACGATCGTCTCCCCGACAGGGCGTGAGAAGACGGGCTATCCGACGCAAAAGCCCGTCAGGCTCGTACGGCGCATGGTCGCCGCGAGCTCGCGGCCGGGCGATTGGGTGCTGGACTTCTTCGCGGGTTCGGGGACTCTCGGGGCGGCGGCGCATGAGCTCGGCCGCCGCTTCGTGTGCGTCGACGCGAACGCGCAGGCCATCGAGGTCATGGCGGGCCGACTGCGCTCGGCGACCGTGATCCGACCGAGCTAGCCGCGAGCCCTGCTGAGGCTGTCCGGCGCGCCTGGGTGCTTCGGGCGGACGACGACGGCGCCGCTCGCCTGCCGTTCGATCTCGGCGAGCACCTCGGGTTCGGTCGTGTACTCGCCGAGGCGGTTGGGCTTGCCTGCGCCGTGGTAGTCGGACGAGCCGGTGACGAGGAGGCCGTGCCGCTCGGCGAGGTCGAGGAGGAACGGGCGCCGTGCCTCCGGATTGTCGCGGTGGAAGACTTCGAGTCCCGCGAGGCCCGCCTCGATCATGTCGTCATAGGTCGCCTCTCCGACGGTCCGCCCGCGCGCCTCAGCCACGGGATGGGCGAAGATCGGCACTCCCCCGGCGGCGCGCACGAGCTCGACGGCGAGCGCCGGTTCGGGCGCGTAGTGCTGGACGAAGTAGCGCGAACGCGAGGAGAGGATGGTCGCGAAGGCCTCCGAGCGGTCGCCCACGATGCCCGCGGCAACGAGCGCATCCGCGATGTGCGGCCGCCCGACGGTGGCCCCGGGCGCGACGTGCTGCGTGACGTCGTCCCACGAGAGCGGATAGTCCTCGGCGAGCAGGGAGACCATGTGCTCCGCGCGGCTGAGTCGCGCGTCCTTCGCCTTGGTGATCTCCTCGAGGAGCCCCTGATGTGTCGGGTCATGCAGGTAGCTCAGCACGTGGACGCTGATCCCCTCGGCCGTGCGGCACGAGACCTCCATGCCGGGCACGAGGGCGACGCCGAGGCTCAGCGCAGCGTCCGTCGCCTCGTCCCAGCCGCCAGTCGAATCATGGTCGGTGATCGCGACAGCGTCGAGTCCGGCGGCGAGCGCGGCGGCAACGAGGCCCGCGGGGCGCTCGGTGCCGTCGGAGACGCTCGAATGAGCGTGCAGATCAATCCTCACTCGACCACGATAGCCGCCGTCGCCGCCGCGGTCCCCGAGCCACCCGGCGAACGCTGGACTTGAAAGGGCTCGGTGGAAGAATGGCATAGTGATCGCTTCAGAATCGGTGCCGAGCCACGAGCCCCGCCACCCCTCCCAGCAGCCCTCCGCCCAACCCCTCGAGGACCGCGTCGACAACCGTTCACAGCGGCCGAGCTCCGACGAGTTCAAGAAGTTCATGGCCTCGCAGTGGGCGCCCGCGGACGACGCGCTTCCCCCGCTCGACGACGTCGCCGAGCACACGGCCCGTCGGCGCCGCGCGATCTCCGAGCGATTTCCCGGCGAGCGCCTTGTGATTCCGGCCGGGCCGCCCAAGGTCCGCTCGAACGACACGCACTACCGCTTCCGCCCCCACTCGGCGTTCGCCCACCTCACGGGCCTCGGCGTGGACCACGAGCCCGATGCCGTGCTCGTCCTCGAGCCCGTCGAGGAGGGAACGGGCGACGGCGGCGGTCACCACAGCGCGACGCTCTACTTCCGGCCCCTCGCCGGCCGTGACACCGAGCAGTTCTACGCCAACGCCCACACGGGAGAGTTCTGGGTGGGCCCCCGGCCAACCCTCTCCGAGCTCGAGGCGCGCCTCGGAATCGCGACCGCGCACCTCGACGAACTCGAGGTCGCGCTCACGAAGGGCGTCGGGGCACCCGAGATCGGCGGCATCTCCGTGCGGCTCGTGCGCAAGGTCGACGAGAACATCGACGCGCTCGTCGACACGGCTCGCTACAACACCGCGCTCGATCCCGAGACCCTCGACCTGAGCCAGCTCGACGCGCTCGACGATGAGCTCGCCGAGGCGCTCTCCGAACTGCGGCTTACGAAGGATGCGTGGGAGGTCGAGCAGCTCAGGGCCGCCGTCGCCTCGACCGTCGCCGGCTTCGAGGAGATCGTCCGAGCGCTGCCCCGCGCCGTCGCCCATCGGCGCGGCGAGCGGGTCGTCGAGACGGCCTTCTTCGCGAAAGCCCGCGAGGAAGGCAACGACCTCGGGTACGACACGATCGCGGCGAGCGGCAACAACGCGACGATCCTCCACTGGATCACCAACAGCGGCCCGGTCCGGGAGGGCGACCTCCTGCTCGTCGACGCCGGCGTCGAGGCCGAGTCGCTCTACACGGCCGATGTCACGCGGACCATTCCCGTGAGCGGCCGCTTCGGCGAGGTCCAGCGCCGCGTGTACGAGGCGGTGCTCGACGCCGCCGACGCCGCCTTCGCGGCCGCGCGTCCTGGCGTCAGGTTCCGCGAGGTCCACGCGGCCGCGATGAAGGTGCTCGCGGCGCGCCTCGAGGAATGGGGCCTCCTGCCAGTGGGCGCCGAAGAGGCCCTCTCCCCCGAAGGCCAGCAGCACCGCCGCTGGATGCCGCACGGCACGAGCCACCACCTCGGGCTCGATGTCCACGACTGCGCGCAGGCCCGAGCCGAGCTCTACCTCGACGGGCAGCTCAAGCCCGGCATGGTGTTCACGATCGAGCCGGGCCTCTACTTCAAGGCCGAAGACCTCGCGATCCCCGAGGAGTATCGCGGCATCGGCGTGCGCATCGAGGACGACATCCTCATGACCGAGGACGGCCCCGTGAGCCTGAGCGCCGCCCTCCCCCGCACGCCTGACGACGTCGAGGCCTGGATCGAGCGCCTGCGCTAACGGCTAGTAGCCCTGCGCGCTCCCGCCGAAGCGTGAGGTCTCGTCGAGAATTCGTCCGATTCTCGCCGTGATCTCACGCTTCGGCCCGGCGGTTCAGCGGCTGGGCGGTCTCAGCGTTCGGGGTTGGCGCCGTCGTCCTTCGTCGCGGCGCCGCCCTCTTCGCTGCTCTCGCGCCGGGCCTCGTCCTCCTGGTCTCCGCGAGGCTGGTCCTGATCGATGCGGATCCCATACTGGGGACGGCCGTCGGGAAGGTCGTGGTAGCCGGAGCCGCTGCGGGCGGGCTGTTCCGGCTGCGTGGCCTGCTCCGGCTGTCCCTCGGGATGCGACGCGTTGACGCCGTACGGGTCAGTCCAGCCCGACGGTCGCTGCGGAGCCTGCTCCTGCGGCGGCTGCCACTGGCCCTCGGGCTGGCCCCATCCCTGATGGCCATGCTGGTCGTGGCCCTGCTGGCCCTGCTGGCCATGCTGGTCCTGGCCGTACTGATCCTGGCCAGGCTGACCGCCCTGCTGCCACGACTGCTGGCCGCCCCAGCCCTGCTGCCCGTGCGACATGGGAAGCTGGTGCAGGAGCCGCCGCGCCTCGACGGCCGCCTCGAACGCGACAACGACGTCGTAGCTCGTCGGGAGGACCTGGCTCGTCGATGTGAAGTCCCGCTTGCCGCGCTGCATCGCGTACGTGACGATGCCGAAGAGCATGAAGAACGCCGCGCCCATGAGCACGGACGTGATGATGGACGGGATGCCCGCCCCGGTCGAGAAGAACGAGAGCAGGACGCCCACGAACAAGCCGAACCACATGCCGCTCAGGGCGCCGTTGAGGGCGACCCTCGGGTAGCTGAGACGGCCCGTCACGCGCTCGACGAGCTTGAGGTCGTTGCCGACGATCGCGACGAGCTCGACGGGGAACTGCTGATCCGCGAGGTAGTCGACGGCCTTCTGGGCATCGAGGTATGACGTGTAGGATCCGACGACGTCTCCCTGCGGAAGAGACCTTGCCTGATTCACGGGCCCGGGAGAACCGAACATGTTCGACATGACTTCATTCTTACCCGAGATCGCCGCTTCGGCCCGTGTTTCAGCTCAGAGTGAGCAGGGACTTTCCTCTGGAGTAGCCTAGGGTCGTGAGCCCCAATCCTGCCCGTGTGTTTGTCGCGCGGCTGCTCGGCCTTGACGTCTTCGACCCGCTCGGCGACCGCGTCGGCCGGCTGCGCGACGTCGTCGTGCTCGCCCGCGGCCAGCGCGCCCCGCAGGCGATCGGCATCGTCGTCGAGGTGCCGGGCAAGCGGCGCGTCTTCGTTCCCATGACCCGCGTCACCTCCATGGACCAGTTCCAGGTCATCACGACGGGGCTCGTCAATCTGCGCCGCTTCGAGCAGCGAGGGGCGGAGATGCTCGTGCTCGGCGACCTGTTCGACCATCGTGTGGTCCTCGTCGACGACGCGGGCCCCGGCACCGTCGAAGACGTCGCGATGGACCAGCAGCGCAACGGAGACTGGCTCGTGAGCAAGCTCTTCATCCGCCGCGAAACCGGCGGACGAGGGCTGAGGGGCCTCCGTCGCGGCGAGACCGTCCTCGCCGATTGGGAGGACGTGCGCCTCGATACGCGCACGGGAACGCGGGCCACCCACTTCCTCGCGAGCCACGAAGACCTGCGCCCCGCCGACTTCGCGGACGCGATCCAGGAGATGAGCGATGCTCGCCGGCTCCAGGTGGTCTCCGAGCTTCAGGACGAGCGCCTCGCCGACGTCCTCCAGGAGCTTCCCGAGGACGACCAGGTGGAGATCCTCTCGGCACTCGACAACGAGCGCGCCGCGGACGTCCTCGAAGAAATGGACCCCGACGACGCGGCGGATCTTCTGGCCGACCTTCCTGCCGACAAGGCCGAGGAACTGCTCCAGCTCATGGAACCGGAAGAGGCCGACGACGTGCGCCGGCTCCTCCAGTACGACGAGGGCACCGCCGGCTCGATCATGACGCCCGTTCCCGTGATCCTGCCGCCCGAGGCCACCGTTGCCGATGCGCTCGCCCACGTGCGCAGCGAAGAGCTCAGCCCCGCCCTCGCCTCGGCAGTGTTCATCTGCCGGCCGCCGCTCGAGACGCCGACGGGCCGCTACCTCGGCACGGTCCACATCCAGCAGCTCCTGCGCAGCGCGCCGCCGGAGCAGCTCGGCTCGATCGTGGACAAGGGCCTCGAGCCCGTCTCGGACCTCTCGCCCGTCAATGACGTCGCCTACGCGATGGCGCAGTACAACCTCAACTCGCTGGCCGTCGTGAACGCCGACGGCCGGCTCGTCGGCGCCGTGACCGTCGACGACCTCCTCGACCACCTCCTCCCGGAAGACTGGCGAACCCATGACGACGGCGTCCCGATGAAGAAGGTTGGAGGAAGCTTTGGCTGAGCCGCGCAAACTGCTCCCGGGGCTCGACACGCCCCTCGAGAGCCGCGTCCGGCTCCTGCCCGTCTTCACCCCGAACCCGGACGCGTTCGGCCGCTTCGCGGAACGTTTCGCCCGCTACATGGGAACCCCGCAGTTCCTCGTCTACATGACGCTGTTCTGCATCCTGTGGCTCGGATGGAACACGCTGGCTCCCGAGGAGTGGCAGTTCGACCCGAAGGCGCTCAACTACACGCTGCTCACGCTCATCCTGTCGCTCCAGGCCTCTTACGCGGCGCCGCTCATCCTGCTCGCGCAGAACCGACAGGACGACCGCGACCGCGTGCAGATCGAGCAGGACCGCTCGCGCAACGAGCGCAATCTCGCCGACACCGAATACCTCACACGCGAGCTTGCGTCCCTGCGCCTCTCGATGCGCGACGTCGCGACGCGCGACTTCGTCCGTGCCGAGCTGCGCACCGAGCTGCGCTCGATCCTCGACGAGCTCGGGGAGCGCGACGCCTCCGGCTCGGCGCCGACGAAGCGCCGGAAGGACAAGAAGGACCGCAACCGCGGCCAGGAACCATCGGCTGACGCCCAGGAGACGCCACAGGGCGCTGATCTCGAGCCCGCGGAGTCCAGCAGGCAGTCCGGCGAGAGGCCCGACGAGCAGTGAATTCCCCCGACGAGGCAGCCGTCCGCGCCGCGCTCTCGACCGTGATCGACCCCGAGCTCCGCCGGCCCATCGACGAGCTCGGCATGCTCGCGGACGTAGCGCTCGACGGCGGCCGGGTCACCGTGCGCGTGCTCCTCACGATCGCCGGCTGCCCGCTCCGCGGCACGATCGACGCCGACGTCCGCGCCGCGCTCGCGGCGGTGCCGGGCGTCGACAAGATCGCGATCGAGCTCGACGTCATGACCCCCGAGCAGCGCCAGGCCCTGCGAGACCGCCTCCGACCCGTGCGCGGCATCCCGTTCACGCGGCCGGAGTCCCTCACGAAGGTCTTCGCGGTCGCGAGCGGCAAGGGCGGCGTGGGAAAGTCTTCCGTCACGGTCAATCTCGCGTGCGAGCTCGCGTCCCGTGGGCTGCGCGTCGGCGTCATCGACGCGGACGTCCACGGCTTCTCCGTCCCGGCCCTCATGGGTATCACGCAGGGGCCCACGCGCGTCGAGGACATGATCCTGCCGCCCGTCGCACATGGCGTGAAGGTCATCTCGATCGGCATGTTCGTGACGGGGAACCAGGCCGTCGCGTGGCGTGGGCCGATGCTCCATCGTGCCCTCGAGCAGTTCCTGACGGACGTCTACTTCGGCGATCTCGACGTCCTCTTCCTCGACCTGCCGCCCGGCACGGGCGATGTCGCGATCTCGGTCTCCCAGCTCCTTCCGAGCGCCCAGCTCCTGATCGTGACGACGCCGCAGGCCGCCGCGGCGGACGTCGCCGAGCGAGCGGGTTCGGTATCGGCCCAGACCGGCCAGCGCGTCGCGGGCGTCGTCGAGAACATGTCCGCCATGACACTCCCGGACGGGTCCGTGCTCGAAGTCTTCGGGAGCGGCGGCGGCGAACGCGTCGCGGCGCGCCTGTCCGAGGTCCTGGACGCCCCGGTGCCGCTCCTCGGGAAGGTCCCGCTCGACGTCGCGCTGCGCGAAGGCGGCGACGCGGGAGTGCCGATTGTCCTCCGAAGCCCCGATTCGCCGTCGGCCGCCGCGCTCAAGGCGGTCGCGAGCCGGCTCGCATCCGCTCCCCGCGGCCTCGCCGGCCGGAACCTCGGGGTCGCGCCCCGCTGAGCCGGGACGTGCGGACGGGAGGTCTAACGACGGCGCTCCGACCCTAGGTCGCGTCTGCGTCGAACGGAGCGGGCTGCCCGGGCGCGAGGCGCTCGACCGTGCGCACGGGAGCCGGCGGTGCGGCCTCGGCCAGCGCCGCGGCGGCCGCGGCGGCGGCTTGGGCCACCGCGGGATCCTGGGTCTTCTGGGCTCCCGCGGGCGCATCCTCGAGGAGCGCGTCGCGGATGATCTTGCGGGGGTCATACTGCCGCGGGTCGTACTTCCGCCAGTCCACCTCGTTGAGGTCGACCCCGGTCTCTTCCTTGAGCTGTTCCTTCGCGCCAGTTGCCATGCGGCGGAGTTCCCGGACGATGTTCGTGAGCTTCTGCGTATATTCGGGCAGGCGCTTGGGACCGATCACCAAGAGGGCGATGACCAGCAGGATGAAGAGTTCGTTCATTCCGGGCACGATCGAAGACTACCGTCTGCGCAGGCACCCGGACGATTCGTCCGAGGCGGCCTTCACGTCACGGGCGCCCTGCCGCGCTCAGCACGAGATGCAGCCCTCGCGCGAGGCGATCCGCGGGGTTTTCCTGTGCCGCCGCGGCGTCGGCGGCCTGGCCCGTGCCCTGTACGAGCGCGGCGGTCTGCGAGCTCGGGAAGTCAGACGAGAGGACGGTCGTCTGGACGCCGGACGAGGCATGGGCGGGCCGCTGCTCCATGAGGGCGATCATGTGCGTGCCGTCGCTGATGCGCAGAATGAGCGTCGGGACGCCGTTGAGGACGTAGCCTTCCGCGGACTCCACGCGGAGTCCGTCGGTGCCGAGCTCGGGGCAGTTCCATCCCGCCGAGGAAAGCGCCTGGAGTTCGGACGCCGTGAGGGCGCGCCCCGCGCCGTCGATCCTGACCGTCGCGGGCCAGCTCGCCGCCGCTCCGGGGATGAGCGGATCGCCGGCCACGGCGTAGGCCGTCAGGGCGAGCGCCGCGAGCGCCATCGCGGCCCCGCCGACCGCGACGCCTGCGGCCTTGAGAAGCCTCCGCCGCGGCGAATCGACCTCGGCGACCTCGGCCGCGAGCGCGAGATGCCGGGTCTGCTGGACGAGCCGCTCCGTCAGGTCGGAGCTCGCCGTCGGAACCGGGGCGCCGCGGAGCGCGGCGAGATAGCGGCGCTCCGACTCAAGAGCGCCGCGGCATTCAGCGCATGCAGCGAGGTGCCCAGGGTCCCGCGAGTGGTCCCCTGGGCCCCCGAAGAGGCCCAGTCGCCGTCGTTCTCCCATGGGCCAGGCCTCAGCGAAGGCCGGCGACGCGCGGCAGCGAAAGGCGCGGCTTTCCGGCGCCGCGCCGGGGGTCTCGATGCGCGAGCTTCTCGCGCAAGAGCGTGCGGCCGCGGTGGATGCGCGAGCGCACGGTTCCGAGCTTGACGCCCAGCGCGGCCGCGACCTCGTCATAGGAGAGGCCTTCGAGGTCGCACAAGACGACGGCGGCCCGGAAGTCCGGCGGGAGCTCCTCGAGGGCGGCCTGCACGTCGAGATCGAGGTTGTTCATCTCGTAGCTGCGCTCTGGCCCCGGCTCGCGCCCCGGGATGCGGGCTTCCGCGTCCTCCGCGAACGCGTCGAAGCGGATGCGGCTCTTGCGCCGCGCCTGATCGAGGAAGAGGTTGGTCGTGATGCGGTGGAGCCAGCCGTCGAGCGTTCCCGGCTTGAAGTTCTCGAGAGAGCGGAAGACCCGGACAAAGACCTCTTGCGTGAGGTCCTCGGCGTCATGCTGATTGCCCGTGAGACGGTACGCGAGCCGGTACACCTTTGCAGAGTGCTGGGCTACGACCTCTTCCCACGTGGGCGGCGCCCAATCGGCGGGAACCGGCTCGGACGGCGCCTGGGTGGTCGCGACACGCTGTGGAGCCACGTCACGCACCTCACCTTCGCTGCCTTGGCGGCCGCACTCTGCCGTGGACCCTTGATCCACGTGCAACCGCTGCGGACCCCCAGTTTGACAGCCGATGCTGAACGTTCGCTGATCATTCAGCCAAGAGCGTAGCGCGGCGCGTGACCTCGGAGGCGATAGGCTTGGGAGGCATCCCGAGCCGAAAGTGTTTCCTGACATGACCGACAAGTCCACCAGCTGGGCTTACGCTGAGGGGCTTGCCGCCGAGGACACTGTCGTGGCCCGCGCGCGCGAGCGCTCCCTCGAGCTCGGCGTCTCCCCCGTGTCCCCGGGGGTCGGCGCCGTCCTGACCGTCCTCGCAGCCACCTCCAAGGCGAACGCCGTCGTCGAGGTCGGAACCGGAGCGGGAGTCTCCGGCGTCTGCATCGTGCGGGGCCTGCGCACCGGGGCGACGTTCACGACGATCGATACGGATGTCGAGCACCTGAAGGCGGCGCGTCAGGCGTTCGCCGAGGCGGGCTTCCCGGCGAGCCGCGTCCGCACGATCCCGGGACGCGCGGGCGCCGTCCTGCCCCGCCTCAACGACGCGGCCTACGACCTCGTGTTCATCGACGCCGACAAGCCCGGAACGCCGTCCTACGCCGACGAAGGGGTGCGCCTCCTGCGCCCCGGCGGCCTCCTCGTGATCAACGACGCCCTCGACCGCGACCGCGTCGCGAACCCCGCGCACCGGGGTGCCGCGGCCGTCGGCCTGCGAGCGCTGCATCGCCGGCTCCTCGACGACGAACGGCTCGACACGGCCCTCCTGCCGACGGGAGAAGGCCTGTTCCTGGCCTCGCGGCGCTGATCTGGCCACGCGTCACCGCATGACACTGAGGCCACTTTTCGCCCAACGCGTGGCCACCTTTCGCCCAACGCGTGGCCACTTCCGCCGCACAACGAAGGAGGCCGGCCCCACGCGGGGGCCGGCCTCCTTTCGTCAAGCGGCGCGGTCTACTCGGTCACGCCGACGAGGCACTCCTTGAGCTGCGCAGCCTCCTCGGCGTTGAGCTCGACGACAAGCCGTCCTCCGCCCTCGAGGGGAACCCGCATGATGAGGCTGCGGCCCTCCTTGGTAACCTCCATCGGGCCGTCGCCAGTGCGCGGTTTCATGGCTGCCATCTGAACATCCCCTCCAGTAAGTTCGCCTGCTGTGATGTCGCAGGCTCGTCGGACGCGCCCTTGCGCCCACCGCTCTGTCACCACGGTGATGCGAGGCCCCGCCACGTTGTACTTGCCTTTACATTATCAGCAGGGGTACCGCCCGGTAGTCAGGCGGGCCGGTCAGGGCGGCCAGTCGCCGCCGCCGGGGAGTTGGGCCCAGTCCCAGAGCCACACGACCCACACGATCTGCAGGATCACGAACGTCGCGAGGGCGGTCCCTCGGTAGGCCCGCGAGCGGGAGAGGGCGGCCCCGGCGAGCGCGAGCGGGAAGAACGGGAGCATCATGCGGAACGTGCTCGACTGCGGATACAGGAACGCGAGGAGGTACAGCGCGTACGCGGCGCACCAGAGCCGCAGCTCGACGCCGATGAGCCGCACGTGTGCGCTCGTCAGGTAAAGCGCGACGACGGCGACGAGCACGAAGGGGGCGACGGTTCCGAGCACGGGGCCGAACAGGAAGTGGCCCGTGTCGAACCACGGCATGAATGGCACGAGGTCGCTCCCCCGCCACACCGCCTCTGTGTCCGTGTAGGCCGTCACGACTCCCGTCGCGGCCCACGCGATCGCCGGCCACGCGATGGCCGAGGCGGCGGTTGCGGCCGTGAGGAGGGCGAGCCGTGCGAGTTCCCCGAGGCTGACCCCCAGAGCTTCCCGACGGATCCATCGGATCAGGAAGAGCGCCGCGAGGGCCACGGCGAGCGGAACGCCGACCGGGCGCGTGAGGCATGCGAAGGCGACGACCGGAATCGCGGCCAGATACCTGCGCTCGACGATCCAGAGGAACGCCCAGGCAAGGAAGAGCGTGCCGAGGGATTCGGCGTACGGGACTTGGAGGATCGCGGAGATCGGGAAGAACGCGAAGAACGCGACGCCCCACATTGACGTGCCGTGGCCCGCGAAGTGGCGGAACAGCCGGTAGACGACCATCGCGGCGCCGAATCCCGCGAGCAGTGCGACGGCCTGCGCGACGATCTGCCACGGGATCGTCGTAGCCGCCGAGAGAAACCTCACGAGGAAGGGGAACACGGGATAGAACGCCCACGCGTTCTCGGTCACCGTGCCGGACGGCGAACGCGGCAGGACGCTGGGATAGCCGTGCTGGACGATTCGGCCGTACCACTCCGAGTCCCAGATCTGGAGGAAGCGGAAGTAGTCCGGCTGCGGGGCGAACCACGGGTTCGTGCCCTGTTGAAGTGCGCCGGCGGAGAAGATAAGGAACGAGACGAGCCGCGAGGCCGCGAACAGCAGGACGACCTGCATCCACCACGGGCGCCGGCCGAGCCACGCGGCCGCGCGGAGCGCGCCCGACGCGAGGGCGGCATGAACCGCTGACGGCGGTGCCGGCGTCGTCGCCCTCGTCCGCTCGTCGTCGAAGGCGGCAGGGCGCGGCTTGCCGACAGCGCCCGGCGGCGACCACGCGCCGTCGTCCGCGCTCGTGCCGCTCATGCGTCAGGCTCGGTCCGGGCGTCGACACCCTCGCGCAGGCGGGCGATCTCGGCGTCCTGCTCGGCGATGCGGTCGCGGAGCCGCTCGAGCACCTCGTCAACCTGATCCATGCGGTAGCCGCGGAGGCCGAGCGAGAACCGGACCCGGTCGACGTCGACCGCGCTCGGATGCTCGGGAAGGAGGATGGGCGGCAATTCGGGGGCGGGCTCGTCGAAGCCCTTCGCGAGCGCGTCCGAGACCGGACGCCCCCGGTACGCGGCCGCGCCGAGCCACACGACCCCCGCCAAGAGGACGATCGCGAGGAAGACGAGGAAGAAGCTCACTCGCCGTCGGCCTTCTCTGCCAGCCAGGCCTCTTCTTCTTCGGCCGAGCCGTACATGCCGCCGCGCCGCTCTTCGGTCTCCCCCCGGACGCCGGCAAGCACGCGGTAGACGGCGTCCTCGGCCGTGTCGGTGACCTGGATGAGGTCGAGGTCTTCCGGGGAGATCATGCCCTCGGAGAGGAGGGTCTCCTTGAGCCAGCCGATGAGCGGGCCCCAGAACCGGGAGCCGACGAGCACGATGGGGAAGGACGTAACCTTGCCGGTCTGGACGAGCACCATGGCTTCGAAGAGCTCGTCGAGCGTTCCGAGCCCGCCGGGGAGCACCACGAAGCCGTGGGCGTACTTGACGAACATCGTCTTGCGGGCGAAGAAGTAGCGGAAGTTGATGCCGAGATCGACCCACGGGTTGAATCCGGTCTCGAACGGCAGCTCGATCCCGAGGCCGACGGACGTCCCCGAACCGTCGACCGCGCCGCGGTTGACAGCTTCCATCGAGCCGGGACCCCCGCCCGTGATGACGGCGACGCCCTCGCGCGCGAGGAGGCGCCCGATCTCGACGCCCATCTCGTAGTAGTCGCTGCCCGGGTGCGTGCGTGCCGAGCCGAAGATGCTGATCGCCGGGCCGAGCTCGGCGAGCGCGCCGAAGCCTTCCACGAATTCGCTCTGGATGCGCATGACCCGCCACGGATCCGTGTGGACGAAACGCCCCGCGCCGTGGGTGTCGAGAAGGTGCTGGTCCGACGTCCCCTGGAGCGCCTGGCGCCGCCGCAGTTCGAGCGGGCCCTTGCGCCGGGAAGGGACGGAACGGTCGTCGCGGCGCGGTGATTCCGTGGTCATGCTCCAAGGCTAGCGGTCTCGACTGAATCACGATTGACGTGCAGAGCGTTCGGTTCCCGAGCCCCCCAACGTATTCTCCGTTACATTGACCCTATGACAACCGAAGCACCCTCGGCTCCACTCGTCTCTGTCCAGAGCGTGAACAAGCACTATGGCCAGCTTCACGTTCTCAAGGACATCAACCTCGACGTCCGCAAGGGCGAGGTGGTCGTGGTCATCGGGCCTTCCGGCTCGGGGAAGTCCACGCTCTGCCGGGCCATCAACCGGCTCGAGACCATCGAGGCCGGCAGTATCTTCATCGACGGCAAGAAGCTCCCCGACGAGGGCAGGGAGCTCGCGCGGCTCCGCGCCGACGTCGGCATGGTCTTCCAGTCCTTCAACCTCTTCGCGCACAAGACGATCCTCGAGAACGTCACGCTTGGGCCGATCAAGGTCAAGGGCGTCGACAAGGCGACTGCGGAGAAGGATGCGATGGCCCTCCTCGAGCGGGTCGGCGTCGGGCACCAGGCGCCCAAGCTTCCCGCCCAGCTCTCGGGCGGCCAGCAGCAGCGCGTCGCGATCGCCCGCGCGCTCGCCATGAAGCCCAAGGTCATGCTCTTCGACGAGCCGACCTCGGCCCTCGACCCGGAGATGATCAACGAGGTGCTCGACGTCATGGTCGAGCTCGCCCGCGAGGGCATGACGATGATCGTCGTGACCCACGAGATGGGCTTCGCCCGCAAGGCCGCGGACCGGGTCGTGTTCATGGCCGACGGGCAGATCGTCGAGCAGGCCAAGCCCGAGGAATTCTTCACCAACCCGCAGAGCAGCCGCGCGAAGGACTTCCTCTCGAAGCTCCTCACGCACTGATCTCTTCCACCGACCCCAGCACAATCCCATTCAGGGCCCACCCGCCCGCCGAGAAAGGAATGCTGATCATGGCACTCTTCCGCACCAAGAAGGCCGCCGTCACCGCTGCCACAGCGGTACTCGCACTCGCGCTGAGCGCGTGCGGCGGATCCGGAGGGGGTGGCGGTTCGACGGAGTCGGCGGGAGCTTCGGCGCCCTACACTGTCGCCTCGAACGTCTCGCTCACCGGCAGCCCGACCTTCGACAAGATCAAGTCGAGCGGCAAGATCCGGATCGGCGTCAAGCAGGACCAGCCCGGCCTCGGCTTCCTCGACGCGGCCACGGGCGAGTACAGCGGCTTCGACATCGAGATCGCGAAGTGGGTCGCCGCCTCGCTCGGCTACTCGAAGGACAAGATCGAGTTCAAGCCGATCCCGTCCGCGAACCGCGAGTCCGCGATCCAGAACGGCGACATCGACTACTACGTCGGCACGTACTCGATCACTGACGCCCGCAAGAAGCAGATCGACTTCGCGGGCCCGTATTTCATCACGGGGCAGGGCCTGCTCGTGAAGAAGAGCAACACGACGATCAACAGCGACAAGGATCTCGCGGGCAAGACCGTGTGCTCTGCAACGGGCTCGACGCCGCTGCAGAACATCCAGAAGAACTACCCGAACACCCAAGCCCGGGCGTTTGACACCTACTCGCAGTGCGTCGACGCCCTCAAGAACGGCCAGGTCGACGCGGTGACGACCGACCAGGCCATCCTCATCGGCTACGCGTCGCAAGACCCGGACAACCTCAAGGTCGTCGGCCCGACGTTCACGACTGAGAAGTACGGCGTCGGCGTCACCAAGGGCGATACCGCGCTGCGGAAGTTCGTCAACGACATGTTCACGAACGGCAAGGACACCTGGCAGAAGATCTACGATTCGACGCTCGGGAAGTCCGGCACGAAGGTCGAGCAGCCCGCCGTCGACAACTACTGACAGGCGGTCGGTGGGCGGGGCGCGCGGCGCCCCGCCCACCGTGCGTTCGCCTCGAAAGAGAAGGCTGAAATGAGCACTCTCCTCAACAATCTGGATGTCTTCACGACCGGATTCAAGAACACGATCATCCTGTTCCTGGTATCCGGGGTCTTCGCCCTCATCCTGGGCACGGTCATCGGGGCCATGCGGGTCTCCCCCGTTCCGGCTCTCCGTGGATTCGGCACGCTCTACGTCAACGTGGTCCGCAATACGCCGCTCACCCTCGTGATGTTCTTCTTCGCGTTCGGCTACCCGAAGCTGGGCCTCCCTGAGATCGATTTCACGGTCTCGGCCATCGTGGCGCTGAGCATCTACACGGCAAGCTACGTCGCCGAGGTCCTGCGATCCGGCATCAACACCGTGCCGGTTGGGCAGGCCGAGGCCGCGCGCGCGATCGGACTGCCGTTCGCGCAGACGCTCACGCTCGTCGTCCTCCCCCAAGCGTTCCGCTCCGTGCTGCCGCCGCTCTTCAGCGTGCTCATCGCGCTCCTGAAGAACACGACCGTGGCCGCAGGCTTCTCGGTGTACGAGGCCGGCGCGATCCGCGCCTACCTCGCCGAGCGCGGCGAGCCAGCAATCGTCGTCCTCCTGTGGGTGGCGTTCATCTTCGTCGTCCTCGTCCTCATCCTCGCGCAGCTCCAGCGCTACTTCGAGAAGAAGTGGAAGGTGGCCCGATGAGCTCTGTCCTCTACGACGCCCCGGGGCCGAAGGCCCGTTCCCGCCACCTGGTGTTCGGCGTCATCTCGCTCGTCGTGATCCTCGCGATCATTGGCTTCGTCGTGTGGCGCTTCATCGACACGGGCCAGTTCTCGGCAGCCAAGTGGCAGATCTTCTCGTTCCCGCGAGTCCAGCAGACCATCCTCGACGCGACGGGGGCCACGCTCTCGGCGTTCGGCGTCGCCGCCGTCGGGAGCCTCGTGCTCGGCCTCGTCCTCGCGATCGGCCGTCTCTCGGACCGCCCGTGGGTCTCGCGGCCCTTCCACTGGTTCACTGAGCTGTTCCGCGCGATTCCCGTCCTCATCCTCATGATGATGCTGTATTACGGCCTCCCGCCCGCGCTGGGCGTCAAGTGGCCGCCGTACACCGCCGTCGTCGTCGCGCTCATCCTCTACAACGGCTCGGTGCTCGCCGAGGTGTTCCGCGCCGGCATCGAGGCGCTGCCGAAGGGCCAGCGCGAGGCGGGCCTCGCCATCGGCCTGCGGAAGTCCCAGGTCATGGCGAGCATCCTGCTCCCGCAGGCGGTCCGGTCGATGCTGCCCGTGATTATCTCCCAGCTCGTCGTGACCCTCAAGGACACCGCGCTCGGCTTCATCGTCACCTATAACGAGATCCTGTTCCAGGCGAAGTTCTTCGGCTCGCAGGTCCAGTACGGGACGCCCATCGTGCCCTCGGCGATCGTCGCGGGCGTGCTCTACGTAGGCATGTGCCTCATCCTCTCCGGACTCGCCAAGCTCGCCGAGCGGCAGCTCCGCCGCAGCCAGCGCGTCGCGAGTCCCAGGAAGGTCGCCGCCGCAACGCAAGGGGCGGCCAACACGGAGCTCGTGTAGCCGCGCGTTCAGGCGCCGCCCTCCACGTCCAGGGGTCACGTCCCGCGGGTTTTCCACCCGCGGGACGTGACCCCTAGACGATTAAGGCCTGGACGATTGAGGCCCAGGAGTCTAAGCCGTGAGCCAGTCGCGCAGCGCGCGGAAGCACGCGCGGACGTCCTCGGGCTCGACGCGCTCGTCGTCCTTGTGGGCAAGCAGGGCGTCTCCGGGGCCGAAATTCACGGCGGGAACGCCGAGCTCGCTGAACCGGGCGACGTCGGTCCAGCCGTACTTGGGCTTCGGCTCCTGGCCGACGACGGCGACGAACGCCGCCGCTGCGGGGTGCGTAAGGCCTGGGCGCGCTCCCGGCGCACCGTCCGTGCGGACCACGTCGAAGCCCTCGAGCAGCGCGCGAACCTGTGCGTCGGCCTCGTCGAGGCTCTTGTCCGGCGCGAAGCGGTAGTTGATCTCCACCGTGCAGCGGTCCGGAATGACGTTCCCGGCCGTGCCGCCCGCGATCCGCACGGCGTTGAGGCTCTCGCGATAGTCGAGGCCATCCACGCGCACGGTCTCGGGCTCGTACGCTGCGAGCCGGGCGAGGATCGGCGCGGCGGCGTGGATGGCGTTCTTGCCCATCCAGGCCCGCGCCGAATGCGCGGCTTCGCCGATGGTGGTTGCCTCGACGCGCAGCGTGCCGTTGCACCCGCCCTCGACGGTGCCGCCCGTCGGCTCGAGGAGGATCGCGAAGTCCGCCGCGAGCAGCTCCGGGGCCGTGCGTACGAGCCGGCCCAGGCCGCTCTTGGCGGCCTCGACCTCCTCGTGGTCGTAGAAGACGAACGTGACGTCACGCGAGGGGCGCGGGGAGCCGTCGGCCTCTCGTGTCTGCGGTGAGCCGAAGAGCGCTCCCGCGAGCGCGAGCTGGACGGCGACGCCGCCCTTCATGTCGGTCGCGCCGCGGCCCCAGAGCGTCCCCTTGCCAGGCTCGCCATCCCACGACGACGGGACAGTGCCGCGCGCGCCTTCCGTCGCCGGCAGCGGGACGGTGTCGAGGTGCCCCGCGAGAACTACGCGCTCGGCGAGCCCCAGCTCGGAGCGGGCGACGACGGCGTCCCCCCATCGTGTGACGGCGAGGCCCGGGAGGGTGCGCAGGGCCGCTTCGACGGCGTCGGCAATCGCCCCTTCGGTGCCCGAGACGCTCGGGATGTCCAGCAGATCCGCGGTGAGCAGGGCGACGTCGCGGGTCAGGTCGAGTGTCACGGCCGGGACCTCGTCAGGGGCTGTCATTTCACCGATCATAGTCCGCGCGCGATACATCCCCGGCGCGAGTTCGGCCGGAATCTCGCCCCTCGGTAGACTTGGGGCATGACTGAATCCTCCGCCGTACCCCGCGCTGCCCACGGCTTCGGCCTTGCCACGATTGCTCTTGCAGCAGGGGCCGACGGGGCCGAAGAGGCCACCGTCCTCGACGTCTGGTTTCCCGCTCCCGCACTCGGCACTGTCGCCGAGCACCTGAACGACGAGTCTGTCGTCGATGCCGCCCCGGCCGAGCTCGTGGCCGCGGCCGAGGCCGGCGACGACGCCGCGCGCGGCACCCAGCTCAAGGTCGTCTTCGTGCAGGCCGATCTCGACCAGCCGCCCGCGGACACGGCCGACGCCTACTTGCGCCTGCACCTCCTCTCGCACCGCCTCGTGCAGCCGAACACCGTCAACCTCGACGGCATCTTCGGCAAGCTTCCCAACGTCGTCTGGACGAACTTCGGCCCGTGCCTTCCCGCCGGATTCGAGATGACTCGGGCCCGCCTCCGCCGCCGCGGCCCCGTGACGGTGTACGGCGTCGACAAGTTCCCGCGCATGGTCGACTATGTCGTCCCGACGGGCGTCCGCATCGCCGACGCCGATCGCGTGCGCCTCGGCGCGCATCTGGCCGATGGCACCACCGTGATGCACGAGGGCTTCGTGAACTACAACGCGGGCACGCTCGGCACGTCCATGGTCGAGGGCCGCATCTCGGCCGGCGTCGTCGTCGGGGATGGAAGCGACGTCGGCGGCGGCGCGTCGATCATGGGCACGCTCTCGGGCGGCGGCAAGGAGCGCATCACGCTCGGCGAGCGCGTGCTGCTCGGCGCAAACTCGGGCGTCGGCATCTCGATCGGCGACGATTCCGTCGTCGAGGCCGGCCTGTACGTGACAGCCGGTACCCGAGTGCGGATCAGTGGCTTCAAGGACGAGTTCGGCGAGGACGCCGAGAGGGTCGTCAAGGCCGTCGAGCTCTCGGGCCAGCCGAACCTCCTGTTCCGGCGCAACTCGACGACTGGCCAGGTCGAGGTTCTCCCCCGCAACGGCCAGACGGTCGCACTCAACGAGGCGCTGCACGCCAACTGACGCAGCGCCCTGACGTGACACAGTAGACCGGCCGGCTGCCGGGCAGTGCCCGGCAGTCGGCGCGCCCGGCACCACAGCGAGGAGCTTACGCATGGCCATGGCCCGCACCGTGCGGCGCACCCTCACGGTACTCGTGGCTCTCGTGCTGGCCGGACTGGGGGTCTACATCGCGTCGATCGTGCTCAACCGGAACGATGCGCCCGTCGTCGAGGGCTGCACGGCGCTGCTCGACGGGCAGAAGGTGAGTCTCGCGACGGATCAGGCCGCCAACGCGTCGCTCATCACGGCGATCGCCGTCCGGCGCGGGCTCCCGGCCCGCGCCGCGACGATCGCGATCGCGACGTCGATGCAGGAAGCCAAGCTCCGCAACATCAACTACGGCGACCACGCCGGGCCGGATTCGCGCGGCCTCTTCCAGCAGCGGACCTCGCAGGGCTGGGGAACCGAGTCCCAGCTCATGGACCCCGTATACGCGACGAACGCGTTCTACGACGCTCTCGTGAAGGTCCCCGGCTACGAGTCGCTCTCCATCACGGACGCGGCCCAGCGCGTGCAGCGTTCGGCCTACCCCGAGGCGTATTCGCAGCACGAGGACCTCGGCCGCGGCTTCGCCTCAGCGCTCACAGGCAACTCGCATGCGTCGCTCGACTGCACGCTGCGGAAACCGGACGCCGCGGGCGATCCCGCCGCCGTCCGCGCGGCCCTCAACCAGGCGTACGGCACGATGCCTCCCCTCGTCGTCGCAGGCGGAACCGTCACGGCCCAGGCCGATGGACCGTTCGCGTGGTCCCTTGCCCAGTGGGCCGTCGCGAACGCGAAGGGGCTCGCGGTCACGCGGGTCGAGGTCGACGGGCAGGCCTGGACTCGCGACGGCAACAAGGGCTGGGCCGACGCGCAGACCCAGCCCGGCGTCGTCGTCATCCGACTCGCCCCCGGTCAGTAGCCGCCGCAGCGGGCACAGTTACACGAGGATCGCGAGGACGGGCTCGAGGTAGCTGCGGAAGGTCTCGGGATCCTCCATGAGCGATTGGCTCATGATGACCTTGTCCGTGTTGACGAGCCACGCGCGGTCCTCCGCGAGTGGCAGCTCGATGATGGTGAGGTTGAAGTCCTTCGCCTCAGGGCCGACCTCGAGCTGGCGGCTCGCGACCATCTCCTCGAGCATGCGCGACGTTCCGCGGGCTTCGCGACGCGCCTCGAGGCGTTCATAATCCGCCCGCCGCTCGCGCGCCCATGTGAGGGCCGAGCCGAAATGCGCCTGAAGGGAGCGCTGCAGCGCGGGCGCGTCGCTGAATGCCGAGAATTCGGGAGGGGCCACCTCGGGGACCTTGTCGGGGTCTCCCTCGATGAGGCGCGCCCACCACGCCTCCCATTCGCGGCGCAGCGCGCCGATGCCGCCGACGTGCTGCGTGAGCTGGTGGTGGTCCGCCTCTCGGATCCGCGGCTGGGCGGGAGCCACCGGCGGGAGGCCCGCCCCCGTGAGCCCCGCGTTGTCCTTGAGATAGAGCGCGATGAGCATGGGGCTGGACGTATCCGTGGTGATGGTCCATCCCGGCCCACGTGTCTGGTGCATGGTGTGACTCCTCGCGCCCAGTCTGCACCTACCAGTGTATTCCCCGTCAGGTGATCGGGACCCGGCCGAGCGTCGCGGCCTGGGCCGCGACCACCGCGAGGCACAGCTCGGCGTCAAGCCACCGGCCATGGACGAGCGCGTGCAGGGCAAGCCCTTCGACGGTTGCGAGGAGCCGCTCGGCCTCGGCCACGAGGCCATGCGCCTCGACGTCAGGGAGGGCCGCACGCACCGAGCGGCCGACGACGGCGGCGACCCTCGCGTGCGCGGCGTCGGCAACGGGAAGGAGCGCCGGGTCCGTGCGCGCGGCGAGGCGGAACGCCGTGAGCACGCACAGATCGACGGCGCGCGCCTCGTCGAGCGGCAGGAGCTGGCACAGTTGGGCTACAAGATCGTCCTGGGCCTCGACGCGCCGCGCGACGTCCTCGGCGACGACCTCGAACGCATGGACCCGGAGCTCCTCGGCGGTGTCGAAGTAGTGCCGCACCGACCCCACCGCGAGCCCGGCCTCCGCGGCCACTTCGCGGAGCGAAACGCGGGCGAGGCCGTCTGCGGCCACGATCCGCTTGACGGCCTCGACGATCTCACGGCGGCGTGCGGCCGCGTCGACGAATCTGGGCACATGTCCTGTCTAGCACAGCTTCACAGCACGGACGTGCTGCAACGCACCGCGGAAGCCGCCGAAGCACGGAGCCCCCGTAGGATGGTGCCCATGCGCATTCTCGTGACCGGCGGTGCCGGCTATATCGGCTCCCACACCGTCCTGACGCTCCTCGAGGCAGGGCACGACGTCGTCGTCGTGGACAATCTCTCGAACTCGAGCGAGGAGGCGCTGCGGCGCGCGGCCGAGCTCGCGGGCCGGGAGGCCGCGTTCGTCCGGGCGGACATCACCGACGAGGCCGCGCTCGACGCGGCCTTCGAGGCGCACTCCCCCGAGGCCGTGATCCACTTCGCCGGCCTCAAGGCCGTGGGCGAGTCCGTGGGCATCCCGCTGGAGTACTACTACAACAACGTCGCCGGAACGATCGCGCTCCTGCGGTCGATGGAGCGCCACGGTGTGCGCACGATCGTCTTCTCCTCCTCCGCGACCGTGTATGGGGAGCACAACCCGACCCCGTACATCGAGAAGATGGAGATCGGGGCGATGAACCCCTACGGGCGCACCAAGGAGCAGATCGAGGACATCCTGAGCGATCTCGGCGCGTCCGACGGACGCTGGCACATCGCACTGCTGCGCTACTTCAACCCGGTCGGCGCGCACCCCTCGGGCCGGATCGGGGAGGACCCCCAGGGCATCCCGAACAACCTCGTGCCGTTCATCGCCCAGGTCGCCGTCGGCCGCCGGGAGAGGCTCATGGTCTTCGGCGGGGACTACGAGACCCCTGACGGGACCTGCCTGCGCGACTACATCCACGTCGTGGACCTCGCCGAGGGCCACGCTGCCGCCCTCCGCTACCTCCAGGCCCACCCCGGGGTCCATCGGTGGAACCTCGGCTCGGGGAAGGGGACATCCGTGCTGGAGATGCTGCATGCGTTCGAGGCCGCGGTCGGCGCCCCGATCCCGTACGAGATCACAGCGCGCCGCGCGGGCGATCTCCCCGCCTTCTGGGCCGACCCCTCAGCCGCCCTGGCTGACCTCGGCTGGTCCACCACCAAATCCGTAGCACAGATGTGCGAGGACCACTGGCGCTGGCAGAAGAACAACCCCCTGGGCTACCAGAACAGCTGAGCGCCATCCTCCCCGAAAAAGTGCAGACAACAGCGGCCGGCGCCTTTCGCAAGAAAGGCACCGGCCGTCGTCGTACGAGCTGCCGTGACGTCAGCGCACGGGGTAGTCGCGCTCCGGTTCGCCGACGTAGAGCTGCCGCGGACGGCCGATCTTGGTCTGCGGGTCCTTGATCATCTCGCGCCACTGGGCGATCCAGCCGGGAAGGCGCCCGATGGCGAACAGGACGGTGAACATCTTCTCCGGGAAGCCCATCGCCTTGTAGATGAGGCCCGTATAGAAGTCCACGTTCGGGTAGAGGCGGCGCTGGATGAAGTAGTCGTCCGCGAGGGCCTTCTCCTCGAGCCGCATCGCGATGTCGAGGAGCTCGTCGTTGCCGCCCAGCTTCGAGAGGACCTCGTGTGCCGTGGCCTTGATGATCTTGGCGCGCGGATCGTAGTTCTTGTAGACGCGGTGCCCGAAGCCCATGAGCCGGACGCCGTCCTCCTTGTTCTTGACCTTCTCCATGAAGTCCTCGGGCTTGATGCCCTCGGACTGGATGCGGCGCAGCATGTTGAGCACGGCCTCGTTCGCACCGCCGTGGAGCGGGCCGAAGAGCGCGTTGATGCCGGCGGAGATCGACGCGAAGAGGTTCGCGTTCGCAGAGCCGACGAGGCGCACGGTCGACGTCGAGCAGTTCTGCTCGTGGTCGGCGTGGAGGACGAGGAGGAGGTCGAGGGCCTTGACGACGAGCGGATCAAGCTCGTACGGCTCGGCCGGGAGGCCGAAGCACAGGCGCAGGAAGTTCTCCACGAGGTTCATGGAGTTGTCCGGGTAGAGCAGCGCCTGGCCGATGGACTTCTTGTGCGCGTAGGCCGCGATGACGGGCAGCTTCGCCATGAGGCGGATCGTGGAGAGCTCCACCTGCTCATCGTTGAACGGATCAAGCGAATCCTGGTAGAAGGTTCCAAGCGCCGAAACGGCCGAGGAGAGGACCGGCATCGGGTGGGCGTCGCGCGGGAAGCCGGCGAAGAAGCTCTTGAGCTCCTCGTGCAGGAGCGTGTGCCGGCGGATCTTCTGGTCGAACGCCTCGAGCTCGGTCGCGGTCGGCAGGTTGCCGTAGATGAGGAGGTAGGAGACCTCGAGGAAGCTCGAGTGCTGTGCCAACTGCTCGATGGGGTATCCGCGGTATCGCAGGATGCCCTCGTCTCCATCGATGTACGTGATCGAGGAAGTCGTCGCCGCCGTGTTCATGAAGCCGGGGTCGAACGTGACCGCCCCCGTTTCCTTGAGAAGCTTCGACACGTCGTAGCCGTCATTGCCTTCGACCGCGGCGATGCGGGGCAGGGTCAGCTCCCCGCCCTCGTGGCGCAGGGTGGCACCGTTCTTGTCAGTCATGGTTCCCCTCACATGGGTAGCTCGCAACACTCCAAAACTACCCCCGACGGCGGGCACCGGACTAATCGGTACCCGCCGTCCCGGGGTGGCCGCGAAATATCACGGAGTGCCTTGAAGGCGCGCCCTCAAGCACCCGCGAGCCGCTCGACGGCGGCGTCGATTCGCTCGTCGCTGCCCGTGAGGGCGACGCGCACGAAGCCCGCGCCGTCGTCCCCATAGAAGACGCCCGGTCCGACGACGATGCCCAGCTCGGCGAGCCGGCCCACCGTCTCCCACGTGCCTTCCCCCGCCGTGCACCATAGGTAAAGGCCCGCCTCGGAATGGCTGATCCGGAGCCCAAAGCCTTCGAGGGCAGGGACGAGCCGCTCGCGCCGGGACCGGTAGCGGACCTTCTGCTCCTCGACATGCACATCGTCGCCGAGGGCCACGCGCATGGCCTCCTGCACGGGGTATGGCATGATCATGCCCGCGTGCTTGCGGCTGTTGACGAGGTTCGGCATGAGCTCGGGGGCACCCGCGACGAAGGCCGCCCGGTAGCCCGCCAGGTTCGATTGCTTGCTGAGCGAATAGACGCTCAGGAGTCCGGCCAGGTCGCCGCCGCTCACCCGCGGGTCGAGGACCGACGGGACGGGCTCTCCGCCGCGCTGAATGTCCCACGCACCCCAGCCGAGCTCGGCATAGCACTCGTCGGAGGCCACGACGGCCCCGAGCGAACGCGCGTCGTCCACGACGGCGCGCAGCTCGTCGGCGGTGCGCACGGCGCCCGTCGGGTTCCCCGGAGAGTTGAGCCAGACAAGCCGGACCCGCGCACGCGTGGCTGCGTCGAGCTCGTCGAGGCTGTCTGCAGGGACTGCCGTCGCGCCAGCGAGCCGCGCACCGATGTCATAGGTCGGATAGGCCACGCGGGGCCGCACGACGACGTCGCCCGGCTCGAGGCCGAGGAAGAAGGGAAGCCACGCGACGAGCTCCTTCGAGCCGATCGTCGGCATGACGGCCTGTTCATCGAGGCCCTCGACGCCGCGACGCCGCGCGAACCATTCGACGACGGCCTGGCGGACGGCCGTCGTCCCATGCACAGTCGGGTAGCCCGGCGCGTCCGCAGCGGCACGGAGCGCCTCCTGCACGAGTTCGGGCGTCGGGTCGACTGGCGTGCCGATCGAGAGGTTGACGACTCCGCCGGGATGGCGCCGCGCGGCCTCGACGTAGGGTGCCATGGATTCCCACGGATAGTCGGGGAGATCCAGTCCGAAGGCGCGTTGCGTTCCGGCCGACGCCGGGGATCCGGTGGTTTCGGCCGCCACTCTGCCGTTCCGCACGCGTCAGTCTTGGTTCTGCGGGGGCAGGGCCGAGACGAGCGGGTGGTCCTTGCCGGTGTTGCCGAGCTTCGCGGCGCCGCCCGGGGAGCCGAGGTCGTCGAAGAACTCGACGTTGGCCTTGTAGTAGTCGGCCCACTCGTCGGGGACGTCGTCCTCGTAGTAGATGGCCTCGACCGGGCACACGGGCTCACACGCACCGCAGTCGACGCACTCGTCCGGGTGGATGTACAGGGACCGCTCACCCTCGTAGATGCAGTCGACCGGGCACTCCTCGACGCAGGCCTTGTCCTTAACATCCACGCACGGCTGCGCGATCACGTATGTCACTGCTTCACCTTCTGACGATTCCTGCTCATGGACCATCGGCGGTCATATCCGCCGAACGAGCCTATTATCGTCCCCTCGCGCCGCACCAATCCAGACGGCCCTGTCTGGCGCGTCGCAAGCCGAGCGCCACGCCGTCACACTCCGTAGCATGGGGAAACAGCGACCCCGCGGACGCGGCCTAGGATAGGCGCCATGCCCCGCCCCGCCGACCTCCTGCGCTCGCTTCCGCCGGGGACGCGCGTCGTCGTCCGCCATCGCATCGAAGGCGGGTACACCGACTCCCTCGGGGAGCTCTCCCAGGTCACCGACGCCGAGGTGACGATCACGACTCGCCGCGGCGTCGACGTCGTCCGCCTTGACGCCGTGGTCGCGGCGAAGCCGGTACCTCCGCCGCCCGCACCGAGGCCGCGCCGCGCGATCTGATCCGCAGCTTGCGTGACCAAGATCACGACGGTAGAATTTATCCATCGAGATGATTTAATGGTATGGGCTGGTCTCGCCTCCACATGCCAGGCAGCGGAAGCCTCCGGGCCGCACCGCGTGCGTTGCCGCTGGGAGGCGCGCCCATGACACCCGTCAGAAGCGAAGCAGAGCACCATCATGTCCCTCAAAGAACGGCTCGCCGTCTGGAGCCCAGTACCCGCCTACACCGTCCGCGAACTCCTCCCCCGCGAGCGCCAGCGCGTGCCGCGGTTCACGGGCCTCGATGCCTCACTCGTCGACTGCGCACTGCGCGTGCGCGTCACGGAAGAACTCCCCGAACGGTCCTGCTGCGCCGCGATCCATGTCGCCGCCCGCTTCGGCGCCGTGCTCGAGCTCGTGTCCCACCCGCCGGGCGACGTGCCCCAGCATGGCCGCCAGACCATCTGGACTGTCCAGTCGGACGACTGCGAGGCCACCGCGGACCGCTTCGCGCGGACGAGCGCCGAGCTTGTGCTCGAGGCCCCGCCGCTGAGCCTCCTCCTGGGCCTCGTGCCGACCGAGCCCGGGACGAAGGTGAGCCTGGTGCGGGCCCGGTGGTCCGAGCTCCTCGTGACCGATCTCGAGAATGGCGTCACGAACCGGATCCCTGGCACGTGGACCGTGTTCGACGCTGCGTCGCGCCCGAATACCTCCGCCGCCGTGCGCTAGCTTTCCGCATCCGGCAGATGCCGGAGCCGGAAGAACGGTCCGACGGCGACCGGCACACACGCGGCGACCATGCCCCCTATGCCGACCCAGAGCGTGGGGCCGATCCCGATGAGCCCGCCGAGCCAGCCGCCCACGAGGCTTCCGATCGGCATGACACCCCACACGACGCAGCGGATCGACGCGTTCATGCGGCCCAGCAGGCGAGGCGGGCACACTCGCTGGCGCATGCTCACCTGCATGACGTTGTAGACCACGACGCCGAGGCTCATGAAGAACTCGCCCGTTGCGAGCATGCCGAGGGCGAGCGGCCCGGGCCCCGCGGCGAGCGAGAGCGGGAAGAGGACGACGGCGCTCCCGCCCGCCATGAGCCCGAGAGGCAGGAGCGGCCCCTCCCCCACGCGCGCGGCGAGCCATGGGGTCGCGATCGCGCCGAGGACCCCGCCGACCGAGCCAAGCGAGAGCACCGCCCCGAATCCGGCGGGGCCGAGGTCGAGGTCGCGGAGGACGACGAGGGGCATGAGCACGTACGTGATCGACGAGAACAGGTTGGCGATCGCCGTCGTCGTGACGATGCGGCGGATGAGCGGATGCCCGACGACGAACGCGGCGCCTTCGCGGATCTCCCGCGCGAGGCTTCTCCCCTCGACGCGCTCCGGCATGACCTCGTCGTCGCGCACGCGCGTGAGGCACAGCGCGGAGACGAGATAGCCGCCCGCTTCCGCGGCGAACAGCGCCGGCGCGCTCACGATCGTGAGCAGGAAGCCTCCGAGCGCGGGCCCGCCGAGCCGCGAGATCTGTGCCGTGCCCTCGAGCTTGCCGTTCGCGTCGGCGACGTGCTCGCGGTCCACGAGGAGCGGGATATAGCTCTGGTAGGCAACATCGAAGAAGACCGTCGCGACGCCGACGACCGCTGCGATCGCGATCAGGTGCCACATCTGAAGCACGCCCGCCCACGCGAGGAGCGGGACCGCGAGCATCGCAGCCATGCGCACGAGGTCCGCGCGGATCATCGTGCGCCGCTTGAGCCAGCGGTCCACCCACGCGCCGGCTGGCAGCCCGACGATGAGGAACGCCGCCATCGACGCGGCATTGAGCACGCCGAGATCTGCTTCACGCGCGCCCAGCAGGCTCACGGCGAGTACCGGCAGGGCGAGCTGGCCAAGCTGGACGCCAAGCTGGCTCACGCCCTGCCCCACCCACAGGGCGAGGAAGGACGGGCGGCGAACGAGGGGAACGGCGGCGGCCTGCTCGAGAGAGTGCGTTGCCATGCGGCCAGTGTGCGCCAGTGATTGAGAAGTGTCAATCACTCGAGAGGGGCCTCGGTAGAGTGATCTCTATGTCGATCTCCGACGAAGCCGCCAAGGGCCGCGCCCTCAGCTCCCCGCTCCGACTGCGCATCCTGCGCCTGTGCCTCCACCACGCGCGAACCAACAAGGAGATCGCAGATCTCCTCGGCCTCAATCCGGCGTCGACCCTCCATCACGTGCGGACGCTCGTCGCGACGGGATTCCTCGAGCCGCAGGAGGAGCGCCGAGGCAAGCGCGGGGCGCGCGAGGTTCCCTACCTCGCGACCCGCCGGTCGTGGGGCCAGCACGTCGACGACGTCGCTCCCGTGCTCATCGAGACGTTCGTCCAGGAGACCGCGGCGCTCCCGCCCGAGGACATCGAGGTGTGGCGCCTCGGGCTCAAGCTCAACGCACAGCACCGCGATGAGATGCTCGCCAAGCTGCGCGCCGTCGTCGACGAATACGTCGCGATGCCGAGCGATCCCGACGGCGTCGCGAGCTCGCTCATGGTCGCGCACCACCCCGACCCGACGGCCGACTGAGGCGAAGGCCACGCGTCAGGTGAGATGTGGCCAGCCGTAGGTGAGATGTGGCCACGGGTCGGCGGGCGGACGACGCCGGGTGGGCACCCGCCGTCGTCCGCTCGCCTCAAGCCGCCGAGGGCTCAGGCGCGGGCGCGCGACCGGCTCGCCTTGAGCCGCTCGTTCGCGTCGAGGATCACCTTGCGGATGCGGATGTCCTCAGGCGTGATCTCGACGCACTCGTCCTCGCGCGCGAACTCGAGGGACTCCTCGAGCGTGAGCGTGCGCGGCGGGGTGAGGCCCTCGAAGTTGTCCGCGGTCGAAGACCGCATGTTCGTGAGCTTCTTCTCCTTGGTGATGTTCACGTCCATGTCATCGGCACGCGAGTTCTCGCCGACGATCATGCCCTCGTACACCTCGGCGGTCGGCTGGACGAAGAACGTTCCGCGCTCCTGGAGGTTGATCATCGCGAACGGAGTCGCGACGCCCGCGCGGTCGGCGACGAGCGAGCCGTTCGTGCGGTACTCGATGTCCCCCGCCCACGGCTCATAGCCTTCGGAGATCGACGACGCGATGCCTGCGCCACGGGTGTCCGTGAGGAACTTCGTGCGGAAGCCGATGAGGCCGCGCGACGGGACGATGAACTCCATGCGCACCCAGCCCGTGCCGTGGTTCGACATGTTGGTCATGCGGCCCTTGCGCGCAGCGAGGAGCTGCGTCACGGCGCCGAGGTATTCCTCGGGGACGTCGATCGTCATGTGCTCCATGGGCTCGTGCACGTGGCCGTCGACCTTCTTGGTCACAACCTGCGGCTTGCCGACCGTGAGTTCGAAGCCCTCGCGGCGCATCTGCTCGACGAGGATGGCCAGCGCGAGCTCGCCGCGGCCCTGGACCTCCCACGCGTCGGGACGCTCGGTCGGCAGGACGCGGATCGAGACGTTGCCGATGAGCTCCTTGTCGAGGCGGTCCTTGACCTGGCGGGCCGTGACCTTGGCGCCCTTGACGCGACCCGCGAGCGGGGACGTGTTGATGCCGATCGTCATCGAGATCGCGGGGTCGTCCACCGTGATGAGCGGAAGCGGCCGGGGGTTGTCGACATCCGTGAGCGTCTCGCCGATCGTGATGTCCTCAATGCCGGCGACGGCGACGATCTCGCCCGGGCCGGCCGATTCTGCGGGCACGCGCTCGAGCGCCTTCGTCGCGAGGAGCTCGGTGATCTTGACCTGCTTGATCGAGCCGTCGTGACGGGCCCACGCGACCTGCTGGCCCTTGCGGAGCGTCCCGTTGTAGATGCGCAGGAGCGCGAGGCGGCCGAGGAACGGCGACGCGTCGAGGTTGGTCACGTGCGCCTGGAGGACGCCCTCGGGGTCGTACGTCGGGGCCGGGATGTGCTTGACGATCGTCTCGAAGAGCGGCTCGAGGTTGTCGTTCGCGGGCACGGTGCCGTCCGCGGGCTGCTCGAGCGAGGACGCGCCGGCGCGGGCGGCGGCGTAGACGACGGGGACGTCGAGGACCTTGTCGAGGTCGAGGTCGGGAACCTCGTCGGCGAGGTCCGAGGCGAGGCCGAGGAGGAGGTCCATCGTCTCGTGGACCACCTCGTCGATGCGCGCGTCGGGGCGGTCGGTCTTGTTGACCACGAGGATCACGGGCTTGTGCGCCGCAAGCGCCTTGCGGAGCACGAAGCGGGTCTGCGGGAGCGGGCCCTCGGACGCGTCGACGAGGAGCACGACGCCGTCGACCATCGAGAGGCCGCGCTCGACTTCGCCGCCGAAGTCGGCGTGGCCCGGGGTGTCGATCACGTTGATGAGGATGCCGTTCGGCTCCCCGAGCTCGGCCGCGGAGTCGCCGCGGTAGAGCACGGTCGTGTTCTTCGCGAGGATCGTGATGCCCTTCTCGCGCTCGAGATCGCCCGAGTCCATGACGCGGTCCTCGACCTCGCCGTGCGCGGCGAAGGAGTTCGTCTGCTTGAGCATCGCGTCGACGAGCGTGGTCTTGCCGTGGTCGACGTGCGCCACGATGGCGACATTGCGGAGGTCAGTGCGGGACGCGGTGGACACAGTTTCAGTCATTCGCTTCGGGCTCGATTCGGTGGGTCGCGACGGTCCGAGGCCTCGCGGAAGCATGGTGGAGCGGTTTGAGGCACAACGGAACAGACCCTCTTGAGGGCCAGCACGTCCATTTTACGATGATTGAGACTCTGCCACTTCCCTCGGAGAAGAGTGCCCGCCTTGGGCAGCCGAAGCCTGCGCCTGAGGCCCTCGGCCGATGAGCCTCGGCCAGTTCTGACACACTGAAGGCCCGCGGCGTGATGCCGCGGGCCTCCGCCGCGCCCTACTCGATCCCGCTCGCGAGGAGCAGCTCGCGCAGCTCGCGCCGCTCGCGCTGCTTCTCCGGATCGGGAAGCGGGACCGCCGCGAGCAGCCGCTGCGTGTAGGCCTCCTGCGGGTTCCGCAGGATCTGGTCGCGCGAGCCCTGCTCCACGATCTTGCCGCGCTGCATGACGCAGATGTGGTCGGCGAGAACATCGATGACGGCAAGGTCGTGCGTCACGAAGAGGGCCGCGAAGCCGAGTTCCTTCTGGAGCGCCTGGAAGAGCTCGAGGACTTTGGCCTGGACGGAGACGTCGAGGGCCGAGGTCGGCTCATCCGCGACCATGAGCTTTGGCTTGAGCGAGAGCGCGCGGGCGATGCCGACGCGCTGCTTCTGGCCGCCCGAGAGCTCGTGCGGGTAGCGGTTGCGGTACGAGCGCGGGAGCTCGACCTGGTCGAGGAGCGTCTCGACGCGCTTCTGCAGGTCGGCGCCCTTCGCGACGCCCGCGAGGAACATCGGCTCGCCGATCGACTCGCCGATCGGGAGGCGCGGGTTGAGCGACGAGGACGGATCCTGGAAGACCATGCCCACCGAGCGCCGGATGTCGTGGAGCTCCTTCGAGTTCTTCTTGAGGTTCGAGATCTCGCGGCCCACGACCTTGAGCGAACCCTCCGCGACCGGGAGGAGGCCGACGGCGGCGCGCCCGATCGTCGTCTTGCCCGAGCCGGACTCGCCCACGAGGCCCACGACCTGCCCCGGGTACACGACGAGGTCCGCCCCCTCGACCGCACGGAACGCTGGCACGCGCCCTTGCTTGGGGTATTCGATCGCGACGCCCTTGAGCTCGAGGACAGGCGCGCCCCTGCGCTCCTTCGCGGCCTCGGCCTCGGCGAGCGCCTCGAGGTTCTCCCGCTCGCGCGCGGCGAGCTCTTCGGCGTCGACCGCCTCGAGCTCGGTACCCGTCGCGGCAGCGAGCGCCGCCGTGATGTCGACCTCCGCTTCTTCCTCGGAGCCCTGCCCGAGGTGCGGCACTGCGGCGAGGAGCGCCTGCGTGTATTCGTGCCGCGGGCTGTGGAAGATCTGCTCGGCCGTGCCCGCCTCGACGATGAGACCGCGGCGCATGACGGCGATGCGGTCGGCGAGGTCCGCGACGACGCCCATATCGTGCGTGATGAGAATCACGGCGCTGTTGAGCTTGTCCTTGAGGTGCCGCATGAGGTCGAGGATCTCGGCCTGCACGGTGACATCGAGCGCCGTCGTCGGCTCATCGGCGATGAGCAGCTTGGGATCGCACGAAAGCGACTGGGCGATCATCGCGCGCTGGCGCTGTCCGCCAGAGAGCTGGTGCGGGTAGGACTTGAAGGCCTTCTCGGGGTCAGGCAGCTCGACGAGCTCGAGCATCTTGAGGGCACGCGCCTTCGCCTCCTCGGGCGAGACCGGGTTGTGGAGACGGATGGTCTCGACGATCTGGTTGCCGATCGTGTAGACGGGGTTGAGGGCCGTCATGGGCTCCTGGAAGATGACGGCGACGTCGTTGCCGCGCGCCTGCCGGATGGCCGAGCGGTCCTTGCCGAGCAGCTCCTGGCCCGCGAGCTTGACGCTGCCCGACACGCGGCTGTTCGAGGGCAGGAGGCCGAGGAGGGCCATCGAGCTCGCCGACTTGCCGGATCCGGACTCGCCGACGATCGCGAGGACCTCGCCTGCGCGCACTTCGTAGTTGAGCTTGATCGCAGCGGGAACCCATTCCTTCTCGACGCCGAAGTCGACGCTCAGGTCGCTGACCTCGAGCACCATCTGGCCCTTGACCAGATCGCCGCCGATGGTGCCCTTCGCGCCACGGCGCGGCCTTCCGGGGCCTCCCGCCCTGCCGAGGTTCTCTGTCATCCCCTGCTCTTCCTTCCGTGCACCGCCTCGCCGGGCGCGTGCGGCCCGTGCGGACGGAATTCAAAAAATCCTGAAATATTGGGTGCATGAATGCGATGCAGCACGCCGGTCCGGTCAACGTCTTCAAGGCCCGGAGCAACACCGTCCTGGCGGTGCTCCTGTGGGCAGCGGCGGCCTTCGGGATCGTCGTGACCGTCGTCCAGACCGGCCTCCCCGGGCTCCGCTTTGCGGCGCCGCTCGTGCTCATGGCCTTCGCCGGCTGGGCTCTCTTCTGGCGACCCGCCGTCGTCGTGAGCGACACCGGCGTCGAGCTCGTCAACCCGCTGCGCCGCATCGGCGTCCCCTGGGAAGCCCTCGCCTTCGTCGACACGAAATACGCGCTGACCCTCGTGACCGGCTCCGGACGCTTCACGTCGTGGGCCGCCCCCGCGCCGGGGATGTGGGGCGCCCGCGGCGCCAAGCCGCAGCACCTCACGGGGCTCCCCGAGAGCAGCTACGGCCCCGAGCGCTCGGTCCGGCCAGGCGACCTCGCGCACACTGTGTCCGGCCAGGCCGCGCTCCTCGTGCGCCGCCGCTGGGCGGAACAGGTGGAGCGCGGCGTGGTGAGCGGCGGCAAGGCCGACGAGACGCCCGTGCTGCGCAGGGCGGAGTGGAGCGTCGTCGCCGCGGCGGCTGTGCTCATCGCGGCGACGATCGTCACGCTGGCCGTCTAGGCGGCCCACTCCGGCTCCCGAGGGGCTCATGTCAGGGAGCCCCTCCGAGCGTTCCCTCCGAACGGTCCGGAGCGCCGCCGAACGCAGCCGAATCAGGCGCGACGCCGGTCGCGGGAACCACGGTTCCGCCGACCTCCTCGACCGGCGCCGGCGCCGAGACGCCCGCGGCGGAACCGCCGTGCGAAGTACGCGCCTTGGCCTTCTTCGCGTTGAACTTCTTCTGGCGCGGGTCGAACGCGTCGCGCAGGCCGTCGCCGATGAAGTTGATGCTGAGGCAGATGAGCACGATGAACAGGCCCGGCCACCAGAAGAGCCATGGACGCGTCGAGAACGCCTCCTGGTTCTGCGAGATGAGAAGGCCGAGAGACGTGTCCGGCGCCTTGACGCCGACGCCGAGGTAGCTCAGCGCCGTCTCGAGCAGGATTGCCGAGGACATGATGAGCGTGCCGTTGACGATCACGACGCCCACGGCGTTCGGCAGGATGTGCTTGAAGATGATCCGCGAGTTCGACGCACCCGAGATCCGGGCCGCGTCGACGAACTCGCGCTCCCGCAGCGAGAGGAACTCACCGCGCACAAGTCGGGCCAGCGAGACCCACACGACAAGGCCGAGGAAGATGCCGAGGACGACGACGCCGTTGCTCGCCGCAAACTGTGCGAACCACGTCCCGGTGTCGCGCCGGCCGGCGGTCTGCGACATGACGGCCGCGAGGAGCAGCACGGGAATGATGATGATGATGTCGGTCAGGCGCATGAGAATCGTCTCGACCCAGCCGCGGAAGTAGCCCGCGAGTGCGCCGACGACGACGCCGATGATGCCCGCGACGAGGCCGATGATGAGCATGATGATGATCGACTGCTGCGCGCCCCGCATCGTCATCGCGAAGAGGTCGCGGCCGATGCGGTCCTGCCCGAACGGGTGGTCTCCGAAGCTGAACGGGGCGAACGTCCACGTCGGCTGCCCCTCGCCGACAAGGGGCAGGACGTCCGTGTGGTTGTACTTCCACCAGCCGGGGAACGGCCCCCAGCCCTCGGACGAGAACGCGAGCACGAAGATGACGCCGAACACGACGAGGCCCGCGAGGGCGCCCGAGTGGCCGAAGAACCGCTTGCGGACGATCTGGCCGAGGCTCAGGCCCTTCGCCTCGATCACCGGCTCGATGCCTGCGGCCGGAACGCCGGCCGCAGCGGTCCCCGGGGTTCCGGACACGAGGTCTTCCTGCTGAGACTGCTGGCTCATGTCACTTCACCCTTACGCGAGGATCGAGCGCGGAGTACACGAGGTCCGCGATGAGGTTGAACGCGAGGGCCGTGATCGCGACGCACGCGAAGACGCCCATGACGGGGTTCGGATCCACGTGGGAGATGCCGTCGAGGAACATGAAGCCCATGCCGCGCACCGAGAAGACGGTCTCGGTGATGACCGCGCCGCCGATGAGCTGGCCGATGTCGAGCGCGACGACGGTCGAGATCGGGATGAGCGCGTTGCGGAACGCGTGCCGCATGATGACGGAACGCTCGCTCACGCCCTTCGCCCGCGCCGTGCGGATGTAGTCCATGTTCATGACCTCGAGCATCGACGATCGCGTGTAGCGCGTGTAGCTCGCGAGCGAGATGAGGATGAGCGCGATGGTCGGCAGCACGAGGTGCGTGAACCCGTCGATGCCGGAGAGCCAGAAATCGCCTTGGAGATTCGGGGTCGAGGCGCCGATCGTCGCGACGGGGCGCCCACGGATCTTGCTGTTGTCGAAGTAGGCGGGCCACGACTGCATGAAGCGGTCGAGGAGCACCATGGCCGCCACGACGAACGCCGTGATGCCGGCGGCGCGCATGCCCTGGCTGCGGTCGTAGCCTCCCCAGAAGTAGCCTGCGGCGACGCCGACGAGCACGGCGACGACCGCGAGGATGAAGATCATGAGCGGGGTCGCGAGGTCGAGGAGCGGCTGGATCGGGAAATAGAGGGCGACGCCGACCGCGACCGTCGTGAGGGTCGCGTACAGGGCCCGCCGGTTCTGGAGGCCCGCGACGAGCACGGTCGTCCCGAAGGCGATGCCGACGCCGGCAGGGATGATGACGCCGAGGCCGAGGGCCGGGGTGCGGAACCACTGCGAAATGCCCGCGACGAAGAGGACGGTCGTCACGAAGGCAAACACGATCGCACCGACGATGAGGCGCCGGCGGAATGCCCCGCTCGATACCACTGCCGCGATGATCCCGAAGACGAGGCCGATGGCAAGGGCCACAGGCAACGGGATGTCGGGGTGCGCGAGGAAGTTGTTGAAGCCGATCGCGCCGAATTCCTTGAGCAGGACGGCGACCCAGAAGATCGGCAGCGAGAAGAAGAGGAACGCCATGAAGGTCACGCCGTAGTCGAGGGCGCTGTACTGGCGGAGGGCCGTGATGATGCCGAGCGCGATGCCGATGAGGATCGCGAGCACGGCCGCGCCCGTGACGAGGGTCAGGGTCTGGACGAGGGCCTGACCGAGGGCCTGCGTGACAGGCTGGCCGGCGATGTTCTTGCCAAGATCGCAATTGCCCACGAGGCAGCCGGCCGCACCGCCGAGCCACTTGAAGTAGCGGATGGGGGCCGGGGTGGACAGATCCAAGAGCTGGGAGCGCGACTGCATGAGCTGCGCTGCGTTGGGGTTGGTCCTCAGATCCTCGAGCGGATCCCCTGAGAGCGCGGTGAGGTTGTACACCAAGAAGGATGCGCCGAGGAGGATCAGTGCTGCGGTGATGAGGCGCCGGACGACGTATGTCACCATGTTTCGTTGTACCTCGAATGTCAGCTGCCCGGTAGGTGCTGGGCTGCTCGTGAAGGGGCCGTGAACGGAAGTCCGCGGTCGGCGGAAGCCCGACGGCGGGTGGCGGGGATGTGCCGGGGCGCTGCGAAGCGCCGGGACCACTAGCTCGGTCCCGGCGCCCCGCAAGCATCAGAACTCAGAAGGGGCTACTTCGCGGCCCACTCCCAGAAGTTCCACCACACGCCGCTGCTGTTCGGCATGTACTTCACGCCAGTGACCTTGTCGCTGTACGCGTCCACGCCGACCGCCTGGAAGAGCGGGACGCCGTAGGAGGCGGCCCAGATCTTCTGGTCGATCTGCTTCTCGAGGTCGACCTGCTTGGCTGCGTCCGTCGTCTGGACGAGCTGCGTCATGAGCTTGTCGGCCTCCGGGTCGGAGAACTTGTTGAAGTTCGAGCCGTTGCCCGTCTTGAAGATCTGCGGAACGCCCTGGACGCCGACGCCCGGGTTGATCCAGCCGAAGATCGTCGCGTCGTAGCCGCCCTTGCCGAGCGCCTTGCCCCAGTCAGACTTGCCGAGGCCGCCGTCGACGATGTTGAAGCCTGCCTTCGTCGCACTTGCCGCGATGAGGGTGTAGGCGTCAACACGGTTCGGGTTGTCCTTGTTGTACATGATCTTGATCGTCGGGGTCTTGCCAGCCAGAAGCTGCTTCGCCTTGTCGATGTTGACCTGGTCGTACGCGGACGAGCCGTTGTTCTTGACGGAGTCGGCGTAGGCCGCCTGATCCGGCACGAAGAGCTGCGAGTCGAGCGGCTTCGCGTTCGGGTCCATCTGCTTGATGATCTTGTCCACGATGTCCTGGCGGGGAACCGTGAGCATGAACGCCGTGCGGACGTCCTTGTCGGCGAGCGGACCCGAGAAGTTCAGGTCGATGTGGTCGTACGAGAGCTGGTGGCCCTGGTCAACCGTGACGCCGGGGATCGCCTTGAGCTGCTGGATCGTGTCCGAGGAGGCCTGCGGGGCGATGATGTCTGCCTCGCCGTTCTTGAGCGCCTGGATCTGCGCCGGAGCCGAGCCGATGTAGCGGATCGTGATCTGGTCGAGGTTCGGAGTCGGGCCCCACGTGAAGTCCTTGTTCCGCACGAGGGTCATCGACTGGTCGGCCACGATGTCCTTGACGACGTACGGGCCGTTCGAGAGGAACAGGCTCGTGTCGCTCGGGAGGGTCTTCGTGTCGAAGCCCGTGTTGTAGAAGTCGCCGGCCTTCTTGAGCGTCTCGTTCGCCGGCTGCGGGTTGCTCGGGTCGCCCTTCTTGAGGCCCTTCATGAGATCGAAGAGGGCCTTGGCGTCTGCGAGGCCGGCCTTCTTCGCGACGACGTGCGCCGGGACGTCGATCGTGCCGTTGTTGGCGCCGATCGCGGTCTCCCAGTCAGCGTACGGCGTGGTGTACGTCAGGGTGAACGTCTTCCCGTCGGAGGAGACCTCGGGGAAGTTCGTGTTGTTGAGGCCGGTCGGGTCGCCCGCCGTGGAGAAGTAGCTCGTACCCTTCTTGCCGTCGGGGCTCGCATCGTCGAACCATGCGGAGTTCGCAGCCCAGTTGAGGGCGACGTCGTAGGCCGTCACGGGGGTGCCGTCGGACCACTTGACGCCGTCGTTGAGGGTGTACTTGACCGTGAGCGGATTGTCCGAGGTCTTCTCGTACTTGCCGAACTTGTCGTTGTGGACGACCTTCAGCTGATTGTCGATGTAGTAGAAGCCCCAGTGGGTCGCGAGGCTGATCTTCGAGTTGATGTCGGTGTTGCCGTCAGCTGTCTCAGGGTTGAACGTGTTGAACGCGTTGACCTCGACGACAGTGGCAGTGCCGCCCTGCTTGGCAGCGGCGCCACTCGACGATGCCGCCGGAGCTCCGCCCTGGGTAGCGCAGGCGCTGAGCGCAAGTGCAGCAACTGCCGCAAGCCCGATCGCCTTCGAAATACGCCCGAAACGCATTCCGCCTCCTTGTTCCATGAATGTCAGTGCCGGATGAACCCGACCGGACGGCCCTCCCCCAGAGACAGGGACGTGGCGCGCCTCACATGCCACACAGCCTACGCACAGAGTGGCCCGGCTGGCTACGAAAGCTACGTTTCAGATTCAGGTTGTTATCGAGCTGCAACATATCTTTCAGATTTCTCGCATCACCGCGCTGTTGCCGGCTTCCGATTGGGAAAACCCAATCACCTGCATCGCGAAATCAAGCGGCCTACTCGCGAGTAGGCCGTGATGCGCAAATCGCAGTCCTGGACGGCTTCGCCTCGACGCGGCCCGCGCGGCACCCGGCCCAAAGTCCCTATCCGAGGCCCACGGGCGGGGCCAGAATGGAGCGAGGGTTGGCGGTTGGGACCGATCTGAGGGGAGGGAATCGTGAACGAGTCTTTGCAGAACACCGAGGGCGCGCGGCTTCGCGTCTACATCCTGGACGACCACGAACTGGTGCGGCGCGGGCTCAAGGAACTCCTCGAAGGCGAGGGCTTCGAAGTGGTCGGGACGTCGGGCAGCGCGGCCGAGGCCACGCGGCGTATCCCCGCACTCAGGCCTGACCTCGCGGTCCTGGATGTACGGCTTCCCGACGGCACGGGCATCGAAGTCTGCCGCGACGTCCACACGATCGATCCGAGCATTCCGTGCGTCATGCTCTCGAGCTACGACGACGAGCAGTCCCTGCGCGGCGCCGTCCTCGCGGGCGCAAGCGGCTACGTGCTCAAGGAGATCCGCGGAACGGAGCTCCTCACGTCGCTGCGCCGGGCGGCCCGAGGCGAGTCCCTCTTCAACCCCGCGGAGAAGGCGAGGATCCTGAACGGAATCGCGCGCCACCCGGACGCCGATCCGAGGCTCTCGCTGCTGAGCCCGCAGGAGCGCCGCGTGCTCGAGCTCATCGGAGAGGGGATGACCAACCGGGAGATCGGAGCCAAGCTCTTCCTCGCGGAGAAGACAGTCAAGAACTACGTCTCATCGCTCCTTGCGAAGCTCGGCTACGAGCGCCGTACCCAAGCCGCCCTCTTCATCGCCCGGAGCCACCCAGAACGCTAGCGCGCCGTCACCCGCTCGGAAGCGGAACGGCCCAGCGGAAGCGAGTCCCGCCGTCGTCCGCTGGGCCCACCTCGAATTCGCCGCCGAGTTCGGCAGCGCGCTCCTCGACATTCTTGAGCCCGCTGCGGCGGCTGACCTCGCCAAGGCCCTTCCCGTCGTCGACCACGACGAGCTCGAACTCGCCGTCGGCCACGCCCGCCGAAACCCACAGTGTGTCGGCGTCGGCGTGCCGCACCGCGTTCGAGACACCCTCGGAGAGCACCGCGAGCGCCTGATCGGCGACGTCGGCCGGAACTGCGGTGTCGATCGGTCCGCTCAGCTCGACGCGCGGCGCCCTGCGCAAGGAGACCGCCCCGTCTTGGACCGCGCGGACGAGGCGCACGCTCAGGCTGTCGCGGGCCCGCGCCTCGTTGAGCGAATAGATCGTGCTGCGCAGCGAGAAGATCGTGTCGTCGAGTTCCGCCGTGATCTGGTCGACCTTGTCCTCGGCAGAGCCAGGCGGGATGAAGCGCCGGAGCCCCTGGAGGCTCAGGCCGGCCGCGAAGAGCCGCTGGATGACGACATCGTGGAGATCGCGCGCGATGCGGTCCCGGTCCGTGACGACGAGAAGCTCCTCGCGCAGCCGATGGGAGCGTGCGACCTGCAGGGCGAGCGACGCATACCCGCAGAAGACCGGGGCGATCTCGACGTCGACCGCCGGGAAAGCCGCCGCGCCCGCACCGCGGGCGAGCAGCAGCGCCCCCTGGTCCTGCGTCCCGTGGCCGAAGGGCACGAGGAGGGCCTCGCGCAGGAATCGGACGGCCGGGCCGTCTCCGAAGAGCTCCGCGGCCGGAACCACGGCCACCTTGCCTGAGGACGCGACCTGGGCGGCGCGCCCGGCGGCGGACGCGAGCGCCGCCGAGTCAAGCGTGGCCCATCCTTCGCCGGCTCTCGCGCCCCAGGAGAGCTCGCGCCCGGTCCCCCACGGCTTGAGGATCGCGGACATCGCGGAATCCGAAACCCTCAGGGCCTCTGCCGCGACGCCCCCGACGGCCTCGTCGAGGTCCTCGGCGTCCAAGAGCGTTCCGGCGACCTCCATGCTCGACTCGAGCCAGCGCTCGCGCCGCGCCGTGTCGTCGAAGAGGCGCGCGTTCTGGATGGCGACGCCGGCGGCGGCCGCGAGGGCGACGACCAGATCCTCGTCCTCGGCCGTGAAATCGCCGCCGCCCCGCTTCTCAGTCAGGTAGAGGTTCCCGAAGACCTCGTCGCCGACCCTGATCGGGACCCCGAGGAATGAGCTCATGCGGGGATGGTGAGCCGGGAAGCCGTGGGACTCGGGATGGGTTCCGAGGTCATGGAGCCGCAGTGGGTGCGGCTCGCGGATGAGAAGGCCGAGCACGCCATGCCCGGTGGGAAGCGGCCCGATGGCGCGGATGAGCTCATCCGGGATGCCCGCCGTGATGAAGTGGCTCAGGGCGGTGCCGTCGGGGGCCAGGACGCCGAGCGCGCCGTATTCGGCCCTCACGAGATCGCGGGCGGCGTTCACGACGCGGTGCAGCACGACCGCGAGGTCGAGGTCTTCCGCAAGCGGCACGACGGCCGAGACCAGGCCGCGCATCCGCTCCTGGGTGTCGAGCAGCTCATGGGCACGCGAAACGAACTGCCGCAGCAGATCCTCGATCCGGCCTGCGGCGGCCTCCGGGAAGACGGAGCCGCCTCCACCCTCGCCCTGTGCGTCCACGTGCACCTCCACCACAGAGTATGCCCACCGGTCACGCGCAAGCACTAGCTCCGCATCACGCACTGCGCGGGACCAAAGCCTCTTCAACCCCCCGCTCCGGCGGCGAACAATCGAAAGCTGTCAGCATCACGCTTCCGCATGAGCCCGAGGAGCCCGTCATGTCCACGTCTCGCCAGGCACTCGTTGTCCACCCTGCAGCCCCCGACATGGGAGAGACCGAGCGGACCGCCCTCGGAGACTGCATCGACGCCGCGCTCGCCTGCGCGCAGATCTGTACGTCCGGTGCCGACAGCTGTCTCGAGGAACCTGCCGTCGCCGAATTGCGCAGCGTCATCCGCGCCCAGCAGAATTGCGCCTCCGTGTGCGCGGCGGCGGTCCAGATCCTCTCGCGGTTCGGCTCAGACTTCGGGAACACGCCTGGCTCGATCCTGCGCATCCTGTCCGAATGGTGCTCGCTGTGCCGGGAATCCTGCCTCGAGGTCGCCCAGTTCTACCCCCACTGCGGCATTTCGGCCTCCGCCTGCGAGCGCGTGCTCGACGCAGTGGCCGCTCTCACGGCCCTGGTCTGAGGACACGCCATGCCTGCTCCCAGCGAGCTGGTTCTCGCCTTCGACAGCGTCAGCATCGCGGACGTCCCCCTCGTGGGCGGGAAGAACGCCTCCCTCGGCGAACTCATCCGGGGGCTCAGGGACGCGAAGGTCGCCGTTCCGGACGGCTTCGCTGTGACCGCCGCGGCCTACCGCGGATTCCTCGACGCCAACGGCCTCCGCGCCCCGCTCGGCGCGGCGCTGTCGGCCTATCGCGAGGGGCGGGAAAGCCTCGCCGAGACCGGTCGGCGGGCTCGTGGGCTTGTGCTGGCCGGCGCATTTCCCACCCCGACGGCGGACGCCGTCCTCGGCGCGTACCGCGCCCTCGCACGCCGCATCGGCCATGACCTGCCGGCCGTGGCCGTGCGCAGCAGTGCGACGGCGGAAGACCTCCCCGAGGCGAGCTTCGCGGGGCAGCAGGAGACGTTCCTCAATGTCGTCGGAGAACGCGAGCTCCTGGATGCGTGCCGACGCTGCTACGCGTCCCTCTTCACGGACCGCGCGATCGTCTACCGAGAACTCCGGGGCATCGACCACCTCGATGTCGCGCTGTCGGTCGGCATCCAGCAGATGGTCCGGTCGGATGTGGGCGGCTCGGGCGTCATCTTCTCGCTCGACCCGGAATCCGGCTTCCCGCGCGTCGTCGTGATCAGCGCGGCGTGGGGCCTCGGCGAGACGGTGGTCCAGGGAAGTGTCAACCCGGACAAGTACGAGGTCTTCTCCCCACTCCTCAGCGATTCCTCGCTCCGCCCGATCATCGGCAGCGCCATCGGGCAGAAGGAGCGCAAGCTCATCCTCGCGCCCCAGGGCGTGGGGACGCTCCTTGTCGAGACGTCGCCGGCCGAGCGGGAAGCGCGCGTGCTCGATGACGACGAGATCCTCCAGCTTGCGCGGTGGGCCGTCGCCGTGCAGGACCACTACGGCCGTCCCATGGACATGGAGTGGGCGAAGGATGGGACGACGGGCGAGCTCTTCATGGTCCAGGCGCGGCCCGAGACCGTGCATTCGGCGCGCAGCCAGTCCGTGCTGCGCGTCCATCACCTCGACGGCGCGGGGACGGTCCTCGCGCGCGGCGCGGCCGTCGGAGACGGGATCGCCGGCGGCGAGGCGTGCGTCCTCTCGGACGTGCGCGACATCAAGCGCTTCCGCGACGGATCGGTCCTTGTCACGGCCATGACGGACCCGGACTGGGTTCCCGTCATGAAGCGGGCGTCGGCGATCGTCACCGATCACGGCGGGCCTACGAGCCACGCGGCCATCGTGAGCCGCGAGCTCGGGGTGCCGGCCGTTGTCGGGACCGTCCACGGGACCTCCGCGATCGCCGACGCGGCACCGGTCACCGTCTCGTGCGCGGAGGGCGCGGAAGGACTCGTGCTCGACGGTCGCCTGCCGTTCCACACGGAAGAGGTCGACGTCGGCGAGCTCCCCTCGACGAGGACGCACCTCATGGTCAATCTCGCCGACCCGTCCGCAGCCTTCCGGTGGTGGCGCCTGCCTGCGGCCGGCGTGGGCCTCGCGCGCATGGAGTTCATCATCGGAAGCCTCATCCGCGTCCACCCCATGGCCCTCGTCCACCCCGAGCGGGTCGCCGATGTGGCGGACGCGCAGGCGATCCGTGAACTGGCGCGCGGCTACGCCGATCCCGCGGACTACTTCGTGGACTCCCTCGCCCGCGGCATCGCCAAGATCGCGAGCACCTTCCACCCGGCGCCCACGATCGTTCGACTGAGCGATTTCAAGACCAACGAATACGCCCACCTCGTGGGCGGCGCGGCCTTCGAGGAGCACGAGGAGAATCCGATGCTCGGCTTCCGCGGGGCGTCGCGGTACCACGATCCCCGTTACCGTGAAGGCTTCGCCCTCGAATGCCGAGCCCTCCGGAAGGCTCGCGAGGAACTCGGGTTCCGGAACATCGTGGTCATGGTGCCGTTCTGCCGCACGCCGGCCGAAGCGGACGCGGTCCTCGCCATCATGGCGGAGAACGGCCTCGCCCGTGGCGACAACGGCCTTGAGGTGTACGTCATGTGCGAGATCCCCTCGAACGTGATCCTCGCCGAGCAGTTCGCGGCGCGCTTCGACGGCTTCTCGATCGGATCGAACGACCTCACACAGCTCGTCCTCGGCGTCGACCGCGATTCGGAGCAGCTTGCCTTGCTCTTCGACGAGCGCGATGCAGCCGTCACCTCGATGATCGCGGACGCCGTCGCGAGAGCCCACGCGGCCGGGATCCGCATCGGCATCTGCGGCCAGGGGCCGAGCGACCATCCCGACTTTGCCGAATTCCTCGTCGCCCTCGGCATCGACTCGATCTCCCTCAATCCGGACACCTTCGTGCGAACGCTCCCGATCGTCGCGGACGCCGAGGCCAGGGCGTCCCGGGACTTTCGTCCCCTTCCGTAGCGACGGGTCCAAAGGCCCCTGCTCCCCCGCGCTTGAGCGGGCCCTTTGGCCCTGTTCCGGAACCCCGGTCTGCGGCGACACTCGTCGGGAAGGAAGGCAGGTCATCCATGGACGACGACGGCGCTCGCCTGAGGTTCCTCGGCGCAACGGACACGGTCACGGGCTCCCGCTATCTCGTCGAGCACGGGAACCGGCGCATCCTCATCGACTGCGGCCTGTTCCAGGGCTACAAGGTCCTCCGCGAACGCAACCGACGGCCGTTCCCGGTCTCCCCCGACTCGATCGACGCCGTCGTCCTCACCCACGCCCATCTCGACCACACGGGGTACGTCCCCGCGCTCGTGCGGGAAGGCTTCCGCGGGCCCGTCTTCGCGACGCACGGCACCGCCGAGCTGTGCACCCTCCTCCTCCCGGACAGCGGGCACCTTCAGGAGGAAGAGGCCGAGACGGCGCTGAGGCGCCAATCGTCCCGGCACGCGAGTCCCCGCCCCCTCTACACGGCCGAGGACGCCGTGCACTCGCTGGATCAGTTCCGGCCGTGCGACTTCGATCAGCCGGTCGATCTGGGCGCAGGGCTCAGGGCCACGTTCAGGCGTGCGGGCCACATCCTCGGCGCGGCCCAGGTACACCTCGAGGCAGGCGGCCACTCCGCGCATTTCACAGGCGACCTGGGACGCGACGACGATCCGCTCATGTATCCTCCGGCCCCGCTCGAGCGCTGCGACGTCCTCGTGACGGAATCGACCTATGGCGACCGCGCCCATCCGCCCGAGGACGCCGAACGCGAACTCGGCGACGTCGTGAGCCGGGTCGTGCGGCGCGGCGGGGTCGTGCTCATCGCCTCGTTCGCCGTCGGACGCGCAGAGACGCTCATGCTGCATCTCTCCCGCCTGAGCCGCAGACATCGCATCCCGGACGTGCCGATCTATCTCAACAGCCCCATGGCGGTCGACGCGACCGCGATGTACCAGCGGCACCGCGAGGAGCATCGGATCACGGACGCCGAGTTCCGCGAGATGTACCGGCTCCCGACCATGGTCCGGACCGTCGACGACTCGAAGCTGCTCAATCTCCGCGGCGGCCCTATGGTCATCATCTCGGCGAGCGGAATGCTCACGGGAGGCCGCGTGCTGCACCATCTCGAGGCGTATGCGGACGATCCTCGGAACTGCATCGTGCTGAGCGGGTACCAGGCCGGCGGGACGCGCGGGGCCGCCCTCCGGGACGGCGCACGGTCCCTTCGCGTCTACGGGCGCGATGTCGCCGTCCGCGCCGAGGTCGTGAGCCTCGAGAGCCTCTCAGCGCACGCCGACGCGGACGCGATCATCCGCTGGATGGCGCACGCGGAGACGCCGCCGCGCATGACGTATGTGACCCATGGCGAGCTGAATGCCTCCGACGCGCTGCGGCGCCGCATCCGCCACGAGCTCGGCTGGCCCGCGCGCGTCCCCGAGTACCTCGAGACGGTCCGGCTCGACGAGCCGCAGGGACCACACAGGCCTACGGCCGCGCCCGCCATGGAGGACGGACGGCGCGGAGCGCATTGAGGATCGTCGCGAGGTCGACGAGTTCCTGAAGGAGCGCGCCCGCGACGGGAGGCAGTGCGCCCGTGAGCGCAACACCCATGAGCCCCACGCTCAGCGCGATGCCCAACCAGATCGACTGCAGCGCAATGCGGACGGTCCGCTGCGCAATCTCGACGGCCTCCGCTGCACGCGTGAGGTCCTCGACCAGGACGACGGCGTCGGCAGACTCGCTCGCGGCCGTCGAGCCGCGAGCGCCCATCGCGATCCCGACATCGGCTGCGGCGAGGACGGGCGCGTCGTTGACGCCGTCGCCCACCATGAGAACGGGTCGCGGCGACGCGCTGCGCACGATGTCGACCTTGTCGAGCGGCAGGAGCTCGGCTCGCACCTCCGTCATCCCGAGTTCGTCGGCGATGCTGCTCGCCGTCGCCGGGGTGTCCCCCGTGAGCATGATGAGCTGGGACACGCCAGCGCTCCGCAGGCGGTCCAGCGTCGCGGCAGCCTCGGGTCGCGGCGTGTCGCGGAGGACGACGACGCCGCCCGGCTCGCCGTCGACCGCTACGTGCACGGCAAGCTCGCCGGGCCGCAGGGCCGGCTCGGCGAGCGCGGCGCGGATCGCGCGCGAGACGTAGGCGCGCTTGCCCACGAGGACGTCGCGGCCGCCCACGCGGGCCCCCACCCCGTTGGTGGCGACCTCCGTCACGTCCTCGCCCGGGACGACCTCGATCCCCCGTGTGGCCGCGGCCGCGACGACGGACGCCGCGAGCGCGTGGGTCGAGTACTGCTCGGCGGAGGCCGTAAGCCGGAGGAGCTCGTCGGCGTCGATCCCCGGCTCCGGACGGACGCCCACGAGCTCGGGCCGCCCCTGGGTGAGCGTTCCCGTCTTGTCGAACGCCGCAGTCCGGACTCGCGAGAGGACCTCGAGCACGGCCCCGCCCTTGACGATGACGCCGTTCTTCGCCGTGCAGCTCATCCCGCCGAGGAACGCGACGGGGGCGGCGATGAGGAGTGGGCACGGGGTCGCGACGACAAGCACCTCGGCGAAGCGAAGCGGGCTTCCCGAGAGCCACCAGCCGAGGCCCGCGAGAACCAAAGAGAAGACCGTGAACGGAACCGCGTAGCGATCCGCGAGCCGGACGACGGGTGCCTTGCTCTCGGCGGCCTGACGGACGAGCACGACGATCTGCGCGAACTGGCTCTCGTCTGCCGTCGCCGTGGCGCGCAGCCTGATGGCTCCCGTGCCGTTGACCGACCCGCTCAGGAGCGGATCGCCCGCCGACCGTTCAACAGGCAAGCTCTCGCCCGTGAGCGACGACTCGTCGAAGACGCCGGCCGCGGAGATGAGCAGGCCGTCCACGGGCACGACTTCGTTCGGTCGGACCACGAGGACGTCGCCCGGACGCACGGCGCCGAGGTCCACCTCTTGGACGCGCCCGTCCGGCAGCTCGCGGTGCGCGTCGCGTGGCGCGCGGTCGAGGAGTGCCGTGAGCTCCTGCTTCGCGCGGCCCGCGGCATAGTCTTCAAGCGCACCTCCGCCCGTGAGCATGAGCACGACGATGACGGACGCGAGATACTCCCCGACGGCCAGGGTCGCCGCGATCGCGGTCACCGCGAGGATGTCGAGGCCCCAGCGCCCGTGGACCATGTCGCGGACCATGCCGACGAAAGTCCACGCCCCGACAGAACCTGCGAAGGCCACCGACACGATTTCCGCGCCCGCGCTCTGGCCCGAGGCGGAGAGCCCGAGGGAGGCGACGAGGACTGCGACCCCGGCGGCGACCACGGGATATCGCCGGACCACTCGGAGGATCCCCATGAGCGATGATGTCCCGTTCCGGGCCCGCGCGTCCAGCCTTCGAAGCTGCTGTCCGGAGGCCGATTTCGCCGGACCAAAGTCCCATGGCAGGACTACGGCGCAGCCGTAGTGTGAAAGCAGCCCGCACCCGCAGGCGATCCGCTCGAGATCCACGCAAAGAGAGATCATCATGGCCACGCACCGGCGCTCGGCGTTGAGCGGTCTGGCACTGTCCATCCTGCTCGGCTTGACGGGCTGCTTCGGTCCGCCATCGGCTTCGCCCTCGACTTCCGGCTCGGCGCCGGCCACGGCGTCGGGCCCCTCCCCCAGCCCGAGCGCGTCGGCGACGCCGTCCCCGACGCTGGCCTCGCCGTCGTCGTCCGCGCCGCCCAGCCCCAGCGAGTCGGCGACGACCGAGCCGACCCCGACGGGGCTCCCCGAGCAGGTGGCTCCGCTCACGATCTACTACGTCGCGATCGGCGACAACGGCGCGTCCGGTCCCCTGATCGGCTGCGGCGACAGCCTTGTCGCAACACACACCGAGCCCGTCCGCTTTACAGACCAAGTCGGCCCCAGCATCCGGACGCTGCTCGCGAACAAGAGCCGCACGATCGGCATGTCTGGGCTCGTGAACGTCCTCTCCCAGTCGAACCTCGTCTACGAGGGCGGGGAGCTCGACGGGAGCACGATCACGATCAACCTCAGCGGGCAGTTCTCGCTCGGCGGAGTGTGCGATATCCCGCGGGCCAAGGCACAGCTCGAGTTCACCGCCATGACGGCGGCCGGCGCGACGAGCGCGCGCGTCTTCGTCAACGGCCGCCCGATCGACGATGTGCTGAGCCTCAAGTAGCCGGTGCCGACCGCGTGCGGAGCCGATGCACGAGTTCGACGGCGGCGCAGCCCGCGAGCGCGACGCCCGCGGCGAGTGCGCCGAACCAAGCCGGCGGGGCCGCGAACGCGAGGAAGGCGAGTGTCCACGGCATGGTGTAGGCGACTCCCGCCGCGACCGGCATCGCGAGGACGACGGCGATCCGCCACCCCGAGAGCGGCCTCGCCTGGCACACGAGGATCCATAGGCCGACGGCGGTCAGGACGAGCGTGGTCGCGGTGCGGACCTCGTCGATGGCCAGGCCGGCCGAGTCTCCGACGAGGGCGAGCCCAAGCAGGCACGCGGCGACGATCGCGCCGTTCGGCAGCGCGAACCCCACGGCGCGCCGAAGGAAGCCCGGCCGATAGCGCCGCGCGTCCGGCACGAGCGCGAGGAAGAACGCGGGGATCCCAATCGTGAGGCCGTCGGTCACTGAGAGCTGCCGCGGAAGGAATGGCGTCTGCACGGCGAGGATGCCGAGCATGATCGAGATCGTCATCGAATACGCCGTCTTCGCGAGGAACAGGACGGCCACGCGTTCGATGTTGGCGATGACCTGCCGTCCTTGGGCGACGACGCTGGGAACGTGCGCGAAGGAGTCGTCGAGCAGGACGATCCGGGCCACGGCCTTCGTCGCCGCCGAGCCGGAGCCCATCGCGATGCCGAGATCGGCGTCTTTGACGGCAAGCGCGTCGTTGACGCCGTCGCCGGTCATGGCAACCGTGTGCCCGGCGTCGCGGAGCGCGTGGACGATCCGACGCTTCTGCTCGGGGGTGACCCGGCCGAGCACGCGATGGGCGAGGACAGCGCGGGAGAACTCTCCTGGCTCCTCCGGGAGTTCGCGCGCGTCCATGCCGACGCCGGCGTCGAGCCCCACTGCCCGGGCCACCGAGGCCACGGTCCGGGGATGATCGCCGGAGAGGATCCACACGTCCACCCCCTGGCCGCGGAAATAGGACATCGTCTGTGCCGCGTCGGCCCGCAGGCTTTCGCGGAAGGCCAGGACGACGACGGCGCGGAGGCCCGCCGGAGGCCGTTCGGCGGCCTCCTCCTCCGGGGTGAGCGGCGCGCTCGCGTGGGCGAGCAGGAGGGTTCTGAGGCCCGATCCCGCGAGCTCGTCGGCGAGTTCGACGGCGTCGCGCGCGGCCGGGCCGCTCCCGTCGCCCGCCGCCGTCGCCGCCGTCGTCGTCGTCGTGGGGAGGAAGCCAGGCAGCCCGGCGACCATCTCGGGCGCCCCGAGCACCCACGTCCCCGCAGCGGGCCCGTCGAGGGTCGCGGCGCTCCACTTCCGTGCGGACGAGAAGTCGATCGCGAGCGCCGCGTCCACGCCGGCCGGCGGCGGGAAGCGTTGCGCGAGGCAGCGGACCGTGGGATTGGCGCCCGGTTCCGCCGCGAACCATCCGAGGGCCGCGGCCCACGCCTCGTCCGGGACCGGCCGCGCGAGGGCCGGATAGACGCCGTCGAGCTCGAGGTCCCGGCCGGTGAGCGTCCCGGTCTTGTCGATGCACAGGGCGTCGACGCGCGCGAGTCCCTCGACCGCGGGGAGCTCCTGCACGAGGACCTGCTCGCGCGCCAGCCTGACGGCGCCTACCGCGAACGCGACACTCGTCATGAGGACGAGGCCCAGTGGGATCATCGCAATGATGGCCGCGGCAGTATCGACCGCGGCGGTCCGCCACCGGCCCTCGGCGAGCGCAGCCGGCCAGCCGCCCTGAACCTCCATCTGGGCGTTGAGCACGAGCGCGCCCAAGGGAAGCACGGCCCAGGCGATCCATGAGAGGAGGCGATCAAGGGATTCTCGCAGCTCGGACCGGACGAGCGAGAACCGCCGCGACTCGACGGCGAGCCTGCTCGCGGTCGCGGCCTCCCCCACCGCCGTGACGCGGGCGACGGCGGAACCTCCCACGAGCGTCGAACCGGACAGGAGGCGCTCCCCTGGGCCTCGGACCACGGGCTCTGACTCTCCCGTGAGGAGGGACTCGTCGACGGTGGCCTCGCGCGCCGCGAGGATCTCCGCGTCCGCCGTGACCTGATCGCCGGCGCGGAGCGTCAGGAGATCGTCCAGCACGACCTCCTCGGCAGGCAGCTCGGCCTCGCGGCCATCGCGGAGGACTCGAGCCATGGGAGCATTGACGATCCTGAGCCGGTCAAGGGTGCGCTTGGCGCGATACTCCTGCGACACCCCGATGACCCCGTTGGCCAGGGCCGTGAGCCCGAACAGTGCATCCTGCCAGCGGCCGAGCACCAGGAAGATGGAGAAGGCAGCCAGGACGACGCCGTTGAAGAAGGTCAGGGCATTGGAGCGGACGATCGCCCAGAGCGTGCGGCTCGTCCCTGTCGGCTGGCTGTTTGCGAGCCCTTGCGCCGACCTTTCGGCGGCCTCTTGGGAGGTGAGGCCCCGAAGTGCGTCGGCAGGCGCGGCATGCGTGACAGCACGAAGCGACCGCGGTGCTTGTGCGCCGCGGTCACTCTGGGATGCCGGCACGCGATTCAGTGCGACGGCATCATCTTGTGGTGCGCGTCGATGGCCGGCCGGATGGCCGCTGCCGTCACGCCGGCCGCGATGATCCCGGTGACCCATGACGTCCACGACGCGCCCATGTGGTCGGAGTAGGCGCCCAGCCATGGGGACGCGAACAGGAGGACGCCAACGGCGGCCTGTGCATATTCGAGCCATGGAATCCCTGGCAGCGCGAGGTTGAGCACGGCTGTCACCACGAGCAGCGCCCCGAAGACGAGCATGAGGCTCGTCGAGGCTGTTGTCTGTGCGGTCCAGATGACCGACAACGCCGCGAAGACGCCACAGGCGCCGGCGACGTAGTCTTCCCACCGCATCCATCTCTTCATTTCCGATCATTTCCTTCCCTCTGATCCCCGGCCGCCCCGGGGACGCTGACGACTGGCCGGGCCTCGTGCTCAGTTCCGTGCAGCACGAGGACGGGACACACGGCGTGCTCGGCGCACGCAGCGCTCACGGAACCCAGAAGCAGCCCCATGAATCCCCCCAGGCCGCGCGAGCCCACGATGAGCAGCGTGGCCTTGCGGCTCTTCTCGACGAGCACGTGGGCGGCGCTTCCCGCGACCGCTTCGGCTGTAAGGCCCGCTGGGCGATCGGCGCCGAATGCCTCCTGAAGGGCGCGTTCGAGGGCCTCTTTCGCGTCAGCCTCAGGGCTCCAATCAAGAGTGGGATACGCTCCCATTGCCCACGTCGCGGGGTACTGCCACGCGCTCAGTGCGGTGATGGGACCGCCGACGCTGGGTGCGAGGCGCCTCGCCCATCTGAGTGCCTCGATCGAGAGCGGCGAGCCGTCCACTCCGACGACGATGCCAGTCGGCTCCTCGGCGGGCTGCACCTCGGCGGGTGATGAGGCTGCGGCAGGCGGGACTTCGCTCATGCCTTCGAGGGTAGGTTTGGCACGAGTGCCGCCAATAGGGCCTTAGGACACGCTCCGACCGGGGCCAAAGTCAGGTTGCTCAGATCCACGGTGACTTTCGACCCTGTGGAGTTGGCGCAGATGTGGCGACGATGTTCCTAGGCCGTTCTGAGCCGCGGGGCGGCCTTCGATACCCGAAGGGAGGCGCCACGATGAGCGTGCCCGTCCAGAAGCTGATGCCTATCCCGCCCAAGCTGCGCTTTCGCATCAGGGTCGTGGTCCTGCTGACTGCCGAGGCCGTGGTCCTCGCGTGGGGGCAGGCGTTCGGGGCGGCAGTCGTCGGCATCCTCGTGGGCTTGCCCATCGCGTGGCTCCTGTGGCGCAGCGACGTCGAAAGCGGTAGAAGCTGACTGCTCAGCTGCCCCTGCGTCGGGACCTTCTGCCCTAGGTCCGGCCAGCGTCGTGGTCAATGCTTGAGGGGATTCCATCCCACAGAACGCTCAGGAGGCGCAACCTCATGTCCGCATGGCAAGAGATCATCACGCCGGGCCGCTTCGACGGCCAGACCGTCATTGTCACGGGGGCTGCGTCCGGCATCGGGCGCACGACGGCGCTCAGGGTCGCGAAAGAGGGCGGAAAGGTCGTGGCGAGCGACCTTGATCAGGAGGGCCTCGACAAGCTCGTGGCCGAGTTCCCCGAACTGGAGTTCGTGCCGGTCCCAGGCGATATCAGCGATGAGGATGCCGTTCGGCTCGTCGTCGCCGCCGCCGGCGGGCGCGTGGACGGCCTCGCCAACGTCGCGGGGATCATGGACAGCTTCCAGCCCGTGCACGAGCTCGACGACGCGACGTGGGAGCGGGTTCTGAGTGTGAACCTGACATCGATGATGCGCCTCATGCGCGCAGTCGTGCCGCTCATGCTGGAGGCTTCCTCCGGCTCGATCGTGAACGTCTCCTCGGAGGCCGGCCTCCGCGGCTCCGCGGCGGGAGCCGCGTATACGGTGTCGAAGCACGCGGTCATCGGCCTGACAAGGAGTTCGGCCGTCATGTATGGCCGAAAGGGCATCCGCGTCAACGCCGTGGCCCCCGGCGGGACCAGGACCAACATCCACGCCGAGTTCCGGTCTCAGCTGGCGGCGGAGGTGCTCGGGCCGTTCATGCAGGCCAACGTTCCTCCGATCGCCGAGGCCGAGGAGCTTGCATCGGCGATCTCCTACCTGCTGAGCAGAGACGCCTCGAACATCAATGGCATCGTTCTCGCCTCGGACAACGGATGGAACGCGATCTGAGGCCTACGCCTCCGGCCTACTCGTCCGACGAGCGGCGGATGCCCATGAGCTGGGAGGCCCAGTGGCCCGGGTCGGCGACGACGAACCGCCGTCCGGAGAGGGAGGCCGGGACGATCCGCACGAAGAAGCCCTTCGAACCCCACTGCCACGGGAAGAGCGGGAGGCTGATCGCGTCGATGACGTCGGCGGTCTGGAGGACGGGCTCGAGGCTGCCCTTGACCACGACAGACCACGCTTCGTTCGTGGCCGGCTCGAAGGAATCCACCTCGAACGCGACGCGCGCCTGGTCCATCGACGCGGCGATCTTCGTTCCGGGATCCGAGCGGAACACGACCGTTCCGCGATCCACGACGTAGTTCACGGGGAACAGCTCGGGGTGCTCTTTGCCCGCGAGCGCGAGCCGGCCCACGACCATCGTCCGGAGCCGCGCCCAGCACTCCTCGCTCGAGAGTTCGTGCACGGGCGGATACCGCATTGGCTGCGTCGACATGCCGCCAGTGTAGGCCGCGGACCGCGGACGAAGCACGGGTCCAAGGTCCCGCGTCGCCGGGTCAGACGTTGAAGCGGAAACGACACAACGGGTAGTGGGCGAACGACCCGCATTCGATCGACTGCTCGCGGACATCGAGCTGGAGCCGGAACTCGCCGACGCCCACCGCGGCCACCATCTGCGGCTCTCCCGCACCACGGCCCGCACCCCGTTCGGGCCACCGCACCCGAACGCCCAGCCCGGCGCCTCCCACACCTCAAGAACTTGCACAAATTAAATTGTGCGCAATATGATTGCGGGCATGACAGCTCTCTACACGGCAGCCGTCGCGGCGATGGGCGACGGACGCAACGGCAGGATCCAGTCGACGGACGGGCACCTGGACGCGCAGGTTCGGGTTCCCCACGACCTCGGCGGGCCAGGCGGGGCGACCACCCTGAGCAGCTCCGGCGGGTACGCGGCGTGCTTCGATTCAGCGCTCAAGCTCCTCGCGAAGGCCCACAGCATCTGCCCGTACTCGAACGCGACGCGCGGCAATGTCGAGGTCAGCCTCGCGATCGCGTGACCTGAAGCTCGCAAACTGATCGGCGGCGGGGCGGGCTCCACCGTCGTCGTCCCGCTCGCCGCCTGACGCGCCGCCTACATCCGCAACCAACCCGGCAACCCCGGCTACTCCGACCGCAGTCCTGTCCGCGCAGGCGCAGAACCCAAAGAGAATCGAGAATCCCATGCGTGCCATCGTCCACCGCACCTTCGGCGAGCCGACCGAGGTCCTCCTCGTCGAGGATGTGCCGACCCCCGCACCCGGTCCAGGCGAGGTGCTCGTGCGCACCGTGCTCGCCGCAGTGCACAACCACGACCTCTGGACGGTGCGCGGCACCTATGGCTTCAAGCCCGAGCTGCCCGCCCGCGCGGGCACTGAGGCGCTCGGGATCGTCGAGGCGCTCGGGCAGGGCGTCACGGGGCTCGCCGTCGGGCGGCGGGTCGTCACCGGAGGCACTTTCGGCGTGTGGGCTGAGGCCTTCACGGCGCCAGCCGCGGCGCTGGTCCCGGTGCCGGACGACATCCCCGACGAAGCCGCCGCGCAGCTGATCTCGATGCCCTTCAGCGCACTCTCCCTCGTCGACTCCCTCGGCCTCGGCGAAGGCGACCTGATGGTGCAGAACACCGCAAACGGCGCCGTCGGCCGCCTCGTCGCGCAGTTCGCCGCAGCGCGCGGGATCGGGGTCATCGGCCTCGTCCGCCGCACCGAAGGCATCGCCGAGCTTGCCGCCCAGGGCATCGGACGCGTCGTCGCGACCGACAACGAAGGGTGGCGGGAAGAGGTCGCCGCCCTCGCCGGCGGCGCGCCGATCAGCGTTGGCATCGACTCGATCGGCGGCGCGGCCTCGGGCGAGGTGCTCTCGCTGCTGGCCGAGGGCGGCACCCTCGTGGCCTTCGGCGCGATGGGGTCCCCGAGGATGGATCTGGCCTCGCGCGACGTCATCTTCAAGCAGGCAACCGTTAAGGGCTTCTGGGGCAGCAGGATCTCGGCAGCCATGCCGGCCGAGCGCAGGGCAGAGCTAGTGGGAGAAGTGTTCCGCAGGGTCGCTTCGGGAGAGGCGACCCTGCCCGTCTATGAAATCTTCGCCTTCGACGACGTCCGGGATGCCGCCCACGCGAACTTCGACCCCGGCCATGTCGGCAAAGTCCTCCTTCGGCCGTAGCGCACCGGCCCGGAGAAGCCTCCGGCGCGCAGCGCGGACCTGGAGTTGACCGCGCCGGAAGCATCTCGCCCGCCGCCAGGAGAGCGCAGGTGACGGATCCCAATGCCGTTCTTCGGCGCCGGTGCACGTCACGATCCGCCACCGGCGGCGTTGCAGAGTAGACGGCCGGGCGCCGGACCCGACCCGAAGGAGATCCTGCGGGATTCCGGGGATCCGAGGGGATTCACCGGAGCTCAGCTTTGGCGTGGATCGGTGATCGGCGGCAGGTTGGCGGGGAGGCCGAAGCGGGGGAAGTCTTCTGGGGCGAGGAAGGAGACGATGCCGCTGATGCGTCCACCGCGGAGGGTGAAGACGGTGATCGACCAGGGTAGGTGGGTTGCCGTTTGGGATTCGCCGAGGTAGAAGGCGACGGCGGGTTGGGCGTTGGCGGTGATGAGGCGGTGTTGCCAGCTGGGGCAGCGGGTGATGGGGACCTCGACGGCGAAATCGAGGACCCGGTCGCGGCCCTGGTACCAGACGGGCAGCGGGGGCATGGACCAGGTGACGTCGGCGGTCAGGATGCTGATCAGGGTGTCTGTGTCGCCTTGTTCAAGTGCGGTGGCGAACTTGGTGACGAGGTGTCTGGCCTTTTGGTCGCCGAGGTGGCGGAGGGTCTGTTGCTGGGTGCGGTCGGGCAGGCGGCGGGCGAGGAGTTTGCGGGCACGGGCGAGGGCGGAGTTGACCGCGGACGGGGTGGTGTTCATGATCGCGGCGATGTCGGTGGCCGGGTAGCCGAGGACGTCGAACAGGATTAGTGCGGCGCGCTGGGTGCCGGGCAGGTATTGGAGGGCGGCGATGAAGGCTAGTTCGACGGCTTCGCGCTGTTCGTAGCGGGCAGCGGGGTCGAGGGGTGCGGGGCTGGTGGTGTCGGCGGGGGCGTCCGGGTAGGCAGTGAGCCAGGTTGCTTCCGGAAGCGGGGCATTAACCTCGAGCGCGACGTGGTCGCTGGCCGATCCGACGCCCATCGGCAGGGCGCGACGGTTGCGGCCGGCGGCGAGGTCGAGGCTGGTGCGGGTGCACAGGGTGTAAAGCCAAGTGCGCAGCGAGCTGCGCCCTTCGAAGCCGGCGAGGGCACGCCAGGCGCGGACGAGTGCGTCCTGCAGCGCGTCGTCGGCGTCGTGGGCCGAGCCGAGGATTCGGTAGCAGTGGGCGTGCAGTTCGCGGCGCAGCGGGGTGATCAGACGGGTGAACGCGTCGTGATCGCCGCCGCGTGCCAGGGCCAGGTCGGAAGAAGTTTCGCCCACGGCGACGATTCTGCCTCACCGCGGGAGTCTAACTGGTGAACGTAGACGCCCGAGCCGTATTGGAGGCCACCGATGACACACGAGAGCAGCCCCACCACGCCAACCTGGTTCGATATCTCCACCCCTGACGGCGCGCGGGCAAGGGCCTTCTACCAGGGCCTGTTCGGCTGGCAGATCAATGTACTCGACGAGACGTACGCCCTGGTCGGCGAGGCGGTGCAGCCAGGCGGCGGGATCGGCCAGGCGGGTGCCGCCAGCCCGTACGTTGGGATTGTCATCTACTTCCCGGTCGAGAACGTGGATGCCATGGTCGAGCGCGCGAAGGCACTCGGGGCGAAACAGGTGATGGGTCCGGTCGACACGCGGATGAGCCGGATCGCAGTTCTGGAGGACCTGGACGGCAATCGAGTCGGGCTGATCAGCAGATGACGGAGGGCGGAATGGACGGCCGAAACCCGGTGCGAGGGAGCCAAAGTGAGTGAATCGAAGCTGTGGGGAATGGTGCATGCCGAGAGAGCAGCGCTTGCGGAGGATCTGGCGGGACTGAAGGCTGAGCAGTGGAACACCGGATCGCTGTGCACCGAATTCACGGTCCGCGAGGTCGTCGCGCATCTGACGGCCGGGGCGAATCTGGGGCCGGTGCGCTGGATGGCGGGCGTGATCCGGTATCGGTTCGATTTCGACGCGCAGGTCGCATACCAGCTCGCCCAGCAGCTCGGCAACGACCACGACGAGACGCTCGAACGGTTTCGCCGCTCGATCACCAGCACGACCAAGCCGCCGATTCCGATCGTCGCAATGTTGGGCGAAGTGATCGTGCACGGCGAGGACATCCGCCGCCCGCTGCGGATCCAGCGCGACTACCCGATCGCGACGCTGACGCACGTCGCCGAGTACTACCACCGCTCCAACATGACCGTGCCGAGCGAGCAGCGGTCGCGAGGCCTGCGCCTGTGCGCGACCGACGGACCGTTCTCCGGCGGTGTGCAGGACGGCGCCCTTGTCAGCGGAAGTACGCTCGCCCTGATCATGGCGATGGCAGGACGGTCGGCCTATCGTGCGGAGTTGGCAGGTGAGGGGGCAGGAGTCATCGCAGGATCAGGGTGAAGTCGCCCGCGCCAACGGTGCACCCCAATTGGACGTCGGAGCGGATGCCGGCTCCCCAAACGAGGCGATGAATGCGGCCCGGAGCCGCGGTGTCCGGAGTCACATTTCTCTGGCGAGCAGCCATGGGACCTCCTGGTTCGAGGGGCTCGGGCGGCCGATGGGTGATCCTTCCTGTGGGTTGCCCAACGTCCATCACGGACGAGGCGCAACGCGGGCACCTGCCGCATGGTCTGCACGAAGAAGCCGTGCTCGTGTTCTCTGGGGACGAGCTGCCCCAAGTGATCCGTTCGTCCTGACCCACTGGACGAAACGTCCGCCCTCTCGGAGATCCCTCACCTCTGAACCATCCGCTGGTCGGTGTTCGTGTAGTTGATCAAGTCTGCCGTGGCACCGACGAGGCCCATGGTAACCCTGAGGAGGCCCGGCGCGACGTCGTCGAGCGGTGGAGGCGTATCGGTGCCGAACGCCAGACTGCGCCCGTTGGAGGTCGTGCCGGTGACCGACCCCAGGTAGACGCTGACGTGCCCGCTGAGCACCATCTTGTCCGCCGACGTGACAAGGCCGGGGCCGTTGGCGTGCCGCACGGTGAGGGTGAACCCGGTGATGGTGATCGAGTCGGCGGTAATCTTCAGGGCGCGTTGGCCGCTGCCGTCGGCGGTCGGCACGGTCACGATGCTGACCGAGCTGAGGCCCGTGAAGGACAGGCTCTGGGAGCCCATCGAGGCCGGCGTCTTGGTGAAGACCGGCGTCCCGCTGTCCCGTGGCGCCGCCACCGGGGCGCTGGACGTCGGCTCAGGGGTCGCGGTGGGAGCCGGGCTCGTCGTCGACCCCACGCCCGGGACCGCCGGAGCGGTGGGGCTGGACCCGAGGGCCGGCAGCTGGGCGCCGGGGACCGGCCCCGGCGCCGAGGACCCCGGCGCCGAGGGGCTCGGCGTCGAGGTGGGGCAGGAGACCAGGAGCGGCACGCACAGCGCAGTCGGGGCGCTCTCAGGGGCCCGAGCGGCTCCGAGGGTGAAGGTCAGCGCGAGGACCGAGCCGGTCAGGACGGCGGCCACGGCGCGGATGCGGCGCAGGTTCACTCCGCCCTCTTTCCTCGCTCGGCCCCGGGCGGGCCCATCCACGCGACGACCAGAACTCCGCCCGCCCCGGAGAGGAACATGCCGATGATGAAGCCGCCCATGTTCACGCCGACGAGGGAGTAGATGGCCACCACGAGCGTGAGGATTCCGTAGAACACGTGGTGGGCCGGCATGGTGACCGACAGGACTCCCAGCAGCACCAGCGCGATCGGGATGACGGTGGCTTGGAGCCCTTCGATCCCGAGCTGGATGTGCAGGTGGCCGAGATCGAGCTGCCCGGAGAAGAACATCTCCACCCCGCCGAGGCCGGCCAGCAGGCCGCCGACGAACGGCCGCCCGCGGCGCCAGATGCGGAACCCGGCGGCCCGTCCAGGCGCTGTGGCGCCCCAGGATTGCACGGGCATGCCGTCCTCCGTGGTCGTCGACGCGCGGCTGCTCAGAAGCATCCCTTGGACCCATCCGTCAGCTGCATGCTCATCCCGGTCAGGGTGAACACCGAGGCCTGCGTACTCCAGGCTGTCTGCTGCAGATTCGTGATCGAGATGCTGCCGGAGTCCTGCGCGAAGTCGCCGGCAGAGCCCCTCGCCTCGGTGTTGACCGTCGAGGCGTCCACACCGATGCGGATGTTGCCGAAGGCCGCATCCCCCTTCAGCCCGGTCATCCCGATCTGCAGGTCGGAGGCCGAGGCGGGGCTGCCGCCGCCGCCGGCCTTGATGAGCACACCCACCTTGCCCAGCGGAGTCTCCGTGACCACGGCCTGGCACAGGTCGGAGAGGGTGGCGCTCTTGATGTTGGCGATCGCCACGGGATGCTCCTTGCCTTCGGTGTCCTTGGCGACGCCGGCGTACTGGGAAAACCCGGTTCCGTTGAGCTTGGAGGCGCCGATCTGGAACTGGCTGCCGGACACGGCGAAGGAGACGGGCACCGCTCCCTCGGCGACGCCGCCCATCAGGAGTGAGGCGGCGAGGGCCGAGGGCACGGCGACGAGCATGATGCGGCCTGCGTGGGACGCGCGCATCCTGCGGACACGCTGCGAGACGGGGAACTTCATTGATCCTCCTGGAACAGGGCCCGCCCCGAGCGGCGGGAACTCGGTCGAAGATACCGAGCCTATTGACTGTTAGTCAATAGGGGCCGGTGCGGCGTCCCGCCGATCAGTAGACTTTCTGCTGTGTCCGAACCGCAGCGCGCCCGCCTCAGCCCCCAGGACCGGAGGGCGCAGCTCATCGCGGTCGGGGTGAACTTCCTGACCGACCACGCGCTGGACGAGCTGACCATGGACGAGCTCGCCCGCCGGGCAGGCGTCTCGCGCCCGCTGGTGTTCCACTACTTTGAGACCCGGCAGGGCATGCACAGCGCAGTCGTCACGACAGCGCGGGACAGCCTGCTCGTCGCCAGCGTTCCCCGCCAAGACCTCGCGCCGCGCGAGCGGATCCGGGACACGCTGCTGAGGATCGCGGTGTTCGTGCAGGAACACCGCGGAACCTTCTACTCGTTGGTCAGGGGCGCTGCCAGCGGCGACCCCGCGGTGCGGAGGATCGTGGACGAGTCTCGGGAGCTGAACGCCGAGCGCCTGTCCGATTCCTTCATCGAGCTTGGCCTGGCGGACACCACGCTGCTGCGCATCGCCCTGCGGTCCTGGGTCGCGTTCGCCGAGGAGACCCTGATCAGCCTGGCGATCGAGCGGGAGACGAGCGCCGACGACGTCGTGCGGTTCCTGGAGGCGTCCCTGCACGGCATGGTCAACGCCGTCCGCGACCAGCGGCTCTGAGGCCCGGGCGTAGACGCCCGGGCCTCTTCGACGGCGTTGGGCAGCGTGCGCAGCCGGAAGAAGGGCCGTCGGCGACGGGAAGAACCCCAGGAGCTGGCCCGCGATGCCAACCACAGGGCCGGGACGAGCCCCCACCGTTCCCCGAGCCAGCCGCCGAGCGGCGAGCCGATCCTGTTTGCCTACGCATCTTGGACCTTATTGAGTCCTATCTAGAGAACTCGCGGCAGGTCGAAGCTTGGCGGGGCGTTCACTTCTTGCCTTGGCCAGCAGACGTCAGACGTTGAAGCGGAACTCCACCACGTCGCCGTCGGCCATGACGTAGTCCTTGCCCTCGATGCGGACCTTGCCGCGGGCCTTCGCCTCGTTCATCGACCCGGCATCGACGAGGTCCGCGAAGTGGACCACCTCGGCCTTGATGAAGCCCCGCTGGAAGTCGGTGTGGATCACGCCTGCGGCCTGCGGCGCGGTGTCGCCCCGGCGGATCGTCCACGCGCGGGCCTCCTTGGGCCCGGCCGTGAGGTAGGTCTGGAGGCCGAGCGTGTGGAAGCCGACGCGCGCGAGCTGGTCGAGGCCGGACTCCTCCTGGCCGTTCATCTCGAGCATCTCGCGGGCCTCCTCCTCGGAGAGCTCCACGAGATCGGCCTCGAGCTTCGCGTCGAGGAAGATGCAGTCCGCGGGTGCGACAAGGGCGCGCAGCTCGGCCTGCTTCTCCGGGCTGCCCAGCACGCCCTCGTCCGCGTTGAAGACGTAGATGAACGGCTTGGCCGTGAGGAGGTTGAGCTCCCTGAGCGCAGCCATGTCGAGCTTGTCGCTCACGACGGCGGAGATGATCGTGTCACCCCGCTCGAGGACCGTCTGCGCGGCCTGCAGCGCGGCGAGCTCGGCGGCGTCGCGCTTCTTGATCTTGACTTCCTTCTCGACGCGCGGAAGGGCCTTCTCGATCGTCTGGAGGTCGGCGAGGATGAGCTCGGTGTGGATCGTCTCGATATCGGACCGCGGATCGACGCGGCCGTCGACGTGGACGACGTCGGGGTCGTCGAAGACGCGCACGACCTGGGCGATCGCCTGGGCTTCGCGGATATTGGCGAGGAACTGATTGCCCAGCCCTTCGCCCTCCGAGGCGCCCTTGACGATGCCGGCGATGTCGACAAAGGAGACGGTCGCGGGCAGGATGCGCTCGGAGCCGAAGATCTCGGCGAGCTGCCCGAGGCGGGGGTCGGGGAGGCTCACGACGCCGACGTTCGGCTCGATCGTGGCGAACGGATAGTTCGCCGCGAGGACCTGATTGCGCGTGAGCGCGTTGAAGAGCGTCGACTTTCCGACGTTGGGGAGTCCGACGATGCCGATAGTGAGAGCCACGGTCATCCATCATACCGGCGGCCTGTCACCGAAAATGTCGGACCCCCATGGCAGGGTGATCGCATGGACGGAACACAGATTCTCGTGACGCTGCTCGTGACCCTCCTCGCCCTTTTCGTCGGGGCCGTGGGCGGCTATGCAGCGGGGCGCCGGAAGGCAGCGAACGACGGCGCCGCGCACCCCGCGCTGCAGGCACGCCTAGCGCAGGCGGAGACCGAGCTTGCCGCCGCGGCGGCCCAGCGCGATCTGCTGGCGACCCAGAACCGGGCGTTGATCAGCCTCGACGAGCAGGAGAACAGCGTCCTGCAGGCCCTCGCGCCGGTCGCCGAGAAGCTCAACGCCGTGCAGCGGCAGGTCGCCGTGCTCGAACGCGACCGCGTCGAGCAATACGGCCAGCTCGCGCAGCAGCTCCAGACCGCGCAGGAGTCGGATGCCGCCCTGCTGCGGACCGCACACGCGCTCACAGCCGCCCTGGCCAACAACGCCTCGCGCGGGACATGGGGCGAGGTGCAGCTGCGCCGCGTCGTCGAGGCCGCCGGGATGCTCGACCGCGTCGACTTCAGCGAACAGGTCTCCGCCGTGGGCGAGTCCGGCGCTGTCCGACCGGATCTCGTCGTGCAGCTCCCGGGCGGCAAGCAGATCGTCGTCGACTCCAAGGTCCCGCTCGGCGCATATCTCAAGGCCCAGGAACTCGCGCACGATCCGGGCACGCAGTCAGCTGACACGCGGCGCCGCCATCTCGCGGACCATGCCAAGGCGCTACGCGCCCACGTCGATGCCCTCGGGAGCAAGCGGTACTGGGAGTCGATGGGCGCGAGCCCGGAACTCGTCGTATGCTTCCTGCCCGCGGAATCGTTCCTCGCCGCCGCCCTCACGGAGGACTCCGCCCTGCTCGACTACGCCTTCTCCCGCAACGTCGCCCTCGCCTCCCCCGCTACGCTCATGGCCCTCTTGAAGGGAGTCGCGTTCGCGTGGCGTCAGGAGCTGCTGACCGACAACGCACGGGAGCTCTTCGACCTCTCGCAGCAGCTCTACAGCCGGCTCGGAACGATGGGCGGGCACGTCGCGAAGCTCGGCGCATCCCTCAAGTCCTCCGTCGAGCGCTACAACGCGTTCGTGGGAGCGCTCGAGTCGCGGGTCTTCCCCACAGCGCGGCGCATCAGCGCGCTCGATCCCGGCGCGCCGGAGATGCTTCCGGACGTGGCTCCGCTCGCGAGCACGCCGCGCGTCCTGAGCGCGAGCGAACTCCTCGACGATCAGCAGCTCAGGGACAGCGGCCTGCGGGACATCCCGGATCAGCGGCTGGAAGCACCCGAGGCCTTCCGGGAGACGGCCTGAGCCGTGGCCGGCTCAGCTCGTCGGGCGTTGGCCGCGGCCCCCGAGGCCGCGGCTTCCGTCGCCGGCCTCCTTGAGGGTCGCGCGGAGTTCCTTCGGAAGAGAGAACAGGATGTCCTCCTCGGCCGTGACGACCTCCTCGACGTTCGCGTAGCCGTACTCGGCCGCGAGCCGCAGGACGTCTTGGACGAGCACCTCGGGGACCGAGGCGCCGGACGTCACGCCGATCGTTGCGACACCCTCGAACCACGCTTCGTCGACCTCGTTGGCGAAGTCCACCCGGTATGCCTTCTTGGCGCCGTATTCGAGGGCCACCTCGACGAGCCGCACAGAGTTGGACGAGTTCGCGGAGCCGACGACGATCACGAGATCGGCCTGCGGCGCGATCTTCTTGATCGCGGCCTGCCGGTTGGACGTCGCGTAGCAGATATCGTCGCTCGGCGGATCCTGAAGGTTCGGGAATCGCTCGCGGAGGCGCCGCACGGTCTCCATGGTCTCGTCCACCGAGAGAGTGGTCTGGGAGAGCCAGATGAGCTTGTCGGGGTCCTTGACCTCGATCGCCTCAGCCTCGTCGGGCGAGTTGACGATCTGCGTGTGATCGGGGGCCTCGCCGTAGGTGCCCTCGACCTCCTCGTGCCCCACGTGGCCGATGAGGAGGATCTCGTAGTCGTCCTTCGCAAAGCGGACGGCCTCGCGGTGCACCTTGGTGACGAGAGGGCACGTCGCGTCGATGGTGCGCAGCCCGCGCTCCTCGGCCGAACGCACGACGGCGGGGCTCACCCCGTGCGCCGAGAAGACGACGAGCGCCCCCTCGGGCACCTCGTCCGTCTCATCGACGAAGATCGCTCCGCGCTCCTCAAGGGTCTCGACCACATGCCGGTTGTGGACAATCTGCTTCCGGACGTAGACCGGGGCCCCGTAGTGCTCGAGGGCCTTCTCGACGGCGATGACGGCCCTGTCGACGCCAGCGCAGTAGCCGCGGGGTGCGGCAAGCAGCACCCGCTTGTCGCCGACCACGGGTGCGGCGTCGGCGACCTCGTGAGGAGGCCGACGGCGGCGCGGGACCGTGGGCATGGCAAGCGATACGGAGGCGGAAGTCATACCTCCATGCTAGCGAGTCGGCTCTGCGCGGCCCCGCGGGACCGCCGAAGGCGGCGCACCAGCCCCAGCAGTGCGCCCACCACGAGCAGCGCGGCGCCGACGAGCGCAAGCCCGCCGATCCACGGTTCAAAGCTGTCCACCGCGAGCTCTGCGGCGCGGGCGCCGAACGTCGAGGACATCGACCCCGAGCTCGCCTGCACCGAGGCGAAGAGCGGCACGATGCCGGTCCCGATCTGGAAGACGGCCGCCGTCACCATGAGGCACAGCCCCGCCCACGCGAGCGGCACGCCCCGCCGTCGCGCGAAAAGGAGGCCCAAGAGGAGCGCGAGCGCGGCGCCCAAGGCGAGCGGCTGCGAAAGCCCCGCGAGGTCCTGCGCCGACGTGAGCCACGAGCGCTGCTGGGGCGTGCCCACCTGCACGCCGAGTGTGCGCGGCCCCGAAAGCTGGACACCGATCGCCGCGCCGAGCTTCGAGGCGAAGAGGTCCGCCATCGGCCGAAGCTCGAGCTCGAAGGCGTTGGTCGAGGCGACGCCTGGCGTGAAATTGAGCCTGTGGCTGGCCTTGAGCGTCTCGGTCCACGCCTGCGGGAACCCCGGATCCGAGACGAGGCCATCCGCGACATGCTGGATCGCCTGCCGCGCGAGTGGCCGCACGGCCTCGGGGACCCCGGCGCTCGAGAGGACCGCGGTGTCGAGATTGGCCACAAGGGTGGACTGGAGGTCCGCATCTTTGGCCATCGGCTCGAGAAGCTTCACGAAGCCCGACTCGTCGGACACATTGCGCTCAAGCCACAGGGCTGGCATGGCGACGGCCGTGAGCACGACGGCGAGCAGCACGGAGAGTGCGGAGAGGACAGTACGCATGGCTTCCCGGGGTCGGCGGCAACGCACCCATCGTAGTGGTCCCGCCCGGATTGGCCCGAAGCCCAGAAGAGTGTCGTCGGGCCGTGATACATGTGGGGTATGAGTCCGAGCGCGCGAGAGGGGGACGACATGCCTGAATCGGCCGAGCCTGTCGATAACGGTCTCGGCGGGTACGGTGCCGCCGAGGAGGTCGGCGAGACCGCTGCGGACGCCGCCGACGGGGCCCGCGCGAGCGTCCCCGAACGGGCTGCCGAGACCACGCCGGACAATCCGTGGCCGCTCGCGCTGCTGTCCCGCAAGCTCAAGGAGCACATCGACCGGTCGCCGCAGGTCTGGATCGAAGGCCAGGTCATCGAGCTCAACCGTCGCGGCAGCAACGCATTCCTGACGCTTCGCGACATCGAGGACGAAATCTCGCTCTCGGCGTCCGCATGGGGCCAGGTGTTGGACCGGCTCAAGGAACCGCTCGAACGCGGCTCGCGGGTCGTCGCGCTCGTGAAGCCCGAGATGTGGCTCAAGACGGGTCGCCTCAACATGCAGGTCCGCAACATCCGGCCGGTCGGCCTTGGCGACCTCCTGGCCCGTATCGAGCGGCTCCGCCACTCGCTCGGCGCCGAGGGCCTCTTCGCCGAAGCCCGCAAGAAGCGCCTCCCGCTGCTCCCCCACAGCATCGGACTCATTACGGGCCGTGATTCCGACGCCAAGAAGGATGTGCTCCGCAACGCAGCCCTCCGCTGGCCCGCAGTGCATTTCGAGATCCGAGAGGTTGCCGTCCAAGGCCCGAGCGCGGTCTCGGAGGTCACACGCGCCCTGCGCGAGCTGGACGCGAGGCCCGAGGTCGACGTGATCGTGATCGCGCGCGGTGGAGGCTCCCTCGAAGACCTCCTTCCCTTCAGCGACGAACGCCTCGTGCGGGCCGTCGCGGACGCGGCGACTCCCGTGGTAAGCGCGATCGGGCACGAAGCCGACCGGCCGATCCTCGACGACGTCGCCGATCTGCGCGCGTCGACCCCGACTGACGCGGCCAAGCGGATCGTGCCCGATGTCACGGACGAGCTCGCGCGCGTCCACCATTGCCGCGAGCGCCTTGAGCGCCAGATCGCGCTCCTCGTCGGCAGGGAGACGCAGCAGCTCGCGCTCCTTCGCAGCCGCCCCGTCCTCGCGCAACCCGGGCAGATGCTCACGGCACGGCACGAGGATCTCGAGCGCCTCCTCGCCCGCGCCCACCACGCAGTCAATGCCGCGATCGTCCGCGGAGAAGACGCAGTGAGCCACCTCCGCGCCCAAATCCGCGCCCTCTCGCCTCAGCAGACGCTCGACCGCGGCTACGCCGTCGTCCAGCATCTCGACGGCCCGGCCGCCGCCGTCGTGCGCTCGCCCGAGGACGCGCCTGCGGGCACCGAGCTCAGGGTTCGCCTAGCACGGGGGGCGCTCGCGGCCCGGTCGGAGGGCCCCCTGGAGCAACATCGGGCGGAAACACGCTCGGCAACCCGATCGACGTCAGGCGAGCAGGAAGGAAAGTCACATGGCTGAGGGCGCAGAGGCATTCGCGGAGCTGAGCTACGAGGAGGCGCGCGAGCAGCTCGTCGCCGTAGTCGCCAAGCTCGAAGCGGGTGGCGTGAGCCTCGAGGAGTCGCTCGCCCTGTGGGAGCGCGGCGAGGCTCTCGCCCAGCGCTGCGAGGAATGGCTCGAAGGCGCACGACGGCGGCTCGACGCGGCGCGCCGCGAGCCCGCCAACGGCGCGGATTCAGCCGAGTAAGAGCTCAGGTCTCGGCGAGGCGCCGCTTCTCTTCCTCAATGTCGAACGATGCTGCAGGCCACTGGGGATCCAAGCGCTCGAGGGCCGCGACGAGGAGCTCCTGCACGACGATCCGGGCGTACCACTTGTTGTCGGCGGGAACGACGTACCACGGAGCATAGGCCGCGCTCGTCCGGAGGATGGCCACCTCGTAGGCCTCCATGTAGGCATCCCAGTGGTGCCGCTCGCCGACGTCGCCGGGGCTGTACTTCCAGTACTTCGTCGGGTCGTCGAGGCGCGCGGCCAAGCGCCGCTTCTGCTCGTCCTTGCTGAGGTGCAGCATGACCTTGACGATTCGGGTCCCGGTGCTGTTGAGCCGGAACTCGAAGTCCTGGATCGCCGAATAGCGGCGCTCGAGCTCGTCGGCGTCGATCTCGCCGTGGACGCGCGGCACGAGCACGTCCTCGTAATGCGAGCGGTCGAAACACCCGAGCATGCCGGGGCCTGGCAGCTGCTTCTCGATGCGCCAGAGGAAGTCGTGCCGCTTCTCCTCCTCGGTCGGCGCGCGGAAGGCCGCGTGCTGCACGCCCTGGACGTCGACAGCGCTGACAACGTGGCTCACCATCCCGCCCTTGCCGCTCGTGTCCATTCCCTGGAGCACGAGGAGGAGCGAGCGCTTGCCACCGCCCTTGCCCTCGGCGAACAAGCGCTCCTGGAGATCCGCAAGATGGGCGTCACGCCTGGCGAGGGCGGCCTCTCCCTCAGACTTTCCGCCAACGAAGCCGGGCGTGGTCGCGGGGTCGACCTTCGAGAGGGAGAAGTCCGGCCGGACCACGAGGAAGTCCTCGGGCGCCTCCGCGAACCCGTGGCCTGCCTTCCGCTTCGCCATGGGCCTGTCAGTTCCCGGCGTAGCGGCTCAGGAAGTCGGCCATGCGGCCGAGCGCCTCCTCGATGTCGGCGACGGCGGGAAGCGTGACCATCCGGAAGTGGTCGGGTGCGAGCCAGTTGAAGGCGCGGCCGTGCGAGAGGAGGATCTTCTGGTCTCGAAGAAGGTCGAGGACGAACTTCTCGTCGTCCCGGATGCGGTACACCTCGGGGTCGAGTCGCGGGAACAGGTACAGCGCGCCCTTCGCCTGCGTGGTCGAGACACCCGGGATGGCGTTGAGCATCTCGTACGCCTTGTTGCGCTGCTCGAGGAGGCGGCCGCCGGGAAGGATCAGGTCGTTGATGCTCTGGTAGCCTCCCAGAGCGGTCTGGATCGCGTGCTGCGCGGGGACGTTCGCGCACAGCCGCATGTTGGCGAGGAGGTTGATGCCCTCGAGGTAGTCCGCGGCGGCCTTCTTCGGGCCTGAGATCGCCATCCAGCCGGCGCGGTAGCCGCACACGCGATACGCCTTCGAGAGCCCGCTGAACGTGAGGCACAGGACGTCCTCGTTCGTGAACGAGGCCATGTTCGTGTGCGTCACGCCGTCGTAGAGGATCTTCTCGTAGATCTCGTCGGCGAAGATGATGAGCCCGTGCCGCTCCGCGAGCGCGACGATGCGGCGGAGGGTCGTGTCGGAGTAGACGGCACCGGTCGGGTTGTTGGGGTTGATGACCACGATGCCCTTGGTCCGCGGCGTGATCTTGGCCTCGAGATCCTCGAGGTCGGGTTCCCAGTCGGCCTCCTCGAGGCACGTGTAATGCACCGCGCGGCCGCCCGCGAGGGAGACCGAGGCGGTCCAGAGCGGGTAGTCGGGCGTCGGCACGAGGATCTCGTCGCCCTGTTCGAGGAGGGCCATGAGCGACATCGTGATGAGCTCGCTCACGCCGTTGCCGAGGTAGATGTCATCGACGCCGATGTTCTGGATCCCGCGCGTCTGGTAGTACTGCGAGACCGCCGTGCGCGCGGAGAAGATGCCGCGCGAATCGCTGTACCCCTGCGCGTGCGGCAGGTGGCGGATCATGTCGACGAGGATCGCGTCCGGCGCCTCGAAGCCGAACGGGGCCGGATTGCCGATGTTGAGCTTGAGGATCTTGTGGCCCTCGGCCTCCAGCTGGTGGGCAGCTTCCAGGATCGGTCCCCGAATGTCGTACAGGACGTTATGGAGCTTGGAAGACTGCTTGATTTCGGCCATTGTCCAAATATGACGCACGGGATATCTCGGAAGCAAGCCGAGCCCGGAAATCCGCGGAATCTAGCATGTCAGCGCGAAGCCAGCGACGGTATCGACGTAGCCAATGGCTATAGTTATGGCTATAGTAAATCGCATGACCCTCACCCAGCAGGAGATAGTCGAACTCGCGAACGAGGCATTCGACGAGGCGCAGCGCATCTGCACTGCGGCAGGAGGCGTGGCCGGGCTCGACGAGCATGCCGGCCGCGATTTCGACCGCGCCAATTTCGCCTCGACGTGGCTCTATGACCGGGCCAAGCGGACATGAGCCCGACGCGCGGCAAGGGCGAGGGTGCGGTCTACCAGCGCTCCAGCGACGGGCTCTGGTGCGTCAGCATCGAGTTGCCCGGAGGTGTCGGGCGTTCTCGGAAGGTCGTCTGCCGCAAGACGAAGGGCAACGCCATCGAAGCCCTCCGCGCCCTGCAGGACGAGCTTGCGCGGACGGGCGACATCGCCAAGAGCACCATGCAGCTCTCCGTATGGCTCGATTACTGGCTCCCGAACATCTCGGCGCCGCGCAATGAGCCCGGAACGACCAAGAACCAGCGAGGCCACATCAACAAATGGATCGCGCCGGCCCTTGGCAGGCTCCCCCTCTCCAAGCTAACCCCCACGCATGTGCGCCAGCTCCACAAGGCGGTGCGCGATGGCGGCGGCTCGAGCACGCTTGTCGTGCAGGTCCACGCCACGCTCTCCGTGGCACTACGGGATGCCGTGCGCGAAGGGAAGATGCGCCAGAACCCCTGCGACCTCATGGACCGCCCCAAGGGCTCCACGGCCGCACAGAAGGCCCTCACGCTCGAGCAGACCCTGAGCCTCTTCCGATACGTCATGACGCGTCCCCTGCGGCATGACTGGGCGCTCTGGGCGGCCTACCTGCTCACGGGCACCCGCAGAGGCGAGCTGCTCGGCCTCGAGGCGGATCGTGTGGGTGACGTGCTCGATCTCTCATGGCAGCTTCAGCGGATCACGAACATCGAGGACGCACCACCGAACCACGTCTATCGCAACGTGGGTGGCAACCTCTACCTCAAGAAGCCCAAGACGAAGGCTGGGACGCGTATCATACCGCTCGTTGATCCGCTGCTGTCGATCCTCGCGATGCACATGGAGGGTCGCGGTCCCGGCCTCGTCTTCACAGAGCCCGACGGCAGCGCGATCAAGCCGGATGAGGCAACCAGGCGATGGAAGAAGATCCTCGCCAAGGCCGGGCTACCCGAGGATGTGAAGCTCCACGGAACGCGGCATACGACCGTGGACCTGCTGGCCGCGGCCGGCGTCCCTGCCGAGCTGCGCCGAGAGATCATCGGGCATTCCACGCGGGAGATGACCGAGGCGTACCGGACCAAGGGGAACCTCCCCGAGCTGACCGCGGCCATGAAGAAGATGAGCGCGCTCCTGTCAGACGAAACCTCAAGATCTGACACGTCCAACACAGGATCTGGCAAAGAAGCCGGACAACCCTAGCATTTCGTATGCCGATTTGATTTGATTGCCGCATCGAACCGGCCGGAAGGTATGCACCTACCTAAGGCTGCGTCTCGGGAGATCCATTCGGGCTAGAGCTGGGGAGGCCACGCCAACATGACAACAACGGCAGCAATCGGGACCAATGAGACCGCGTGTGCGATGCTCGCGCCTTCGGCGCTCATGGCAACGACCGTCCCGGAGCTGATCCACTACGCCGCCGCGCACAGCCTCGACCTGCCTAGCCTTCTCGCTGAGCTCGCTCGATGGCTCGGCGGGTAAGCTCGCCCAGATCTTCCTCTAGGATGTCGGCCACCGCTATCAGGACGGTGGTCGGCATCCCTTTTTTGGTGGCGCCTGAGAGGTAGCCGCTGACCGTCTCGCGCCGGATGCCGAGACGGCTGGCGATGTCCTCCTGGGTGACCTCCCGATCTGCCATGAGGAGCCTCACCTCCTTGAGGATGGCTCGGTAGAGGGCTTCCTCCCTGCTGCTCTCACTGCTGGTCTCGTGTTCCATATTCCTCACATTACGCTACCGTTTTTACTTACTGCAAGGGGGTTTCCGTACTCGATGTTAGCGGGACTGATACTCAGGTAGTCGGAACCTACTCGTGGGTAGTACCCGCGTACCTCTTGACGTGTGAGGAAAAACGCACATAGAGTTGGTATATGCCCACACCGAACGAGGACCGCGAAGCAGCGATCAAGCAGAGGATCGAAGCCGCAATGGAGGCCCAAGGCCTCACTCGGAAGGCTGTCTACGGCGCAGTCGGCATCTCGAGGAACACCTTCGAAGTGAAGATGGCCGGCGGCAGCTTCTACGTCCGCGAACTCATCCGAGTCGCCGACGTCATCGGCATCCGCCTTGACGACCTCGTTCGCGGGGTCTGACATGGACCGCTCGAAGCTCGAGGACCGCAAGGCCTTCAACGTTCAGCAGGCTGCTGAACTCTGCGGGGTCTCTCCCGATGTGATCCGCAGGGCCATCGCGCGAGGCGACCTCATCGCCCGCTACCCTTCGAGCCGCCCCATCGTGGAGGCATCTGAGCTTGATACATGGCTCGACCGCCTGCCCACCGAGCCCCCCGGGCGCTGACCCCCAGCAGCGCCCGGGGCCCCACCATCCTCCTTTATCGCCGTTCCGAGGTTCGCCACGGACGCAGAAAGAAAGGGCGTAGCCATGCCCACGGCAACCCACATCCGCAACCTCCACGACTGGATCGGCCGTGCCGCCCTGTACCGCATGGATCCGCCGCTCGACGGAAACGAGTACGTCGTCGTCTCGGCGGCGGACTCCCGCGGCAGGCGATGGGCGTCGACCATTCCCGAGGTCATGAAGACCGAGACCTATATCTTCGGCGCCGACGACGAGGGGAATTGTCCGGATCTCCGCGAACTGCCCGGCTCGATGAAGGGCACGCTGAGCCACGAGGAGGCTCTCGCCAAGGCTGGATACGAGGTGGCCTGGTGAGCGCCGAACTCGAGATCCCCCCCATCACCATCTCCACGGGTGAGGAACCGGGTGACTGGCAGGAGCTTTCCCTCACCGGCTACGAGAAGCGGGTCGCCGAGTGGGCCGCCGAGAATAACGCCGAGCTGGAGCTCCGCGGCATCGAGCTGCGCCCGTCGAAGGTGAAGCGGATCGCTTACCGCATGTGCAAGAAGCAGGCGCGGGCATGGGACCAAGACCTGTGGAACGTGTTCGGCATCCCAGACCCCACCCCCGCGCAGGCCATCCGGAACATCGAGCGGGGTGAGTCATGAAATCCCGTCGCCTCGTCCACGAGCATCGCATCGCGCTCAGGCGCCAACGCGAGGCGTTGAAGTCCGCAGCCAAGCGCCCCTGAAAACTTCCGCACGGCGCGTCAACCGTGTCCCGGCGGGCCACATAGCCAAGCGCACGGAAGGCGGTCGGGAGGGTCCATGCCGGGTTCCTTTCCCCTCTGCCATCGACCGACCTGCGCGCCGTGCGGAACCCACATCCACCAAGGCCCCCCCCGAGAGGGGACTTTCGTATTCCCAGACGAAGGAGAACAACCCAATGAAGGCTTTCAAGGGCTTCAACGCCGACCTAACTTGCCGCGGCTTCCAGTACGAGGAGGGCAAGACGTACGAGCACGACGGCAACGTCGCACTGTGCAGCGGCGGTTTCCATGCCGTGCTCCTGCCGCTCGACGTCGTCAACTACTACAAGCCGAAGGACAGCGTCTACCACGAGGTAGAGCTCGAGGATGTTGCCCCTAGCCGTGATGGGGATTCGAAGGTTGCGGCCCGGAAGATCACGGTTGGGGCGAAGATCGGGATTCCTGGTCTGGTCAAGGCTCATGTCGAGGCTGTTTGGGCTTCGGTGAAGAAGCCTTCGGAGAAGGTTACTGCGACCACGGGCGACTACGCGCACGCTGCGACCACGGGCGACTACGCGCACGCTGCGACCACGGGCGACTCCGCGCACGCTGCGACCACGGGCGACTCCGCGCACGCTGCGACCACGGGCGACTACGCGAACGCTGCGACCACGGGCGACTACGCGCACGCTGCGACCACGGGCGACTACGCGCACGCTGCGACCACGGGCCGCTACGCGCACGCTGCGACCACGGGCCGCTACGCGCACGCTGCGACCACGGGCGACTCCGCGCACGCTGCGACCACGGGCCGCTCCGCGCACGCTGCGACCACGGGCCGCTACGCGAACGCCGCCACCACGGGCTACTCCGCGCACGTCCGCTCATCCGTCAAAGACGAAGGCTCCATCGCCGCCGTCCTCGGCCATGGCGCAGCCGCCGGCGCCCTCGGCTGCTGGATCGTCCTTACCGAACGAGACGACAACTTGAACATCCTCGACGTTCAGGCGTTCAAGGTGGATGGCAAGAAGGTCAAGGCGAACACGTTCTACCAGCTCGTCGGCGGGAAGCTCGAGGTGGCGTCGTGACCGCGATCCACGTCGAGCACCTCGACGACCTCACGGAGCATGTCGAGCCGATCCATGTCGGCTTCATGGATCCGCATGAGCAGACGGGCTCCGATGCGGAGACCGAGCCGCTCGATCCCCGACCGCATGTCCCCGTCGCCAAGCGGTACGACCGGTGGCGGCTCTGGCGTGACGAGCACGGGAAGTGGAACGCGGCCCAGCCGAACGACCTCGACCCGGCATACTTCGTCACCGCCTACGAGGGCCACCACGACGCCCCCGTCACGGTGCGCGGGTACGGCTACCGGCACGAGTCCCGCGCGCGAGTGGTCGACGCGCTCAGCCTCGCCCTCGCGAAGCACGAGGCGACGCTGTGACCGCCCCCGAGGTCGGCGCGCGCGTCCGGGTCGCCAAGGACAAGATCGCCGCCCAGTACCCGGTCCCGAACCTGACCGGCCGCGAAGGAACCGTGCGCGAGGTCACCCCATCCAAGGTTGGCCTATTCCGCATCCTCGTGGACCTCGAGGACGACGGCCGCCATCTCACGTGGCTCCATAACGACGAACTGGAGGTGATCCCGTCATGAACGCAGGCACCATCGTCGTGCGCGGCGAGCGCATCCAGATCAAGGCGGCGAACGGCTGGGCCGGTATCGGCTCGCGAATCGTCGTCATCGGCGGCAGATCATCGGATGACCCCGACTATCGGGGCGCGACCGGGACCGTCGTTGCGGTCCACGCCGGACCGCTGCCCATTGAAGTCGAGCTGGACCATTTCGGCTGGAGCGCATGCTTCGCCCCCGAGCGGATCGAGGTGATTCCCGAATGACCGTGCAGCCAGCCGAGCGGGTCGAACCAGACGTATCCGTGATCGAAGCGCTGGACTTCGAGGAATCGCTCGCGTGCGAGAACCGCCGAGACTGCCCCAATGAGGCCAGATGGTGCGTCACGCTGATGTGCTGCGGCCAACGCGTCGCGGTCGTGTGTGACATCTGCCGCGGAACACTCGAAGGCTTCATGAGGGTCTTCGGGTTTACGCAGGTGTGCAAACACTGCGGCACTCCCGCAGGCCCCAGCACATTCCTCTTCACCCCCATCAAGCCCGGTACCTAATGGCTGGCGACAAACTGCGCGGCAAGCCGAAGCCGTGCCCAGGATGCGGTGAGGAGCCGCGCGTCTTCGGGACGAAGGTCGGCAAGACGAACAGGCATTGCGAAACCTCCCCGACGTGCACGTGGGCAAAGTGCCGCACGTGCTCGACGGTCTGGGATATCGATATCAGGAGCGTGTTTCCGTGAGTGAATTTTTCCCGTTCGCCTTCCTCGCCGCCTGCATCTTCCTCGGTGCCGCTTTGCTGGCCCTGCTGAACGACATCCCGACGGTGCGCGACTTCCTGGGGCTCGATGGCGAGGACCGGCCATGAAGCGCCCCCACGCGATCCCCACGGCGCTCACAAGCTTGTTCCGCACACCCGAGACGCTGCGTGAGGGCGACGGCGTGGTCCTCGTGTTCCCGGACGGCAGCCAACGCCACGGGACCGTGGCCACCGCAGAAGGCGCGACCGCAATAGTCAGCTTCCCGGACGGGACCATCCGGGCCGAAATCGAATGGGAGGCCGCCGAATGAGCACTGAATCCCCCTGTTGGCTTTGTGAGGGCGGCGTGGACGAGTTCGGCCGGTTCACACACGACAACGCGTGCGCATCACAAGCGCGGCCCAACCGGAGCGAGCTCACGCAGGCGGCGCGCGCGCTCGCGTCGGGGTTGTTCAAGAACCTCGCACTCAAGGAGGAGGAGATCGCATGACGCTCCACATCTACGACGACATCGAGCAAGGTTCAGAGCAGTGGCACGCCGTACGCCGCGGCATCGTCACAGCGTCCGTCATGAGTCAGCTCATCACGCCCAAGACGATCAAACCGGCCGCGAACGAGACATCCCGCGCGCTCACCATGTCCCTCGTGGCCGAGCGCATCACGGGCTACACCGAGCCGACGTACCAGTCAGACGACATGCTGCGCGGGACACTGTGCGAGCCGATCGCCCGGGACCTGTACAGCGAGCACTACGAGCCAGTCACACGGGTTGGCTTCATGATCCACGAGGCTGACGGGTTCAAACTGGGCTATTCACCTGATGGCCTGGTTGGCGATGAAGGGCTAATCGAAATCAAGGCGCCCCGGCAGAAGACGCACCTTGCGACGATCCTCGGCAACGAGGTGCCCCTCGAACACATGGCCCAGATCCAGACAGGCCTCCTCGTCTCGGGCCGCGACTGGCTCGACTTCATCAGCTACTGCGGCGGAATGCCGCTCTACACGCATCGGGTGTTCCCAGATACCCGCTGGTTCGATGCGATCAAAGCTGCTGTCAAAGCATTCGAGAAGGCTGCGACCGAAATGGTCGAGAAATACCTGAAATCCACTGAAGGGCTTCCATCCACCGAACGCATCGATCATTTAGCGGACATGGAGATCTGATGGAACGGTTCTGGTCCAAGGTAGAGAAGACCGATGGATGCTGGATTTGGACTGCATCGCGCGACGACAAGGGGTATGGGACTTTCGGGTTTGAGGGGAAGGTTTGGAAGGCGCACCGAGTCGCGTCGCGTACACGCTGACACTTTCGGGTCGATCCCTGATGGCGCACACATTCTCCACTCGTGCGATAACCCGCCATGCGTGAACCCTGGCCATCTGCGACCCGGAACACGTTTCGACAACATGCAGGACAAAGTGTTGCGTGGTCGTCACTTTCAGTCGAACCAAACTCCACTGCAAGCGTGGTCATCCGCTCGATGACCTGAATACCTATGTGACGCCTGACGGACGCCGAAACTGTCGCGCATGCAGGTTGAAGGCAAAACATGCACACCGTGCACGACTAAGAAAGGCTGCCTAGCCATGGACCTCACGGAGTCAATCGCCCCGAAGTCCGACCAGCTCGACGCGGTGGACCTCGTCTCGGGGCCGCGCACGTTCACCATCGAACGGGTGAGCCGGGGCAACGCCGAGCAGCCGTTCAACTTCCACCTTGCCGAGTTCCCCCGCGTCTGGCGGCCCGGGAAGTCCATGCGCCGCGTCCTCGTCGCCGCGTGGGGACCCGACGCCACCAAGTATGCCGGGCAGCGCGTGACCCTGTACTGCGACCCGTCAGTCATGTTCGGTGGCGAGGCTGTCGGGGGCACCAGGATCTCGCACATGAGCGGCATTGACAAGCCGCTCAAGGTGCCGCTCCTCATCAAGCGCGGCCAGAGCGCCACCTTCACTGTGCAGCCGCTGCCGGACCTTCCCGCGCCAACGCCTGTCCCCATGGCGTCCCCAGCCCAGATCGGCCAGCTCGTCGCGGCCCTGAACGCGGCTGGCTACGCAACCGCTCCCGAGAAGACGGCAGCGATAGCCGAGCAGCTTGGCAGCCCACGCAAGCCCACCGAGATGACGGCCGAGGAGGCTGACGTGCTGATCCAGGCGTTCGAGGCCAAGGCGGTCGGCGATGGCGGGGAGTGAGCCCATCCACGTCCAGGTGTATGGCGACAGCGAGCCCGCCACCCGCGCGACCGTAGACAAGCTGCGGCTCCTCGGCATTGAGCCCGAGGTGACGCCCGCCGCGAAGGGGCGCGCGTTCATGCGCTACCAGAACTACACCATGACCCCCGTCGTCCTCGTCTGGATTGGCGAAGGTAAGCGCCGCCACGTCTACATGTCATGGGAAGGCCACAACCCGCACATGCTGGAGCTGGCTGCGCGGATCGGGAATGAGGACGGGTGACGGTCACCGCTCGCAAGGGCCTCCCAGTCGGGAGGCCCTTTGTATATGGCGGCTCGGGCCACGACGTGATCGAGCCGGACCGCTGCGACTGCGGGCTGCGCGGTCGGCTGATCCGGGCAAGGAAGGCACGCGAGACGCGGCGCGTACGGAGGGCGGCACGGTGACCTACGTCTACCGTGGCAACCTCGTCGACGTGATCGACCATGGAGAGCCTCGCGGGTACTGGCAGCACCGACGCCTCGGCGTCCCGGCCTGCGACGCATGCAAGGAGGCCCGGAACCGGGCCCGCCGCACCACGAACCGCAGGCCTTACCGCGCGGCCAAATGCGGGACGGACAGTGGCTACTCCAAGCATCGCCGCGAAGGAACGCCAATCTGTCTGCCATGCAAGGTCGCCCACTCCAAGAAGGGCAGCGAATACTACTGGCGGCGTATGGCCGAAGCCGAGTACCAGCGCATGGAACCCGACACACGCCACGGGACCCCGGGCGGCTACCGGAAGCACAAGCGCCTCGGCAGCGACCCCTGCGCGGCGTGCAAGAAGGCCCACAGCGCCGACTCGCTCGCCTACTACTACCGCCGGAAGGAGGAGAAGGAACCATGCAAGGCCCCCTGAAAACCGGCGAAGGACGACGGCAGGCGAGCCACCCGCCGAACTGCGTCGAGTGCGGGTGGAAGCTCTCGTCGATCAAGGGCTCCATGCGCCCGCCCGGAACGAAATCCCATTACGGCCATGGGCTATGCAGTACGTGCTGGGAACGGCGGCGGCGGAAGAAATCAATCGGCCTGGTAACCGTCGAACCAATATCGCCTGAGGTCGTCATCGCACACCACGCAGCCGCATTGGCCGCATGGATCAGAGGCAAGCGGCGGCGCATCGGGTGGGCCGACACGACCCTCTGGGACATCGACAACCTGAAGGAGCTGCGTGCACTGCCCTGACTGCCAACGCCCGATGCGGCCACGAGGCGCACCCAAAGACGAGCACCCCGACACAGCCGAACTGCGGGGGCGAGGACTGTGCTCCATGTGCTGGGAGCGCAGAAGCCGCGCCGGGACGCTCACGGAACTGCCAGCCGAACCACGCGGCGGTGCACGCATCACCCCGCCACCCACGCCCGAACAGACCGCATCGAACACCAAGGGCCTCATCGAGTTCATCCGAGCGAGGCGAGCGCGCGGATGGCCCGACGACGGGACGCTACGGAAGGTCGAAGCTCTGAGAGAGCTGGGCGCGCGGTGAAGTACGCGGAACTCTGCGAGACGCCTACGAGCGAAGAGATATGGAAGCCCATCCCGGGTCTTGACGGAAGCCATGAAGCAAGCAGTCATGGGCGTGAAAATCGAGTGCAAGAGCGGCCACCCGTTCGACGCGGAGAACACATACATAAACCCATTCAATGGGCAGCGAGTATGCCGTAAATGCATGGCAAAGCATCGAGCCGCATGGAAGGCGCGGAAAGGGGTGAGCCGACCATGAAGTATGGCGAAGTTTGTTCGGGCTACGGAGGCCTCTCGCTAGCGATCGAGGAGGCGTTCCCCGGTGCCGAGCTCGCCTGGTACTCCGAGTACGAGGAAGCCCCCTCGAAGATCATGGCCGAGCACTGGCCCGGCGTCCCGAACCACGGCGACATGACCGCCATCGACTGGGCCGCTGTCGAGCCCGTGGAACTCATCAGCGGGGGGACACCCTGCCAAGACCTCAGCCACGCCGGCCGCCGTCGCGGCATGACCGAAGGCACCCGTTCCAATCTCTGGGTCTGCATGCGTGAGGCCATCGCCATCATCAAACCCACCTACGTCGTATGGGAGAACGTCCGTGGCGCCTATTCGGCCTGTGCCGACAGTGAAATCGATCGCGACTTGGGACGCTGCCCTCGATGCCTGGATCCCAAGTCCGGCGCAAGGCACGCTCCCAATCTTCGAGCGCTTGGCCGCGTACTCGGAGACCTTTCCTCTCTCGGGTTCGATGCGGAATGGCGCGGCTTACGAGCTGCCGACGTGGGAGCCCCGCACGGCAGGTTCCGGGTCTTCGTCCTCGCCAGGAGACGAGACTGAGTTGCTTGGCACTGCGCGCTGCGCTGATGGGGTCAAGAACAACCTTCGCGATCCAGAGGCCATCGGCAACCCGCGAGGTCGACTCGAGGATCAGATCGGCCTGCTCGTCACCCCGACGTCGCGCATGTGGAAGGGCGCCGGGCCGCAGGGTGGGCCAACGCAGATCCGCAACAAGGCGCGGGGACTGATAGAGGCCCAGGTCATGGACCTCCTGCCGACACCATCAGCGTCCGTCGCGAACGACGGCGAAGGCGTCGAGACATGGGACGCCCGCCGTGAGCGCGTGAAGGCGCGGGGCATCAACGGCAACGGCATGGGCGAGCCACTCACCATCGCCGCACAGAGGTTGCTGCCGACGCCCAGCGCAAACATCGGCACGAACGGCGGCTCCCAGCATCCGGACAAGCGCCGCGCCGGGAACCACCAGCCCTCGATTCAGGACGTGGCTGAGCATGTGCTGCTCCCGACGCCGCAGGCCCACGACGCCCAGAGGGGCAAGTCACCAGAACAGATAGCCGCGATGCGAGCTCGCGGTCACGGCGTAGCGAACCTCAACGAGACGATTGAGAATGGAAATTGGAATGCCAATCCCACCCAAGCCGGACCCCGAGAAGACCTGCAAGGCATGCGGGAAGCCATTCACTCGGCGCCGCTTCGGAAATCGACTCGAGGACAGGACTCGCTTTCTATCGCGGGAGCATTGCAGCCAATCGTGTGCGAACTCGAAACCCGTGATTCAGGTGGACAGCCACAGATGGCGGGCGCGTCAGGTCATGCCGCGGAAGTCCTGCACGGAGTGCGGGGCGAGGTCGAAGCTGCACGTCCACCACAAGGACCGGAACCCAGCGAACAATTCGACCGAGAATCTGGTCGTGCTGTGCGCGAGTTACCATCTGAAACTCCACTGGCACGAGGACAGATCGAAACGAATTGGGGCCCTTATGGGCCAGCGATACGCCGCTGGGAAGAGTGCCTTGGTCGCAAAGCCCCAGCCCCGATCGAACTGAACGCCAAAGGCAACCATCGACTATCCCCCGCCTTTTGCGAATTCATGATGGGCGTCCCCGAGGGCTGGATCACGGACATCCCCATCAGCCGCAACGAACAGCTGAAGGCCTGCGGGAACGGCGTCGTGCCGCAACAGGCAGCGGCCGCACTCAAGGACATGCTCAGGAGCTTCGATGGCTGCCCGTAATCCGCGCTCGGTGGTCCACCCGCCATGGCTGAAGATCCGCTGGTGGTTCCTCGGCGTCGTGGCTTTTGTCGTGATGTGCGCGAACGGCGTGTTCGGGACGGCGACATTCGGGGCAATCTTCGCCCTCGGCATCGCATGGGTCTTATGGAGAGGAGACAGGGATGCAGGCCGCCACTGAATGCAAGCGCTGCGGCAAGCCGATCGAGACGGTCACCATGACGGGGATAACGGTCTGGACCCACGTGTCCGACGAGCTGCCGATGGCGTACACCGTGAACAGCGGGTCGCGGTTCTGCGGCCTCGGTGACGCTTCTATGGCGTGGCCTGAGGGGAAGCGGCGCTGGACTGACCGAACTGTCGAAGACGGGGAGGAGTCGTGAGGAACCCATTCCGCCGCAGCCCGGTCCGCACCGCCGAGGACGCCGCAGCCATCCGCGCCGTCATCTTCATTGCCAGAGCCTCGGCAGCAAGCCACGTCCTCGTGTCCCGGCTGGCTGGCCTCGACGACCTCCTCATCATCAGCCGCGCCCAAGAAGCAGCCGACGAGGTGGATGGGCACCCCGACAAGAAGCGCGGCGCACAGATGCTAGCCCGCGAAATAGCACGCCTGATCCACAACCAACCCAGCGAAGGAGAACCACCGCTATGATCTTCTGGTTATTTCTCTCTATCCTCACCCTCGCCGTGATCATCGCGCTCGCCTCCGGGGCCACCGAACCCTACACCGGCGGGCTCCTCATGGCCTTCATGTATGCGCTCTTGACGACCATGGTCGGAGGAGCAGTCCTGGGGGCCGCATGGGCTGGCCTCTGGTGCCTGATTCCTGCACCCGACGTGCAGACAGGACACGAAACCCATTCGCTCCGCGCGCTTGCCACAAGCTCGACCATTAACAGCAAATTCGGCGGCTCGTTCATGCTCTCCTACGGCTACGTCAAGGGAGAGCGCGTCCTGAACTACGTCGCCGAAGACGGGTCGGCTGTCACAGTCAGGCAGGCGTTCGCCGACCATGCCGTCATTTACGAGGACGGCGGTCGCAGCGTCGAAGTCACCCACACCGCGAAGGCCAATGGCTGGCTGGCGCCGTGGACGGAGGCGCGCCCTGACAGCTACGTCTTCCATGTCCCGGCCGGCTCTATCCAGTCCGACTACACGATTCAGAACCAGTAGGGGGGAGAACCGTCTGTGAAACGCTTTCTCGCACTCCTCGGGGCTGGGTTGATCCCTGCCCTTTTCATTGCCCTCGTCGTCTGGGGTGGCCAGTCGGGACAGGACGTGCTGATCGGCGTCGGAGGGTCTGCGCTTTTCATGGCCGGGGCGATGGCCGCCGTCATCTTCGGGACTTACGCGATCACGGGGAGGTGGCCGAGGTGACCGACTTCTACCCCGGCCGGCGAGTCCGCGTCGTCGCCGAGGGCTCAATCCGATGCGGTCAGGACGCGGTGATAACCCGCATAGCTCCCGGCGGCCCGCTTGCTGGACACGTGCCCATCGCCGTCGAGTTCCCAGATTGCAGGCCCAGTGCGTACGGCGCAGATGAGCTGGAGCTTCTCGAGTGAAGGCCGACGACATGTGCGAACCCTGCTCGACTGCGGGCATTGCGCCCACGACGACCCCGACGTCCTAACGGTGGCACACCTGTGCCACACCCCGGAATGCCGGGCTCACGTCAAGGCCATGTGCCAAGGCTGCCACCTCCACTATGACCGCGACCACCATGCAGAGACCAGAGCGGCCACGAAGGCTGCCGGTCTGGCGGCCGCAGGCCAGATGACCATCTACGACGAAGGAGCCCCCGATGCGTGACCCCCAACTTCCCGAGGCCGCTGTCGAAGCCGGGGCAGAAGCCGCCACCGACTACTGCTCGGAAGGACGATGGCCTGCTCAGGCGAACGAGGGTGAGGTGCGAGAAGCCCTCACCGCCGCCCTCCCGCACATCGAGCGGGCCGTCATCGAACGGCTCATCGCGAAGGCGGATGCGCAGGATGACGCCGAACAAGGAAGAGATGGCCCGAGAGGCCGTGTACCGCCAGCAATGGATCGAAGAGCACAAGCGCGCCGACGAGACGGTCTTCGACCCCAAGACCGGGATTCCCGTGGCCGCGATCTACCGCTACCCACCGCTCGCGCACTACCGCGAGAACCAGGAGTTCTGGAACCAGTTGGCCGATGCAGTGGCTAAGGAAGGGAACTGACATGACCACGATCAGGAGCGCTCAGGGCCACGATGTCACCATCGAGCCCTCGGATGTGCGCGAGGGTCACACGACGATCAAGGTCGGGCACACCTACGCCTATCCGTTGCCGCGAGCCAAGCTCGCGGAGGCTGAACGCACCCTAACCGAGCTTGCGCCGGCCCGTGATGAACGGGTCATCGCATGGGAGGCCATCGTCAAGCATGTAGCGTTCCAATCCTGCTACGACGAGGATCGCCCACTACTAGACGCCGCATTGGACCGCATATCGGCACTGCTTGCTGCCGAAGCCGAGCGTGACGCGCTCGCCGCCACCATCGGGCGGGTAAGGGAGGCCGTCGAGCGTAACCCCGAGCCGTGCACTGAGACGGAGTTCACGTGTGGTTGGAAGCGCGCCGTGGTGGACATCCGCGCCGCCCTCGACCCCAAGCCCACGTTCGTCCTGCCCACGGAGGTTCCGGCGCGGATCGCCGTCCGCCACCGGGAGACGAACACCTACGACGAGCTCGTCCTCTGGACCGACGGCGACCGGCAGACCTGGTGGGACAACGAGGACTCGTCAGAGTACACGCCCGAGCAGGTCATGTCCGATTTCACCGGCCACCGCCTGATCGACGAGGAGGCGTGATGAGCGCACTCTCACCCCGGCAGATGTTCCTGCTCGATCAGGCATGCCAGCCGCTACGAGACGCCTTCCCGGATTACGGGCCGTACCTTGTCGGCACCGCGACCGAACGCGGCCCGTACCGTGACGTGGACGTGCGCATGATCATGTCCGACGAGTCATTCGACAAACTGTGGGCCGCCATAGGCCACCCTGCAATCTGGTTCCTCGGACTCGCTATCGGGCAGTACCTTGCGTCGCTGACCGGCCTGCCCATCGACTTCCAGATCCAACGCCAGACACAGGCGAACGAGACGCACGGGGGGAAGCACCGCAACCCTCTTGGCTTGCGCGGCCTCGAAAACTACAAGGGCGACACACCCGTCCGCGAGCCTAAGGAAGCTCAGCCATGACGCCAGACGACGGGCTGGAGGCGCTGCTCGCGGAGCACGCTCGGTACGCACATCTGCTCAACGAGGAGGTTCGCTGCGCCAATCCGGAGTGCTGGGCACTGATCGCCGAGCATTGCGACGAACTCGTGCAGCCGGACGTCGACAACGCCTTTGCCGCCCACCAGGCCGCCGTTGTCCGCGCCGCAGGGTGGCGGAAGACGGAAGCACGCGAGGAGTGGGGTGTCCAGACCGTGCTTGAGAACGGCAACACGTGGACCGACCCCTACACGTTCCGCCACACAGCCGAACTCGCCATCGCACGCAGCACCGAGCCGGCGAAGCTAGTCCGCCGCACACGCCTTAGTTACACCGCCGAGTTCACCGACTGGGAGGAAGCATGAGCTTCGAGCTTGGAGACCGCGTCCGCAAGGTCCGCGGCTCGTCGTGGCAGGGGAGCGTGGTCGGGTACTACTCGACCACGCTCACGCCTCGCGGAGTGTGCGTCGAGAGCGAGCGCGAGCCGGGGAGCGTGCAGATCTACCCGGAGGCGGCGCTAGAACCAGTTGAGGAGGAAGCATGAGCGAGCGCGACGAACCGGCGGCCGAACTCTGGAAGCACCACTACGAGGACTTCACGATGGCCCACGATGGCACGGAGAAGTCGTACTGCCAATGCGGCGCTGCCGTGTACCCGATGAAGTCGCTCGTCCAGCACCAAGCAGAGGTTGCACTCGCCCACCGCAAGCCGCGCACCGTCACGACCGCCGCCGAACTCGACGCGCTGCCCGTGGGGAGCGTGGTGCGTTCGGATGCGGGGACCATCGCATGCAAGTGCGAGGCGACGCGCGGTGTCGTCTTCGGCGATGACCGATCCTTCCCATGGCTCAAGCTCGCAACTCCCGCCACCGTCCTGCACGAACCCGAGGGGGAACGGTGATCTGGTGGCATGGCATCGTGTTGGGGCACATCGTGTGGAACATGCATGACACCCCGAATGGCCCGGTTGTCGGTCGGATATGCAGCTGCGGGAAGAGGTGGAACCGATGACTGACGACCGACTCGCCGCGATACGGGGGCGGCAGAAGGGAGCGATTGGGCAATCGTGGCATTGGTTGCCATTGGTGCGGCATTCCTGCTCGGATTCATCTGGATTATGGCCAACACAGGACCGCCACCACGGCGCGACTCGCGACCACCAGAGACACCCATGGAGCGTTACTCATACGCCGGGTGGAATCGGAACACCACGAAAGAGGGAGGCCGACCATGGCTGAGATCTTCTTCCAAACCGAAGGTGGCTTACATCTCTACGCCCGCGAGGTGGATAAGATAAATGCCATCGCGGACGCTAACGGCATCGAACGCGACGTCATGCTGCGGATCTACGACAGTGTGTATTCCTGCGGGGGCTACGACGTCAGCTCGTACGACGTCATCGACGGCCTACCCCGCGTGATCGAGGCATTCAGGCCCCTGATGGCAAACAAGGAGGCCGACCGTGATTGACGTGGCGAAGGCAGCGAAGATAGCGGCGGCGGAGCTTCAACCAAGGCGAATCATGACAATCACCGAATTTCTCTTGGCCAGAATCGCCGAGGATCAGCACCGGGCCGAGGTTGAGGCAATCCTCCGTGACGGCGACCCCTACTACGACGACGGCGAGCTCAACTCATTCGACCGCAGGTTCGACCCGGCCCGCGTCCTCGCCGAATGCGCGGCGAAACGGGCGATTGTCAAGTGGGTCAACGACTGGCCACTTCGGCCCGCGCCGCCATCATCGGTCGATGGCGTGCTTGAAGCCCTCGCCGCCGTGTATGCCGAGCACGAAGACTACCGAGAGGAGTGGGGACTGTGAACGACCAAGAGCTGAGCCGGCTCAGCGTGAACATCAACGCCCAGACGCTGGCAGAGCTGAACTACCACCTCGCAGCGATCCGGGGAACCACGCGAACTGAGGTCATCCGCCATGCCGTCGCTCTCGCCAAGTTCCTCGAAGACGAGCGTGTGAAGGGAAGGAAGATCATGACCATGAACCGCCGCGAGGGGGACTGGCGCGAGCTGGTGATAGTAGTCCCATGACCGCCCCGCCCCCGACACCCCGCCTCATCGGCTACACAGCGGCCGCGGCCCATCACGAGATGGAGTCCGTGGCTGTTCTCATGTCCAGCATCGCGCAGCTCGAGCTGGCCGACCATCGTCACCGGGTCAAGCGCACCGAACATCGCACTCCGAATAGCTGGGCGGAAACCCTGGTCTGCACATGCGGCGACTGGATTCACCCTGACGAGAGCTGGGACGCCCACATCATCGCGGCCGCAGGAGAGTGCGAATGACCGACTCCGAGCGCGACGCCCAATGGGTCTGCGCCGTCTGTGGCGAGACCTACGTCGTGCCATCCATGGCGAGGATCTGCGAGAGACGCCACGAGAAGGAGGGCACGTGAACGAGGAGCGGTGCTGTCGGGACTGCTGCAGCTCCATGCCTGGGATCTGCTACAGGGCCCGAGAGTGCTTCTGCCACCTCGAACAGCGCATCGTCTGGCACGAGCCGAGGAACCCGCCACACCGCGATCCTGTAGGCGAAGAAGTCGTGAATCGGGACGCGGCAAATCGGAGGAAGCACGGGAGGAGGAAATTTGCCGAGAATTCGCACGATAAAGCCTGAATTCTGGGATTCGCCATCCACTGCAAAGGCAAGTGCCGTCGCGCGCCTGCTGTTTATTGCTATGTGGAACTGGGCCGACGACCATGGCCGCGGGACCTTGAACCTGAAGGAGCTCGAGGGGTTCGCCTTCCCGCACGATGACATCGCCGAACTCAGTAGCGGAAAATCGCGGAACTTCCGCGACTGTGTAGCGGAAGTTTCCGAGTGCTTCGACGTGTCCTACTACGAGGTCGGTCGGAGGCAATACTACGCGATCCTCAAGTGGGAGGAGCACCAGCGCAACGAACGCCGCGCAAAGTCCAAGTTTCCCGCTCCTGAAGACGGCAAAATCGTTGAAATCACGCGGGAGAAGGCATTAGTCACGGAAGTTCCGCCGCACAGTAGCGGAACTTCCGTGCAACTGCACGGAAGTTCCGGCATAGGAACAGGGGAACAGGGGAACAGGGGAACAGGGGAAATCGTCCCCACCTCCCAGCCAACGGTCACCAGGGCGAGCCGCACGATGAGCGATGAGGGGAAGGCCGCACTCCGCATCGTCCATGCATGGGAAGCTGCCCAGACCGACAAGGTTCCCATCCGGACGGTCAACGATGTGACTGAGCAGATCCAGCAGTTCATCGCCGAGGGAATAAGCCACGAACGGATTGCCGCAGGCCTCGCCGAATGGTGGGAGGGGAAATATCCGCCGAGCACGCTGGCCAACTATGTCGCCAAAGCCGGACGCCAGAAACTCGCCACCGGAACAAAACGCGCAATGGAAACAATGGCAATTGACACCAGCAGCATTACCGCCAATACGCAGCAGGAGGAGCCGTGGGGATGACACCCGACGAGACCAAGAAGTTCCTCGCCAAGGTCCAGATCATCGACAGCCGCACCGTGGACCTCGCGACCATCGCGACGTGGCACGAGGCGATCGGGCACAACGACTTCGCCGACGTCATGATGGCGCTCGACGCGCATCGGAGGTCATCGACGGCATGGGTGACCCCGGCGCACATCAATGAGCTCGTCAAGCTCATGAAGCTGAATCGCGAGTCGCTGCGCAATCGGGCCAGGGCGATCGGGGCGGGACCCACGCCGCCCATCCAGGGACCGCCTGACTGGTTCCGTGCCGAGGCCGGGCTCACCATCCCCGAGGAGCATCCGGACGTGAAGTGCCCGCACTGCGGGGCCAAACCCCACAGCCCCTGCATGGTCAGGGGCGCGCGCAGGGAAAGGCCGATGCGCGAACCCCACCCATCCAGACTCGAAGCCGTCTCAGCCGAGGCGGCTTCTTCTTTGCCCGAGACCGAAGAGGAGCCTCCGTGGTGAAGCTGAGGGATGCGATCGCCTGCGCCCGCAAGGCAGCGCTTGAGTCGGACCGTGAAATCCTGGACGCCGAAGCGTGGGGCGAGATCTTCGAGGCTTCCATGCCGGATATCTTTGACGCCATCGCGGACGAAGCCGAGGCTGAGCACGTCGGCTTCGACATCGAGTTTGCGGGCCTTCCGACAGCCGGAACGATGGAACGGATGCGCAAGACGCTGGCGACTGCGGCCAGCTATCGAGACGCCACGGTCAAATGGCTGCGAGCAATGGCGGAAGAGGCCCGCCAGTGACCGGCCGGCGCATCCTCGAGCTGGACGTTCCGGCGCCGTGTGAGTGGATCAACTCGAATGACCGCCGCCACCACTTCGCCAAGGCCAAGCTAACGAAGCTCTGGCGCGAGGCTGGGCGGGTCGCCGCGCTCGGGCACGAGCCGTTCGCGGGAAAGGTCCGCATCGTGGCCCACATCTGGAAGGTCCGCGGTGGCCGCTGGGATGCAGCGAACTACTGGCCGACCGTCAAGGCGGCTGTCGATGGCGTCGTGAGCGCTGGGGTGCTCGACGACGACGACTGGGAGCACGTCGAAGGCCCTGACATGCGCAGGGGCGGCAAGGGTGCCCCGAGGATCATCCTGACCATCGAGGAGGCCCTGTGATCACCGAGACCTGCGGCTGCGGGGCGAGCATCCAATACCCCGCCAAGCACGGCCACCGACACGCACGCGAATGGCGCGACACGCACGCGCACCAGCCGAAATCCGAGGCCCACTTCCAGCACGAGGAGATGCGCGCCGAGGTCGGATTCTGCCTGCCACGACGGGACGAGGAGGACGAGTGAGCTACATCGACGAGAACGGCATCGAGCACGTGACTGCATCAGATCCAGTCTCGGGTTGGGCCAATGCGCACATTGCGAGTTGCCCGCTATGCGCCACGCGATTCGGTGCAATGACCGCATGGGGCGGTGGGGTTCTCCCTGTGGCAGCTTCCGGGTCTGATGCTGAGGCATTACTCGACGGAGGCGCTGAGGCCGTCGTGGTCATCAGGGGGCCGCACGGGTGACCCTCGCGGACAACTGCCACCGACTCTGTTCCGACCACCTAACCATGGGCCCGAAAGGACCCATATCCGTTCCCGCACTGCTGGACCAGCTCGCTGAAGCCGTCAAGCCCAGCCTCGGAGGAGGCACCGCAGGATCAGCCGGGATCCGCATCCTCATCGACTCGAAAGCCTTCGGAGTCCAGAAGAAGATCGGCCAACGAGCCCGAGCCCGGCAAGCCGAACTCATCCCCAGGTTCGCCGGCACCGTAAGAGAAGTCATCGCCTCATGGGCCATAGAACCCATCAACGGCGAATGGCAGGAATACCTGACGCTCGAAACAGCCCAATACATCGGCTGGATCGAGGAAGTCCTAGACCCCGAACGCCTCTACCACCCCAACGCGCCATGCCCAAGCTGCGGCCAACAGTTCTACGGCGAAGACCGTGACAAAACCCTCGCAGTCCGCTACCTCGATCCCGAAACAGGTGAACGCCTCCACATCAGCCAACTCGCCATGTGGTGCCAAGCCTGTGCAGCCGAATGGGCCGGCGACGAAGTACTCGCCATCGCCCAAGCCATCGCCAACAGCACCAAATGAACGCAACCCTCCTACTCCCCCAACCTGGGAGTAGGAGGGCTTTCGGCGTTTAAGGCGACGACACGCCGAATAACAGCAATGTAGTTACACCGATGTCATTTGGGTGCTAGGCTGGTCAGCGCAAGGCGGTAGTGTCTCTTGATCCAGACACACACCGCCTTTTCTCATGCCCAGAGGGGGAGGTTGGCCATGGTCGCCACCATCTGGCTCAGGCTGTGGGCATCCTTCCACAAGGCTCGGCTGTGGTGGCCCGTCGGGTGGGACCGATACCGGTGAGCCGCACCCACCGCACCGCAGATCACCGCTGGCGGGCCGTAGCAGCACGTGTCTACGAAGAAGAGGAACTGTGCTGGATCTGCGGGCGATGGGTTGACCAGACGATCCCCCGAGCGCACCCGATGAGCCGCAGCGCAGACCACCTCATCCAGCTCCAGCACGGCGGCAACGAATACGACCGCGCACAGGTCAGGCTCGCCCACTACGGCTGCAACAGCACCAGGTCCAACCGACTGCGCAGCATCACCCGAGCCGAATGCTCATGCAAATACGGCCGCCCATGCGGACCTGTCGGCAGGGGGGCACCCCGCGGCTACGTAGCGGAGGACCCCAGTCGAATCTGAAAGTGCGGTGAGTGCTGTGGTCGAAGCACACGAAGGCGTGAAGCTCAAGTGGCCCAAGCACCCCAAGCACCCGCACCACGGACACTGGCCCAAGCACCCCAAGTGGCCACACCACCCCAAGCACCCGCAGACGCCGAAGCCATCAGGCAAAGGCTGAGTCCGGACCCGGCGTCTAGCCGCATGGAGCGGGCAGGGGGACCCTACTGGGGGATGGTTTCCGGGGGTGGTTTAGCCGGTGGGTATTACCCACACCACGTACATGACGACATGCGAGTGCGTGAGTGTGCGCAACGAGGCGAACCAGCAAGCAAAGGCTGAACGAGCGCGGCAATGCCGAACCCGAGCCGCCAGCCGGGAGGTGTCAGGCAGCCCAACCCTGCAGCGCGGCACACCCACCGGGGGTATTTTTTGAATGGCATTCCCGAGTAGACCCGCCGGTCGCGCTCATTTTTCTCCCCATGAATTTTTCCGGCCAGCGTGGACATTCCAAAGGAGGCCCGGCGTGGCGGACTCCGACACCCTCCGCAAGCGCCGATATCGGCATCATATGGCCGGAGATCACGGTCTCTGCATTCCCGGCCGCTGCAAGGCGCTCGACGTCCCGGCTGTGGACATTGGGCCCGAGTCCAAGGCTGCCGCGGAACTCTGGGCAGCCCTTACTGCTGACGGTGACCTCACTCCGCTCATGAAGCCCCTCGCTGTCGAGGCCTGCCGGATCGTCGGCCGGCTCGACAGGCTTGACCGCCAGCTCGACGGACATGACTGGTTGCGCTTCCACGCCAACGAGGACCAGACGGAGGTAACCGTCTATATCGACAAGGCACTGTCTGAGGCGCGCGAGCAGGCAACGGCCCTCAAGGGGATCGTGGCCGAGCTGGTGAAGGGCCTGCCTTCGTCGAAGAAGCCGCAGGATAAGAAGGGCGGTGGCGTCCTTGCCGACCTCGCCGCCAAGCGTGCTGCTCGGGGCGGAACGCCCGCGGGTTGAGCTTCGTCCGGCCGACATAGTCGATTCTGATGGAGATCTGGCTGCCGACCTGATGGAAGCAGCCGGCAAGCCTCTAGAGCAGTGGCAGCGCGATGGCCTCGACCTCATGCTCTCGATCCGCCCGGATGGCAAGTGGGCGTGTTATGAGTATGCCGAGTGGGTCGCCCGCCAGCAGGGCAAGGGGGTCCTCGGCGAGGCGCGTGTCGTCCTCGGCCTGCTTGTTCTCGATGAGGACATCACGTGGTCCGCGCACAAGTACGATACGGCCCTCCAGGCGTTCCGCCGCATCCGCTCCGTCTTCCGCGGCCTTGGCGTTTCGCACCGCAAGGCCGCCGAGGAGACTATCGACGTCGATGGCGTCGTGATCAAGGTGTGGAATTCCAACACCGAGCGCGGTTTCGAGCGTCTGGACACGGGCAAGCGCATCCTTTTCTTCGCTCGGTCCAAGGGTGGTCTGCGCGGCTTCAGCCCCGATGTCAACGTGATTGACGAGGCATTCGCATATACCGCTGAGCAGCAGGACGCGATCATGCCGACGCTGATTGCGAAGCCGAATGCGCAGACCATCTACTTGTCGTCGCCGCCACTGACTGGCGACACGGGCGAGGTCATGTACTCGCTGCGGAAGCGCGCAGAGTCGCAATCCTCTCGTCTGGGCTATCGAGACTGGGGGCTTGCGGGCGATCTTGAGTCCATCGACTCGATTGACATCCACGACCATGAACTGTGGGCGCAGACGTGTCCGGGTCTCGGTCGTGGTCGCGTGACGCTGGAGACGATCGAGGCGCTATGCCCGCCCGAGGGATCGATGACCCGGAAGGGCTTCGGGCGCGAGGTGCTCGGGCTCTGGCCGAAGCAGATGGCGACCGGGGGCGCGATCGACATGACCGCATGGCGCGAGCTGATGCTGGACAAGGAGTCGCGCCGCGATGGTGATGTTGCGATCGCTGTGGATATTGCTCCGGAGCGCGACTATGCGGCTATCGCCCTGTACGGGCTCCGCAAGGACGGCAAGGGCCATGTGCAGATCGTGGATTACCGCCCCGGAACCGACTGGCTTATCGGGCGCATTGAGGAGTGGCGCAAGTCCCTCGACCCGATCGCGATCGCGATGGGCAAGGCGACTGCAGACTCGATTGAGGTTGACCTCGGCAAGCGTGGAATAAAGCGTCCCGAGGATGCCGAGAAGCCGAAGCGTGGCGACCTCGCCGTCGCATCGTGGTCCGAGATGTCTGCGGCGACGGGCCAGTTCCTGGATGCTGCGCGGCAGTCTTCATTCCGGCACGTCGGTCAGTCCGAGCTGGACACATCGGCCGCCGGGTCGAAGACGAAGCTCACGGGCGACTCGCTCGTCTGGGCGCGCAAGGAAGCCGGCGCTGATACGTCCCCGCTCGTCGCCGTGACGCTCGCGCGGTGGGCTTATGAGTCCCGCGCGCATCTGGTCAGGGCCCGGTCCTACAACCTGCTTGATTCCGTGTTCTGAGAGGGGGCTCGTTGGCTCTGTTCAGCAAACCCTTCCGGAAGAAGTCCAAGGCAGCGAAGCCTGAGGAGCGTACGCTCGATGTCTCCTCGGTGAACTACCCGCTGCGGTATGGGCCCTCGGTGGTCAATGAGGCTGTGGAGTTCGAGGCTGTGCGCCTCGCCCCCGTGTTCGCCGCCGGCAGGCTCCTTGCGACGTCGTGTGCCGGGCTTCCGCTCGAAGAGTTCGCGATGCGCGGCGATTCGCGCGTACGGACCCGGCTTTCGCCGCTTTTCGCCAAGCCTTCGGCGACTGGGACGGCCTATGACTGGATCTACAGGGCGGTCATCAGCCTAGCCTTCACGGGCAACGCGATCGGCGTCGTCACCGAGCGCGACTACCTTGAATACCCGACGAGGATCGAGTGGCTCAAGCCTGAACTCGTCTTCGTGCAGGACTCGCTCCCGAACCTCGGCGAGCGCGGATCGTACACCAATCCGATCTTCACCTACATGGGCCACGAGCTGCCGAATGAGGATGTCGTCCACATCCCGTGGTTCACGATGCCGGGCCGTGTCTGGGGCCTCTCGCCTCTCGGCGCGTATGCCTCCAGCGTGGGGATCGGCCTTGACGCGATGCAGTACAAGTCTGACTGGTTCAAGGGCGGCGGCATCCCGCCGGGTCAGTTCCAGAACAAGGAGCAGACGGTTTCCCAGGCCGACGCCCAGGTGATCAAGTCGCGCATCGTGCAGGCGATCCGTTCCCACGAGCCGCTGGTCTACGGAAATGACTGGTCCTATGAGCCGTTCACCATCCCGCATTCGGATGCCCAGTTCGTCGAGACGATGCGGCTGACGGCGACGCAGATCGCGGTTGTCTACGGCATCCCGCCGGAGATGATCGGCGGTGACAGCGGCAAGAGCATGACCTACCACAACGTCGAGCAGCACGGGATCAACTTCGTCTCGTTCTCGCTGCGCGGCTGGCTGGACAAGCTCGAGGCGGCATTCTCGGAGTTGACGCCCCGCGGTCACGTCGTGAAGTTCAACCCCGACGGCCTGATCCGCATGGACTCGCTGGCCCGGTTCCAGATCTACCAGATCCAGCGCAACATCGGCTTCTCCAACATCAACGAGCAGCGCGCCAAGGAAGACATGGCGCCGATCGCGGCGGACATGGGCGACGATTACACGCCGCTGGCTGTCATGGTCCAGGAAGCCCGCGCTGGGACCGTCGATGAGAATCCCATCGGCGAACTGAAGCCTGTGCAGCAGCCAACGAATGCTCCGAGCGAGGAGGGCAATTGATGGACCGCAGCAAGCTCGTCGACGCTCCCGAGCGCCGTGCGCTGCCGATGGAGGAGTTCGAGTTCCGCGCTAACGCGGGCTCAACGGTGCACTTCTCGGGCTATGCCTCGGTGTTCAACAAGGGATATGACCTCTACGGCGGACCGTCGAAGGGCGGCTTCGAGGAGCGCGTAGATCCCGGCGCGTTCAATGTGACGCTGAAGTCCAACCCTTCCGTGCACATGCTCGTGAATCACGATGGTCTCCCTCTGGCGGCAACCCGCTCCGGCACGCTGCATCTCAATACGGATTCGCATGGGCTCCTTGTGAATACGGACCTCGACACCCGCGATCCGGACGTCCAGCGCGTCCTTACGAAGGTGGAACGCGGCGATTTGAGCGAGATGTCATTCGGCTTCAAGACGAAGGCCGACGTCTGGCGGAATGCCAAGGGCGAACTCGATGACATGGGGCACTACCGGACCCTTATTGAGGTCAGTCTTCACGGCGGCGACGTCTCAATCGTGAACTATGGGGCCAATCCGAACACGAGCCTCGAGATCAACATGCTCCGCGCGCTCGAGTATGTCGCAGGGCTGGGTGAGGACGAGGCCCTCGAAGAGTTGCGCGGCCTTGATCTCACACCGGATCAGCGCGCGCTCGCGAAGGTTCGCCTTGCGAAGCTGGCTCAGCGTATCGACCCGCCGAAGAAGAAGACGCTGAGCCTCGCAGAGGCCAAGCGCCTCTCGGCCATCTAGACCCAAATATCCCGACGAACCCCCACCCCGGCTCCTGGCACTGGAGCGCGGGGTCTCCGTCATGCCCTGGCACTGGGATGCGGAGCGCGCTGTAGGGCGGCACGTACCCAATCCCTTCCAGTCCCCTTTCAGGGAGACAAGGAGAGTTCGTCATGTCTGACGAGCTGCTTACCCGCCTCCTCGCGAAGCGCGAGAACGAGGCCAAGGCGCGCGAGGGCCTCGTGGCCAAGCGCAAGGCAATCACCGACCTCGCCGAGCAGGAGGTCCGCGAGGATCTCTCGGAGGAGGAAGACACCGAGTTCCGCACCCTCACCTCTCAGATCGCCGAGAAGGACGAGGTCATCAAGAGCCTCGACGAGCGCATCAACCCGCTCGTGGAGGAGCGCCAGCGTGAGACCACGCTGACGGCCGGCGCGATCGCGGTCCGCAAGGCCCGTCAGAGCGTCGAGGTCACCAAGGAGGGCGTGACCTACGAGAAGGGCAATGGCCGCTCCTACTTCCGCGACCTCGCTCTCGTTCAGTCGAACCGCGACGACGGCACGGCGCTCGCCCGCCTCCAGCGGCACTCGCGGGAAATCGACCTCGAAACCCGTGCCGATCTGAACCGCACGGACGGCACTGGCGGTTACTTCACGCCCCCGCTCTGGATGATGAACGAGTGGATCGCGCTCGCCCGTCCGGGCCGCGCGACGGCGAACGCCGTGTCGAATCAGGCGCTTCCCGGCGGTACGGACTCGATCAACATCCCGAAGATCGCCACTGGTACCGCGACTGCGGTCCAGACGGCGGACAACGCGGCTGTGAACGAGACGGACCTCACCGACACGTCGGTGCAGGCGGGCGTCAAGACCATCGCCGGCCAGCAGTCGATCGCGCTCCAGCTCATCGAGCAGAGCCCGGTCAACTTCGATCAGGTGGTCTTCCAGGATCTCGTGGCGGACTACAATCAGCGCCTCGATCTGCAGGTCATCAACGGCTCTGGCGCGTCGGGGCAGGTGCTCGGAATCCTGAACACCTCGGGCATCCAGACGGTGACGTACTCGGATACCACGCAGAACGCGGGCACGATGTACGCCGCGATCGCGAACGCGATCCAGCTCGTCCACACTGGCCGCTTCCAGCCGCCGACGGCGATCATCATGCACCCGCGCCGCTGGGGCGGCCTCCTCGCCGCGCGCGACTCGCAGGGCCGCCCGCTGTTCCTTCCGAACGTGCAGGGGCCGGTCAATGCGGGCGGCATCCTCTCCGATGTCGCGTCTCAGGGCGTGGTCGGCAACGTGCAGGGCCTGCCGGTCATCACAGACCCGAACATCCCGACGAACCTCGGCGCGGGCACGAACCAGGACACCATCCTCGTCCTGCGCGCCTCTGACTCGATCCTCTTCGAGGGCGGCGTCCGCACGCGGGCCCTCATGGAGGTCAAGGGCCAGAACCTTGAGGTCGTCCTTCAGGTCTACAACTACGTGGCGTTCACCGCGGGCCGCTATCCCGCTGGCATCACGCAGATCTCGGGGGCGGGCCTTACTGCCCCGAGCTTCACCTGATAGGAGCATGATGCACGCCGAGGCCTTGAACTGGCTCACGCAGCACGCGCAGGGCCTCGGTCGCATCGGGCTCCTCGTCGATGTGGGCGGACGGAACATCAATGGCTCCGTCCGCCCACTCTTCGACGCCGAAAGGATCATCGGCGTCGACCTATACCCCGGCCCGGAAGTCGATGTCGTCTGCGACATCCGGGAGTGGGAGCCTGACGCCCTCGCCGACGTCGTGGTGTGCGCCGAGGTTCTCGAGCATGCGCCCGACGCGGCAGGGGTGGTCAAGGCATGCCGCAGGCTCCTCAAGCCCGGCGGCCGGCTTCTTCTCACCGCCGCCGCCCCTCCGCGCGCGCCCCACTCGGGCCATGACGGGCTTGATGTGCGCGAGGGCGAGTATTACGGCAATGTCGAGCCCCTCGCGCTCACCCGCTGGCTGTCCTGCTTCTCCCACCACGAGATCACCTACGTCCGCCACCATGGCGACGTCTACGCGGAGGCCATCGCTTGAAGATCATCCGCTCCTTTCCGAAGACGGTCCCGGGCGGACGGGCATACGTGCAGGACGACCTCCCGCGCTTCGAGATGGAGACCTACGACTATCGGGGCCTCGCTGACGCCTTCCCGGACGATCTCCTGCTCCTGGAGTGGGACATCGCCGTGGACAAGGACGCCATCGAGCGGTTCGTTGCCCATTGCGAGGCCGAGCCTGACCGTGTGCGGGTCGCCCCGTACCGGCTGTGGGCGCCGACCGGGTCGAACGACCCGATCCTGAACGCGCCATGGGCGCACCGCGCCTATCACTACCCGGCGATCAAGGCCACGTGCCGTTTCGTGGACGAGGGCGAACCGACGTGTCACCTCTTCGGCCTCGGCATGGTCTATCTGCCACGCGATATCCTCCGGCACTACTCCGACGTCGCACCCGGCCACTTCTCGGACGGCTCCTTCTCGGCATGGCACTCCAACACGGTCTCCTTCGAGACGCCGATCGCGTGGGATGTCCGCCCCGTGCACCTCCACTTCCCGATCGAACGGATGGGCTCATGAGCGACGACCCCACACCCTACGTCCGCGCGCTCGCGGAAGAGTACCGGCGCTGCGTGCAGGCCGGAGCGGCCCATATCACGATCTGCGTTGTCGAGGAGCTCACACGGCACGGCTGGAACTTCGATGACCAGACGGGCGGACTCGTCCGCATCCAAGAGCGCGCCGTCGTGAAGTCAGCCCCTGAGACGCCCGAGTCCCCCGCTCCGAGGCGCAGGGCCGCCACGCTGAAGGAGTAGCCGATGGCCACGGATCTCGGCGACGTCATCCGCCTGACTTGGTCGGACTATATGCCGGATGGGATCACCCTCGCGAATGCGACCTCGGTGACACTGACGATCACGCTTCCGGACGGGTCCGCCGTCTCCCCGACTGTGACGAATCCACCGGCTCAGACCGGCGTCTACCTCTACGACTACCAGACCACCCAGTCGGGACGCCATACGGCCCGCTGGGTCGCTACGGGAGGCAATCCCGGCGCGCAGTCGCAGAGCTTCAATGTCCTGCCAGCGGACCCGGGCTACATCGTCCCGGTGCAGGACATCCTCGACCAGCTCAGCATCGTCAATCCGACGAACTCTGAACTTGAGGAACTTCGGAAGTATCTCGGAACAGCGTCGGCCATCGTCGAAAGCCTGACGGGCCGCACCCTAGTCTCACGGTCCTTCACAGAAGAGCTACGGGCCACGGACATCGACCACGCCGTGATCCTCTCGCACATCCCTGTCGTCGCGATCACGTCCGTGACGAAGGTCGATGACCCGGCGAACACTACGTGGACCGGCTCCCAGCTCCACGTGGAGCCGGACGGGCGCACGTGGGCTCTGACGGGGAATGCGGCGCTCACCGGTCGGGTCACCGTCGTCTACACGGCAGGGCAGCCGATCATCCCAGATACCTGCATCCTCGCGACGGCGATCATCGTGCAGCACCTGTGGCGCACGCACCGCGGCTCCTCGGGCGGCTTCATGCCAGGCATGGGCGGGACATCGGGCGATGACACGGTGAACGTTCCCGGCTATTCGTATGCCGTGCCGCGCAAGGCTGTCGAGATCCTCGGCGCCCCGCTCCCGGGGATCGCCTGATGGCCACGGTCGCGTCTCGCATCCCTGCGACGATCGACGCCCTGATCTCGACATGGAGGGCCGCAGCGCTGACCGTCTGGGACGGCCCAGTCCCGGAGGACAACTACCGCGCGGCGATATTCGTCGGCTATGACGCGGCCGGCGTTGAGGAGAGCGCATTCGCGTCCGCGAACGTGAGGCGCGTCGACTGGGGGCCGATCGGCAACCGTGCACGGGACGAGGAATTCTCGATCATCTGCGCCGCCGTGGCACTCGGCGACGGCACGTCGTACAAGTCGGCTCGTGACGCTGCGTTCGCGCTGGTGAACTCTGCGGATGCGGCGGTCAGGCCTAAGCCATCGGACCCATCGTTGGGGCTCCTCTCCGGTGTCGCCCCGTATCTCGTCGCTGCGATCCGCGTCGAGGACTTCTTCCAGGAGCCGACTGAGAACGCAGGCCCACAGGCCCGCGTCGTGTTCGCCGTCGATGTCAAGACCCGCATCTAAGGAGCGCCCCAGTGATCAAGATCAAGAACGTGTCCCCGTTCGGGGACCTCGACGTCCCCCTGCTCGGCCAGTTCGTCAAGTCGGGCGAGGTGGTCGATGTGGACGAGGCGCATGCGGCGCTCCTGCTCATCCAGCCCCTGAACTATGCGCCCGGCGACAAGGCCGCCGAGGCGTTCCTCAAGGCCCTCAGCGCGGCAGCCCCGGCCGAGGAACCCGCCGCAAGCATTCCCGACGACGCCGGAAAGGGTGAGACCGCGTGACCACACAGCTCGACTCCAGCATTGGTCTCAAGAAGGAGACCACCTACGGGACGGGCGTGACCCCGGACCACTTCCCCGAGTTCCTCTCCGAGTCGCTCGAGGCGAAGCTCGACATCAAGCAGGGGCAGGGCTTCCGTGTCGGCTCTCGCGTCGGGCGCGTCGAGCGCCGAGTCCTCGGCAAGCAGTGGGCTGAGGGCGACATCGAGATCGAGATGGCGGCCCGCGGCTGCGGGATCTTCCTCGAAGCCCTTCTGGGTGCCTCCGTGTCCACAGCTCTGACGGCCCCGGCGTATCAGCAGAATTTCACGCTGGCGACGTCTGATCCGCTCAACTCGTACACGATTCAGAAGGGCATTCCGCTCCTCGGCGGTGGCGCGGCTCAGGCACACACCTTCTGGGGCGCGGTGTGCACGAAGGGCGAGCTGTCCTCATCGCAGGGCGACGTCGTGAAGCTGAAGACGTCGTGGAACGCGAAGCAGGTTGACACGGCGACCGCGTATGCGGCGCCGTCCTATGTCGCCTCGAATGAGGTCTTCTTCTTCTCCGAAGGCGCGATCACGATCGGCGGCACCCCGACTGCGCCGACTGCGACGGCGCTCGCCTCGGGCGGCACGTCTGTGGGCGATGTGGTGGACTTCTCGCTCTCGATCGATTCCAAGCTCGACACGAATGGCTTCACGTACGGTGGGGGCGGCAGGCAGAGCCGGCGTCCTGTGGTCGGCGGCATGGCGGACATCAAGGGGAAGATGACCGTCGAGTTCGACTCGACCACGATGCGTGACGCCTACCTGAATCAGACGTCGCTGGCCGTGGTGCTGACGTTCACGTCTGCCACGTCGATCGCGACGGGCATTTTCAACACGCTTCAGGTCTACATTCCGGCGATCCGCACGAACGGCGACCTGCCCAATGCGACGAACGGCGTCGTGAAGCAGTCGATCGACTTCGACGTGCTCGACAACGGTTCTGGTGCGTCCCCGGTCACTGTGTGCCTGCGGACCCTCGACACGGCGGTCTGATTGGCCATCGGCGTGCAGCTCTCGCCGGAGTCAATCGCCAAGCTCCGGCGCATGGCCAAGGAGGCTGGGCCGAAGGTACAGCGGCGCGTGAATAAGGGCCTCCGCGAGGCGGGTCGCGTCGGGTCGGAGGCTGCCAAGAAGACGGTGCGCGCCGCGAACCCGCCCAAGGCGGACCAGCGGACTGCATCTGCGGTCCTGCTCCGCAAGGAGAAGCAGTTCGGCCGCAATCATGGCCACACGGGCCTCCGGGAAGGCATCGCCAAGGGAACGCGCGTTGCCCTCGGTGGCAGGCGAGGCGTCCGCATCGTCTCCAGCAGCCGATACCTCGCTGAGAACCAGAAGGGCATGAACCGGGTGTACCGGCTCAAGACCTTCCGCCACCCCGTCTTCGGCAACAAGAAGGCATGGGCGAAGCAGCACGGCCTCGACTGGTTCTACGGCCCAATCAGCAAGACAACGGTCGAGATGCGCGCGGCACTCTTCCTCGCCATGAAGCAGGCGTCCGACGATATCGCGAAGGGATAGCGCGTGAAGCAGATCGAGATCAACGGTATCGCCTACGACATCGAGGGCGTGATCTACCGGACCGAGCTCGGTACCGCGAAGGAACTCCTCCAGTCGGCTGGGTTCGGGATCAAGACACTCTCTGAGCGGATCCGGAATCTCGGGACATTCCTCGACATCCTCGAGGATGTCGATCAGCTCGAGGCGTGGTCAGCGTTCCTCTGGCTCGTCCGGCGCAATTCCGGTGAGGCCGTGACCTTTGAGGAGGCCTCGCACGTCCGAATCGAGTCGATCCGATGGGTCGGCGGGGACGCACCAGCAGAGGATGATGCTGCGGCCCCAAAAGATCCGACGGGTTCAGGTCAGGACGCCGCCCGAGCCGTAGCCGGAACCAAGGCGAAGACCTCATCGAAGACGTCGAAGAGTCGGTCTACTCGAACATCGTCTTCGTCTCGCACCACTGGCCAGGGATAACGCACCAGACGGTCTGGTCGATGCCCTATGACATGTGGCTCCGCTATCTGGATGCCGTCAAGTGGCTCAAGGACAACAAGGTCGGATGGTGGGGGGTGAGTCTCGGTGGCTAGCACTAGCCTCGTCTTCGACATCTTCGCGAAGGACCACAACACCAAGCAGACGTTCGAGGGCATCGAGAAGGCCGGTTCGAGTGTCGGGAAGACGCTCGGAGCCGCCCTCGGTCCACTCGGCCTCGGTATCGGGGCCGGCCTCGGCGCTGTCGAGATGGCCAAGGGCATCGGCGAGATGGTCAAGGCAGCGGGAGACTTCCAGGCCGCGAACACGCGCCTTGTGACCTCTGCGGGCGAGTCCCAGCAGAACCTGAAGCAGGTCGGCGACGGGATGCTCAAGGTCGCGCAGGACACTGGCACGACGATCGATAACCTTGAGAAGGGCGCGTACTACATCGAGTCGGCTGGCTATCACGGTGCCGACATGCTCAAGGTGCTCACGGCGGCGGCGCAGGGCGCAAAGGCCGAGGGGTCCTCGGTGGAGACCGTGGGCGATGCCGTCACATCGACGTTGCGGGACTACCACCTGACCGCGGATCAGGCCGCGAACGTGACGTCGAAGCTCATCACGGCGACGGCTCAGGGCAAGACGACGTTCGAGCTGTTCTCCGGTTCGCTGCACTCGGTGCTGCCCATGGCTGCCGCAGCTCACATCAGCCTCGACGACATCCTCGGCGACCTCGCGTCGATGACGGTGCACGGCATGAGCGCGGATCAGGCGACTCAGAACCTGAATGACACGATCCGGCACATGATCAACCCGACCCAGCAGCAGACCAAGGAGTTCGCCCTCTTCGGCCTGACCGCTCAGGGAGTTGCCGACGAGCTCTCCTCGAAGGGCCTGTCCGGCACGCTGGACATGCTGCACGACAAGATCGTCAAGGCCATGCCGCCGGGCTCCGACAAGGTGCTCCTGGACGTGAAGACGGCCCTGAACGAGCTTGACCCGAAGGTCCAGCAGTTGGGCCAGCACCTCTTCGACGGGTCGATGGGGTACAAGGAGTGGTTCAAGGCCGCCATCGAGCTTGACCCGGTGCATGAGAAGCAGATCACGCAGCTCGCCACACTGCTCGGCTCGACTCACGCCCTCGGCAATGAGCAGATCTCGGGCGAGAAGGTTCTGCAGAACTACGCGCAGGCTTGGCGGCTCCTGACCGGTGACGCGACTGGCACGAACGTGGCCCTCATGCTAACGGGTGAGAACGCCGACTATACGCAAGGCGCGATCAAGGCGGTCGCGGGTGCGGCGGCCGACGCCTCGGGGAATGTCAAGGGCTGGTCGGAGATCCAGGACAACTTCAATACGAAGCTGGACCGCGCCAAGGAGATCTTCGAGACCATGTCGATCAAGATCGGCTCGAAGCTTCTCCCGGTCCTCGGAGACGCGCTCGACAAGTTCACCGAGTTTGTCACCGATGTCGCCCCGATGCTCAGCGGATTGTGGGAGAAGGACATCCAGCCCGCGCTGGACAACATCTCCAACTCGTTCCTCGGCGTCTTCGGCGACAGCAGCGGCACGGCAGGGACCACGGGCAACGCGGCGGACGGTTTCGGCACCGCCATGGACAAGGTGGGCACGAATGCCGACGGGACACTGGGCAAGGACGGTACGGTAGCCAAGGCGGCCAAGGAATTCGGCGACTCCATGAAGCAGGTCGCAGATGGCATCAAGAGTGTGACCGACGCGCTGCCGAAGCTCGACAAGGCCGTGGACGACACCACCAAGAGCGTCGATGACAACGGCATGCAGATGCATGAGCAGGCTGTCGGCAGCCTCGCTGCCATCGAGACGGCAATTGGTCTGCTGGCCTTCACTTGGGGCAGTCTCGCGTATGAGGTGGGCGGCGCCGTCGGGCAGATCGTCGGCGATATCGAGAGGCTCCCCGACGAGGCCGCCGGGTTTGTCGCCAGCTTCCAGACGAAGATCGTGGGGGCTTTCGGGGATGCCTCTCTGTGGCTCCTGAACGCGGGCGGGGATATTGTCCTCGGCCTCGAGAGGGGCATCGAGGGATCGGTCGACCTCGCGGTGCATGCGGCCGAGAATCTGGCGGGCAATGTCCTTGATGCAGCCAAGACCGCCCTCGGCATCCACTCTCCGTCGAGGGTGTTCCATGAGATCGGCCAGAATGTCGGCCTCGGGTTCGTCGGCGGCCTCGATTCCACGCACGGCCTCACGCGCAACGCGATGGGCCGGTTCGCCGATGCAGCGATGGCCGGCTTCGGCTACTCGTGGCCAGACTCGGGACCCGGCTCGGGGGAATTCGGCGGTGGGCAGGCGCTCCCATCCTCGCTGCGCCTTGTGGTCGACGGGCACGAGTTCCACGCCTATGTTGACGGCCGCGCGTCCCGCGCCATCGACAACGCCGACTACTACGCGGGACGGAGGCCGTCGCTGTGAGCGTGACGACGCGGACGAATGACCTCCCGAATCCGTCGTTCGAGACGAACACCACGGGCTGGGCGGGGACGAACTGCACGCTCGCGTCATCGACGGCGCAGGCGTTCTCGCGCACCCATTCGCTCGCCATCACGGCGTCTACGGCGGCTGCGTTCAGTGTGAACACGCCGACGGGGACCTCGGGGATCGCGGTCACGGCGGGCACGTCGAAGGCGTTCCAGGTGCAGGCGCGCACCGCAGTGACCGCGCGCACCGTGACCGCCACGATCCTCTGGTACACGGCAGCCGGGGCAGCCAATGGCAGCTCTGCCGGGACGGGCGTCACGGATGCGTCGACTGGCTGGACGATCGCGACGGTCGTCGCCACGGCCCCGGCCAACACCGCATTCTATGCGGTTCAGGTGTCGTACAACACGGCGGCGTCGTCCGAGGTGCATTACATCGACGCGTGCCTCGCCGAGACATCTACGGTGGTCGGCTCGTACTTCGACGGGTCGTTCGTGAACGCGGCTGGCGTCGTCTATGCGTGGACCTCGACGGCTGACGCCTCGACGTCGACCGCGACGACGTACGCCCCGTACATCACGCTCGTGCAGGGCACCACGCCGAGCCCGAACGTCCAGGTGACGTGGCAGGACTTCGATCAACAGTCGGGCGGCGACACGATCAACGTGTGGCGCACGGTGGACGGCGTGCGCAGGCCAGTGCGGGGATGCAGGCGCATAAACGTCGTCGGATCCGGGTTCACGACGGACTACGAAGCCGCGCTTGGGAGGTCGATCTCCTACGACATCGAGATCCTCTCAGGCGTGTGCGCGGGCGTCGTGGTGACCACCGCGACGACGACGATCACCTCGTCTGCTTCGGGGTGGCTGTCCGATCCGCTCGCGCCGGCTTCGGCGATCCCGGTCTATGCGGATGTCGGGCCGAACGGGGAACCGGGGCTCGATTGGGACGCGCTGCCATCGTGGGACTACAAGGCGACCGTGACGAAGCTCGACGTGGCTGGGACGAATGAGCCGGTCGTGCTCGTCGGGCAGCGTCAGGCTGCGGCGAACATCGACGTGAAGGTCACGACCCTTGCTACCGGCCAGTCGAACTCGCTGCGGACCATCTTGAAGCAGGCCGCAGTGCTCCTATTCCGCCCGCTCGTCGGGTGGGCGTCAGGGCTGCCAGGACTCGGCTACATCGTCGCTCAGGACATCATCGAGGCGCCTGTCAACGAGAAGATGGGCGGCCAGATGGTCGGCTGGCAGATAAAGGCCGATACCGTCACCCCACCCGCCGCGCAGGTCGTCGTCCCGACCGTCACCTACGGCACGGTCTCCGGAAATTACGCGACATACGCCGCATTCAACGCCGCCCACTCCGGGCAGACATATCTCGCCATGGAGCAAAGCCCGTGACCCGATCCCCCTAAAAGGAGACGCCCGTGGCCGCCGTCCTCATGTTCCAGAGCTACCAACTCTCGGCGTCGGCGGCGGACACGGGCAGGCTCGTCTCCCTCGACCAGCCGTGGATCAAACTGGGCATCCGCGTCGCATCCGTCACCGGGACGCCCTCGGTGCTCTTCAAGCTCCAGTGGTCCGACGACAACGCGACGTGGACCGACGACGCGACGTCAATCGCGACAGTGACCGCTGCCGGCGTCTACACGTCCGGGCCGCGGACCCTCCAAGGCTTCTACTGGCGGATCACCGCGACCCTAACTGGCACAGGCTCAGTAGTCTGCACGGCGGGGGCGATCTACTGAGATGCGCACCCTCGACGCGAACAGCACGAATGCGCTCGCGGGATCGCGGCCGGGGGACACGATCACCGTCTGGTGCTGGTACAACGGGCAGCTCGCCTACCCGGACCCGATACCTGTGGGCCAGTGGTCGATGTCCTATGACACGGGACGCCAGATTCAGACGCTCGACCTCGAAGTCCCCGACTCGGACGGCACGAAGGCCCCGTGGCTCCTGAGCGATCCGCTAGGCGTTGCGGGATCGCGGCTCCAAGTCTTCTACAACGTAGGCGGGGCCGGGACCGTCGCATACGACTGGTTCAGGATCTCGCAGGCCGACCCCGAGGAGACGTGGCGGTCGTATCTCGTCACGAACCAGGGCGTCGTCAACCGTGACACCCCGATCCCCAATGGCAAGTCGGTCAGGTGGGCGTCTGGCGGTGCGCGGACCCGGCTGAAGGCCGACTCCCTTACCCGGAACATTGCGAACGCCCAGTTCCTCGCGCCATCATCCCCGGCGGCTGGCTCCCCGACGGTGGTGTCCGAGATCAAGCGGCTCCTGACGGACCTTATGCCTGTGACGGTCCTCTCGGGCGTCACAGACGCAGCGGTTCCTTCCACGCTCGTGTATCCGCAGGATCGGCTGGCGGCTGTGCAGTCGCTTGCGAAGCGCGTCGGGGCTGACATCCGCACGAATGGGTCCGGCCTTCTCGAGGTGTACCCGATCGCGAACACGGGCACCGTGTGGACGCTCGCGCCCGGCGTCGAGGGCTTCCAGATCGACGTCCAGCGCACTATGAAGCTCGACGGGCTGAACAACGTGTTCGTAGCCGACGGAACTGGATCAGGGTCCGGGCAGAGGGCCATCCGGGGGATCGCGCGTGTCACGGGCGGTCCGCTCAAGGACGGTGGCCCGCACGGGTCGTACCCGGTGTTCGTGTCCTCGAACCTGATCGCGACGCAGGCCGATGCCGATGCGTATGCGGCGACGATGCGCGATACCCAGCTCGACGGGCTCCTCGTGCAGATGGTCGCGACGTGCCTCCCGCACCCGGGCCTGCAGATAGGCGACTGGATCACGGTGCAGGCCGTCACGACGGCGCCCGCGAAGCAGGTCGTCTCGTTCCCAGCCCGTGTCCGCACCATCGATCTGAGGGGGCACGACTCGACTGTGGACGCCATGACCCTCGGCCTGGATGCCTCTTACAGCGATGTGGCGTCGGTCTTCTCGGGGGTGGCTCGTGGCTGATCTGAACCGGGTGCTGGCGCTTCTGGCTCAGCCGCAGGCCACGCGGTTCGTCCGCGGTGTCGTGGTCGCTCCGGCGTCCGGCTCGACGGGCTATTCGCTGAACATCAACGGGAGCGCGCTGCCCGCCTCATGCGCGGATAATGTCGCGGTTGCGGCGGGCGACCCAGTGCTGTGCGTCCTGATCGACTCGGGCAGGGGCGGCGCGGAGGCGATCATCCTGTGCCGCCTCTCCACATCGGGCATCCACCCAGCCACAGGAACAGTCACCAGCGTGCCCGGCGGGTCGAACACGATCGTCGTGACCGGCACCGACGGCATGACGTACAACGCCTACGCGCAGTCAGGCTACACGCCCGCCGTGAACGACAACGTCGACATGGTGTTCCTCGCCGGGGTGCCCTACGCCACCAAGGCGATTGCCACCCCATCGGCCACGGTGAGCCAGCCGATCACATCGCAGGGCTCCGGGCCATCGACGGGAACCACGCCGTTCACCGCATCGGACTCGGCCACCTTCTGGGCAACGGGCGGGTGGGGTTCGTGGGGCAATCAGGCCGACGTCTATGAGGGAACGTGGAATGGCTCGACGGTCCACGGCGCGTGGTGGTACGGGGGTGGCCCCACCCAGCTTGCGGGCCGCACCATCGCCGCCGCCCGGTTCACGTTCGGGGCCCGCATCGGCGGCTCGGGAAACTACAACGCCCCCGCGTCAGTGAACATCTGGACGCACTCGGCCTCGTCCCGGCCCAGCCAGTTCACGGACGTGACCCTGCTCAATGGGCCGACCACAGTGACCATCCAGCCTTATGCGTCGCCGACCGTGACGCTATCCGCCGCACAGGCAGCCGACCTCGTGAACGGCGGCGGCATAGCCATTTTCGGCGGCGACTATGCCGCCTTCCAGGGAGTCCAAGCCAACGCCGCCTCCGGGCAGCTCGCCTTCGATTGGAGCCGCTGACATGGCACAGACCCTCACGAATGGGATCGTCGTCCCTACGAACCCGGATGCCTTCGCGAACTTGACGACAGATCTCGCGACGATGGGCAACTCGGCGAACGTCGTGATCCCCGTAGCGTCGCAGGCTGCGCGGGACGCGCTGGTGAAGAAGAACGGGCTCCTCGTGTGTCGCCTCGATCTGGCTGGGTGCCCGATCCAGCGTTGCGACGGCACGAACTGGACGGGTGCCATGGCGTGCGTCCTCACGGCGGGAACGTCTCAGAGCTTCGCTGATGGCACGACGGCGCAGGTCCAGTTCAACACGGTGGTTACTGACACGGGCGGCATGTCGAACATCGGTGCGAACCCGACCCGGATCACCATTGTCGGGCCGGGCCGCTATGAGGTGTCCGGCGGCGGCGGCTTCTCCACGAACACGGCGACCGGCCGCGTCGTCGCATGGTTCCGGAAGAACGGCACCGACATCGGCTATGGCGGCCAGGCGGTTCCCATCACGAACCAGGGCGCGATCAGCCAGTTCTCCGCGAAGGCCGTCGTCACGCTCGACCTCGTGAACGGCGACTACCTCGAGCTGAATCTGTCGCAGTCGTCCGGGTTCGCGCAGACCCTCGGGTCGAACCCGTGGCAGACCGGGTACCTCAGCGTAGTTCAGGTCGGGTGAAGGGGCAGCCATGGAGCAGTGGACGGCGCTGGGGGCAATCGCGACGACGGTGGGGGTTGGGGTGGCAATCGTGGGAGGCCTGTTCGGCTGGCTGTCGAGGCAGTTCGCCAAGATCACTGATCACCTCACAGAGCAGGACGGCGACATCCGCGAACTCAAGGCCGACATGCGGTGGGTCAAGGACGAGCTGAAGAACAAGCAGGACAAGCCGGGGGGTGGATCGTGACCCTCAAGGTCGGAGACTACGCCAAGGACAGCGGCCGAGCCCCGGACTTCGGTGACGACGATGCGGTGATCCTGAACTGCACCCCGCAGAACTACAACTTCCGGTTCCAACTCGCGAAGGCTGTCAGCGAGGGGCGCCTCATCGGGTATTACACGTGGCCGTTCGCGTACGGCGGCAACGGGACACAGGATGGCGCGAACTGTGCTGCTGCCCTCGCGAACTGTCCGCACGGCCCCGTGTTCTGGGATGTCGAGCAGGGCAGCTACGGCGGTGCTAATCCGGTCACGGAAGGCCTCGCCTTCATTCGCGCCGTACAGGCAGCAGGCCGCGGGGCGCACGACTACATCATGGGCTCGCTCGTCGCGGGCTATGACTTCTCCTCGCATGTGCAGGCCGGGGCTGGCCTCTGGGTCGCCCAGTACAACGCCGCGCTCACCGTGAACCTCGGCGCATGGTCGCAGGTCGGCCCGATCGGCTGGCAGTGGGGCGGCACCGGCACGGCACCCGGCGGCGGGGACGCCTCCACTTTCTTCCTCGACCGCGCAGACTGGGCCGCGATCTCGGTCCCTCCCGGCGTAAACCCCGACTCAGGCAACGTCACACCTATCGGAGGATTCATGGCACTCTCTGACTCGGAGCAGACCGAACTCCTAGCGCACGCCCGCAACATCAACAACGAGACGGACGCTCTCGTGCAACGCACGAATGACCTCGCCGAGGTCGTCGAGAACGTTCGCAAGCTCGTCTACGGGCAGGCCGATCTCGCGGCGATGGTCCAGAACCTCACGCCCGCGCAGGTCGCCGCGGCAATCCCGGCGGACATCGCCAAGGCAGTCGCCGACGAGCTGGCGAAGCGGCTGGCGGCCACGCCATGACGCGCTGGCAGGTGTACTGGTCGATCTGGGCGTGCGGGTCGTTCCTGACCTTCCTAGGGCCCGAGATTTACGCCCTGTGCACGAACGTCGAGAACACGCTGTCCTTCACGGTGTGGGATCTCGAGGGCGGCCAGCCGGGCGACCCGATCACGAAGTGGACGAGCACGCACGTCCTCTTCGGCGGCGTGCTCACGGTGGTCCTGCTCTGGCTGATCGGCCACCTCGTCTTCGGCGTCTGGAGGAACTGGAAGTGAGTCCGACCCACCACACTCGGCACTGGGAATCCCATCCCGCAGTGCGGACCGGTTCCGACCTGTCCTTCGGGGAGCGCGCCGCCGACTGGATGCGGTCCTCGATGGGCTCATGGGGGTTCATCTTCGGCTTCCTCGGCTTCATGGGCGCGTGGATGACATGGAACGCCGTTGCCGTCTTCGGTCTCGGCTTCGACCCGTTCCCCTTCATCCTCCTGAACCTGATGCTCTCCACCCTCGCGGGCCTTCAGGGCGGCATCCTCCTCATCGCAGCGAAACGCGCCGACGCCGTGAGTGCCGCACTGGCCCAGCATGACCGGGAGACCGTCGCGGAGCTGGTGAGCATCAATGAAGCGCAGACGGAGATCCTTGAGACGATGCGCGCCCACCTTGGGATCGGAGGCTGAGATGGACCTCGGACAGCCGACCGACGCGCAGGCGTGGATGCTCTACTCGCCCATCGATGACGTGCACGGCGCGCTTGTCGACGTCCTCAAGGGTGCGCAGCACTCGGTGGTCGTGGCGATGTACGGGTTCGACGATGACGAGCTCGCGGACATCATCCTCGCCCACATGAAGGACCCGAACGTGTTCGTGCAGCTCACGCTCGATCGTTCCCAGGCGGGGGGCGTCCACGAGAAGCTCATCCTCCAGAAGTTCCCGAACAGCCGCGTGGCCATCGGGACGTCCGAGAAGGGTGCCATCATGCACAGGAAGATGGCGGTCGTGGACGGCGAATGGCTCATCGGCGGCTCGACCAACTGGTCAGACTCGGGCGAGACGAAGCAGGACAACGAACTCACCATCCACCACAGCCCCAAGCTGTGTGCGCGCGCGCGGACGGTCCTCGACATCGAGCACGACCACGCACTCGAGCAGATGAAGGCGAGGGCCTGATGATGCCCGTCTTCGTCGTCGGCTGCATGATCGGGGCCGGTATCGGTCTCACCGTCGGCGGGATCATGTATGCCCGCATCCTCTACAGCTTCGTCGAACGCGGCGAGGCGGACTACATCCTCCACAGGCTCTAGGAGTCAGCAGTGAAGAAGATCCTTGTCTATGCCAAGTCCATCGCGGCGCTCGTCGGTTCCGTCGTGACCGCCCTCCTCGCTGTCCTGCCGCCTGATCAGTACAAGTGGCTGACGATTGTGGGTGTCGTCGCGACGACGGTCGCGACGTGGGCTGTGCCGAACGCAGTCCTCGATTCCGTCTCGGCTGAGGCTGTTCCGCCCGCTCCCGCCAAGTAGTCCCCACCCGTGCCCGAGGAGGTGCCCTGTGACCGTTCAGGTTTCCGGCAAGTTCACTGTGCAGACCCAGACGGGGCATGTCGCCGCCGTGGGGTATCTCCGGTGGTCGCCGACGGTCCGTGTCGGCTCGTCTTCGGAGGTCGTGCTTCCGGCGTCGTTCGATGTCGTCCTCGACAACACGGGCTCGTTCTCGGTGAACGTGGATCCGACTACATCGAATTGGTGTTGGCAGGTTGTCGAGTACATGGTTGGACAGCCCACCACGACGCATTGTTTCAGCCTCCCGGGCAGCGGTGGCCCGTTCACGTATGGGTCGCTGGCCGAGGTTGACCCGAAGACCTTGACCGCCGCCGCGCCTACCCCGGCGTGGGTGGCGATGGCGAACAGCACGGTCACGTCGGCCGCGGTGGACGGCTCGGGGAATCTGATCTTAACCCGGACGGACGGCACCACCGTCAACGCCGGGCAGGTCGCAACACCATCGCAACCGCCTATTGCGGGGGCGAAGCTGGCCGCAATAGGAGACTCGATCACAGCTACGAATGACTACGAGGCCGGGTTCAACGGGCAGACAAACAACCTGTATCAGGACTCGTGGCTCGACTACGCGTGCCTGATGTCAGGCGGCTCCCTGCGTCGGGGTATCAATGCTGGGATCGCCGGTCAGACGAGTGTGCAGATGGCCGCGAGGTTCCAGAATGATGTCCTGTCCACCAAGCCGTCAGTGGCCGTCATCCTCTGCGGCACGAATGACGTGGGCCAGTCGGTTTCGGCGGGAGGCTCAACTCCCGATGCAACTACCATCGCCGGGTTCCAAGGCTCCATCCAATCCATGGTGCAGTTGGCCAACGCCGCACACGTTCGGGTGATACTGTCCACTATCCCTCCGAACAACGCCTCCAACCGGCACTATCTGATCACGCAGCTGAACCTCTGGCTGAAGCTCTATGCATCGACAAACGGCCTCACCCTGCTGGACTTCTACGGGCAGGCGGCAGACCCGACGACCGGGAATTACCTCATCTCTTGGGGTTCCGGCGATGGGACGCACCCCGGAACCGCTGGCCAACAGATGTTCGGACAGTACGTCGCGAACAAGCTCTCGCCCCTGATGCCCGCGAACTCGCCGTTCGTCGCGCAGGACGACGCCGACCCGGTCAGCATCCTTACGCACCCGCTGTTTCTTGGGGGTGCCCTGAACGGGCAGGGGATCCCCCCTGGGTGGCAGATCGCATCCGGGTTCCCATCGGGCCTGGCTGTCAGCTATGTCACGGACTCCGCGGTCGGCGGGAATATGTGGCAGGTTCAGAGCGCGGCCACGGCCTCCCCGTACTACGTCCAATTCCCGCTCCCGTCAGCGAAGTGGTCCGTCGGGGACCGGCTGGCAGTCGGCGGGATCATCACGACCAACGGCGGGAACACCGCGACGGTCGCGTTTCAGAACCAGTCCGGCGCGCTCGCGAAGTTGACCCCGGCCAAGGCTCTGACCCGCGGGTACTTCTATATGGAACAGGTCGTGCCGTCCGGCAGCACCTCGATGTACCTGAACATCAACACCCCGACTGGCACAGGCATCTCGGCCTTCGGGCAGCTCGGTGTGTACAACCTCACGAGGCTCGGGCTGACCAGCTAACTTCCAACCGCGTGCCGCCGGCACTTGGAACCATCAAGCCAACTCCAAGCCTGGTTTGTACTTGGAACAGCGAAGCGCCCCACCCTCCCGCACGGGAAGGTGGGGCGCCTTTTGGTGTCTGGCCCCCAAGTCAGCGTTCGTAGATCAGTCCGTGGAAAAAGACTGACGTGAGGTAGATCAGGACGGGCAGCGCCGTAAGCGCGATGATCCACAAGGGGATGAGGGCGCCCCAACTGAGCCGGAAGCGTGGGACTTGCTGAGAATAGATGGGCGGGTAATGCGGCTGCGGCTGCTGGGGTGGACCCAACTGGGGGTCCGGCGGGGACCACTGCTGCTGTGGTTGGTATGGAGCGGTCATCGCTATCCCCTTGATCCAGTCGGTGGAACGATCTGCTCCCAATGGTCCGACAGTGGCTCCCGAGGCGTCAATACCTTGATTGGCTAAAGTGATGGCTACAGTCGCGGGAGCCGATCCGCGCCAGCACTGGGATGCATGGCTGTCTGCGTCATTGTCCAAATATGCCACAGGGTGTGGGCGGGAATTCATGAGATTCCGCTCACACCCTGTGGCGTCGATCCGGGGCGCAGAACCCGCTACGAGGCGAGCCCCTTGTCCTTGAGCCAGGCCTTCGCGGCGTCCGCCGGGCTCTGCTTCTGGTTGCCGCTCACGGCGCGGTTCAGGTTGATGAGATCCGTGGTCGTGAGCTTCGCGGAGACCGCGTTGAGGGCCTTCTTGGCGGCGTCCGAGAGGTTGGTCGTGTTGACGAGCGGCACGACCTGCTGGGCGATGAAGTTGTTCTTCGGGTCGTCGAGAACCACGAGATCGTTGTCCGCGATCGAGGGCGTCGTCGTGAAGATGTCCGCGACCTGGATGTCGTTCGAGAGGAGCGCCTTGAGCGTGACGGGCCCGCCGCCGTCGCTGAACGACTGGAACTGCTTGGGCACGCAGTTGTACTTGTCCTTGAGGCCGGGCAGGCCGTAGGCGCGCTGCTGGAAGGTCGCGGGCGCTCCGATCACGAGGTCGCCGCAGACCTTGGCCATATCCTCGATGCTCGAGAGCGAGTACTTCGTGGCCGTTGCCTTCGTCACGACCATCGCGTCCTTGTCCTCGGCCTTCGCCGGGTCGAGGATCGCGAGCCCCTTGGGCAGCTTGCCGGGCAGGGCCGAGGCGATGTCCGAGGCCGAGACCTGGGTGGCCTTCGTGTCGATGAAGAGCAGGAGGTTGCCCGTGTAGTCGGGGACGACGTCCACGGAGCCGTCCTGGACGGCCTTGTAGTAGACCTCGCGCGCGCCGATGTTGGGCTTCGTCGTCGCCTTGACGCCTGCCGCGTTGAGCGCGCCAGCGTACAGCTCGGCGATGATCTGGCTCTCGGTGAAGTCCGCCGAGCCGATCACGAGTGCCTTGCCCGAGCCGGAGCTCGCGCCGGCGCTGCCCGTGCTGAGCGGGTTCGAGGATCCGCCGCACGCGCTCAGCGCGAGGCTCAGCCCGAGGCCCGCCGCGAGGGCGGAGAGCACCCGGCGGCGCGGGACAGTGAGGGGTTGAGGGGTCATGGCGTTCCTTCCTTGACGATTTCCTGGACGAGCAGATCGGGGGCTGGCAGCTCGGGGGCCGGCAGCTCCCGGGAAGTGCTGCGTGGAGCGAGGCGGCGCAGGATCGCGCCGAGCACGAGGTCGGCGACGACGGCGAGAGCTGCGACGAGCACCGAGCCGCCGAGCATCTGGGGGTAGTCGGAGAGGGCGAGGCCGTCGAAGATGTAGCGGCCCAGCCCGCCGAGGTTTGTGTAGGCCACGACGGTCGCGGTCGCGATGACCTGGAGGACGCCCGCGCGGATCCCGCCGAAGATGACGGGGAGCGCGTTGGGGAGCTCGACGAACAGGAGGACCTGATGCTCGCGCATTCCCTGAGCCCTCGCCGCGTCGACGACGACGGGGTCCACCGCCGCGATGCCCGAGTAGGTTCCGGCGAGGACGGGCGGCACCGTGAGGATGACGAGGGCCCAGATGGGCGGCATGAGGCCGATGCCTGCGAGGAGGACGAAAAGGACGAGGAGCCCGAGCGTGGGCACGGCACGCAATGCCCCGGCGAGGCCGACGACGACGACGCGCCCCCGGCCCGTGTGCCCCACGTAGGCGCCGATCGGCAGGGCGATCGCGCACGCAATCGCGACGGTGAGGAACGTGTAGAAGATGTGCTCGCCGAGGCGTGCGGGGATTCCCGCGTAGCCGGACCACTGCGCCGGGTCGGTGAGCCACGCCCACGTGAGTTCGACGAGGCTCATGGGCGCGAGGCCTTCCCGCGCGGGCCCAGATCCCCGAGCCGAGCCCACGGCGAGAGGAGCCGGCCGATGATCACGAGCGCGACGTCGAGCAGGAGCGCGAGGACGAGGATCGAGACGAGACCCACGACGATCTCGGTGATGAAGTCCCTCTGGAGGCCCTCCGTGAACAGGATCCCGAGGTTGGGCATGCCCACGAGCGCGGCCACGCTCACGAGAGAGACGTTGCTCACCGAGATGGCCCGCAAGCCCGCGATCAGGACCGGCAGGGAGAGCGGAAGGTCGACGCCGAAGTACCTTGTGACGGGCGTGTGCCCAAGGGCGGTCGCGGCGAGGCTCAGCTCCCCGTCGACCGAGTCGAGCGCGTCGAGCGCTGATCGCACAAGGAGCGCGACGGCGTACACGGTGAGGGCCACGATGACGTTGGCCGGGTCGAGGATCCTCGTGCCCAAGACCACGGGCAGGATGATGAACAGCGCGAGGGACGGCACCGTGTACAGCACCGAGCTCACGGTCAGGAGTGCCGTGCGCCACGTGTGCCGGCGGCGCACGAGCTGGGCGAGCGGAAGGCTGATGACGAGGCCGAGCATGAGGGGAACCACGGCGAGGATCAGATGCTGCCCCGCGAGCGAGGCGATCCTGCCGAAGTTCTCGACGGCCCACTCCATGCTCAGCCTTCCTCGACCGGCAGGCGGCGCCCGCCGTCGGACGTGGGCCCAGCCGGTGCAGCCTCGCCATCGGGCGCGGCCGCACCCGGCGTGGCTCCGCCCCGCGAACGCTCGCGCTGGGCCTCAGTGCGTCGGCGGTCCGCCTGGGCGATGACCTCGGAGGCGCCGACCGTGCCGACGTAGCGCCCGCCGTCGTCCACGACGACGCCGCGGCCCGACGGGGAGGAGAGCGCGGCGTCGAGCGCCGTCCTCAGCGTCGCCCCGGCATGATGCAGCGATCCCCCGCTCACGAGCACCCCGGGCGATTCCGGCGAGGCCCACCCTGCGGGCCGGCCGGCGTCGTCCACGACGACAGCCCACCGGGCGGGGCGCGCAGTGGCGAGCTCGGAGAGCACAACGCTCGCGGCGCCGTCGACCGCGAGCCCCGCGTCGTCGAAGAAGCCCAAGTGCCGGAAACCTCGGTCGCGCCCGACGAATCCGGACACGAAATCGTCCGCCGGCGCCCGCAGGAGCTCCTCGGGACCGGCGACCTGCGCGAGCCGGCCGCCCACAGCAAAGACCGCGATCCGGTCGCCGAGCAGCACCGCCTCGTCGATGTCATGCGTGACGAACACGATCGTCTTGCCGAGATCGCGTTGCAGGCGCAGGAGCTCCTGCTGGAGCTCGTGGCGCACCACGGGGTCCACGGCGCTGAACGGCTCGTCCATGAGCAGCACGGGCGGATCGGCGGCGAGCGCGCGCGCAACGCCCACGCGCTGCTGCTGACCGCCCGAAAGCTGGGACGGATACCGGACCGCGAGCGTCTGGGGAAGGCCGACGACGTCGAGCAGCTCGCGCGCGCGGGCCCTCGCGGTGCCGCGCGGAACGCCGTTGAGCCGCGGGACCGTGGCGATGTTGTCCAGTACTGTCCGATGCGGCATAAGGCCTGCGGCCTGCATGACATAGCCCATCGAGCGGCGCAGCGTCGCGGCTGGAAGCGAGGAGACGTCCCGCCCGTCCACCGTGATGGTCCCCGAGCTCGGCTCGACCATCCGGTTGATCATGCGCAGCGACGTCGTCTTGCCGCAGCCCGACGGCCCGACGAAGACGGTGATCCGGCCTCGCGGCACGCTCAGGCTCAGGCGGTCGACAGCGGTCGCCCCGCCATAGACCTTGCTCACCTCGCCGAACTCGATCATGGCTCCGGTCACGCTGCCGAGCCTATCAGCGAACACCCGCGCGGGAACCCGGAGTTCCGGGCCGTCCAGGCGCCTTGCGGACAGGAGATGTCCGCAAGGCGCGTCAGGACCGGCGCGACGCGAGGTCGATCGTCCCGAAGACCGGATCGCGGTCGAGGATCCGGACATCCTCGATGCCCTGCTCCGCGAGCGCGGCACGGAACCCGTCCTGGAGCCGGCGGACGTTCATCCCCAGCCCGCTCCCGAGGATCACGGGCCCGTCGATGCCGAGCTGCCGGGCGACCTGGGCGGCCATGCGGGCCAGGTCGTGCGAGGCCTGGTCGATCATGAAGCGGGCCCCCGCATGGCCCGCGTCGGCGGCCTCGACGACGACGCGCGCCTGCTGCGCCCAGTACCGGCGGCCGGTGGAGGGAGAGTGGAAGTGCGCGATGAGCTCGCGGGGGGCGTCAAGCCCCACGGCCTCGAGCAGGGCCTGCGTGAGCGCATCCGGCTCGAGCCCGAGGTTCATACGGTGGAGGCTGTAGCGCGTGGCCTCGCGCGCGAGCCAATAGCCGCTGCCCTCGTCGCCCAGGAGGTAGCCCCAACCGCCCGCGCGGGCCTCCTCGCCGTCGTCGTTCGTCCCCCACGCGGCCGTGCCCGTGCCTGCGATGACCGCGACGCCGGTGCGCGCGCGTCCCGCGGCGAGGAGGAGCCGCGAATCGTGCACGACCGTGATCTCGGCGTGAGGTGCATGGGGACGGATGAGCTGGGCGAGGGCGTCCGCGTCCGCTTCGGTGTCGATGCCCCCAGCCCCGACGTACACCGTCGCGGCGTCCGCGCCGCCGAGCGCCGTGAACAGCTCGGCGAGGTTGGCGGCGGCCACCTCGGGCGTCACGTTCTGGACGTTCGCGCTGCCCGCCTCCCGGTCGTCGACGACCTCTCCGCCGATGACCTTGATGCCGCGCGTCTTCGTGCCGCCGATGTCGAGGCCGATCATGATGCTGTCATCGCTCAGTGTGCTCACTCGGCAAGGGTACTGAACCGAGGGCTAGGGTGCTCCTATGGACCGCATGCTGCCTTCAGGACTCTTCGGGAACGGCGTCGTCGCGGCGCCCATGGCCGGCGGCCCCAGCAATCCCCCGCTCGCCGAGGCCGCGGGCCGTGCAGGCGGTGTCGGCTTCCTCGCGGCAGGGTACAAGTCGGCCGAACGGCTCGCGGGCGAGCTCGAGGCGCTCTTCGCAACCGGTCTCGGGTTCGGCGTGAACCTCTTTGTGCCGCGCGACGAGGGCCTCGACCGGGGCGCAGTCCTTGCCTACCGCGAGCGGCTCCGGCCCGTGGCGCGGCGGCTCGGCGTCGAGCTCCCCGAACCGAGGTGGGAGGACGACGACGCGTACCCCGCCAAGCTCGACATCCTCCTCGAGCGGGTGCCGCCGATCGTCTCGTTCACCTTCGCCCTCCCTCCGGCCCGCGACGTCGCACGGCTCCGCGCTGCCGGGGCGTTCACCATCCAGACCGTCACGACCGCCGACGAGGCACGGGCCGCGGAAGACCTCGGCGTCGACGCCGTCGTCGTACAGCATCCGAGTGCGGGCGGCCACTCGGGCGCGTTCCTCGCGGATCCTCTGCTCGCGGCCTTCTCGGGGACGCTCCCCGAGCTCGTGGCGGAGGTGCGCGGCGCCGTCGGCCTCCCTCTCCTCGCGGCCGGCGGCATCGGGACGCCCACGGACGCCGACGCGGCCCGACACGCCGGGGCTTCCGCCGTCCAGCTTGGGACGGCGTTCCTCCGCACGCCCGAAGCAGGAACGAACGCGGTGCACCGGCGGGCCCTCACGGACGCCGCCTTCGACCGCACTGCCCAGACCCGCGCGTTCTCGGGCAAGGTGGCGCGCGGGCTCGAGAACGGCTTCATGCGCGACTTCGCCGACGGGCCCGCCGGCTACCCCGTGATCCACTACCTCACTGCGCCGCTGCGGGCTGCGGCGGTAGCAGCGGGCGATCCGCACGGGACCAATCTGTGGGCGGGCACGGGATGGAAGAGTGCGCGCGACGAGCCCGCGCGGGACGTCGTCGCGCATTTCGCGGGCTGAGGCTCCGCGCGGGCGGCGAACGCGCCCGGCGCGCGAAGTGGCCACGCATTGGTCGAGAGGTGGCCGCGCGTCTCGTCACGGCGACGCCCGGCCAGGTCCCGCCCGACGGGTGGCCACGCCCCCGCGCGCTCAGATGCCGAACGCGTCGAGCAGGGCGTCCGCCGGTTCGGACAGAACGTGCTCGCGGAAGAGGCGGACGGGGAGCGGCTCGCCCACGATCTTCGGCCACACGAGGCCGATCTCCCGCACGGCGTCGGCGTCCTCGAGCTCGAGCTCGACCCAGCCGAGGCCGGGCGCGTGCACGGCGGAATGCCGCGCTCGGGAGGGCGGCACAAGGGCCACCCCGAGTCCCGCGCTCACGAGCCCGAGCAGGGTCCGCGAATCCTGCCCCTCGAACGCGATGTCCGGCCGCACTCCTGCGTCGCGGAAAAGCCGGTCGCCGATGCTGCGCATCCCGTAGCCCCGCTCGAGCACGACGAACGGCTCTCCCGCCGCCTCGGCGAAGTGCACCGAACCCCGTTCCGCGAGCCGATGCCCCGCGGGCACCGCGAGCCGGAGCGGCTGGACGCACAGGGTCCGCGCATCGAGCTGCCGACCAGGCCGGGGCACGGGAGACACCACGCTCAAGTCGACGTCTCCCGTGGCCAGGACGTCGAGGCAGCGCTCGCGCGAGCCCTGGATGAGTTCGAAGCGCACGTCGGGATGCCGCGAGCGGAAGCTTCGGATGAGGGCGGGAACCGCGGCCTCGCCGAACGTCATCTGGAAGCTCAGGCGGACGACGCCGCGCGCCTCCTGGCGCCGCTCGTGCAGCTGGTCGATGGCGTCCTGGAGGCTCTCGAGGGCCGCGCGCACGGACGGGAGGAGCTGCTCCGCGGCGGGCGTCAGGCGGATTCCGCGGCCTTCCTTCCGCACGAGTTCGGTGCCGACGACGGCGGCTGCACGCGCGAGCGCGCGGCTCACCGTGGGCTGCGGCACGCCGAGGAGTTCGGCGGCCGCGGTCACGTGACGCGTCTGGCCGACCGCGTCGAGGACGGGGATGAGCGGGAGGAGCTGCCCCAGCTCCCCGTGCAGCGGCTGAATTTCATGCGATCTAGGCATATGTTTCAAAGGATAATGTATTGGACGCATGGATTGAACGGCTCCTACGGTGGAGCTGTGACCGCCTCCCGCGAAGCCCCGACCGCGCCGCCCTCCGCTCAGCCGTGGGCGGGACACGCGAAGGGAAGCCGGGGCTACCGGAGACTCCTCGCCGCGCTCGCGTGCGCCGGCGTCGCGACCTTCGCGCAGCTCTATTCGACGCAGGCGCTCCTCCCCCGCCTCTCCGGAGACCTCGGCGTCGACGCTGCGCAAGCCGCCCTCACCGTCTCGGTCGCGACGCTCGGCCTTGCCGTCTCGGTGCTCCCGTGGTCCTTCGCCGCCGATCGCGTGGGGCGCGTCCCGGCCATGGCCGCCGGCGTCGCGACGGCTACTCTCCTCGGCCTCGTCGCGCCGTTCTCCCCAGGCATCGGCCTGCTCGTGGTGCTCCGCTGCCTCGAAGGCGTCGCGCTCGGAGCCGTCCCCGCACTCGCGGTCGCGTATCTCACCGAGGAGATCAGCAAAGCGAACACAGCGGTCGCGGCAGGAACATACGTCGCCGGCACGACGATCGGCGGGCTCCTCGGACGCCTCGTCGCAGGCCCCGTCGCCGACGTGTGGGGGTGGCGTGCGGGAATCTTCGCGGTCTCCGTGCTCGGCGCCGTCGCGGCGGGAGGGTTCATCACTCTCGCCCCGAGCCAGCGGGGCTTCGTCCCGGCGAACCGACGGGCGCGGGCCGCCCAGCCGGCCGCCGCCCAGCCCGCCGCCGCCCGTCGCGCCTCAAGCCTCCTCAATCGCCGGCTCGGCGCGCTCTATCTGCAGGCGTTCGCCCTCATGGGCGGATTCGTCGCGATCTACAACTTCCTGGGGTTCCGCCTCGAACTGCCGCCGTTCGCCCTCCCGGCCGCCTTCACGAGCCTGCTGTTCCTCGCTTACCTCTCCGGCACGTTCTCCTCGGGATACGCCGCGCGCCTCAGCGAGCGCTTCGGCCGCCGCGCGGTCATCATCGCGAGCATCGGGCTCATGGCCGCGGGCGTCCTCCTCACGATCCCGGACTGGCTTCCGAGCATCCTCCTCGGGCTCATCGCGCTCACCGCGGGCTTCTTCGGCGCGCATGGGCTCGGCTCAGGGTGGATCGGAGCGCTCGCCACGACGGGTCGCGCCCAGGCCGCCGCCCTCTACAACCTCGCCTACTACGCCGGCTCGAGCCTCGTCGGGTGGCTCGGCGGCCTCGTGTTCCAGTCGTACGGCTGGTCCTGGCTCGCCGCGGGAACGGGTGCCGTGGCTCTCGGCACGGCCGCGGCAGCCGCCGTCGCCCATCCCGCCACCGGGGCCGTGCGGCGATCCGCCCTTCCCCGGGCACCGAGGGGAGCCGCCGGCGACGGATAGGATGGTTTGGCTGCCCGTTGACGCGAAGAAGAGGGAGCCGCCCGTGACCATGGCCGAACCACTCGACGACATCGACCGCAAGATCCTCGGCGCGCTCGTCGAGGATGCCCGGATCACCAACAAGCAGCTCGCGGAGCTCGTGGGGATCGCGCCGTCGACCGCGCTGATGCGCACCCGGGCGCTTGCCGAGCGCGGCATCATCACGGGCTACGAGGCCAAGGTGAACCTGAGCGCCGTGGGGCGCAGCGTCCAGGCGCTCATCTCCGTGCGGCTGAGGGCCCACGACCGCGATCAGATCGACGCGTTCACGTCCCGCGTGCCGCATCTGCCCGGGGTGCTCTCGACCTTCCACACGTCGGGCGCGATCGACTATCTCCTCCACATCGCCGTCGGCAGCACCGAGGAGCTCCGCGACTGGCTGCTCGACAACCTCACGACCGATCCCGTGGTGGGCCATACCGAGACGACGCTCGTGTTCGAGGAGATTCCGGGCCGGGGCCCGCTGCCCGACTAGTTCTCGGCCCGCGCATCCTGGCCAGCCCGCACGCGCAGAACGGCCAGCCCGCGCGTCCGCAGAACGGCCAGCCCGAGGGCGGCAGCACAGCACAGCCCCGTGAAGATCGTGGACGCCGTGGCCAGCCCGACGGCTGCCGCGAGCGCGCCGACACCGATGACGGGCACTGCGCTGCCGAGGTACGTGACCACATATAGCGCGCTGACCGCCTGGGCGTGCTGTTCGGGAGAGACCGCGGCGACGAGTCCGTCGAAGAGCTCGCGGAACGCAAGCCCCTGCCCTGCCCCCGCCGCGAGGATCCCCCCGACGAGGACGACGGCGTTGCCCGCCGAAGTGCCCAAGCCTGCGGCGAGCGTCCCCACGCCGAGGAGAACGAGGCCGACGACGACGATGGGCGACTCCCCCGGCGCATGCCGCCGAGCCGCCGTCGCCCGTCCCGCGAGCTGCACCGCGGCCGCCGCGGCGAGCGCGAGCCCCGCGAGGGCGCCGACAGCGGGCAGCGACGTGAGGCCGAGCGTGCGCGCGAAGTAGCCGGGCGCGAGCGAGAGGAAGTACCCGAACACGGCGAAGCTCAGGAACCCCACCCCGGCCGCCCGCCAGAAGGGGCCCCGCGCCGACTGCGCGCCGAAGGCCAGGCCGCGCGGCGCAAGGAGGCGAGCCCGCGATACCTCGACGGCGGGCCGCAGCGCGGGCCGCGCACGCACGAGGACCAGCGGGCACAGGAGGACCGCGAGCACCGCGGCGTAGGCCGCGAACGGGACAGCGAGCGATGCGGGGCCCAGCGCGAGCGAGCCTCCGGCGACTGGGCCGAGCGCCACGCCGCCCGACGTGGCCAGGAGCGTCGCCCGGGACGCCCACGCGGGCCGGTCAGGGAGGAGCTCGCGGACGGCGGCCGAGCTCGCACCCGTCGCGAGGCCGACAGCGGCGCCGTGCAGGGCCCTCCCGCAGCACAGCTCGGCGAGCGAGCCCGCCGTCGCGCACACCGCGACCCCCGCGAGGCCGAGCACGACGGCGACGACGAGGGCCGCCCGCCGGCCGATGTGATCCGACCAATGGCCCGCGACAACGAGGACCGCAATGAGGCACAGGACGTAGCTCGCGAAGGCCACCGAAACGCCCAGCGAGCCGAAGCCGAGCCGCTCGGACAGCATCGGGTAGAGCGGGGTCGCGAGATTGGCTCCAACCAGCAGGACGAACAGCGTTCCCGCGCTGAGGGCGAGCCGCGCGGCCCGCGAGGCATCCCAGCCCCCGGTGCGCGGCGTCGTCGGCCGCTCGATGGCGGGCCGCATGCTGAGCTCGGCAAAGATCGACACGACCACAGTCTGCGGCGGACTGATCCTCTCACTCAGTTTTAGTGGACCAAACTGATCGCTATGCTCAAATCCACCACGACAATCTTCCATGGAGTGACCATTGAGCACTTTCGACGCCCTCGACCGGCGCCTCATCCTCGCCCTCATCGAAGATCCGCGCGCACAGATCGCCGAACTCGCGCAGCGGCTCGGCATCGCCCGCAACACCGTCCAGTCGCGCCTCCGCCGGCTCGAAAGGACCGAGGCACTGCGGCACGGCGGGCGCGAAGTGAACCTTGAGGCGCTCGGCTACGACGTCGTCGCGTTCATGACCCTCGAGGTGGTGCACCGCGAACTCGACGCCGTCGTCGCAGGGCTGCGCCGCATCCCCGCGATCCTCGAGGCCCACGAGATCTCCGGCCGCGGCGACATCTGGTGCCGCCTCGCCGCGACGGACACCCACGGGCTCCAGGCTGCGCTCCGCAGCGTCCTCAGGCTCCGGGGAGTCATCCGCTCGGAAACCGTGCTCGCGCTCCACGCCCACATCCCCTATCGCGCCGACCAGATCCTGCGGGAATCGACGTCGATGGGCGGGCCGGGAGAAGGGACCGCGCCATAATAGCCCCGTGACCATCATCGACAACGCCGTCTACGTCAACGGGCGTCGGGCCGCACATCCAGACAGCCTCGAGCAGACCTTCGAGACGCTCGAGGCCAATGGCGCGAGCATGGCATGGATCGGCCTCTACCGGCCCTCCTTGGAAGAGATGGCGCAGGTGGCCCAGGAATTCAAGCTCCACGATCTCGCGGTCGAGGACGCGATCACCGCGCATCAGCGGCCCAAGGCGGAGCGATACGGGGAAGTCCTGTTCACGGTCCTACGGCCCGCCCGCTACCTTGACGAGACGGAATCCGTCGAGTTCGGCGAGCTCCATGTCTTCACGGGCCCGAACTTCGTCGTGACGATCCGCCACGCTGAGACGGCCGGCGTGGGAGAGGTGCGCAAGCGCCTCGAAGGCGAACCGGACCTCCTCGCCCGCGGGCCCAAGGCCGTGCTGTATGCCCTGCTCGACCGGGTCGTGGACGACTACGGGCCGGTGGTTGCGGGGCTCGAGAACGATGTCGACGAGATCGAGGACCAGCTCTTCGAGGGGACCGCCGACGTCTCGCGGAGGATCTACGAGCTCACGCGCGAGGTGATCCAGTTCCAACGCGCCGTCCACCCGCTGCGGCACCTCATCGAAGGGCTCGAGCGCGGCTTCGAGAGCCACCACGCGGACCTCGAGCTCCAACGAAGCCTGCGTGACGTCCGCGACCACGTGGAGCAGGTGATCTCACGAATTGATGCCTACCGCGATCTGCTCCAGAACGCGCTCGTCCTCGACGGCACGCTCACGTCCAACCGCCTCAACGAGACCGGGCTCGCACAGAACGAGCAGGTCAAGCGCATCTCCTCGTGGGCCGCGATCTTCTTCGCCCCGGCTCTCGTCACGGGCATCTACGGGATGAACTTCAGGGTCATGCCCGAACTGGACTGGGACTTCGGCTACCCCTTCGCGTTCGCGCTCATGTTCATGCTCGGGTTCGTCATGTGGCTCATCTTCAAACGAAAGCAGTGGCTATGAACGCACACGCAGGATGGTCCTCGAGCCGGGTCCTCGTCCCCGGCTCCGCGTCCCAGCTCGGCGCCTTCGGGCTGTTCTCCCCGCCCGAGGGCGCCGCCACCGTGGTCCGCGCGGGCGACGCCCAACTCCACGCACTGGAGGCCGACGACGACGTCCTCTGGCTCACGTTCGGAGAAGTCGCGCGGGCGGGGGCCGACGGCGTCGACTGGGCCGAGCTGGCCCTGCGCCATGCGCTCTGGGTCGTGAGTGGGGTTCCCGTGCTCGCCGGCGTGCCGGGAGAATCGGCGGGGGCGCTCGCCGCGCTCACCGAAGTGCTGCGGGAACACGACGTTCCTCTGCTCCTCGTGGCCCACGAGGAGCCCGGGCCCATGCCGGCTCGGCTTCCGGTCGACGTCGACTCGGGCGTGGCGCTCCCGCCCGACGACTTCGGCAGCTGAGCGGCCGCAGGCGTGGCGCAGGTCACTTGATGCTCCCCTGCGCGAGGCCGGCAATGATGTGGCGCTGAAGAAAGAGGAAAATGACGATGATCGGGATGATGGTCACGACAGAGACGGCCAGAATCTGATTGAACGGAATCGCCTGCTGGCTGGCGAATCGGGCAATAGCCACCGGCAGTGTCTGCACCGACTCGTCCTGGGCGACGATGAGCGGCCAGAGGAAATCATTCCAGCGCCAGATCACGGAGAAGATCGCGACGACCGCCAACGCTGGCCGGCTGAGCGGAAGGATAATCCGCAGGAAGATCTTGAACTCCCCCGCACCATCGATGCGCGCGGCCTCGATCATCTCGTCAGGCAAGGTCAGCATGTACTGGCGCAGAAGGAATACTCCGGTGGGCGTCGCGGCCGGGGGGATGATGAGCCCCCAGAGCGAGTTGACCATGCCGAACGAGGAGATGACCTGATATACGGGCAGAAGGATCACCTGGAGCGGGATCATGATCGTGGAGAGGGTGATAAGGAAAAGCACTGTGCGGCCGCGGAAGTTGTACTTGGACAGGGCGTAGGCCGCCATCGAATTGATGGCTAGGGTGAGCACGGTCGCGGACCCCGTGACGATGACGCTGTTCATCAGGAAGTGCACGAAGTCGAACGCCTGCAATCCGCTCGTGTAGTTGTCAGCCGTGGGGTGGTTGGGCCAGAGGGTGGGCGGAGTCTGAGCAAGCTCCTCTTGGGTCTTGAATGATGACACTGCCGCCCACACGACCGGGGTCACCACAAGGAGGGCTCCGGCGATGAGCAGGGTCGCACGGACGACGGCGCCGGTGCTCGGAGCGCGGCCACCCGTCGACGTCCACTTGGGCCGCTGGAGGCCGGCCGAATCGGTTCGGCGAGCTGCGGGCGCGGGGGCTTGTGTACTCATATCGACTCACTCCGTCGGCCGATCGCATAGTTGACGAAGGTCACGGCGAAGACGACGACGAAGAGAATCACCGCGGCCGCACTGGCCAGACCGTATTGGATCGGGTAGCTGAAGGCATTCTCGTAGATGTACTGGATGATCAGCGTCGTTGCTCCTACGGGCCCACCGCCCGTGAGCGTGTACACGAAATCGAAGGCTTGGAACCCTGCGATGGTGGCCAGGATGATGACCACCATGAGCGTGGGGCGCAGGAGCGGGAGGGTGATGAGACGCACCGACTGCCACACACTCGCACCGTCCATTCTGGCTGCCTCATACAGCGAGACATCGATGGACTGCAGACCTGAGATCAGGATCATGGCGTAAAAGCCGAGGTGGATCCACGTCCCCACGAGGATGATCGATATGAGGGACAGGCCGGGGTCTACCAGCCATCCCGGTGCCCCCAGCCCGATGGTGGACAGCACCTCATTGACGAGGCCCGTGGTGCGATCCAGTGCAGCCTTCCAGATAATGCCCACCACGACTGGCGAGATGAGGACGGGCAGGAAGTATGCGGCACTGAGCGCACCCCGGCCGCGCCGCTGCGCATTCAGCATGAGGGCAAGCGCCGTGGCCAGCACGGTCGAGAGCAGAACGAACCCGAGTGTGAAGAGAACGGTGTGCTGGACCACTCCCCAGAACTGGGAATCGCTGAGGATGTTGCTGTAGTTGCCGGTTCCAACAGGGCGGTATGTCCGTCCGTTGCTGCTGTCGTAGAAGCTGAGGTTGAACCCGTTGAAAGCCGGCCAGATGGTGAACACCCCGAAGATCACCATGTTAGGCAGGACGAAAAGGTAGGGGGCGAGCTTCTTGCCCCTCATCCAAGTAGGAATCCCGCGAGCCCGACCGGGAGCCAAGGCGGTCATGAGCCTGCGGCCTTGATGGCCTTGTCGATGGCGGCGGAGATGTTCTCGACGGCGGTCTGGACATCCTCCTTGCCGGCAACGACCTTGTCTGTCTCGTTGATCAGCGAGGTGGCTGAGGCCGTGAAGGCGGGACTGTTCGCGGCGGTCCAGGTATCGGACGGGGTCGCCTTGATCTGCGAGAGGAAGGCGCTCATATCGCTTTGGCGATTGGCGTACTCGATCCCAGAGTCAGTCAGGTCCTTGCGGGTGGGCAGCCAGTACGCGGTCCTGTCGACCTCACGCTGGTTCTCAGTCCGGTTCATCCACTGGACGAAGGCCGCAGCGAGGGCCGGGTTCTTGCTGTCCTTGAAGGCGATCATGAACTTACCGCCCGGGAAGCCGCCGCAGCGCTCTTGGCAGGGGTTCGGCACGGCCGCCCAGTTGAACGTGGCGCTCTTGGCGAACGCGCCGACCTGCCACGGGCCTGACAGGTACACGGGGACCTGCCCTGCGAGGAAGATCTCATTGGCTCCCGTGTACTTGCTGCCTGAGCCGAGCCAGAAGTCCTTCGGGGAAGCGTTGCTCTTCACGAGGTCCGTGAAGAACGTCAGCGCCTTCGCCGCCTTGTCCTTGTCGAGGGCGTTCTTGCCATCCGGACCGACCATCACGGTGCCGAACTGGCTCAGGACGGTGCTCAGCCGATTGCCCGACTTGTCGATAGCCACTGCGTAGGGCATGTTGTTGGCGGCCGCCACCTTCTTGGCGGCAGCAACAAGCTCATCCCACGTCCACTTGGCGGGTACCTCGACACCTGCCTTCTTGAAGGCGTCGACGTTGACCATCGGCCCGTTGATCGTGACGTCACTGGGAACGGCCAGCATTCGGCCCGCGGAGTCCATGGCAGTTGCGGCCGCACCCGGAGTGAACTCGGACGGATAGCTGCCGCCGAAGTACTGCTTGAAGTCGACTTCCTTGTCGGCGTAGGGATGCCAGTCGGACACGCGAGCGACCTCGGGGGCGTTGCCAGCAGAAAGGCGTGCCTGCAGCGAGGTCGCCAAGTTGGCGAACGGCACGATCTGCAGATTGACTTTCGCCCCAGTGGCCGATTCGAACTTGGCAATCGCGTCCTTCGTGGCCTGTTCGTCGGGACCGTCGGTGAAGTACACGTAGGTGAGCGTCTGACCCTTGAAGCTGTTGAAGTCGACGCTGGCCGGGGCGCTCGGCCCGGGATCCGACTGCGATGAGCCAGGCGCGCACGCCGCCAGGCTTGACGCAAGGACCGCCGCGCAGGCAACGGCGATCTTGGCACGGAGTTTCATGGGGTTCCACCTCTCTGGGGATGGCTTGCCGCCTTCGTCAGCAGCGGCTTTGGCCGTATGACGCGGGTCACAAACCGTCAGTTTAGTGACCGATCACTTTATGGTCAATCCCCTCAAAATTGGCGGACTGATGGGGTACTTGACTAAGTGTGACCGATCACTAGAACATTTAGGTGACCGATCACCATCCTGCCGCTCACAACAAGGCTCGAGGCTCGACGCAACAGCCGCGACCGATCAGCTCAGCGGTCGCATCGCGGCCACGCTCCTTGCCGCTGATCTACCGAAGCCCTCGTGCACCATGAGGCCGCCGCCCCCGCGTGGGACTCCGCCGTCGTCGATGGTGAGCCCGTGGGGGCCCATGAACCAACCCAGCAAAGGAACAGCAGATGCTCAGAGTAGGAATCATCGGCGCCGGGGGGATCTCCGACGCTCACATCCAGGCCTATCTGGCCTTCCCCGAAGAGTGCGAGATCGTCGCGATAGCCGATATCGTGCCTGGGAGGGCCGCCTCCAAGCTGGAATTGCACGAGACGCTCGGCGCCAAGGCATACGAAGACCCACTCCAGATGCTCGCCCAGGAACAGCTGGATCTAGTGAGCATCACGACGCCGCCTTCCAGCCACGCCTCCCTCACCGTCGCCTTCCTCCGCGGCGGTGTGAACGTGATCGTCGAGAAGCCCATGGCTCCCTCGCTTGAAGAATGCGACGCCATGATCGCCGCCCAGCGGGAGTCGGGCAAGGTCCTGTCTGTGGTCGCGCAGAACCGATTCCGCGATGACATGGCCATCCTCAAGGAGGCTGTCGACTCAGGTTTGATCGGCTCGGTCTCGCACCTGCGCATTGATTCGGCGTGGTGGCGGGGGCTGGCCTACTACGACCTGTGGTGGCGGGGCACGTGGGAGTCGGAAGGCGGTGGCTGCACGCTCAACCACGCCATCCACCATATCGACCTCACCCTGTGGCTCATGGGGCGGCCCTCGCAGGTGACGGCCATGCTCGCCAACGCCCAGCACGACAACGCCGAGGTCGAAGACCTCTCGGTTGCCGTGCTGCGCTACGGCCGCGGGCTCGCGCAGCTCACTAGCTCAGTCGTGCATCACGGCGAGGAGCAGGAGATCGTCATCCAAGGCGAGTTCGCCAGGATCTCTCAGCCCTGGCAGGTGGCGGCAGAACTGCCTCGGCCCAACGGCTTTCCGGTTGCCGGGGGCAACACTGCATTGGTCAATGAGCTGAACGCCCTCGCCGAGGCGCACGCTCCGCTGCCCCATCGGGGGCACGCGGGCCAGATCGGAGACGTCATCGCAGCGATCCGCGACCAGCGCGAACCGGCGATCGACGGCGACGACGGCCGCAACGCCGTCGAACTCGTCACAGCCATCTACAAGGCCGGCATCGAAGGCGAGATCGTCGATCTGCCGCTCGCCCCCGAGGACCCGTACTACCGGTCTGGGACGCTCGCGCAGAGAGCCCCGCACTTCTACGAGAAGCGAGCATCCGTCACCGAGCAGTCCGGTGAGATCATCGTGGGCGCCTCAACGAGCGCCTCCAACGACTGAACTATGAAAGGACGCCAGATGCCCGCATCAGAAGGCGCACACTACGCTCCTGCCCCCATGCCCCAGCCGGTCGTCGGCCCAGGCGAATTCGTGTTCGCCGCCGCCCATCTCGACCATGGCCATATCTACGCGATGAGCGAGGGGCTGATCGGGGCCGGTGCCACCCTCAAGTGGGTCTATGACCGCGATCCGGCCAAGGTCGAGGCGTTCCGAACGCGGTTCCCCCAAGCTCAGGCTGCCAGCAGCGAGGCAGAGATCCTCGCCGACCCCAACGTACGTCTGGTCGCAGGGGCCGCGGTAGCGTCAGAGCGCGCAGACCTCGGATTGCGGGTTATCGCTGCCGGCAAGGACTACTTCACGGACAAGGCACCACTGACAACGCTCGAGCAGCTGGAGGCTGTCAGGGAGGCGACCTCCCGCACCGGGCTCAAGTACGCCGTGTACTACTCGGAGCGCATTCATGTGGAGGCCGCCGAGCTCGCCGGCCAGTTGATTGAGCAGGGCGCGATCGGCAAGGTCCTCCAAGTCATCTGCCTTGGCCCCCACCGCATCGGCGACCCGGGCACGCGTCCCGACTGGTTCTTCGACCGAGACAAATTCGGTGGAATCCTCTGCGACATCGGCAGCCACAACTTCGAGCAGATGCTCTACTTCGCGGGTGCCCGGGACGCGGAGGTGGTCAGCGCAACGGTGGCCAACTATGCCCACCCAGAGCACCCCACGTTCGAGGACTTCGGCGACGCCCACATCGTGATGGACAACGGCGCGACGGGTTTCGTCCGCGTCGACTGGTTCACACCTTCCGGGCTGAGCACCTGGGGTGACGGACGCACGATCATCCTCGGCACCGAGGGCTACATCGAACTACGCAAGTACGTGAACATTGCGACCGGCGAAGGAGGCGGCCATGTCTTCCTGGTGAACGACGACGGCGAGCAGCATATCGAGGCGACGGGGCGAGTGGGCTACCCCTTCTTCGGGTCTCTCATCCGCGACTGCCTGGACCGTACCGAGACGGCCATGACTCAGGAGCACGCGCTCAAGGCGGCCGAGCTCAGTGTCAAGGCTCAACTCGCCGCGCGCGATATGACCCCTGCGAATCGATGACCGGCTGATGGCAATGCAGCCGGCCGACCACGCTGCGCCCGGAATAGCGGGCGCAGCGTGGTTAGGTCGGGAGAAGGCAAGGGACGATACTGTTTCAGAGTCCAGTTCGCGAGCACCACATAGCCGGCGAGTCAATTGCCGAAAGAGGTCACGGAGGGCCAGCAGTTGAGCAGCAGCCCCATTCCCCCGGCGGCGCAGAGGCCATCCACTATCTATCAAGTAGCGCGACTTGCCGGTGTGTCCCACCAGACCGTCTCCCGATACCTTAAGGGAAATGGGGGTCTCAAGCCCCAGACCGTTGCCAAGGTCGAAGACGCCATGGCCCGGCTCGACTACACGCCCAACCTCGCAGCGCGCGCATTGCGGAGCAAACAGTCCTACCGAATTATCGTGGTGGCCCCCGAGGACCTTCATTTTGCTGCATCGCGCATACTCGGAAGCGCAGTCAGTACAGCTGATGAGGCGGGATATGTGACCGAAGTTGTCCACATTGGTGTGAGTGGCTCCGAGTCTTGGGATCGCCTTCTCTCTCTTGTGTCGACCGAGCGGCTGGCCGGAATTTTCTCGCTCATTCCCCTTGGTCCCTTGGTCGAGCAGATCACATCGAAGCACCCGGACGTTCCACTCGTTGTCGCCGGTAACTACGACGAGAAGATGCATGCACGAGGATCCCTTGCAGACGCGACGCCGGCCGCAGAGATGATCGAGCATCTGGCCTCTCTCGGTCACCGCTCCTTTTACCATGTGGCAGGCCCAAAGCTCTGGACATCAGCAGTGAACAGAAGCAAGACATATGAGACGACGGTTGCCCGGCTCGGTCTCCATTCGGCCGGATCCGCAGTTGGAGATTGGTCCATGCTCTCCGGCTACCGGGCCGGACTCGAAATCCCCCTTGCCGACGGACCTGTCACCGCAGTGTTCGCCGCGAACGACCACATGGCGCTGGGAGTTATGCGCGCCTTGCACGAACGCGGCAAGAGGGTGCCCGAGGACGTCAGCGTGTTCGGCTGGGACAACCTGGAGGAAGGCAAATACTTCATCCCCTCGCTCTCCACGGTAAGCATGGACCTCGAAGCCTCCGGCCGGAACGGCATGAGGGAATTGATCTCCCGCATACGAAATGAGCCTAGTAGCCCTCACGGATACGAGTTCACCCCCATGCAGCTGATCTTCAGGGAGTCCACCGCTGAGGCCCCAACCCGCGCAAGCTAATGTGTGGAATTAGCGCCCCAGCCTCCGCCGTCGGAGACCTGAGAGCTCTGCGGTGAGGCCTCCGTCGATGACGAAGTCGGCACCGGTGATGTTTCCAGCGGTCGCTCGCTAGGAGTGCAACGAGAGCCGCGACGTCGTCGGGCCTCGTGAAGCGACCGGAGATGCACTTGCCGAGACCATCTCGTTGGGGGACCGTCCGTTACAGGTGTTCGATAGCCTGCGGGCGTCGGCACTGTTCAACGGGTTCCGATACCGACAGGTGGGCATACCAACCATCGACCCCACCTGCCGGACAACGCAAAACACCCCCGGTCCGGAGACCGGGGGTGCCCAAAAAACGTGGAGCCTAGGGGATTTGAACCCCTGACCTCTTCGATGCGAACGAAGCGCTCTACCAACTGAGCTAAGACCCCGTGGTGCTTGATGCGGGTTCAACCTTACTGGGCCGAGCCGTTCAAGACAAATTGAGCGCCGCCCCGCGCTACGCGCGGCGGCGCTGCAGAACGGCGTCGAGATTTCCGAGGGCGCCACGCGTCCCGGAGCGCCCCGCGGCAACCACGGGGATGCCCGGCGCGGGGGCGGCATCAGGCTTCGGCTTGATCGTGACCTTGGTGCTCGGCTTGGGCTGCTCAGGAGCCTCAAGCGGCTCGGGAGCATCGCGATCGGCCTTCGCCGCACCCACATACGAGGGCTTCGGGACCTCGACGGGTTCCCACTGCTCGTCCGCGTCCGCGTCGCCCCCGCTGGCAGCCTCGGCGGCTGCTTCCTGCGCGGCCTTGGCCACCTCGAGAGCGGCCGCGCGGAGTTGGTCGCGGCTCAGGGGAGCAACCGCCTCGGGTTCCGGCTGAAGGTCGAAGACTTCGTTCGCCGTGCGGACCGGAACCTTGCGCACGGGATCGGCGCCGCTGGCCTCGGCCCGGACCGCGGCACGGAACGCTGCGTCGACGCGTCGACGGCGGTCCCGCACGGCCAGCCCTCGCAGGACCACAAAGCAGCCTGCCGTCGCGGCGAGCGCCACGAGCGGGATGAGGCCGGAGACCACCCCGAATGCGGCGGCGCCCCCGCCGATGATGGCGACGAGCAGCCCGCCGAGTCCGATTCCGGCGAGAGCGCATCGGCCCCAGCGGATGCGCAGTCGAGGTGCGGTGGGGATCCGGTCGTTCACGTGCTCCCCCTCAGGGGTCTGGCGGGCAGTCGGCGTCACGGGCGGGTCATCCCGCCGCTCTCGTGGGAAAGTCGGTCCAGCGCTCGGTGCGCCGACCGCGGGCTCCGCGTCGCCGTCGTCGGCCTCTCTGAGGAGGACGGCGCCGTCGCCCGCGGGGCGGACTCGGCGGAGCACATAGGGAGCCACCCACAGCAGCCAGAGGAACACGGCCGCGCCGAGCACCGCCGAGCTGCTGAGAGCGAAATCCATATCAAAACCGTAGGAGGCGAGCTGCCCGGCCTGCCGGATTACGGCCGGTGTGTCGTCAGACTGACGCGGGCGCCTACGCGCGAGAGGCAAGCCAGGGCTTCATGAGCCCCTCGGGCACTTCCTCCGCGGTGAGGGCGAACGACTCGTGGTCTGCCCAGGCCCCGGCGATGTGCAGGTATCGCGGGCGCAGGCCTTCGTAGCGGAAGCCGAGCTTCTCGACGACCCTCAGGCTCGCGCTGTTCTCGGGCCGGATGTTGATCTCCATGCGATGGAGCCCGAGCGCGAAGAAGCAATGGTCCGTGGCGAGGGCGACGGCGGTCGGCGCGATGCCGCGCCCCGCGTGCTCATGGTCGACCCAATAGCCGAGAGTCGCCATGAGAGCCGACCCCCACGTTATCGAAGAAACCGTGAGCTGGCCGACGATCGGCGGCCTGCCCTTCTGCGGATGGGCCTGGGTGATGACGAACGGCAGCGCAGAGCCCTCACGGGCCTGCTGGTTGAGCGAGCGCACCATCTGCCGAAACGTCGGCAGGCCCCCGCCGGGCTGCGGGTTCGAGGCCTCCCACGGTGCAAGCCATTCGGCGTTGCGGTACCTCAGGTCCATCCATTCGGCCCGGTCGGACTGCCTGATGGGGCGAAGCCCCACGTCCCCGGATTCAAGCGTGACCGGCCAGATCCCCGGCCCGAACATGCTCAGCTGCCCGTGGACGGCGCTTCCGCGCCGTTTGCGACACCCGCGCCGTCTGCCACAAATGTGCGCAGCCAAGAGCGCAGATCATCACCGAACTCGTCGCGATTGCATGCGAGCGTGACGACGGCCTTGAGGTAGCTGAGCTTGTCGCCGGTGTCATAGCGGCGCCCCCGGAAGACGACGCCGTAGACGCCGCCTCCGTCTCCGTGGCGCGCCGCGAGGGTCTGGAGGGCATCGGTGAGCTGGATTTCGCCGCCGCGCCCCGGCTGAGTTCCTTCCAGGACGTCGAAGACCGCCGGGTTCAGGACATAGCGGCCGATGATCGCAAGATTCGAGGGGGCGTCCTCGGGCGCGGGCTTCTCCACGAGCCCCTTGACCTGGACGAAGGTCTCGCCGTCGACGGGCGCCACGTCGGCGCTGCCGTAGGCCGAAATCGCCTCCCGCGGGACTTCCATGAGCGCGACGACCGAGCCGCCGGTCGCCTGCTGGACGCGAATCATCTCCCGGAGCAGCTCGTCCCGCTCGTCGATGAGGTCGTCGCCCAGGAGGACTGCGAAGGGCTCGTTCCCGACGTGGCGCTGTGCGCACAGGACGGCGTGGCCCAAGCCCTTCGGATCGCCTTGGCGGACGTAGTGGATGTCCGCGAGCGCGCTCGCCTCGCGCACGGCGGCGAGCTTCTTCTGGTCGCCCTTCTCCTCGAGGGTCGCCTCAAGGGACGGGACGCGGTCGAAGTGGTCCTCAAGAGCGCGCTTGTTGCGGCCGGTAATCATGAGGATGTCGTTGAGGCCCACGCCAACGGCTTCCTCGACAACGTATTGGATAGCCGGCTTGTCCACGACAGGCAGCATTTCCTTGGGCATGGCCTTGGTCACGGGGAGGAACCGAGTGCCTAGCCCGGCGACAGGGATGACAGCTTTCCTGACTGGCTTCGTGGTCGACACGCTGCCACTCTATACGACGAACTCTGGCTCCGGCCCAGAATCTCGCCTCGACGGCCCGGCCGACCGCTAGGCTCGAGGTGTGAAAAGCACAGCTGAGCGCAAGGCGAGCCTGCGCGCCGAAGTGTGGGGGCGCCGTCGTGCGATGAGCACCGCGGACCGCGCCGCCACGGGCGTCCGCATCGCCGCGCATGGCATTGCGTGGGCGAGTGCAGCCGTTCCTCCCGGAGGGACGGTCACGGCGTATCGCAGCGTCGGTGCCGAGCCGCCAACCCTCGAACTCGTCGAAGGCCTGCACACGGCGGGGTTCCACGTGCTGCTGCCCATCTGCGAGCCTGGCCGCCAGCTTTCGTGGGTTGAATGGCATCCGGGAGTCGACTACGAGCGAAGCGCGTTCGCGCCGGTCCTGGAGCCCGTGGGGCCGCGGCTCGATGCGCGCGCCGTGCACGAGGGCAACGACGCTCGGCCTCCGCTCGCGGCCATCGTGCTCCCGGCGACGGCTCTGGACGCCGAGGGGCGGCGGCTCGGGCAGGGGGGCGGCTACTACGACCGTTTCCTCGCCCGGCTCGACGACGGCGGCGCTCGGGTCTCGACGGCGGCGGTCGTGTTCGACGACGAAGTGCTCCCGGCGGGCGGGGTGCCCGACGAGCCGCTGGATCGCCGGGTCGACGCGGCCCTCACCCCGAGCGGAATCAGGCCGCTTCGGAATAGGGCGTGACGACTGACTGTTAGAATTGGCACTCGTGATCACTGACTGCTAAGGGAGCACGGTGGAGCTGAAGAAAACTCGGCACGCGTTCCCCGGCACCATGTGACCGACCCCTGTTCTGCAAGGAGTGACAGTGCCCACCTACGCCTACGGCTGCAAAGACTGCGGACATGCCTTCGACATCGTGCAGTCTTTCAGCGACAGCTCCCTTTCGGTCTGCCCCGAGTGCGGCGGAACCCTGAGGAAGAAGTTCAACAGCGTGGGAGTCGTGTTCAAGGGCAGCGGGTTCTACCGGACCGACTCGCGCAGCTCGAGCACCGTTCCCGCGGGGTCGGGCGCGGCGGCGTCGAGCGGCTCGTCGAGCTCTACGCCGAGTTCGACGCCGAGCCCCGCACCGGCCGCATCGGCCGCCTCGGCCGCGGCGAACTGACGGTTCACTGTTCCTCCACACAAAGTCATCGCGGTGAGTCATCCACAAGCCGCGCTCACCGAGCACTGAAGGTGTCTGATCGCGCCTAGCGTCGGAGCATGACCTTCACGCGACTTCCACGGCGGAAGCCCCCAGCTCGTGCGTCCGCGGCGCCCGCCCCATGGGGAAGCCGTCGGCGCGCGCCGCTCATGCGGCTGCTCGAAAGACGCCGGCGGAGCCTCGCCGCCGCGGCCCTGTGCGTCGGGGTCGCGATCGGCGTCTACCAGCTGACTCCGCCTTCAGCGGCCCACGCCTCCGTGGTCGTCGCCGCCGCTGACCTTCCGGCGGGCGCACCGATCCAGAGTTCACAGATTCGGCTCGCCCGGGTGCCGGTCGACGGCCTTCCCGAACACGCTGCGACGGAAGTCGACGAGGTTGCCGGCCAACGGCTCGCGGGGCCCATGCGGAAAGGTGAAATCCTGACCGACGCCGCGATGGTCGGCCCCGGCCTGCTGACCGGTGCCGCGGCAGGCACGGTGGCTGTTCCCGTTCGCATCGCAGACCCGGGATCGCTTGAGCTCTTGCGCACGGGTCAGTCGGTCGACCTCGTCCTGACCGAGGAAATCGGCCGTGACGGGCCGAAGTCGACGATCCTCGCGGCCGGCGTCACCGTTCTGTGGACTGGAGCGGGTGGGGCACCGCCGGGCGGCTGGCTGGGCACGCCCAAGGACGCCGAAGGCCTCGTCGTGGTCGCGGCGGAAAGCGACGAGGCACGCGCGATTGCCGGGGCGTCGAGCCGGGGCAAAGTCTTCTTCGTGCTCGTCGACGGCGCGAAGCGATGATGCGGGCCGAAGCGTCAGCCCCAATGGGGCGGACGCTGGTCCTTGAGCCACTGCTCATGATCGCGATCGGACTCGTCGTCCCCCCACGAACGCGGATCGTCCTCCGCCGCGCGCCGGGGAAGGACCGGATTGGCCTCTTGCGGAGAAGGAACGGCCCGAGCCCCGTTCGGCTGGTCGCTGCGCTGCTCCGAGCCTTCGGGCTGATCGGGTCGCCGCGGCCGCTCGGGCACACCGGATGCGCCCGGCTGCTCCGGAACCGAAGGAGCGGCCGCATCCCGATCGGCTCCAGCCGTCCCCGGAACGCTGACTCGGCGATGCGAACTCAGATGATCCCGCGCTGCCACTGGCGATGCCTCCTCAAACGTCTCTTCTCGGTTGCCGCTGCCCCCGTCTTGGGGGGTCGGGCCCACCTGCCCGTCGGCGTACGAAAGAGCCCCGTCGAGAGGACTCGCGGGCGTCGACCTCGGATCGGCGCCCCGCGTGAGGAATCCCGCGCTCGCGCCGTCGTCGGCTTGGCCGTCGAGTCCCAGGGCCTCAGCGACCATGTCCGCGCAGCTCGCGGGATCCGTGAACACCTCGATGGTCCAGAGGGTGAGGTAGCGCCACCCCATGCGCTCGAGCAGCTCCGGACGCTGACGGGTCCGCTCGCGGACGCTCAGCTCCCGATATCGCCTGGTGCCGTCCGATTCGACGGCGACCGGAACGCTCGGCTCGTGCTCGTCCCGCGACATAGTCAGAAGCGGATCGACGGCCGCCGCCATGTCGATCTCCCCGTCGTAGTGGTGCCAGACGCGTGCGCCACGCGACGCGAGGCGCTCCCCGAGGTCCGTCACGAGTGGATCGGCACCGAGGGCCTCCGTGCTCGCGGCCGCTCGGGTGGCTCGGGTACCAAGCCCGGTGCGGCCCGCGAGCTCACGCTCGAGGAGCTCGTGGAAGTCCAGGGCTCCCTCCCCCAGCCGGGTCACGTCGAGTTCGCCGGGCTCGAAGCAGCTCAGCACGTGGAGCGTCTGGCGCGCTCGGCTCATGGCGAGGGCAAACCGCCTCCGGCCGCCTGGCTCGCTCAGGGGGCCGAAGTAGTGCATCGCGCGGCCGTGCGGCGTGCGCCCGTAGCCGAGCGAGAAGATCACGTGATCCCGCACGAGGCCGCCGGCGCGCTCGACCGGCACGACCCGGAACGGCTCGTCAGCCATGGCGAAGAACTCTTTGGACTCGGCGTGGTTGGCCATCTGGAGGCGGATGGCTTCCCCGACGCGCGCCGCGTGCTGGGAGCTTGCGGTGACGACGGCGAGGGAAGCGTTCGGCCGGTGCGCGGCGTGCTCAAAAACGAGGTCGACGACACGGTTGACCTCTGCCGCCGTCGATTCGACGTTGCCGTCTTGACCGGAAGGCATGCCAGTGCCGTCGGGCAGGTATTCGACGACGAGCGCGCGATCAAGCCCGGTCACGGACTGCCCATCGGGAAGCCGCCTGAGCGCGCCGTCGTAGAACCGCTGGCTCAGCTGAAGCCCGAGATCCTCGTCGACGCCACGGTAGACCGTCGTCAGTCGCACGGTCGGGAGGACGCGGGCGAGCGCCGAGAACGAGCTCTCGACCGCGCCCGAGAATGGCTGTCCGCCCGCGACCCCGACCGTGAACGGACGCGGGTTGGCAACATGGGCGTCGCCGAAGGCAATGACCTGTTTCGCGCGGGCGATCGCGGGCAGGGCCGCCCTGAGCGGCATCGAGTCCGCGTCGAGGATGACGACGGCGTCGAACCGCCGCTGCGCGGGAGCGACCGAGGCGAGGGTGTACGGGCTCGACGTCCACACGGGCACGAGAGGCCGGACCAATCCGGGCGCGTTCGCCTCGAGGCTCGCGAGGCTGATGCGGCCGTCGCGCAGGACGTTCCTGAGGGACTCCGCCTCGCGCGGGCGTTCGCCGATGGCCCGAGTCCATTCGCACGCAAGCCGCCACCGCACTCTGGCCGGGCCCGATGCGAGATGCGCCCGGTCCGCGCGCCGGAACTCCTCCTCGGCTCGCCGCAGCTGCGCGCCGTCGGACATCGCAAGATAGTCGTCGCCGCTGATCATGGCCTCGAGCACCGACTGCCACCACGCGAGTTCGAGCTCCGAGGCGACAACCTCCGGCGAGGCCTCGCGCTCGGCAAGATCGGCGAGGAGATCGCCGAGGCCGCGTTCGCGGAGCTCGTCTTCGAGAAGGGTGCGTTCGGGCAGGGACCGCAGGGCCTCGACGGCGCCTACGAGATCCTCAAGGCGCTGCTGGACCGCCGCAACCGATGTGCGGATCAGCTCGCCGCCACTGCGGGTACCTGCGAGGATCGTGCCCAGCCGTTCGAGTCCCTTGCGGACGGCCCGGTAGTCCTCGCGCAGGTCCGCGAGCCCGGACGGAACAGCCGGATGACGTTGCGAGACCGCATAGTCGGCCCACTGCCCACGCTGTTCCTGCACGAGCAGGAGGGCAGTGTGGAGGTCTGCGAGATGGACACCTGGCCGCACATACTCCTTGGCGACACGGCGAAGTCTGGACCTCTGCATCGCGGGGATCTCGATTCCCCGTTCGCGCCGCCAGCTCGAGGACCCCGTGGCGGCGATGAGATCGCTGACTGGACGGTCGAAAATGTCCGGGGTGAACTTGTCGAGGCTCTCTCGCACCGAGACGAGCAGGTCAATCTGCTGTCCCCATTCCTGGACGGAACGGCCGAGCCTGATCTCCGAATGCTCGGCGACGCGTGCCATGCGCTCCCGCAGGGCAGGCAGATCGACGACGAGCGTGCCGACCAGTTCTTGGGCGTCCTCCGTCTCGCGCCGCGTGAGCATGCGCGCCCCATACCAGGGGCTCTCGGTCGCCTCCCGGCTGAAACTGCCGAGCTCAGCCGCCCTCTTGAGCCGCTCAGCGAGCTCCCGCCGCTCGCGGATGCTGTCGAGCACGCTCCGCTTGAGCCGCACGGTGGTCGCAGGCGAAGGCTGGATCGAGGTCAGGGCGGCGAGCGACTGCATGGCCTCGTACGGCGAGCAGCCCCAGCGCTCGCGGACGTTGTGCAGCGACTCGACGTGCTCGATGAGCTGATGCCTGCGTTCGCGCACAGCCCTGTGCACAGCGTCGAGCCGGGGCCGCTCGGCCTTCTCGTTGCGCACGATCGCACGGACCAGCTGCTGCTTGAGAAGGCCCGCCGTGAGTCCAGTGCCGAGGGGAAGCAGCGCGGAGCCCAGGCCGAGGCGCTCGCATACGCGATGAAGCTCCGTGAGGCTCGCGCGGCGCTCGGCGACGACGAGGACAGTCCGGCCCGCGTCGACAAGGTTCGCGATGACGTTGACCGCAGTCTGGGTCTGGCCCGTGCCCGGCGGCGCCTCGACCACGAGGGAATCGCCCGCGCGTGCGGCGTCGATCGCGAGCTGCTGGTCGACATCAGCGTCGAGCACGAGCAGTTCATCCTCAGGGGCGCGCTCGTCCACGGGCGCGAAGCGGGATCCATCGATCGGCGCCGGGGCCACATGGACGGCTCGCGCGGCTGCTGCGAGGGACGCGATGACAGAGCTGGCGGGTGTGATGGCCGGGTCGTCGAGCGCGTGCTCGAGATCCGCGAACGCGGAGACGAGGAGCCTCGATTCGACGGCGGCTCCGGGGATCCCCTGGAGGAGTGCCCGCATGCGCTCGAGGACTGGATGGGGGTCGAGGCGGGCCGTGCTGTACGCGAGCCTCTCGATGGAGGCCGGATCGATCTCGAGGTGGTGCACGGACCGCAGGTGGCGGACGAGGGCCGGGTTGAGCCGGGCCTGCTCCGTCAGCTTGATCTCGAAGTCGTCCTGTTCGCTCCGAACCGTGAGGGCCACGGCCGCGAGCAGGACGGGAGCGCTCACGCGGCGCGGTTTGCCGCCCACGGCAGACGTCCAGGAGGCGATTCCGGCCGCGAGATAGCCCGCGTCGAGGCCACGCTCGTGAGAAAGCTCGTAGATCTTTCCTCGCAGGTTCCGGGCAGCCCGCGCAGCGGCGGTGTAGTCCTGCCGCTCCCGGACGAGCGTCGAGAGCCTCGTGCGGCGCCCCGCAAGGAGCTGGGCCAGTCCCGAAGCATGAGCCGAGGTGAGGTCGATCGCGCTGTCCGACTTCGGGAAGAAGCTGAGCATCGTATCCGGACCGGTCACGGCCGGCAGAGACGAGAGCCACGCCTCAAGGCGTGCCTCGTCTTCGTGCTTCGTCGGCTCTTGGGCCACTTGAGCGCTCTCCTCTGCGGCGTCCGGGGCGCTGCGTCGTTTGCCTATAGACCTTATCGGCATAGTTTCGAGAGTAGCCTCTTCCACGCCGAGGCCCCCGGCCGCAACGCAGCCAGGGGCCAAATCAGCGTCAGATCACTCCCATTCAATGGTTCCCGGGGGCTTGCTCGTCACATCGAGCACCACCCGGTTGACGCCATCGACCTCGTTCGTGATGCGGTTGGAGATGCGGGCAACCAGGTCGAACGGCAGCCGCGACCAGTCGGCCGTCATCGCATCCTCGCTCGACACCGGCCGGAGGACGATCGGGTGGCCGTACGTGCGGCCGTCGCCCTGGACTCCGACGCTTCGAACGTCCGCGAGGAGCACCACGGGCATCTGCCACACCTCGTCGTCGAGACCGGCGGCCGTGAGCTCGTGGCGCGCAATTGCATCAGCCTTGCGCAGGAGGTCGAGCCGCTCCCTCGTCACTTCGCCGACGATGCGGATCCCGAGGCCTGGTCCGGGGAAGGGCTGGCGGTTGACGATCTCAGAGGGCAGTCCGAGCTGCCGCCCCACCGAGCGGACCTCGTCCTTGAACAGGGCGCGCAGCGGCTCGACGAGCTCGAAGCGCATGTCCTCGGGGAGCCCGCCCACGTTGTGGTGGCTCTTGATATTGGCGGTGCCTTCGCCGCCGCCGGACTCGACTACATCCGGATAGAGGGTTCCCTGCACGAGGAAGCGGATCTGCTCGCCCTCGGCCTTGGCCTTCTCGATGATCGTGCGTTCGGCCTCCTCGAACGCCCGAATGAACTCGCGGCCGATGATCTTCCGCTTCTGCTCGGGATCAGTGACCCCCGAGAGCGCCGACAGGAAGCGATCCTGTTCATTCGCGACGTAGAGGTTCACGCCCGTCGCCGCGACGAAATCGCGCTCGACCTGCTCGGCTTCGCCTTCGCGGAGCAGCCCGTGGTCGACGAAGACGCACGTGAGCTGATCGCCTACCGCTCGCTGGACCAGCGCGGCCGCGACGGCCGAGTCGACACCGCCCGACAGCCCACAGATGACCCGGGCGTCTCCGACTTGCTCGCGGATCCGCGCGATCTGCTCGTCGAGGATGTCTCCGGTCGTCCAGTTGCGCTCAAGCCCCGCGACCCCGAACAGGAAGTTCTCAAGGACCTTCTGTCCGTACTCGGAGTGCTTGACCTCGGGGTGCCACTGCACTCCGCCGAGGGCCTTCTCGGTATTGACGAACGCTGCGACTGGGGCACCCGGCGTGGTCGCGAGCACCTCGAAGCCTTCGGGGGCGGCCTGGACGGCGTCGCCGTGGCTCATCCACGTGCTCTGCAGGACGGGAATCCCCGCAAGGATCGAATGGGGCTCCCCGACCGCCGAAGCCTGCGTCGCGCCGTACTCGCGGAGTCCCGTGCGGGCCACCGTGCCGCCGAGCGCATTCGCCATGGCCTGGAAGCCGTAGCAGATGCCGAAGACCGGCACACCGGCCTCGAACAGGTCCGCCCCCACGGCGGGGGCCCCCTCGGCGTAAACGCTCGAAGGGCCGCCGGAGAGGATGATGGCGGCCGGGTTCTTGGCCATGATCTGCTCGGTGGTCAGGGTGTGGGGAACGATCTCCGAATAGACGTTCGCCTCGCGGACGCGTCGGGCGATGAGCTGCGCGTACTGGGCACCGTAGTCGACCACGAGCACGGGCCGGTGGGCTGTCTGCGAGCCTGTGCTCTGGGATGCGTTTGTCACCCGTCAAGCCTACCGGACGTCAGCATGGGTGCCGCGTGCGCCTTAGTATCGCTGGCCAGCGTCAGGGTGCGCGACGAGCTCGCGTTCGACCTCTGCGTGCATGCGCCGTTCCACGATGAACGAGAGGAACGGGATGACGCCCCCGAGTGCCATGAGGATGAAGCGGACGAAGGGCCAGCGCATGAGGGACCACAGGCGGAAGTTCGATGCGAGATACAGCACATACATCCACCCGTGGACGATGAGCACCGTGAGAGAGAGGTTGACCCCGCCCACGACCCCTGCCGGATCGGCGTCCGCGAGGCCGAAGGCAAAGGGCTTGGCCGTGAAAGCGTCGCTGCCCCCCACGAAGAGGAACTTGCCGAATCCGTAGCGCGCGATCATCTCGAGGCACAGCAGGAGGAGCATCGAACCTGTTGCATAGGCCATAACCCTGTAGAACCCGAGCGCCGAACGGATCTGCGCGGCGGTGCCGCCGAAGCGGCGCTGGGGCGTGCGGCCCATGGCGGGCTTGGGGTCGATCACAGTGTTCCTCCGGGTATCGGATCAGGCGTCGTTGGTGGATCGGGCGTCGTTACGGGTTCGAGCGTCGATGTCGGATCGGGCATCGATATCGGATCGGGCGTCCGTATCGGCATCCCGGGCAGCGGCGTCAGCGTGAGCCTCGAGCTGCCGCTCGTAGTCATCGCGCACGAGCCGCCACCAGAGGAAGATCGAGAAGCCTGCGAAGACGACCCACTCGACGGCATAGAAGATATTCAGCCAGTTCACGGGTGCCGTCGCGGGCTGGGCCGCGATATCGAGCGGCTCGAGGGCGCCATGCAGCGCGGCAGCGGACTGGTCCCCGGCGGAAGTCACCTCGCGCGTCGCGCTCACGAACCCCGGATAGCTCTGGACGTCCCACAGGTTGATGAGCTCCGCGACCGAGACCATGGATGCCTGCCCTGGGGCCGGGCGTTTGGTGGCCTGCGGAGCCTCAGAGGGCAGGAGCCGCCCCGTGAGCTGGACCGCGCCCGACGGCGGGGGGCCGGCCTTGCCCGGGTCGGCGAGCCAGCCGCGCGCGACGGGAATCACGATGCCCTTCTCGCCGCCGACCGCCGGGGCGCCGTCGACGACGAACGCCGTCACGACCCACCATCCGCTTACTCCGTCGCGAAGCCGATCTCGGACGACGACCTGGCGCGACGGATCGTAGTGGCCGCTCGCCGTCACCATCTGATCGGCAGCAGCTGCCGGGAAGACGACGCCGGCCTCAATAGTCTTGGCGAGAGGCTGGGGTGTCTCGACGGTCGTCGCGACGGGCGGCGAATCGGAAGTCGAACGGGAGAACTGCCACTGGCTCAGCAGGACGAAGACGCCCGAGACCGCAAGCGCGGCGAGGAGCGCAAGGATCCAGCGGAGTTTGAGGGCGGTTCGGAGCACCTTTCAACGGTACTCCGACAAGCTGTAGAAAACCGAAACAGGGCGCTGCTCCCCAACCCTATAGGCCTAGTCCCCGAACAGGAGCGCCGAGTTAACGAGCTCGGCGATGATGTCGGCGTCGTTCGCGCGGCGCAGCGACTCGCGGAAGCCGGCCTTGGAGAGCGAACGGGCCATCGTCGCGAGGACTTCAAGGTGCTCGGAGAAGCTCGAGGCCGGCGTCGCGATGAGCAGGACGACGAAGGCAGGCCCGTCCATGGCCCCGAAATCGACCGCGTGACCGTACTTCGCAACGCCTACGGCGATCGACGGGCGCGTCACGTGCTCGCTGCGCGCATGAGGGAGCCCGATGCCGCCGGGAAGGCCCGTGGCCATCTGATGCTCCCGCGCCGCGACGTCGGCGAGGAACGCGTCGAGATCGTCGATTCGTCCCTCGGCGGCAAGCCGGCCGGCCAGTTGGCGCGCCGCGTCGTGGCGGTCCGCGGCCTCCATCTCGAGGATGACGAGCCCAGGCGTGGTCAGCTGGGCGTCATAGCGATCGAAAGTCTGGGGCATGCCGTCATTTTACGGACGCGCGCTCACCCTGCGGGTCCGCCGTCCGTGATGCGGTCCAAACCCCTGCCGCCGTTCCCGGTCCCGTTCCCCCGAGGCGGGCTACTTCACCGGGACGATATCCGCGACGCCGAGCCGGGCGACGTCAGCCGTCGCGTCGTCGGGCTGCTCCTGGCTCAGCCGCTCGGCCTCGACCCGCTTGAGGTAATGGGCCACCTCGTTCTCGCGCTGCACCTCGCTCCACCCGAGCAGTGGCGCCATGAGCTCGGCGACGACTGGCGCCGCCGAGACTCCGCGGTCCCACGCCTCGATCGAGATGCGAGTGCGCCGCGTCAGGACGTCCTCGACGTGCCGCGCGGCCTCATGGGTCACGGCGTAGACGACCTCGGCCCGCAGATAGTCGTCCGCACCCGGAAGATGCTCCGCGAGCGTGGGGTCGGCCGTCATGAGGTCCAACACCTCGGTCGCGAGCGAGCCGTAGCGGTTGATGAAGTGTTCGACGCGAGCCACATGCACACCCGAGGCCTCGGCGAGCCGATGCCGCCGGTTCCACACGGCGCGGTACCCGTCCGCGCCGACGAGGGGAACCTTGTCGGTGATGCTCGCGGGCACGCGGAGGTCCATGCTCCGCACGGCCTCGTCGACAGCGTCACGCGCCATGATCCGATACGTCGTGAGCTTCCCCCCGGCCACGACGACCATGCCAGGCACAGGATGGGCGACGATGTGCTCCCGGCTGAGCTGCGCCGTCGAGTCGTTCTCGCCGGCGAGCAGCGGCCGCAGCCCCGCATACACGCCTTCGACGTCCTCGCGCGTGAGCGGTCGCCGCAGCACGCGGTTGACGTGCTCGAGGATGTAGTCGATGTCGCTGCTCGACGCCGCGGGGTGCGCCTTGTCGAGCTCCCAGTCGGTGTCGGTGGTCCCGATGATCCAGTGGCGTCCCCACGGGATGACGAAGAGCACGGACTTCTCGGTCCGCAGGATGAGGCCCACGGTGGACTGGAATCGGTCGCGCGGGACGACGAGGTGAACGCCCTTCGAGGCGCGGACCTTGAGCTGGCCACGGTCCGTCACCATGGCCTGCGTCTCGTCCGTCCAGACGCCCGTCGCGTTGATGACCTGCTTCGCGCGGATGTCGAACGCCTCGCCCGTCTCGAGGTCTCGCACGTGGGCCCCCACGACGCGCTCGCCCTCGCGGAGGAAGCGCTCGACCCGCGTCCTGTTGACCGCGTGCGCGCCATAGAACGCCGCCGTGCGCACGATGGTCGAGACGAGCCGCGCGTCGTCCACCTGGGCGTCGTAGTAGCGGATCGCGCCGATCATGGCGTCGTCCTTGAGACTCGGCGCGGCGCGCAGCGTGCTCCGGCGGAACATGTGCTTGTGCACGGGAACCCCGTTCCCGTGGCCGCTCGTGAGCCCAAACGTGTCATACATGATCATGCCGATGCCGACATAGGGGCGTTCCCACCACCGGCGAGTGAGGGGGTAGAGGAAGGGAACCGGCTTGACGAGGTGCGGTGCGATGCGCTGGAGCAGGAGCCCGCGCTCCTGAAGGGCTTCTTGGACGAGCCGGAAATCGAGCATCTCGAGATAGCGGAGCCCGCCGTGGATGAGCTTCGACGAACGAGACGACGTCCCCGACGCCCAGTCGCGCTGCTCGACGATCCCCACGTCGAGGCCCCGCGTCACCGCATCGAGCGCGGCGCCCGCGCCGACGATCCCGCCTCCGACGATGAGGACGTCGATCTCCCGGCCCTCCCGGCCCTGCCGGGCTGTCGCCCTGAGCCGCTCGATCGCCGTCGCGCGGCCCTCGGGCCCCAAGCTTCCGGACATGCCCCTCCCCCTCAGATCAGCCCCCGCGACCATGGTTACTGTTTGGAGTCTAGGCAGGCCGTCAAGCGCCTACTGGCCCGCGTACGGCGACACCACGACGTCGACCCGCTGGAACTCCTTGAGGTCCGAATAGCCGCTCGTAGCCATCGAACGCCGCAGCATCCCCACGAGGTTCGACGTGCCGTCCGGGTGATGCCCAGGGCCGAAGAGGACCTCCCCCATCGGCCCGACCGTGCCGACGTTGACGCGCTCGCCGCGCGGGGTCTCGGGATGGTGCGCTTCGGCGCCCCAATGCCAGCCTCGGCCCGGCGCCTCCTCCGCGCGGGCCAGCGCGGAACCGAGCATGACGGCGTCCGCTCCCATCGCGATGGCCTTGATGATCGCGCCCGAGGTGCCCATGCCGCCGTCGGCGATGACGTGGACGTAGCGGCCCCCGGACTCGTCCATGTAATCCCGGCGCGCCGCGGCGACGTCGCTGATCGCCGACGCGAGGGGAGAATGGATGCCCAGGGCGCGCCGCGTCGTCGTCGTCGCTCCCCCGCCGAAGCCCACGAGAACGCCAGCCGCGCCCGTCCGCATGAGGTGCAGCGCGGGCGTGTAGCCGGCCGCGCCGCCCACGATGACCGGGACGTCGAGCTCATAGATGAACTTCTTGAGGTTGAGCGGCTCCTGGTTCTTCGAGACGTGCTCGGCCGAAACCGTCGTGCCGCGGATGACGAACAGGTCGACGCCCGCGGCGATGACCGTCTTGTAGTGCTGCACCGTGCCCGACGGCGTCAGCGCGCCGGCCACTGTGACGCCCGACGCGCGGATCTCCGCGAGGCGCGACGTGATGAGCTCGGGGTCGACGGGCTTCGTGTAGAGCTCCTGCAGGCGCCTCGTGACAGCCGGATCCGAAGGCTCCCCTTCAAGCGCGGCGATCTCCGCAAGGACCGGCTCGGGATCCTCGTAGCGCGTCCACAGGCCCTCGAGGTCGAGGACTCCGAGGCCCCCGAGGCGGCCGAGCTCGACCGCGGTGGCCGGGGACATGACCGAATCCATGGGAGCGGCGATGACCGGCATCTCAAAGCGGTACGCGTCGATCTGCCACGAGACCGAGACGTCGTGGGGGTCGCGGGTCCGCCGGTTGGGGACGATCGCGATGTCATCGAGGGAGTAGGCGCGCCGCCCGCGCTTGCCGCGGCCGATTTCGATCTCGTAGGTCACGGCCTCTACCTTAGCGAATCATGTGCCTCCCCCACGTCTCGGAGGGCGCAAGCACGGGCCACTCCCCGCGTCCCTCGGCGGAGAAACAGAAGGCCCCTGTCCGGGTGTCCGGACAGAGGCCTTCGCGGCAGGAACGACTGCAACCGCTTACTTGCGGTAGTTCGGAGCCTCCGCCGTGATCATGATGTCGTGCGGGTGGCTCTCCTTGAGGCCAGCCGACGTGATGCGGACGAACTTGCCCTTCGCCTTGAGCTCGTCGATCGTGTGCGCGCCGACGTAGAACATCGTCTGGCGCAGGCCGCCGATGAGCTGATGGGCGACGGCGGAAAGCGGCCCACGGTAGGCGACCTGGCCCTCGATCCCCTCGGGGATGAGCTTCTCGTCGCTCGGGACATCCGCCTGGAAGTAGCGGTCCTTCGAGTACGAGGTGTTCTTGCCGCGCGTCTGCATCGCCCCAAGCGAGCCCATGCCGCGGTACGACTTGAACTGCTTGCCGTTCATGAACACCACATCGCCCGGCGCCTCCGCCGTGCCGGCGAGGAGCGAGCCGAGCATGACGGAATCCGCGCCGGCGACGATCGCCTTGCCGATGTCTCCCGAGTACTGGAGGCCGCCGTCGGCGATCACGGGGACGCCCGCCGGAATGGCGGCCTTCGCGGACTCGTAGATCGCGGTGACCTGCGGGACGCCCACGCCCGCCACGACGCGCGTCGTGCAGATCGAGCCCGGGCCGACGCCGACCTTGATCGCGTCCGCGCCCGCGTCGATGAGCGCCTGGGCGCCCGCGCGCGTCGCGGCCTGACCGCCGATGACGTCGACATGAGCAGCGGCGGGATCCTTCTTGAGCCGCGCGATCATGTCGAGCACGCCCTGGCTGTGGCCGTTCGCGGTGTCGACGACGAGGACGTCGACACCGGCCTCGACCATGGCCATCGCGCGCTCGTAGCCGTCGCCGAAGAAGCCGACGGCTACGCCCACGCGGAGGCGCCCGGCGTCGTCCTTCGTCGCGTTCGGGTACTGGTCCGCCTTCTCGAAGTCCTTGACGGTGATGAGGCCCTGCAGGATGCCCTCGTCGTCGACGAGCGGGAGCTTCTCGATGCGGTGCTTCCCGAGGAGCCCGATGACCTCGTCGCGGGGCACCCCGACCTTCGCCGTGACGAGCGGCATGGGGGTCATGACCTCGTGGACTTTGCGGGTCGCGAACTCCTCGTGGGGGACGAACCGGATATCGCGGTTCGTGATGATGCCGAGCAGGCGCCGGCTCGCGTCGACGACCGGGAGGCCCGAGACGCGGTAGTGCGCGCACAGATCGTCGAGCTCCTTGAGCGTCGCGTCGGGGCCGACCGTGACCGGGCGCGTGATCATGCCGGACTCGCTGCGCTTGACCTGGTCGACTTGCTCGGCCTGATCCTGGATCGAGAGGTTGCGGTGCAGGATCCCGATGCCGCCCTGGCGGGCGAGGCTGATGGCCATGCGGGCCTCCGTGACCGTGTCCATCGCGGCGGAGAGGATGGGGATCCCGAGGCGGATGCGGCGCGAGAGACGCGTGGACGTGTCTGCCTCCGAGGGGATCACGTCGGTCTGCCCGGGCAGCAGGAGGACGTCGTCATAGGTGAGTCCCAGGAAGCCGAACGGGTCGTGCTCAGGGGCGGTGGTCATGAGTGCTCCTTGGCCGTGCGCCTTTGGGGGATGCGGCGCGAACTGACGGGAAGTGCTGATGACCAGCCAGTGCTTACGGGCATGGTCTGCTGCGGTTTCTCTATCCTAAACTTGCGCCGGCCTGGCGGGCATTCCCGAGCGCCCCCACGGTGACGAAGCCCACACCGGCTTGCGTGTCACGCAGCTTGGCCGGTCCACCCCGTGGCCGCGAACAGCCTTTCTCCGAGGCTCGAGGACATCGATGCCGCGTAGGTCCGTGTCAGGTGCTTGTCGTCGATGTTGACGTACGTGTTGCCGATGACGCCGCTGCACACTCCGCCGGGGCAGATGAGGTCCGTCATGTCGATCGCCGCGAAATGATCCGGATGCTGCGCCGCGAAGGCCGCGAGGGGATCCTCCGCGCCGGGCACGCTCGACGCCGCGGCTTGGCGCACAGGGCCACGCCCGCGACTCCGTTGCACAGCCGGGCCTCGGGCCAGCTCCACGCGCGCCACGGCCGGTCCACGAACCGGATGGTCGCGTACGCGAGGGCGAGCGCGAGGAGGATCGCCGTCGTTCCTAGGAGCCACCCCGCGCGATCCCTGTCCCGCCATGTGAGGGCGATGACGAGCACAGGCCAGTGCCAGAGATAGAGCCCGTACGAGATGTCGCGGGCATGAGCCGGCGAAAGACGTGGCGCCAATGCTTCACGAGCCTCGTCCGCTCGCCCCGCCGGTGGCGTGCCACGAACTGCCCTGTCATGAGGAAAGCCGAGATCATGAGGAAGACGTCGCCTCACCATTCCCTCGTTCGAGCCTGTGCGGAACTTGTGAAGGCCATGTCCTCCCGGTGTGAATCGGGCGCGGGCCCCCAAGGCGCAAACCAGACGGCGCGGCCGCGGCCCAGACGCACGGAAGGCCGCCCCAACCGAGTGGGGCGGCCTTCTTCGCGAGGATCGCGGGTGGTGCCTAGTGGCTGTGGCCCGCGTGCTCGTCGGCAGCCGGCTTGTCCGCCACGAGCGTCTCGGTGGTGAGGACGAGCGCCGCGATCGACGCCGCGTTGCGCAGCGCCGAACGGGTCACCTTGACCGGGTCGATGACGCCCGCCGCGATGAGGTCCTCGTACTGGCCCGACTTCGCGTTGAAGCCGTGGTTGACCTCGCCCTCGGCGACGCGCGCCGCGACGACGTAGCCGTCGAAGCCCGCGTTGTGGGCGATCCAGCGCAGCGGCTGGATGAGGGCGCGGCGAACGATGTTCGCGCCCACCGCAATGTCTCCCTCGAGTCCGAGAATGTCCTCGTTCTCATCGAGAATGCGCACCGCGTGGACGAGTGCCGAGCCGCCGCCCGCCACGATGCCCTCCTCGAGGGCAGCGCGCGTCGCGGAGACAGCGTCCTCGATGCGGTGCTTCTTCTCCTTGAGCTCGACCTCGGTGGCCGCACCGACCTTGATCACGCCGATGCCGCCCGCGAGCTTCGCGAGACGCTCCTGGAGCTTCTCGCGGTCCCAGTCGGAGTCGGTGCGCGTGAGCTCGGCACGGAGCTGCGCGACGCGCGCGGCGACGTCGTCGGCCGAACCGGCGCCGTCGACGATCGTCGTCGTGTCCTTCGTGATCGTGATCCGGCGCGCCGAGCCGAGCTGCTCAAGACCCACCTGGTCGAGGCTCAGGCCGACCTCGGGCGAGATGACCTGGGCGCCGGTGAGCGTCGCGATGTCCTGGAGCATGGCCTTGCGGCGGTCGCCGAAGCCCGGCGCCTTGACCGCGACGGCGTTGAGCGTGCCGCGGATCTTGTTGACGATGAGCGTCGACAGGGCCTCGCCCTCGACGTCCTCCGCGATGATGAAGAGCGGCTTCGAGGCCTGGAGCGTCTTCTCGAGGAGCGGGAGGAAGTCCTGGAGCGAGGAGATCTTGCCCTGGTGGATGAGGATGAGCGCATCCTCGAGGACAGCCTCCTGGCGCTCCGCGTCCGTCACGAAGTACGGGGACAGGTAGCCCTTGTCGAACTGCATGCCCTCCGTGAGGACGAGCTCGGTCTGCGTCGTCGAGGACTCCTCGATCGTGATGACGCCGTCCTGGCCGACCTTGTCGAACGCCTCGGCGAGGAGCTCGCCGATCTCATCCGACTGGGCCGAGATCGCCGCCACGTTGGCGACCTGCCGGCCCGTGACCTCCTGCGCGTTCTCGCCGAGACGGATCGCGACGGCCTCGACGGCCGCCTCGATGCCGAGCTTGATCTGGCCCGGGGCCGCGCCCGCGGCCACGTTGCGCAGGCCTTCCTTGACGAGCGCCTGGGCGAGGACGGTCGCCGTCGTCGTGCCGTCGCCCGCGACGTCGTTCGTCTTGGTCGCGACTTCCTTCGCGAGCTGGGCGCCGAGGTTCTCGTACGGGTCCTCGAGCTCGACCTCGCGGGCGATCGTCACGCCGTCGTTCGTGATGGTCGGCGCGCCCCACTTCTTGTCGAGGACGACGTTGCGGCCGCGGGGGCCGAGCGTCACCTTGACAGTGTCGGCGAGCTTGTCGACGCCGGCCTCGAGGGCCTTGCGGGCGTCATCGTTGAATGCGAGCTGCTTTGCCATTCGCTTCTCCTTGACTCAGGTCGCTTCACCGCGTGCACCCCGGCCGCGGGGCCGGGGTGCACGCAGCGATGAGTCCTGCTCGGCAGGGACTACTTGACGACGATCGCGAGGACGTCGCGGGCCGAGAGCACGAGGTACTCGGCACCGCCCGTCTTGACCTCGGTGCCGCCGTACTTCGAGTAGAGGACGACGTCGCCGACGGTGACGTCGACCGGAACGCGGTTGCCGTTGTCGTCAACGCGGCCGGGGCCGACGGCGACAACTTCGCCCTCCTGCGGCTTCTCCTTGGCGGTGTCCGGGATCACGAGGCCCGAAGCAGTGGTCTGCTCTGCTTCGAGCGGCTTGACGACAATACGGTCCTCGAGAGGCTTGATGGAGACCGACACGGATCTCTCCTTTTCATGAACGGGTCACAGAAATGGGAGCCGGGCATGCAACCGTCGTCGCGGGTGCCGGGAGCGTGCCTGGACAATTAGCACTCGCACAGGGCGAGTGCTACCCATGACTCTATTGAGCGACGGGTATCCCGGTCAACTGGCACTCGGTCAAGGCGAGTGCCAGCGCGCGACACGTTCGCTGCCGCTGGCGCCAGGCTGTGTCGGCGTACGCGGCCCGGCCTCACTCGCCGGCGAGCTCGTCGAAGCTCAGATCGTCGCCGTCGTCGTTGCCATTGCCGCGGCCGCGGTGGAGGTACATGACCACGAGCGAGCCCACGAGCGCGAGGCCGCCGATCACGAGCCCAATGATCGCCAGGATCTTGCTGCCGAGGTACTGGTCCCGAAGGGCCTGCGCCTCGGCGGTCTGGTCGTTGATGCTCTTGCCACCCACGGAATAGACGGTCGCGGTGAAGGCATCGAGGCCGATCACGACGACGAGGAGGACCGCAGCCAGCACCACGAGGACGATCCCGGCGATGAGGGCGGGCCGCGCGAAGCGGTCAAGTCCGCCGTGGCCGGCTCCGGTCGAGGCGTCTGCAGGCGTCGTCTCCATGCGTCAACCTTATCCGGCTTGGCGGAGCGCGCGCTGAACTAGGCTTGATCCATGCCCCCAGATCATCAGGCCGAGCAGCTCGCGCCGCTGCTCACGGCGGAAGGCTGGGCCCTCCTCAACTCGCTCGGCCCCTACCGAGAGGAAGACGCGCTCGCCATCTCGGCCCGGCTTCGCAAGGCGGGGCATGCGCCCGAACTCGTCTCCGCCGTCCTGAGCCAGGCGAGGCTCCGGCTCAGGGCCGAGACGAAATTCGGCGAGTTCTCCCGCCACATGCTCTTCACCCGCGCTGGCCTCGAGCAGGCCACGCGGCTCAACGTCGCGGCGCGGCACGCGCGCCGCTTCGTGGATGCCGGAGTGCAGCGCGTGGCCGATCTGGGCTGCGGGCTTGGATCCGACGCGATGGCTATGGCCTCGCTCGATCTCGACGTCACCGCCGTTGAGCTCGACGAGACGACCGCCGCGTGCGCGACCGTGAACCTCATGCCGTTCCCGCACGTCCGCGTGGTCCACGCGGACGCGCAGTCAGTCCCCTTGGAGGGGATCGACGCCGTCTGGCTCGACCCCGCGCGGCGGACGACGACGACGTCCGGCACCACGCGCCTGTGGGATCCGGAGGAGTTCTCGCCGCCGCTCAGCTTCGCCTCGGACCTCGCGGATCGCGGCCTGCCCGTGGGCGTCAAGCTCGGCCCGGGGCTCCCCCACGACTCGGTTCCCGACTCGTGCGAGGCACAGTGGGTCTCGGTCGACGGCGACGTCGCGGAGGTCGCGCTGTACTTCAACGCGCTCAAGCGTCCGAGCGTCCGCCGGGCGGCGCTCGTCATCGCGGGGGACTCCGCGTCCGAGCTCGTGGCCGAGACCGACTTCGACGGCGGAACCGTCGCCTCAGTGGGTCCCCTCGAGGGCTTCCTGTACGAGCCGGACGGCGCAGTGATCCGGGCCGGGCTGGTCGCGGAGCTCGCCGACCGGCTCGGCGGCCACCTCGTGGACCCGCACATCGCGTACATCTGCGCCCCAAGGCTCGCCCAGACGCCATTCGCCCGGGCCTACCGCGTGCTCGAGGTGCGGCACTACAACGTCCGCGCACTGCGCCAATGGGTCCGCGACGAGGGCATCAGCACGCTCGACATCAAGAAGCGCGGCATGGCCGTGACGCCGGACGAGCTCCGCAAGCTCCTCCTCGCCGGCCAGGGGAAGGCCCCGCGGAAGTCCCCACACAAGCGCGCCACCCTGGTGCTCACGCGGATCGGCGAGGATCGCGTGGCTGCCGTCGTCGAGCCCGTCTGACTCTCGAGCCCGCGGAAGGTCACCGCCGGACGAACCATGCACCCGCCTACTGCGCGCGCATGAAGTCCTCGGCCGCGTGGAGCTGCTCGTCGCTCGGCCGCCTGCCCGTGTAGAGCACGAACTGCTCGAGGGCCTGGATCGTCATGACCTCGGCCCCGCTGATCACGACCTTTCCGGCGGCCCGTCCCGCGCGCACGAGCGGCGTCTCCGCGGGAAGGGCGACGACGTCGAACACCACGCGCGCGGCGTCGATCGCCGCCTCGGGGAAGGAGAGCGAGTCTGCCTCGGGGCCGCCGGCCATGCCGATCGGGGTGACGTTGACGAAGACGTCGGCCGTCGCGCCGTCGAGCGCCGCATCGACGTCCGCCGCCCACGCGAAGCCGTAGAGCTCGGCGAGCGTCCGCCCGGTCTCCTCGTTGCGCGCCACGATCGTCACGTCCCGGAAGCCCGCGTCGCGGAACGCGGCCGCCGTCGCCTTCGCCATCCCGCCCGAACCGCGCAGCACGACCGACCACGCCGGGTCGAGGGCGTTGCGCTCGATGAGCTGGGCGATGGCCGTGTAGTCCGTGTTGTAGGCCGTGAGCACGCCGTCGTCATTCACAATCGTGTTCACCGAATCGATCGCAGATGCCGACGCGTCCATGCGGTCCACGAGCGCGATGACCTCCTCCTTGTACGGCATCGACACCGCGCAGCCGCGGATGCCGAGCCCCCTGACGCCCGCGATGGCCTGCTCGAGGTTCGTGGGCGCGAACGCCTTGTAGATCCAGTTGAGGCCGAGCGCCTCGTAGAGGAAGTTGTGGAAGCGCGTCCCGTTGTTGCTCGGCCGGGCCGAGAGGGAGATGCAGAGGGTCATGTCTTTGTTGAGGATCGGCACGGAACAAGGCTAGCGGGGCTCCGCTGGCTCTGGCTCGCGTGAATCACGCGGGTGTGCAATGGACGCATGCGAGCGCCGTCCGCGAATCAGCCGCCGCCGCGCGTGGGGATCGACGAGTTCTCGACGAACACCGGGCTCGTCGACGGCGTGCGGCGCTACGGCGCTGGCTGGGCGGCCGGTGCCCTCGCGGCCGTGGGACGTCTCGTCGGCTCGGCCGAGTTCCAGGAGAACGCCCTCCTCGCGAACACCCATGTTCCCGAGCTCCGGGCGCTCGACCGCTACGGCGAGCGCCGCGACGAAGTGGAGTATCACCCCGCATACCACCGCGTGCTTGGAGACGCCGTGGCCCATGGCGCGCACACCTCCGCCTGGGCCGACCCGCGTCCCGGCGCACACGTGGCCCGTGCGGCGGCGTTCATGCTCTTCGCGCAGGTCGAGCCGGGGCACGCCTGCCCCGTCTCGATGACGCACGCCGCGGTTCCCGCCCTCGCGCGGGAACCCGCCGTCGCCCGGGTGTGGCTTCCCCGCCTGTACGGGACGGGCTACGAACCGCGCCTCATGCCCGCCGCCGACAAGCCCGGCGCGCTCATGGGCATGGCGATGACCGAGCGGCAGGGCGGATCCGACGTCCGTGCGAACACGACGGCGGCCGTCGACGCCGGCGGTGGCACCGCTCTGATCACCGGCCACAAGTGGTTCTGCTCGGCACCCATGAGCGACGCGTTTCTGGTCCTCGCCCAGGAGCCTGCCGGGCCCTCGTGCTTCCTCGTCCCCCGCGTTCTCGACGACGGCTCCCTGAATCCCTTCCGGCTCGTGCGCCTCAAGGCGAAGCTCGGCAACCGCTCGAATGCCTCGGCCGAGGTCGAGTTCGAAGACACCCTCGGGTGGCGGGTCGGCGAGGCCGGGCGCGGAGTGCGGGCCATCATCGGCATGGTGCACGAGACGCGCCTCGACTGCGTCCTCGGCTCCGCGGCCGGGATGCGGCAGGGCGTCGTCGAGGCGGTGTGGCACGCCCGGCATCGCAGGGCCTTCGGCCGGCTCCTCGCCGATCAGCCCGCGATGGCATCCGTGCTCGCCGACCTCGCGCTCGAGGCCGAGGCCGCGACATGGCTCGGCCTGCGGCTTGCGGCGGCCGACGACGGCGCGCGGCCGGCTCCCGCGGGCGGTGCGGCACCCGTGGGCGGCGGGGATCCCGACCTCCGGGGCCAAGGGCCCGCCCGCGGCGGCGCGGGTCCCCACCTCGGCGACGTCGACGGTGTGCGGGAGCAGAGCTTCGCCCGGATCGCGACGGCCGTAGCCAAGTTCTGGGTCTGCCAGCGGGGGCCCGCCCACGCGGCCGAGGCACTCGAATGCCTCGGCGGGAATGGGTACACCGAGGACTTCCCCCTCGCGATGCGCTACCGCGAGCAGCCCGTCATGGCGATCTGGGAGGGCTCGGGCAACGTCGTGGCGCTCGACGTCCTCCGGGCCCTCGAGAGGGACCCTGATTCGGCCGAGGCCCTCGCGGACGAGCTCGAGCAGCAGCGTGGCGTCGATCCCGTCCTCGACGCGCAGCTCGGCCGCGCCCTCTCGCTCATGTCGGACGCGGCCAGGGAGCCGGGCGAGGCGGACGCGTGGGCCCGCCGACTGGCCGAGGAGCTCGCCCTCGCCCTTCAGGGGGCCCTCTTGGTCGCGAACGCGCCGTCGTACGTTGCGGAGGCGTTCATCGCCGCGCGGCTCGGGGAGAAGCGCACTCTCGGGTACGGATCCCTCCCGGACACTGCGCGTACGGAGGAGATTCTCGCCCGGGTCTGACGTGCCTCTCTTCGGCACCGGGCCGGGCCCCGAACGTGACCGACACCTCGCGTCACGCACGGTCACTCCCACGGGTGCGCCCGAGCACTGCCCTAGACTGGGCACATTCTGTACGGATGCTGCGGCCCCTGCCGGAGCTCGAGCACGCGGGGGCAAGCCATGCACATCGACTTCGCCGCGTCGAGGCAGTCCACGATCGGGATGGAGTGGGAGCTCGCGCTCGTCGACCGGCACGGAGGCGAACTCGTCTCGGTGGCCCCCGAAGTGCTCCAGCGGGTCTTCACCGAGCGCCCCGAACTCAACGGCGACTACCCGCGCGTCCATCAGGAGCTCCTCCTCAACACGGTCGAGATCGTGACCGGCGTCCACGACACCGTGTCCGGCGCGAAGGCCGACCTCGCCACGACCATGGCCGCCGTCCGCAGTGTGACCGACCGGATCGGCGTCGAGCTCTTCTCCGCCGGAAGCCACCCGTTCAGCCCGCCACGGCTTCAGCCCGTCACGGACAAGGAGCGGTACGCGAAGCTCATTGACCGCACGCAGTGGTGGGGCCGCCAGATGGTCATCTACGGCGTCCACGTGCACATCGGGCTCGACCGGCGCGAGAAGGCCATGCCCGTCCTCGACGCCCTCGTGAACTACTTCCCGCATTTCCAGGCGCTCTCGGCGTCGAGCCCGTTCTGGAGCGGCGAGGACACCGGCTACGCATCGCAGCGCGCCCTCATGTTCCAGCAGCTTCCGACAGCCGGCCTGCCGTTCCAGTTCCCCGACTGGGCCGGCTTCGAGCACTACGTCGATGACATGCTCACGACAGGCGTCATCGACGTCATCAGCGAGATCCGCTGGGACATCCGCCCGGTCCCCCGGCTCGGCACGATCGAGATGCGCGTGTGCGACGGCCTCTCGACGCTCGAGGAGGTCGGCGCAATCGGGGCCCTCACCCAGTGCCTCGTCGAGGAGGCGTCGCGAACGCTCGACGCAGGCGGCACCATCCCGACCATGCCGCCGTGGCACGTCCAGGAGAACAAGTGGCGCTCGGCCCGCTACGGGCTCGACGCGATCATCATCCTCGACGCTCAGGGCAACGAGAAGCTCGTGACCGAGCACCTCGCCGAAACCCTCAACCGGCTCGAGCCCATTGCGCGCGACCTCGGATGCGAGGACGAGCTCCGCGACATCGAGGGAATCCTCCGCCGCGGGGCCGGATACCAGCGCCAGCGCCGCATCGCGGAGGAACATGCGGGCGACCTTCGCGCCGTCGTCCTCGAAGAGGCGCGCCTCATGCGCGAGGGCTACCCCGCGTGAGTCCACGGGACGTACGACGACGCCGCTCCCCCGGGCGGCTCGTGTTCGTCCTTGCAGTGGTCGCCGGACTGCTCGCCGTGACGTCCCACGGCCAGGCGGCTCTCGCGGTCGTGGCACTCGCGATCGTCTACGCAGCCGTCGAGGCCGTCATTGCGTGGCGCCGCCGCCGGTAGCGAACGACACAACTCAGGCCGCTGAGTGCACCGTTTTGGCGTTTCTTCCCCGCGAATTGTGGCGTTTCGATCCCCTGATGACATCGGCGACGACCTGACCCACCCACGCTCGGTCGAACATGACGTGCTCCCAGCTGAACCGAAGCACTGTCCATTGATCTCGGACCAACTCGTTGTACCGGGTGCAATCTCGATGCAGGGCTTCGCGTCCGCCGTGCCACTCGAAGCTGTCGGCTTCGGCCGTCACCCGGTACAGAGCCGACCCGAGGTCCACGACGAAGGTGCCCCCACGTGTGGAAATCCGCAGTTGTGGCTCCAAAGCGACGCCAGCCTCGAGGCATGCTGCCCGAAGGCCGGACTCGAACGGATTGGCCGCCCGTCCGTCCATGTGGGCGAGGACCCTCCGCAGTGCCCGCTTGTTCCGCCCAATCCAGGCCTCTGCTGCCGACGTGAGCTGGCTTCCGGTCACAAGACCGCAGCGCAGAGCCGAATCCGCAACGGCCAATCCCTCGGCAAATTCCAGCTGAGCGGCACAATCCAAGACCGTCCGGACGGGGGAGGTTGCGGTCACGACGCCGACTCGGACGAGGTCCTCCTCCGGCAGCAGTCGCGTCACGATATTGGCCTGAGGATGCGCGCGGATCTTGGTCCCCCTGCGCACCGCGACGTCAACGGCTCGCGGCCGCTCCAGAACGCCCAGCCCGTGCGCCAACGCCGCCGAGCGTGCGAAGAGCACGCCGCGACACTCCAGGGCAACCCGATGTGCTTCGTCGAGCGACGCCAAGGCATAGACCCCGTTACGCGGTCGCACGACGCCGCCGCCCAACACAGCTCGCTCCAGCTGCCGTTGGCTAAAGTAGCGTCGCATATCGCTAGCTGCGGCGCTGCCGCCGAGGCTCGCCAAGAGCTGTTCTGGTCCCCCCATAGCATCAGCCTGCCCCGGCTTCCGGGCCGTCAGCAAAGGCCAGATCCCGTATGTGGATAACTTGGGCCGTCCGTTGGAGGCGAGAATCGACACAATTCACGGCGCTTCACGGCGAATTCGGCGCCGGAACGCCGTGAATTGTGGCGAATTGCGCGGGCGCGGCCCTAGGCGGAGACCGTCGTGACAGGGAGGGACGAGTCCGGTGCGAACGCGAGGTCGCTCGGCGAGCCGCCGTCCATGATGACGCGCGCCGCGAGGGCCGCGACCATCGCGCCGTTGTCGGTGCAGAGGGAGAACGGCGGCACGGCGAGGGATATCCCAGCTTCGGCGCACCGGGATGCCGCCAGCTCGCGCAGCCTCGAGTTCGCGGCCACTCCCCCGCCGAGCAGAAGGTTCCGGATCCCCTTTTCGCGGCACGCGAGGACGGCCTTCGCGGTCACGACATCCACGACGGCCTCTTGGAACGAGGCCGCGATGTCCGCGACCGGCACGGCCTCCCCCGCTGCCTCGTGCTGCTCGACACAGCGCGCGACGGCGGTCTTGAGCCCTGAGAACGACCAGTCGTAGCGGTGCGGCCCCGGCGCTTCGGCGGACCCCATGTACTTGGGCTGCGTGAGGCCCCGCGGAAAGCGGAACGCCCGCGGATCGCCGTCGCGCGCGAGCCTGTCGATGGCAGGCCCGCCCGGGTAGCCGAGACCGAGAAGGCGGGCGACTTTGTCATAGGCCTCGCCCGCGGCGTCGTCGATCGTCGAGCCGAGCAGCTCGACCTCCGAGGCGATGTTGCGCACGCGCAGGATCTCGGTGTGCCCTCCGGAGACGAGCAGGGCTCCGAGGTCTCCCGGAAGCTCCCCGCCGTACACCCCGCCGTCGAGCAGCCCGACGCCCACGTGGGCCACCAGGTGGTTGACCGCGTAGAGCGGCTTGCCCGTCGCGACGGCGAGCGCCTTCGCGGCGCAGACCCCGACCATGAGGGCGCCCGCGAGCCCGGGGCCGGACGTCACGGCGAGGGCATCGACCTCGTCGAGCGTCACGCCGGCCGTCTCGAGGGCCTCGTGGAGAGTGGGCACGAGCGCGTCGAGGTGCGCGCGGGAGGCGATCTCCGGGATGACGCCGCCGAAGCGCACGTGCTCGTCCATGGACGAGGAGACGGTGTTCGCGAGCAGGGTTGTGCCGCGCACGATCCCGACGCCCGTCTCGTCGCACGAAGACTCGATGCCGAGCACAAGCGGCTGGTTCATTGGTCTCCTCCCCCGGCCCCGCCACCCGGCGCGGCCTCGAGCGGCAGCTGCATGATGAGCGCGTCGACGCCGTCGCGGTAGTAACGCCGTCGCGTGTGGATCTGGGCGAAGCCGAAACGCCGATACAGCGCCTGCGCCCGCGGGTTGTCCGCGCGGACCTCGAGCAGCACATCCCGCGCGCCGCGGCGCCGGGCCTCGGCGATGAGCTCCGCGAGCACCGCAGAGCCGATGCCGAGCCCCTCGCGCTCGGGCACGACGGCGATCGTCTGCACGTCCGCGATGGGCGGGACGCACATGACCCCCGCGTACGCGACGATGCGCGGTTCACGATCAGCGACGCGCTCCTCGGCGACGTAGTAGCGGCGCGTCTCGGGCTGCGAGAGCTCGTCGCGGAACATGCGCGCGGGCCACGCGTCGACGGGGAACAGCTTGACTTCGAGGGCGTGGACGGCCGGGACGTCCGCCTCCGTCATGTCGCGGAGCACGACTCCCCCGGGCAGCGGCGATCCGATCACAGGGCCTTCTTCCGCGGGCCGGGCACCTGGGCGTCGGATTCGCGCAGATATCGCGGCGCCGTGTCGAGGAGTTCCTCGCCGCGGGCGAGGCGCTCGACGGCGGCGAGGCCGAGCGAGGCGGCCGTCGGCTGGGCGCGCTCGAATCCGGGGACGACGACGGCGCCCGCCGCCGCGAGCTTCTCGCCGTAGATCCCTGCACCAGCCCCGTAGACGGGGAGCGGCGGGAGGGCGTCGGGGTACGCGACGTGCGGGCCGTCGAGCAGGGCGCCCGAGGCGGCGTAGCGGGCCCAGTAGACCTCGCGGCGGCGCGCGTCCGTCGCGACGAGGAAATCGGACGACAGCGCCCGGACAGGCGTCGCGCGCCCCTCACCGGAGGGCACCGCGCGGAGCGCCGGGGCCGACGCACCGGACGCGACGACGTCCCACGCGATCGCGTCGAGGCTCATGAGCCCCGAGAGCGGCGTCGACCAGGCGAACGCGAGGGCGCGTGCGGTCGCGATGCCCGATCGGAGGCCCGTGAACGGACCCGGCCCGACGCCCACGACGATGCGGTCCACCTCGCCGACCGCGAGTCCCTGCTCGTCGAGGAGGGCCCGGATGCCGGGGGCGAGAACCTCGGCGTGCGACTTCGTGTCCTCGGTCGCGAACTGGGCGAGGAGAGCGGCCTCGGCCTCGTCCTCATGCCAGCGCAGGAGCGCGGCCGAGGCGATCGCGGACGTGTCGATGGCGAGGATGATCATCGCGTGCCGCCCGCCCGCGCCGGGATCCGCTCCGCACCGGGCAGCGCGGGCGGCTCGGCCCAGCGGGGTCCGAAGCCGCGCACGACGACGAGGCGGGGCTCGTCGTCGTCGTACTCCTCGTCGACGGGCGCGTCGGCGAGCTCCGGGTCGAAGTCGACGTCGGGATCGCTCTCGACGGCCGAGCCGAGCACGGCTTGCCCCGCCGGGCCGCCGGCCGGCCCGCGGACCAGCTCGATGTCGAGCCACGACTCGGCGAGGTGCTCCACGCGGCCCCGACCCCATTCGACGACCGTCACGGACGTGTCCGCCCAGTTCTCGAGGTCGAGGTCGTCGATCTCGCCCTCGCCCTCGAGCCGGTACGCGTCGACGTGCACGAGATCGGGCCCTCCGGGGCGGACCCCCGACGGCACGTTCGGGTGGATCCGCACGAGCACGAAGGTGGGCGAGATGATGCCGTCGCGCACTCCGAGGCCGGAGCCGAGGCCCTGCGTGAACGTCGTCTTCCCGGCGCCCAGTCCGCCTGTGAGCACCACGAGGTCGCCGGCGCGGAGCACGCCGCCGAGGGCCGCGCCGAGCGTCTGGGTCTCCTCGGCGGTCGTCGGCCTGGCCCGGAGCTCCCACGCCGCGCTGGACGGCGCGGCGGAAGAGGTGCCTGCGCTCACGCGGCGCCTCCGGCGGCCGGCGCGACGTCGGCGACCGCAGCCTCCTTGAGGAGGTCTTCGGGCGCGGGGGCCTCGGCAGAGTCGACGTGGACGCGCGGGACGCGCGGGCTGATCCGCGTGACGATCTCGTAGTTGATGGTCCCGGCGGCGCGGGCCCAGTCGTCGGCGGTGGGGCCGCCGTCGTCGCCCGGCCCGAACAGGACTGCTTCGGCCCCCGCGAGCGCCTCCGGATCCACGTCGGGCCCGAGGTCCACGACCGTCTGGTCCATCGCGACGCGGCCCGCCACGCGGTAGGTCGTGCCGGCGATCCGCACGGGGCCGCCCTCGGACGTGCGGGGAACGCCGTCCGCGTAGCCGAGCGGGATGAGGCCCAGGGCGCTCTTGCCCGGGGTGCGGTACGTGAGGCCGTAGCTCACACCCTGGCCCGCAGGCACGCGCTTGCATTGCGACACGAGCGTCCGGAGGGTCATGGCGGGGCGCAGCCCCAGATCGGCCGAGGACTGGTCCGCGAACGGCGAGAGCCCGTAGATCGCGATGCCCGCGCGGACGAGGTCGAAATGCGTGTCCGGGCGCGAGAAGATCGCGGGCGAGTTCGCGATGTGCCTCACCTCGAGGTCGCAGCCCGCGTCTTCGGCGAGCGCGACGGCGTCGCGGAACACGTCGAGCTGGGCGTCGGTCTCTGGCCGGTCGGGCTCGTCCGCGACGGCGAGGTGGCTGAAGACGCCGACAACGCGCAGGAGGCCCGCATCCTGGTACTCGGTGGCCTCGTCGAGGACCGCCTCCCACCGATCGGGTGTGATGCCGTTGCGGCCGAGCCCGGTGTCGATCTTGAGGTGCACGCGTGCGGGGCGTTCCTGCTCGCGCGCCGCCTGGACGATCCAGCCCAGCTCCCAGCCCGAGCAGCCGAGGTCGACGCCGGCGCCCACCGCCGCCGAGAAGTTGCTCTCCCGCGTGTGGAGCCACGCGAGCGTCGGCGCCTCGATGCCTGCAGCGCGGAGCGTGAGGGCCTCGCCGATGTGGGCGACACCGAGCCAGGAAGCGCCGGCCTCGAGCGCCGCACGCGCGACGGGAACGGCCCCGTGGCCGTAGGCATCCGCCTTGACGACCGCCATGACGCGGGCCGGATCCGCGACCGTCCGCACGAGCCTGACGTTGTGGCGGATCGCCTCGAGATCGACGACGGCGGCGCGCTCCGGGAGATCCGCGGGGCGCGGCGATGCGGGGTGGGGCGTGGAAGTCACGCCCCGAGTCTACCGGCGGCTCCCGTCTGGGAGCGGGCCACCGCCTGGAGGGACGGCGCTAGGGACAGCGTTGCCGCCGGCACGGCGCCCCGGAAGAAGCTCGCGGGGCCCCGCGAGCGCGGGCCGGGCCCAAACCGTAGCCTTGTAGCGTGCAGCACCAGGACCGCGTGGCGATGATCAGCCTCCACACATCGCCCCTCGAACAGCCCGGCGCGGGCGACGCGGGCGGAATGAACGTATACATCAGCCACCTCGCGAAGGCGCTCGCCGCCGACGGGCTGGGGGTAGACATCTTCACGCGCGCGACCGACCCCGCCCAGCCCGACGTCGAGCTCGTCGCGCCGGGGGTCGCGGTGCACCACATCGAGGCCGGGCCGCGGCGGCGGCTCGCGAAGGAGCAGATGCCCCCGATCGTGGACGAATTCGCCGAAGGGCTCGTGCAGCGGATGAGCCGCGCGAGCCTTCCGCGCGTCGTGCACAGCCACTATTGGGTCTCGGGCCTCGCGGGGCTCCAGGCAGCTTCGGCGTGGGGCGTTCCGCTCGTGCACACGATGCACACGATGGCGCGCGTCAAGAACCGGCACCTCGCCGCGGGCGACGTGCCCGAGCCGACGTGGCGCGAGCGGGGCGAGCAGCTCATCGCCGACGCGGCGGCGCGGCTCACGGCCAACACGGCGGCCGAGCGGGACGAGCTCGTGCGGCACTACGGGGTGGCCGAGGAGCGGATCGACGTCGTGAGCCCGGGCGTCGACCTCGACGTGTTCCGGCCGGCGTTCCGCTCGCGTTCGCGCGTCGCGTCGGGCGTTCCGGCCTCGACGTTCCACGTCCTGTTCGCGGGCCGGCTCCAGCGGCTCAAAGGCCCCCAGGTGCTCGTGGCCGCGGTCGGCGAGCTGCGCCGTCGTCGTCCGGACCTCCCCCTGAGGGTGACGATCATCGGCGCGCCGAGCGGCTCGCTGGGCCTCGACCTCGACGAGCTCGCCCGCGAGGAGGGGGTCGACGACGCCGTCCGGCGCCTCCCACCCGTCCCGGCCGGGGTGCTCGCCGAATGGTTCCGCTCGGCGGACGTGCTTGCGATGCCGAGCTTCTCGGAGTCGTTCGGGCTCGTCGCGCTCGAGGCTCAGGCGTGCGGCACGCCGGTCGTCGCGGCGCGCGTGGGCGGGCTCCCCAAGGCCGTGTGCGACGGCCGGACCGGGTTCCTCGTGGACGGCCACGAGGCCTCGGCCTGGGCCTCCGTGCTCGAGCAGCTGTACGACGATCCCGCGACCCGCGTGGACCTCGGCCGCGCGGCATCGATGTATGCGCAGCGCTTTGGCTGGGACCAGACGGCGGAGGGGACGCGCGCGGCGTACCGCCAAGCGGTTCGCGACCGCCCATCCAACGGTCACCTCGCGCGGGCCGTGCCCACAGGACGTGACCTCCGAACCGGCGAGCACCCACCGAAGGTGACGCCCAAACGGTAGGGTGAGCCCCATGAGCGCCAAGGCAACGACGCCGAGCGACCTCGAGATCGCCCGCGCCGTCACTCTCCGTCCCATCGAAGAGATCGCCGCGTCAGCGGGCATCCCTGCCGACGCCCTCGAGCTGTACGGGCGCTACAAGGCGAAGATCGACGTCGAACGCCTGCCTCCCGCGGACCAGCTCGGGCGAGTCGTGCTCGTCTCGGCGATCTCGCCGACGCCCGCGGGCGAGGGCAAGTCCACGCTCACCGTGGGCCTCGCGGACTCGCTCGCACGGGCGGGGAGGCGCACGATGGTCGCGCTGCGCGAGCCGAGCCTCGGGCCGATCCTCGGCCTCAAGGGCGGTGCGACCGGCGGAGGCCGCTCCCAGGTGCTCCCGATGGAGGACATCAACCTCCACTTCACGGGAGACTTCCACGCGATCACGAGCGCGAACAACGCCCTGTGCGCGCTCATCGACAACCACGTCTTCCACGGCAACGAGCTCGGGATCGACCCGCGGCGCGTGACGTTCCGCCGCGTGATGGACATGAACGACCGCGCGCTGCGGGAGATCGTCGTGGGGCTCGGCGGGCCGACGCAGGGCGTCCCACGGCAGGACGGCTTCGACATCACGGTCGCCTCCGAGGTCATGGCGGTGTTCTGCCTCGCGAAGGACGCCACAGACCTCGCGGACCGGCTCGCGCGCATCACGATCGGCTACACCTACAGCCGCAAGCCCGTCACCGTCGCGGACCTCGGCGCGGAGGGCGTCATGGCGATGCTCCTCAAGGACGCGATCAAGCCGAACCTCGTCCAGACCATCGCGGGAACTCCCGCCCTCATCCACGGCGGCCCGTTCGCGAACATCGCCCATGGCTGCAATTCGGTCATCGCGACGACGACGGCGCGGCGCCTCGCCGAGATCGTCGTGACCGAGGCGGGGTTCGGCGCGGACCTCGGCGCGGAGAAGTTCGTGGACATCAAGGCGCGGTCCGCGGACGTGGCGCCGTCCGTCGTCGTCCTCGTCACGACGGTCCGCGCCCTCAAGATGCACGGCGGCGTGCCGAAGGACTGCCTCGCCGAGCCCGACGCCGACGCGCTCGCCCGCGGGATGCCGAACCTTGCGCGGCACGTGGCGACGGTGCGCAGGTTCGGTCTTGAGCCGGTCGTCGCCGTCAACAGGTTCTCCTCCGACAGCACCGAGGAGCTCGACACAGTGCTCGCGTGGTGCTCCAGGGCCGGGGTACGCGCCGCGGTCGCGGACGTGTGGGGCCGGGGCGGAGGGGGCGACGGCGGCGACGAGCTCGCGCGGGAGGTCCTCGCCGCGCTCGAAGCACCCGGGCAATGCCGCCAGCTCTACCCGCTCGCCCTGCCGGTGGACGAGAAGATCCGGACGATCGTGCGGGACGTGTACGGCGGTGCGGACGTCGAGTTCTCCGACCTCGCGCGGCGCCAGCTCGCCCAGATCGAGGAGAACGGCTGGGGAGGCCTCCCCGTGTGCATGGCGAAGACCCAGTACTCCTTCACCGACGATGCGACGCAGCTCGGCGCCCCCGAGGGCTTCACGGTGCACGTGAGGGAGCTCTGGCCGCGCACGGGTGCGGGATTCATCGTCGCCGTCACGGGAGCGCTCATGACGATGCCTGGGCTCCCGGCACACCCCGCGGCCCTGCGCATGAGGCTCGACGACGACGGCCGCCCCGTGGGCCTCTTCTGACCGTCCGGCCTTGGGGCCCAGCGCGAGGAGCGCCGCCCATGACAGGGGGCCGAGGGAACGCCCCCCATATGCAGCGCTCCCTCGGCCCCTGTTCCCGCTTGGTGCCTGGACAGGAAGATACATGTACTATCCACGGCTCCGCCATGAGGATATCGGGCGACCGGTTCGCTCTCCAACGGTGACATGTATCTTCGTAGGTGAAACAGCTATCCACATGGGGGATGGTCTGAGGGGCGAATGACATGCAGCTGCGCGAGCTCAGCAGCCTGACGGGCGTGCCTATCGCGAGCATCAAGTTCTACCTCCGGGAGGGCCTCCTCCCGCCGGGGCGGAGGCTGACCGCGACCCGCTCGGACTACGACGAGGCGCACGCCCGGCGCATCGCCACGATCCAGACCCTGCGCGGGGTGAACGACCTGAGCATCGCCCAGATCCGCGCGATCGTGGCCCTCATCGACACCGGGGCGAGCCGGGTCGAGATCATGAAGTCCCTCCAGCGCGAGGTCCAGTCCCTCGGCGAGCCGGTGCCCGGGCGCACCCAGGCGGGCAACGCCGTCGTCGCCCTGCGCGGCTGGCCCGACGTGCCCACCGCCGCGCGCGGGGCCCTCGATGCGCACCTCGAGCAGATGGCCCGGCTCGGGGTCTCCGTCCCGCCCGCGGCGCTGGACGTCTACAGCCGGGCCGTGGACCTCATCGCGCACGTCGACGTCGAGGACGCGGCCGCGGCCGAGGACCTCGACACCCTCGTGGCCCGCGTCGCCGTCGGGATGCACATGCACCGCGAGCTCGTCCTCAAACTCCTCGCCCTCGCCCAGACCAGCCGATCCATCGCGCTATATGGGCGCGCGCCCGGGCCGAACGGATCCCTCCCGCCCGGCCCGGATATCCCGAAGAGTCAGGTCACGGCCTAGGCGCGGGCTCCGTCGGGGGCGCGACGACGGCGTCGGCCGTCACGGCAGCGGCCGCGGGCTTGATGTTCTGGTTGATGTGGAAGAAGTTCTCCGGATCGTATTTCGCCTTCACCTGGGACAGCCGGGCGTAGTTCGCGGCGTAGTTGTCCTCGATCCTGGACTGGTCGTCCGCGTCCTGGAAGTTGATGTAGCCGCCGGGCTCGGCGTAGTCATGCAGCGCGGACCAGTAGGAGCGCACCCACGCGATGTTCTTCTCGTTCTCCGCGGCGTCCGGCCACTGCCCCGCGATGGCCGGGGCGAACGCCACGTTCCGGTACGCGAAGGCCGTCGCCTCGGGTGCCACGCGCTGGACGGCTCCGTCGATCGGATAGAAGTGGTTGGCTGAATGGACCGAGGGGATGCCGGGAGCGAATTCGACGCCCACGCGGAGCGCGTCGTCGCTCAGCGTGCGGAGGAAGTCGGCCTTCCAATAGCCCTGGAGCCCGGGGACCCCGTTGAGCCCGTCGAACATGATATTGAGGGCCGGGTAGGGCATCGGCGCGAGCATGGATCCGAGCACGGGCGCCGCGTCCAGCATCGGCTGCCAGTGGGCGGGCCCCGCGTCGACGTCGCCCGTCCACATTCCGCCGATGACGGCGACCGGCCTGCCATGCCACTCCTCCGGCAGGAACGGGACCGGCGGGCCCTGGTGGAATCCGAAGAACGCGCCCATCTCCTCGGGCTCGGCGGCGAGCCACTCGCGATACGCGGCCCCGGCCTCGACCCCGAGTTCGGCGTCGTAGAAGATGAGCCCGACGTGCACCATGTCGACCGGGTGCAGGCGGAACTCGAAGGACGTCACCACTCCGAAGTTGCCGCTCCCCCCGCGCAGGGCCCAGAAGAGGTCCACGTTCTGCGCCTCGCTCGCCGTGACGAAGCTGCCGTCGGCCAAGACGACGTCGGCCGAGATGAGGTTGTCGCACGCGAGGCCGTACTTGCGGGCGAGGTACCCGATGCCGCCGCCGAGCGTGAGGCCCGCGACGCCCGTGGAGCCGATAATCCCGCCCGTGCTCGCGAGCCCGAACGCGTGCGTCGCGTGGTTGAAGTCGGCCCAGGTCGCGCCCGCCTCGACGCGCGCCGTCCGCGCGGCCGGGTCGACCCGGACCCCGCGGCGCGCCGAGAAGTCGAGCACGAGGCCGCCGTCGACCGTCCCGAAGCCCGGCGCGCTGTGCCCGCCTCCCCGGAGGGCGACGTCGAGGCCCAGCCCGTGCGCGAAGCGCACCGCGGCCAGGACGTCCGCGACCTGCGAGACGCGCAGGACCGCGGCGGGGTGCCTGTCGACCATGCCGTTGTACACAGCGCGCGCCGCGTCGTATTCGGGATCGTCGCTCTCGATGACCTGCCCGCGCACCTGCTCACGCAGCGCATCGAACCGTTCGGTGCCCATGATCCGCTCCAGAAACTCATGAGACCGCGGTTGCGCGCGCCCGTGGAAGCCCCAGCCAGACGACGCGTGGTGACACGATCTGTGTACGCCGCGCCCGGCGCCGCGTCAATGACGCGCGCGCCGGATTTCCCGGGCGGCCTGCGCGTGTTCCGCCGTGGAAAGGAAGACTGCCGCTGCTTGTTCGCCTGCGGGGCTCAGGCGCCGGTTTGCGAGGTGGGCGAGGAGGATCCTTCGGGCCGGTGCCCCACGGAGCGGGACGGCGACGACGTCCCTGCGCAGGGCGCTGAGCGCGAGCTCGGGGGCCAAGGCGATGCCGATGCCTGCCGCCACCATGCCCTGCGTCTCTTGGTAATCATTGGCAGCGAACGCGATGCGTGGCTCGAACCCCGCCTCGCGGCATACGCGGCGCAGGACGTCAGCCACGGGGTGCTCGTCGCGGACGATCCACTCTTGCTCGCGTAGGTCCTCAATCCGCACCCTCTGGTTCGTGGCGAGGGGGTGCGTGCGGGGCACGAGAAGCACGGTGGGGTCGCTCATCAGGCCGATGAGATTCAGGTCTTCGCCCTCAATCTGTTCCCAGGGATAGTCCCAGAGGAGCGTGAGTTCGATGTCCCGGCGGCGGAGCTTCTCAAGGAGGCCGTCCCGACGCGCGCTGACCACTGTGACGGCGACGTCCGGGTGGCGCGCGCGGAACGCCAACACGACCTCGGGCATCAGAGATGCCCCGACGGTCGGGAAGGTGCCCATTCGCAGCTGGCCACGGCGGAGGCCGGCGAACTCCTCCATCTCGGCGCGGGCGGCCTCGATGGTCCTGTCGATCTCGTCCGCGTATCCCAGGAGCGCATGACCTGCATCAGTCAGCGCCACGCCCCTGGGGTGACGCTCGATGAGGGCTACCCCGACTTCGTGCTCGAGCTTTCCGATCTGCTGTGAGACCGCGGAGGTCGTGAAAGAAAGGGCCGTCGCGGCCGAGGTGAGAGAGCCGGACCGAGCCACTTCCCGGAGCAGATGGAGCCGATGGAGGTCGAGATTTGCCACAGCCTGAGTTTAGCAAAACTAGACGGTCCTCAATATTCCTCTGATTGTGCTGAAAGCTCTCTGCGCGGATCGTAGAAGGAGCAGGCGCTGTGAGGCGCGACACCACGAAGCATGAAGGAGAAGACCGTGCAACTCCGCGGTCACTGGTACCGAGGCGGCACGAGCAAGTGCTGGCTGTTCGACGCCGAGGACGTAGCTCGCCACGCGACGAGTCAAGATGAGATCCGGACGCTGCTGGCCGATGCCTTCGGTGCTGCCGATGCGCGCCAACTCGACGGCGTCGGGGGCGGGACCTCCACCACCTCGAAAGCGGCGATCATCGCAGGGAGCCCGGATGGTCCTGCCGATTTGGATTACCTTTTCGCCCAAGTCGGCATCGGGGATGAGACGGTTGAGCTCGGTTCCAATTGCGGGAACTGTGCCACGGCGATCGCCCTGTACGCCGTTCAGACGGGAATCGTTCCCCCCGACGACGGAATCACGCGCGTCAGCATGCGGAACCTCAACACAGGGGCCGTGCTGAGCGGGACCATCGCCACTCCCGGCGGCCGCATCCCCAAGTCGGGTCTGGCGAGGGTCCCGGGCAGCAGCGCAGCGGGGGTCCCCGTGAGCCTTTCGTTCCACGCCCCGTGGGGCCAGACGACGGGAGCGCTCCTGCCCACGGGGAGCGTGACCGACGAGATCATGGTCGAGGGAACGCGGATCTCGGCGACTCTTGTCGACGCCGGAGCGCCGGCCGTCCTCATCCCGGCGGACGAGGTAGGCATCGACCTGTCCTCGATGACCGACGGGATGAGCGAACAACTCCCCCGGCTCGTCGCCGCCCGCGCCGCAGCGGGCCTGGCGATGGGTCTGCGGAAACCGGAGGATCCGCCACAGAACGCTGTGCCGAAGGTCGGCGTGGTGGCTCCCGCCGGCGATTACACCGCAGCCGACGGCTCGCTCATCGCCGCGAACACTCACGACATCCGAGTGCGGATGCTCTCGATGCTCGCGCCGCATCCCGCGATCGGCCTCACCTCCGCCGTGGCCGTCTCCCTTGCAGCCGCGCTGCCGTCCTCCGTCGTCGCCAACGCCCTGCCCGCCACTCGGAACCCCGAATCAGGGGCGCTGCTCCTGCGCATCGGCACACCCGCCGGTGTCATCACCACCGAAGTCGTCACAGACGACAACGGCCTCGTCAGCGAAGTCGCGCTCCACCGCGCGGCCCGCCAGCTCGCCGTCGCCGACATCGACGTCGCACATTCAGTGGCCCAGACGGCCTAGCTCCCTAGCACTGCGTAGCTACGAAACCCGCCCCCTGCCATCATGGAGGGGGGCGCTCACCCAGGAAGTTGTTCAATGAAGATCAAATCCATCCTCGGACACCTCTACGTCCAGGTCCTCATCGGCGTCGCGCTCGGCGTCCTGGTCGGCGCCCTCTGGCCCGACCTCGGCTCTTCGCTCCAGCCCCTCGGCGACGGCTTCGTCAAGCTGGTGAAGTTCCTGATCGCTCCGATCGTCTTCTGCACGATCGTCAGTGGCATCACCTCGCTGACCGACACCAAGAAGGTCGGGCCGACCCTGCTGCGTTCGCTCGGGCTCTTCTACACTCTCACCGCACTGGCCCTTGCCCTTGGCCTCGGGGCAGTCCTGCTCTTCCAGCCCGGAGCGGGGATGCACATCGACCCCGCCCACCTCAACGCATCCGTCGCCTCGAAGTACACGAGCCAGCTGCCCAGCAGCAACCCGGCGGACTTCCTGCTGAACATCATCCCGGCCACTTTCGTCGGGGCCTTCGCCAACGGAGAAGTCCTGCCCGTGCTCCTGATCGCCCTCCTGTGCGGCTTCGCCTTCAGCAGGCTCGGCGCACCCGGAAAGCTCGCGCTCGACGTCGTCAACAGCTTCAACCGGCTGCTGTTCGTCGTCTTCGGCTACATCATGAAGGTCGCCCCCATCGGCGCCTTCGGGGCCATGGCGTTCACCGTCGGAAAGTATGGCGCTCACTCGATCGGCAACCTCGGCATGCTGATCCTGGCCTTCTACGCCGCCTGCATCGTCTTCGTCGTCGTCGGCCTGGGGATCCTGGCCAAGATCACGGGCTTCAGCCTCTGGCGGCTCCTGCGCTACTTCAAGGACGAGTTCCTCATCGTCCTGGCCACGTCGTCGAGCGAGCCCGTGCTGCCCCGCCTGCTCTCCAAGCTCGAGCGGATTGGCTGCGAGCGCGGCGTCGTCGGACTCGTCGTCCCGACCGGCTACTCCTTCAACCTCACCGGCACCGCCGTCTACCTGACCCTCGCCTCGATGTTCATCGCCCAGGCCTGCGACATCCACCTCAGCTGGGACCAGATCCTCCTCATGCTCGGCATGATGCTCCTGACCTCCAAGGGCGCGGCTGGCGTCACCGGCAGCGGCTTCGTCGCCCTCGTCGCCACCCTCACCGTCATGCCCACACTTCCGGTGGCCGGCGTGGCCCTCATCGTCGGCATCGACCGATTCATGAGCGAAGCGCGTGCCCTCACCAGCACCGTGTGCAACATCGTCTCGTGCGTCGCCGTTGCCAAGTGGCAGCGCGCCCTCGACATGGAGAAGCTCCGCTCCGAGCTCAAGGCCGGATTCACCTCCGCAGACGGCGATAAGGTCCAGCTGGCCGAACCAGCCCTGGCCCATTAGCCGCCGCCACCCCGATGCGAGCCTCTCCCAAGCGCTCGCACTCCGGAAACGCCACAAGCTCATCTAGGCCGCGCCGTGCAATACAGGCCTGCACACCCCATCGCAACAGGTAGCCCGAAGGCCGGGCGCAGGACTGAGCCGGTGCACACGAGGCGGGACGCAGCCATCTGCGTCCCGCCTCGACCCATGCCCGGATTTCAACGGCCTACGCGAGGAGCTTCCCCCAGCGGGGGTCGAGCAGCGGGGCGCCCGCGAGCTGGAGGCAGCGCCACAGGGTGACGGCGACGGAGTCGAGCGCCGGCACCCCCGTGCGGCGCTCGACGTCGGCCGCGATCGGCGCGCCGTAGAGGTTCGTGCACAGGTACACGAGCGCGTCGGGCCGGTCCGCCGCGAGCTCGAGGGACCCTGGGACGAGTTCCCCGGGGGCGACGCGCCCGAACGACTCGTTGTCGCTGAGCCCAAGCGCGCGGTGCCCCGTGACGCGGATCCCCTCCCCCGCGTAGCAGACCGCGACTTGGAGATTGACGTCCGCCGTGTACGGGGTCACGAGCCCGATGGACTCCGTGCCGAACTGGCGGAACGCATCGAGGTACGCAAGAGTCGACGTCGTGGCCGGAACGCCTGTCGCCGCGGTGATCTCCGCGGCGATCTCCCGATCGTGCGCGGGCCCGAGCCACGAGCCCGATGTGCCGTTCCACGCGATGACGTCGACGTCCGCCGTCGCGAGCAGCTCGGCGGCGCGGCGCATGCCCTCGACGTCGAACTGCCGGTCCGAGCCGGCGTCGAGGGCGATGCGGGTTACCGGGATGCGCGTCGAGTGGATCGTGACGTCCTCGCGATCGCCGAGGATCCGGTAGCTCATGGGCTCGAGGCACGTGTTGGACGAGGGCACGATCATGCCGATGCGGGTCGGCCGGGCGGGCTTCGCGTGCTGCATCGTCACTCCCCCTCCCCCGCGTGCGAGCCGACGACGACGGCGAACTCGCCCCGCGCCGTCGTCCGTCCGTCCGGGTGGGGCACCGTGCCCGGGGCGCCGCCCGATGCGGCGGCCGACTCGCGGTAGCCCAGACGTGCTACAAAGCGGCCCACGGGGCCGGGATCGTGGAAGCCGTCCCTGTCGAGGACCACCCGCCCGCCAGAGACGACGACCTGCGGCCAGCCGCGCAGCTCGCGCCCGTCGAACGGCGAGAAGTCGGTGCCCATGTGGAGGGCGCCGCCGTCGACTGTGCGCGCCTCGGCGGGGTCGAAGACCACGAGGTCGGCGTCGTAGCCGGGCGCGATCGCGCCCTTGCCCGGGAGCGCGTTGATCCGCGCGGGCGCCGCCGAGAAGACCTCGACGAACCTTTCGAGCACGTCACGGTCAGAGGCAGCCGCAGCGGCCTCGGCGAGCGCCGTGAACGTGACGGGCATGCGGGTCTCGACCCCCGGGAGGCCATGCGGCATCTGCCGCACGTCGTCGGTGCGCTCGCGCTTCTGGGTGAGGTCGTAGCACGAATGGTCGCTCGAGACCGTGTGGATCGAGCCGTCCGCGAAGCGCTCGCGCAGCGCGGCGACCGTCTCGGGCGAGCGCATCGGCGGGCAGCACGCGAACCACTCGGGGTAGCGTGAGGAGTACACGCCGTCGTCGAGCACAAGGTAATGCGGGCACGTCTCGGAGTGGATGTCGAAGCCGCGCGAGCGGGCCTCCGCGACGAGGTCGACGGCGCCGGGCGTCGACTGGTGCACGAAGTACACAGGCGCGCCCGTGTATTCGGCCATCGCGATGACCTCGCGCACGGAGGCCTCCTCGGCGAGCTCGGGACGGGTCTCGTGCAGGTGGCCGATGCCGATCGTCCCGGCTTCGGCGTGCGCCTGCGTGCAGTCGACGACGATCGCGTCGTGCTCCGCATGGATGTACGTGAGCCCGTCGAGCCGCACCATCTCGCGCATGACCCTGAGCACTGTGTCGTTGTCCGCGATCGTCGTGCCGCGGTTCGTCATGTACATCTTGACGGACCGGATGCCGAGGCCCGCGAGCTCCTCGAGCTGGGCCGGAACGGTCTCGTCCCACGCGATGACGGAGCCGTGGAGCGCGACGTCGCAGCGCGCGGCGCTCGCGAGGGCGAGCTTGTTCTTGGCGGCGTCGAGCGGGGTCTCGGACGCGTCGCGGGGAATGCCGAAGTCGAGGATCGTCGTCGTGCCGCCCCACAGGGCCGCGGTCGAGGTGACGGCGAAGTCGTCGAGGGTCCGGAATCGGCCCGTCACCTGTGCCACGTGGCAATGCCCGTCGACGCCTCCGGGGATGACCGCGCGGCCCGCGGCGTCGATGACGCGCGCCGCCGCGGGCACGGGCTCCGCCGCGTCGACGACGGCGGTCACACGGCCGCCGTCGACGACGACGTGCGCCGTCTGGGTACCGAACGCGTTGACGACGAGGCCGTGGGCGATGACGAGATCGGCCATCAGAGCCTCCCTCCCGCGGTGGTGCCGGCGGCCGGCGCCGAGGCGCCCGCGGCGAGCTGCGCGGCGTCGAGCGCGGCATCGAGGGCCGGGCTCAGCCCGGCGCGCCGCTTGGGCGGCGGGGGCGCGAACGAGCCCGCGCGGTGCACCCCCGAGCGGAGCCCCACGAGAGCCTCGGCGAGCCGCACGCCAGCGCCGATGCCGTCGACGACCGGCACGGGGATCTCCGACGCGACCTCGCGCGCGAGCCCCGCGAGGGGCGCCCCCGCGAGGATGACGACGTCGGCGCCGTCCTCCGCGACAGCGAGGCGGGCGAGCTCGACAAGGGTCGGGCGGAAGTCGTCCTGGACGCTCCCGATCCCGCGAAGGGCCTCCTTGATCGAGCGGATCGACGCGAGCCGGCCGCCGAAGCCGAAGTGCTCGACGCATTCGCGGTACCACGCCGTGATGCGGTCCGAGATCGCGATGATCGAGAAGCGGTGCCCCTGGAGCGCCGCCGCGCACAGCGCGGCCTCCGTGATCCCGATGACCGGGACGTCGACGAGCTCCTTGAGCGCGGGCATGCCCGGGTCCCCGAACGCCGCCACGACGACGCCGTCGACGCCGCAGCCCCCCGTGAGCTCGTCGCGATGCTCGGCGATGACCTCCGCGACGGCGGTCGCCGCAAGCAGCGATTCGAAGCGGGTCTCGATGTACTCGACGCCCCGCGGCGCGGTGCGCACGATCAGCTCGGTCGAGGGGCCGGCCGATCGTGTCGCTTCGGCGCGGATGAGGTCGGTCACCTCGCCGCTGATGTTGGGGTTGACGACGAGAAGTCTCATGGGTGTCTCCTTGCCCTGGGGACAGGGCGGGTTGTCTGGACACGGGCGGGCCCGCGGGGCGGGCCCGCCACGCAGCACCCGACCGTGTGCGGCTGGTGCTGGATGTCCGATGCGGGGGTGCCGGACCGGGCTCAGATCGTCTCTGGGTATTGAGCCCGGTACTTGCCGATGTGGTGCGCCGATTGCGCTGCGGCGCGGTCGGGATCGCCGCTCGCGATGGCTGCGAGGAGGTCCCGGTGCTCGCCCACGAGCTCTGGCAGGTCCGTGACGTGCCGGAACAGCCAGTGCATGCGGCCTTGGAGGGGTTCGAGGGCCGAGCGCAGGAAGCCGTTGTCCGCGATGCGCGTGACCTCGTCGTGGAACTCGTTGTTCGCGCGATGGGCTTCGTTGATGCTCCCCCGACCGATCGCGTCGTCGGCCCGGTCCAGGAGGGACTCGAGCTTCGCGATGTCCTCGGGCTTCGCGCGCTGGGCGGCGAGCCGGCACGCGAGCACCTCAAGCGAGAGCCGGACGTCGAAGAGGTCCTCGACATCCTTGTCGCTCAGGGCCGCGACCACCGAGCCGCGCGACGCGCGCTCGGCCAGGATGCCTTCCTGGACGAGCATCCTCAGGGCTTCGCGCACCGGGAGGCGCGAGACATTGAACTCGCCGGCGAGATCGCGTTCGATGAGGCGCGTGCCCGGGGCATAGTGGCCCTCGAAGATGCGCGTCCGCAGGGTGTCGCGGATCACCTCGCGCAGCGGCCGGTCTCGCTGCGGCTCTTCGGCGGGCTGTGCCATGTCGATCCCCTCAGGTCATGCTGCGCGAGGCAGCGGATTCGTTCCCGGTCCATTCGACCACGCCCACGCGGGCGGGCGCAGTGCCTAACGCCGCGCGGGCTACACCGGGAGCCTCTTGCTGTAGTCGAGCACGAGCACTGAAGCCGCCATGACGATCGCCGACCCGACGAAGTACAGGAGCGCGCCCGTGTACCCGCCGGTCGCGCCCACGATGAACCCGACCGCGATCGGCGTCACGAACCCGGCGATGTTTCCGCTCAGGTTCATCGCGCCGCCGAGCACGCCTGCGTTCGTCCGACCCCCGAGCGTCGCGGGGACGGCCCAGAAGAGCCCCACCCAGCGCAGGAAGAAGAGCACGACCGAGAGGAGGACGACGGCGGTGACCGGGTCCCCGACGATGGTGACCCCGACGAGGCCAGCGGTCACGATGACGCTCGATGCGCCCAGGAGCGAACGCATGACGACGTTGGCGCCGTAGCCCTTCGCCCGGAGCCGGTCCGCGAGAGACCCGCCGAGGATCTCGCCGACGAATCCCGCGCCGAAGATCACGAACGTCGACCAGCCGATCGTGTTGAGGTTGAAGTGCTTGGCCTGGGCGAGATACAGCGGGCCCCAGGTGAGGAGGCCGTAGAAGACGCCGTTGAAGCCGAGCCAGCCGAAGCACATGGCCCAGAACGAGCGGAACCTGAGGTACGGCAGGAGCCCGCGCCGGGCGGTGCTGCCCCCGGCCTCCGCGGCGGCGTCTTCGGCCGCGTGCGAAGCCTCGATGTACTCCGCCTCGGCATCGTTGACCGCGCGGTGCTGGCGGGGGTTGTCCCGCACGTACCACCAGATGAAGGCGCCGAGGGTGACGGTCGCGATGCCCGCGATGATGAAGGACATGCGCCATCCGCCGAACGCGGAGATGAGCCACGTGATGAGGATGCCGCCCACGCCCGCCCCGAGGGGCGCGCCCGCGTCGAGGATCGTGGCGCCGCGGCCGCGCTCCTTCGAGTGCATCCACAGGGCGTTGAGCTTGCCTCCCGCGGGCATGACGCCCGCCTCAGTGACGCCGATCCCCATGCGGGCGATGAACATGCTGAGGAAGCCTCCCGCGAGGCCGGACGCGGCGGTCGCCGCGCCCCAGCCGATGCACGACGCCGTGACGACCTTGCGCGGCCCGAAGCGGTCGATGAGCCAGCCGACGGGCACCTGCATGAAGGCGTAGGTCCAGAAGAATGCCGAGAGCAGGAGCCCCACGAGCTCTGGCGTGAGCCCGAACTCCTTCTGGATGATGGGGAGCGCGACTGAGATCGAGCCGCGGTCCACGTAGTTGACCGTCACGAGGACGAGCAACAGGATGAAGAGCCTCCAACGGACGCTGCTGCGCGACGCCCGCGTCCCCGTGCCGACGGCCGCGGGGCTCCGCGTGGCGGACGCCTCCTTCTGAAAGGACACGTGGTCCTCCTTCGCTTTTCGCTGTGGGGTGATGTTCACGGATGGTCCGGGAGGGGCCAGTTCCCAGCGGATGGTTGCGCAACGTCACGAATCAAGGATCCCAACTTGGGATCCCAAATTCAGAATAGATGTGGTGGATGCCACAGTCAAGAACTTGGGATCCCAAATTCGCGAAAATTGAGAAACACGCAGGCCCCCGCACCTCTCGAGGTGCAGGGGCCTGCGCGTAGTGGAGCCCGAGCGGACGACGACGGCGCCGCCCAGTTCGGTCTCGACGTCGCCTAGCGCTCGACGTCGCCGCGGATGAACGCCTCGACCTGGGCACGTGCCACATCGTCGGCGCGCTGCTCGGGCGGGGACTTCATGAAGTAGGCGCTCGGGGACGTGAGCGGGCCGCCGACGCCACGGTCGAGGCCGATCTTCGCCGCGCGCACGGCGTCGATGATGACGCCGGCCGAATTGGGCGAGTCCCAGACCTCGAGCTTGTATTCGAGCGAGACGGGCGCGTCGCCGAAGTTGCGGCCCTCGAGGCGCACGAACGCCCACTTGCGGTCGTCGAGCCATTCGACGTAGTCGCTCGGCCCGATGTGGACGTCGCGCTCGGCGAGCTCCGCCTCGACGTTCGAGGTCACGGCCTGCGTCTTGGAGATCTTCTTGGACTGGAGCCGCTCGCGCTCGAGCATGTTCTTGAAGTCCATGTTGCCGCCGACGTTGAGCTGGTACGTGCGGTCCACCGTCACACCGCGGTCCTCGAAGAGCTTCGCGAGGACGCGGTGCGTGATCGTCGCGCCGATCTGGCTCTTGATGTCGTCGCCCACGATCGGGACGCCGGCCTCGGCGAACTTCTGCGCCCACTCCGGGGTGCCCGCGATGAACACGGGCAGCGCGTTCACGAACGCGACGTGTGCGTCGATCGCGCACTGCGCGTAGAACTTCGCGGCCTTCTCCGAGCCGACAGGCAGGTAGCACACGAGGACGTCGACCTTCGCCTCCTTGAGGGCGGCGACGACGTCGACCGGCTCGGCGCCCGACTCCTCGATCGTCTCGCGGTAGTACTTCCCGAGGCCGTCGAGGGTGTGGCCGCGCTGCACGGTGACGCCGGTGGGCGGGACATCCGCGATCTTGATCGTGTTGTTCTCGCTCGCGAGGATCGCGTCGGCGAGATCGACACCGACCTTCTTGCCGTCGACGTCGAACGCCGCGACGAATTCGAGGTCGCTCACGTGGTAGTCGCCGAACTTCACGTGCATGAGGCCGGGAACCGTCTCGTCGGGGTCGGCATCGCGGTAATAGTGCACACCCTGGACGAGCGAAGCGGCACAGTTGCCCACGCCGACGATGGCCACACGGATCGGATTCTCAGACACGGTTCTCCTTGCAGATCAAAGTCCTCGCCGCACACAGCTCGGCGTCGAGGGCGCATTGCCATGGTAACGAACCACACGTGGCGCGTGAGGCCTACACTCGTCACAGATGGTTCATGAGGAGGGGTCATGGCGCGACGCACCAAGACGAAATGGAAAGACCTCAGCCCGGGCAAGCGCTTCGGAGTCGTACTGGCCGCCGCGGCCGAGCTGAGCCTCAAGGCCCTCGCGTGGCGGGATCTTGCCCGCCGGCAGCCAGGGGAAGTGAACGGGCCGAAGGCTGCGTGGTTCGCGGCCACGTTCATCAACACCTTCGGCCCGATCGCCTACTTCCTGTTCGGCCGGAAGCGGCACGCCTCGACCCCGGTCAAGGTGACGCACCGCTGACGGGGCGCGCCCCCCACCCGTGGCCAGATCCCACCCAACCCGTGGCCGGATCCCGCGTGAGTCAGCGGCCCGCGAGGATCCGATCGATCTCGGCGAGCTCGTCATCGAGGAACTCTGCCCCGGCGAGCGCGCCGAGCGAGTCCTCGAGCTGCGCGACCGATGACGCCCCGATGAGCGCCGACGTCACGGACGAGGCACCCGAGGGCTGGGGGCGCAGGACCCACGAGATCGCCATCTGCGCGAGGGTCTGGCCCCGACCCTGCGCGATGCCGTCGAGCGCGCGGACCATCGCGAGTTTCTCCTCGGTGAGCGAGGCCGAGCGGAGGAAGTGCTCTTTCGCGGCACGCGAGTCCTCGGGAATCCCCTTGAGGTAGCGATTGGTCAGGAGGCCCTGTGCGAGCGGCGAGAACACGATCGAACCGGCGCCGACCTCGTCGAGCACGTCGTAGAGGTTGGGGCTCCCCTGCTCGGTCCACCGGTCCGCCATCGAATAGCGGGGCTGGTGGATGAGCAGCGGGGTCCCGAGGTCGGCGAGGATGTGGGCGGCCTCGAGCGTCTGCTGGGGCGTGTACGAGGAGATGCCCGCATACAGGGCGCGTCCCGAGCGCACGGCGTAGTCGAGCGCTCCCATCGTCTCTTCGAGCGGCGTGTCCGGGTCCGGCCGGTGGCTGTAGAAGATATCCACGTACTCGAGGCCCATCCGCTTGAGCGACTGGTCGAGGCTCGAGATGAGGTATTTCCGGGAACCCCATTCGCCGTAGGGGCCGTCCCACATGAGGTAGCCGGCCTTGGTCGAGATGACGAGCTCGTCACGGTAGGGCCGGAAGTCTTCGCGGAGATGACGCCCGAAGTTCGATTCGGCGGTTCCGGGCGGCGGTCCGTAGTTGTTGGCGAGGTCGAAATGGGTCACCCCGAGATCGAAGGCCCGTCGCAGGATGGCGCGCTGCTCGTCGTGGCGCTTGTCGTCGCCAAAGTTGTGCCAGAGGCCGAGGGAAATGGCGGGGAGCTTGAGCCCACTGCGCCCGACCCGGTTGTACGTCATGGATCCGTAGCGGCTGGAGTCTGCGATATACGTCACGGCCTTCATCGTAGGGGGTAAGAATTAATCCAACGCACAACGTACGAGGAGGAGAAGACATGGGTTTCATTGGATTTCTGATCCTCGGCCTGATTGCCGGGGCCATTGCCAAGGCCATCATGCCGGGCCGGCAAGGCGGAGGCCTGATCGCAACGCTCATCCTCGGCGTCGTCGGTGCCCTGCTGGGCGGCTGGCTCAGCGGACTGATCTTCCATGAGGACCTCATCAGGAACTTCTGGAGCCCCGTCACGTGGATCACGGCGATCATCGGCTCGCTCATCGTCCTGTTCATCTGGGGGCTCGTGACGAAGCGACGCATCTGAGCGATTCCCGGCGCTCCCCCGGGCGGGCGCCCCGCGCGTCATTCGGCGAGGACGACGGCGCCGGGTCCCGGGAAGCTGATCACCATACCCTCCGTGCGGATGGCCTCGTGCGTAGCGACGACGATGCGCCGGCGGGGACCGCCGTCGAGCCTTACGTCCGCACCGCCCTGGCCGAGGCACGCCGCGACCGTGGCCCCGGGCCGCCGCCAGGCGATCCACCGGCCCTCATCCGTGCCGCCCGAGCTCACGACGGTCTCGTTGAGCGGCGCGGCCCAGAGGCCCGATAGGCTCCGCCGAGCGGCGATGAGGCGAGAGTACAGCGCGAGCAGCCTCGCGCCGTCGTCGGTCGCCACTTCGCTCCAGTCGAGCATGGAGCGCAGGCGCGTGGCTGGGTCCTGCGGGTCGGGCACGAGGGCCGGATCCCATCCCATGCGCTCGAACTCGCGCAGCCGCCCCTCGGCCGTGGCCCGGGCGAGCTCGGGCTCCGGGTGCGACGTGAAGAACTGCCACGGCGTGCGGGCCCCGAATTCCTCGCCCATGAAGATCATGGGCGTGAAGGGCGAGGCGAGGGTGAGCACGGCGGCGACGGCAAGCCCGTCGTAGCCGAGGAGCGCGCTGGGCCGGTCCCCCGCGGCCCGGTTTCCCACCTGGTCGTGGTTCTGGCTGCACACGACGAGCCGCTCGGGCCCGATGATTTCAGCGTCGAGTGGGCGCCCATGGCAGCGGCCGCGGAAGCTCGAATACGTTCCGTCGTGGTAGTAGCCCTCGCGGAGGACCTTCGGCAGCGCTTCCCGATCAGCGAAATCCTCGTAGTAGCCCTGCGTCTCGCCGGTGAGGGCCACATGGACGGCGTGGTGGAAGTCGTCGTTCCACTGGGCGTCGATGCCGTAGCCGCCCCGCTTGCGCGGCGACACGATCCGTGGATCGTTGAGGTCCGATTCGGCGATGAGCACCTTGGTCCGGCCGGTGGCCGCCTCGATCTCGGCGGCGAGGAGAGAGAGCTCCTCGAGCAGCGGGACGGCGCGCCGGTCCACGAAGGCGTGCACGGCATCGAGCCGGAGCCCGTCCACCCGGTAGTCCTCGAGCCACAGGCGGGCGTTGTCAAGGATGAACGCGCGGACCTCGTCAGAGCCGGGCCCGTCGAGGTTGACGGCCTCGCCCCACCCGGTCCCGATCCCGTCGAGCAGATACGGCCCGAATTGCGGGAGGTAGTTCCCGCTCGGCCCGAGATGGTTGTAGACGACGTCCTGGATCACCCCGATCCCGTGGGCGTGCGCGGCGTCCACGAACCGCTGGTACGCGGACGGGCCGCCATACCCCTCGTGCACGGCGGACCAGAGGACGCCGTCGTAGCCCCAGTTGTACGGCCCATTGAACGCGTTGACGGGCAGGAGCTCGACGAAGCCGACGCCGAGCTCCGCGAGGTACGCGAGGCGGCCGGCGGCGGCGTCAAGCGTCCCCTCGGGCGTGAACGTGCCCACGTGCAGCTCGTACAGCACCGATCCGGCAAGCCCACGGCCGCGCCACGCGGCATCCGACCACTCGTGGCGTCCGGGGTCGAAGCCCGCCGAGAGGGCGTGGACCCCGTCGGGCTGCCGCCGAGAGCGCGGGTCCGCGAACGGGCCGGTGCCGTCCACGACGTACCCGTAGCGGGCTCCCGCCGCAAGCGCCGAGCGCACGTGCTCCTCATGGCCGGACGGCACTCCCCGCCATCCGCCGCCGCGGTCCTCGAGCGCGATCCGCTCGTCGCCGAGGACGAGGTCGACGGAGCGGCACCGGGGCGCCCAGACCGCGCCGGGTCCGTGTGCTGCGGCGTTCGGCACTGAGCGCGCGGAGCTGGTGTTCACGGTGCCTCCTTCGGCACGAGGAGGGCGACGGGGAGTGCCGCGAACGCCTCCGCGAGAAGCACCCGGCCCGCTTCGTGCTCGGCCCCCGTGAACTCGTCCCGCGTGGGCCACGGGAGCACGACGGCGGTGTCCCCCCAGCCGCCGTCCCGCTCGAGTCCCGCGGGGAGCCGGGTCGCGAGGGCGACGGCGCCGCGCGCTCCGCGGCGGAAACCCACCACGTGCGCGGCGGCTCGGCCGGTCGCGTCGAGCGGAACGTAGCCGTCGAACAGTTCGGGCCGGTCGCGGCGGAGCCGTAGGGTCCGGGAGACGACGAGGAGCTTCGCCTCGGGCGCGGTCGCCAGCGGGGTTGGGGTGCCGGCGTCGAGCGCCGCGAGCGCGGCCTCGCGCCGCGCGAAGTCGACGGGGCGGCGGTTGTCGGGGTCCGCGAGGGAACGGTCCCAGAACTCGGTGCCCTGATAGACGTCGGGCACACCGGGCCCTGCGAGCTGGACGAGCTTCGCGGAGAGCCCGTTCGACGCCGCGAACGGCTCGATTCGGGCGACGAAGGTGCCAACGAGCTCACGCACGCCTGCGTCGTTCGCTGCGGCCTCGGCAATCGCCCGCACGCGGTCTTCGAAGGTGGGCTCGGGGTCGATCCACGTCGTACGAAGGGCGGCCTCGCGCGCGGCCTTGAGCGTGTAGGCGGCGAGCCGCTCGGCGTCGGCAGGCCACGCGCCCACGACTGCCTGCCACGCGAGGTTCGCGAACTGCCCGTCCGGAATCGGCGAGAGCTCGATGAGCCGCGACAGGAGGCCCGCCCATTCGTCGGCGAGCTCGGACAGGACGGTGATCCTCGCCCGAGTGTCCTCGCTGCGCTTCGTATCGTGCGTCGTGAGGGTCGTCATCGAGCGTGGAGCTGTGCGCTCGCGCTCCCCCATCCGCGCATGGAACTCGTCAAGGCCGATCGCGAAGCGCGCCGGATCAGTGCCGACCTCGGTCAGCGTCCCGAGCCTCGTGAAGCGGTAGAACGCGGTGTCCTCGACGCCCTTCGCCATGATCATGCCGGTGGTCTGCTGGAAGCGGCGCGCGAGCTCGGTGCGCGCGTCGCCGAGGAGAGGTTCGAGCGCGGCGACCGTGTCGGCGAGATCCGGGCGCCCCTCCACCGCGGCGTGGCACGCCTCCCGGAGCACCGCGCGGCCCTCCGGGACGTCGGGAAAGTAGGTGCGGTAGACGGGGAACGCAACGGCGATCTCGGCGAGCGCTTCCGCCGTCGTCCGCTGCTCCGCGAGCGCGAGCGGCAGGCTGCCGCTTCCGGGTGCCCCGGCGCCTCGGGGAGATGGGACGGGGACTCCGCCCGCGGTCACCTGAGACGTGAACGACGACGGCGCCGTCGCCGCGTGCGCTGCGGGAACGAGCCGGGCGAGCCTCAGGATCTCCGCCCGGAGCGCGCCTTCGGCGACCTCTCGCTTGGCGCTGTGGGCGAGACGCGCAAAGCGATCCCGCGCCGAGGAGCCGGCCCCTCGCGGCTGATCGCCGTCCTCGGGACCTTCTGCCCCTCGGGAAGCGAGCGAGAGGTCGAGGGCGTCGAGCACGGCCTCTCCCGCCGGATCCGTGAAAACCCGGTCGACGAGGCCCAGGGCGTCGTAGCCCGTGGTGCCCTCGCACACGAACGCGTCGGGCAGCCGCTCGTCCGCCTCGAGGATCTTCTCGACGACGGTGTAGGCGCCGCGAGTTAGGACCCTGAGCCTCTTGAGATAGCCGATCGGATCGGCGAGCCCGTCCGGGTGGTCGATGCGGAGACCGTCCACGAGGCCCTCCTCGAACCAGCGCTCGATCTCGGCGTGGGCCGCGTCGAACACGTGCGGCTCCTCGACGCGGAGCCCCGCGAGGCTCGTGATCGTGAAGAAGCGGCGGTAGTTGAGCCGCTCGTCGCCCTCTCGCCACGGGATGAGCTCGTAGTGCTGCCGAGCGGCGACCTCGCGCGGCGCGTCCCAGGGCTCGGCCGAGCCCGCCGCGATCGGGAGCGCGAGGTCCCCGAGGAGCAGGCGGTCGCCGTCGACCCTCAGCCGATCGAGGTCGTCCGCGACTCCCAGGAGCGGAAGGAGCACGCGTCCCGCGCCGGCGTCCCAGTCGACGTCGAACGCCTCCGCCCACGGCGAGTCCCGGCCCTCAGCCAGCAACGACCACCACCACGGGTTCTCCTCGGGGACCGCGATGCCCACGTGGTTCGGGACGATGTCGACGAGCACGCCCATCCCGAGGGCGTGCGCCGCCCCCGACAGCCGCTCAAGGCCTTCCCGCCCGCCGCGCTCGGGGTCGACGCGTGTCGGGTCGGCGACGTCGTAGCCGTGCTCCGAGCCGCGCACCGCGGTGAGGATCGGCGAGAGGTAGAGCCAGCCGATGCCGAGCCGATGGAGGTACGGCACGATGCGCGCGGCGTCGTCGAGTGTGAAGCCGGGTCGGATCTGGAGGCGGTACGTCGAGGACGGAACGGCCATGTCAGCGCCTTCCCCGGCGCGTCGTCGGTGCTGGCCGGGCTGGCCGCGGCCTGTCCGCTGGAGGACCGGGCGCAGGCCGCTCGGGCTCCGGCGCCGCTGGCCCAGGCGCCGGCTCGGCGGGCTCCTCGGGCTCCACGGGCGGCTCCGGTGCCCCGGGCTCCGCCGGCTGCTCGGGCTCGGCGGGGTGCTCAGGCTCGGCGGGGTGCTCAGGCAAACCTTGCGCAACCAGCTCGGCCGCGGCTTCTCGCGCGGCCTCAATCCTGGAAATCTGGCCCTCGCTGAGAGCGAGCGCCGCGAGGGACGCCGCGACCGAGTGATCGGCCTCAGGGACAGCCGACTCGTGGGCGCGGAGCACGGCGAGACTCTTCGCCGCGATCCCGAGCTCGGCCCCGGCCCGCACCTCCTTGCCGTTCGGGAGCGCACCCGAGGTGTCGAGGAGCACGTCCCACCCGGGAGCGTAGTCGCTGGGTGGGAGGCGGAACGCGACCTCTCCGTCGTGCGCATTGAAGTACAGGAGGAAGTGCGCGTCCGTGATGGGCCGGCCGCGGCGGTCGACGCCATTGATGCCGTTCCCGTTGAGGAACACTCCCACGCAGCGCCCGAACGCGGTGTCCCAGTCCTCGGGCACCATCATCCCGCCGTCGGGCCGGAGGAACACGATGTCCGGCAGCCGCTCGCCCTCGCCGCGGGGCACGGGCTTGCCGATGAAGAACGTGCTCCGCCGGAATGTCGGGTGTTCGGCGCGCAGCCGCGCGACGGCGGCCGTGAACTCGACGAGCGGCTTGTCCGCCGCGCCCCAGTTGATCCACGTGAGCTCGGAGTCCTGGCAGTAGGCGTTGTTGTTGCCCTGCTGCGTGCGGCCGAGTTCGTCGCCATGGCTCAGCATGGGCACTCCCTGGGAGAGGAAGAGCGTCGCGAGGAAGTTCCGCTGCTGGCGTGCGCGCAGCTCGAGGACCTTGTCGTCCTTCGTCGGCCCTTCGGCGCCGCAGTTCCACGACCGGTTGTGAGATTCGCCGTCTTGGTTGTCCTCGCCGTTGGCCTCGTTGTGCTTCTCGTTGTAGGAGACGAGATCGCGCAGCGTGAACCCGTCGTGGGCCGTGACGAAGTTGATGGACGCCGCAGGGCGCCGGCCGCTGCGCTCGTAGAGGTCCGCAGAGCCCGTGAGCCGGAACGCGAACTCGCCGAGCGTCGCAGGCTCGCCTCGCCAGAAGTCGCGCACCGTGTCGCGGTATTTGCCGTTCCACTCTGTCCACTGCGGCGGGAAGTTGCCCACCTGGTAGCCGCCGGGCCCCACGTCCCAGGGCTCGGCGATGAGCTTGACCTGGGAGACGACCGGATCCTGCTGGATGAGCTCGAAGAAGCTCGAGAGCTTGTCCACGTCGTAGAACTCGCGCGCGAGCGTCGAGGCGAGGTCGAAGCGGAAGCCATCCACGTGCATCTCGGTCACCCAGTAGCGGAGGGAGTCCATGAGCAGCTGGAGCGAATGCGGCTGGCGGGCGTTGAGCGAGTTGCCGGTGCCCGTGTAGTCCATGTAGTACTGCGGGTCGTCGTCGACGAGGCGGTAGTAGCGCGCGTTGTCGATGCCCTTGAGCGAGAGCGTCGGCCCGAGGTGGTTGCCCTCCGCCGTGTGGTTGTAGACGACGTCGAGGATCACCTCGATGTCCGCCTCATGCAGGGCGCGGACCATCGCCTTGAATTCCTGCACTTGGGATCCGAGGTCCCCTGACGAGCTGTAGCCCGCGTGGGGGGCGAAGAATCCGATCGTGTTGTAGCCCCAGTAGTTGTGCAGGCCCTTCTCTTGGAGCGTGCTGTCGTCGACGAACTGGTGCACCGGCATGAGCTCGAGGGCCGTCACGCCGAGCTTCTTGAGATGGGCGACGACGGCGGGGTGCGCGACTCCCGCGTACGTGCCCCGCTGGTTTTCGGGAACCTCGGGATGCAGCTGGGTGAGGCCCTTGACGTGCGCCTCGTAGATGACGGTCTCGTGATACGGGACCTTGAGCTGGGTGTCCCCGGCCCAGTCGAAGAACGGGTTGGTCACGACGCCGAGCATCATGTGGGGCGCCGAGTCTTCGTCGTTGCGGCTCAGGGGATCCCCGAAGGTGTACGAGAAGAGCGGCTGGGCCCAATCGAGCTGGCCGTGGACGGCCTTCGCATAGGGGTCGAGCAGGAGCTTCGTCGGATTGCAGCGCTGCCCCTGCTCGGGATCGTATGAGCCGTGCACTCGGTAGCCGTAGAGCTGGCCCGGCTGGATGTCCGGCAGATAGCAGTGCCACACGAACCCGTCGACTTCGGTCAGGGGCACGCGGGTCTCGCGCCGTTCCGCGTCGAAGAGGCACAGCTCGACCTTCGCGGCCGCCTCGCTGAAGATGGCGAAGTTGGTCCCCGTGCCATCGAACGTTGCGCCCAGCGGGTAGGGCGTTCCGGGCCAGATCTCCATAGGGCTCCTCGCGGATGATGGTGGGCCGTCCCCCGACCCGGTGCCTCGCATCTTAGCGAGGGGTGATGACGCTCCTGTTACCCGCATTCGCCGGCCTCAGTCCGGAACGGCCTCAAGGACCACCGCGCTGCGCGCGGGAACGGTGAACCTCTCTCCCGCCCCCGTCCGCTCGCCGACGAGGGCAGCCGCGCAGGTCGTGAGGACTGTCTCCCACTTGGCAGGAAACGGACCGGCAGGGATGAGATAGTCGACGTCGTTGTCCGCGGCGTTGAGGATCACGAGCATGTCCGAATCACGCGGCGCGCCGCCGGTGCCCGGCACGGCGTCCCCGTTGAGGAAGAACGCGAGCGATTTCGCCCAGTCCTCGTCCCAGTCGTTGCTCCCCATCGTCGAGCCGTCGGCGTCGAGCCATACGATGTCGGGCAGCGGATCGCCTTCTGCGGGCGCCACGGGCGTGCCGTCGAAGAAGCTGCGACGCCGGAAGACGGGATGCTGTTTCCGGAGCTCGCCGAGGCGTTCGAGGAAGTCGAGGAGTTCGCGGTCGCCATGCTCCCAGTCGATCCACGTCGTGCGGTTGTCCTGGCAATACGCGTTGTTGTTGCCGGACTGCGTCCTTCCTAGCTCGTCCCCGTGCGAGAGCATGGGCACTCCCTGCGAGAGCAGGAGGGCGAGGAGGAAGTTCCTCTCCTGGCGCGAGCGGAGTTCGAGGACGTGCGGATCCTCTGTCGGCCCTTCCGCGCCACAGTTCCACGAGCGGTTGTCGTCGGTTCCGTCGCGATTGTCCTCGCCGTTGGCCTCGTTGTGCTTCACGTTGTACGAGACGAGGTCGCGGAGCGTGAACCCGTCATGGATCGCGACGAAGTTGACCGATGCGGACGGGCGCCGGCCGTCGTCCTGGTAGAGGTCGGCCGAACCCGAGAGCCGGGTCGCGAGCTCCCGCAGGGTCCCGGGCTCGCCCCGCCAGAAGTCCCGCACGCAGTCACGGAACTTGCCGTTCCATTCGACCCACTGCCGCGGGAAGTTGCCCACCTGGTAGCCCCCTGGCCCGACGTCCCATGGCTCCGCGATGAGCTTGACGCGCGAAAGCACAGGGTCCGCGGCCACGAGCTCGAAGAAGGGCGAGACCATGTCCACGTTGCCGTCTTCACGGGCGAGGGCCGCCGCGAGGTCGAAGCGGAAGCCGTCGACGTGCATCTCGGTGACCCAGTACCGGAGCGAGTCGATGACAAGCCGGAGCGCGAGGGGATGCCCCACGTTGAGGGTGTTCCCCGTGCCCGTGTAGTCCATGTAGTGGAATTCGTCCCCGGGCACCAAGTGGTAGTAGGCCGCGTTGTCGATCCCCCGGAACGAGAGCGTCGGCCCGAGGTGGCTTCCCTCCGCCGTGTGGTTGTAGACGACGTCGAGGATCACCTCGATGCCCGCGCGGTGGTAGGCCTTCACGAGGTCTTTGAATTCCGCGATCTGCTGGCCGCGGTCGCCGCTCGAGGAGTACGCGTTGTGCGGGGCGAAGAACCCGATCGTGTTGTAGCCCCAATAGTTGGAGAGGCCCTTTCCGACGAGGATCGGATCCTCGATGAACTGGTGCACCGGCATGAGCTCGAGGGCCGTCACACCGAGCTTCGTGAGATGGCCGACGACGGCGGGATGCGCCGCGCCGCGGTAGGTTCCCCTGAGTTCCAGCGGGACCTCGGGGTGGAGCTCGGTCAGGCCTTTGACGTGCGCCTCGTAGACGATCGTCTCGCTGTAGGGGCGGCGGGGCGGCGCGTCCCCCTCCCAGTCGTATTCGCCGTGGTCGCACACGATCGAGAGCATGGCGCAGCCGAGCGAATCAGAGCGATCGATCGCGGCCGGGTCCCCGAAGACGTACGCGTGCACTTCCTGCTCGCCCCGGTAGATCCCTGAGACGGCCAGGGAGTACGGATCGAGGAGCAGTTTGGCCGGGTTGAAGCGGAGTCCGCGAGACGGATCCCACGGTCCGCGGACCCGATACCCGTAGGACTGCCCTTCGCCGACCCCGGGGATCACCGCCTCCCAGCGGGCGGCGCCGCCTTCGGCCTCCCCCACCCGCGCGAGGTCCGCGCAGGTCTGGCCGCCGGCGTCATCGATGAGGCAGACTTCGACGCGTTCCGCCTCTGGAGCGGTCGCGAGCGCGAAGGAGGTTCCCGCCTCGGCAAGGTGCGCACCATACGGCTTTGGCTCCATGAGGTGACCCTATCCCACGGGGCCGACAGCGAAGCCGAGAACCTTCGCCGGCCACTCGGCCCGTCACAGTTGGCACTCAAGGCGTCACAAGGTGAAGCTTGCGTAACGCGAATGACACATGTTTGCGTAACCGCTTACACTAGATCCGGATTTTTCGGCGGGGGCCGTAGTAACAAGGGGTCGCCATGAGCTTCCGAAACCTCGCACTCGGGGACAAGGTCACGTTCCGTGACACCGGTCCCAGACCCTTCAACGTGCGCGCCATCTCGCCGGACCAGAGGATGGTCATCCTGAGCCGCCCGATCGAGGACGGCAGCGCGGTCGAATACACGATGATCGACTGGGACCGCGGCGCACGAGGCCTCGACGGCACGCACGGCCGCGGCCACATCCTCGGATCCGGCGTCCACCGCAACCTGTGGAGGTTCTTCCGCGGCGTCACGACAGACGCCCCCTCCACGCAGACCGTCATGGACTTCACGAACTGGGTGGGCATCTCAATCGATGCCGTGAACGGACGGCCATAGGCTCCTGCCCACCGCTGGCTGCGGGCGTCCCACCACGGAGGCCGGCCGTCGGCCTCCACTGAAATCGGGGCCGGACGCCACGGAGAGCCAGACCACGCTCGAGCGGCTGCACTGGAATTCGCGAGCCGTGAGCCCGGTCCCGCGGCCCCTGCCCCGAATCCCTGTGAGGGCGTTGCCGCGCGCGGGATCGCCGGGGCCGGCGGGGCGCGCGGCCCGCGACCGCCGCGCGGTTGAAGCATCGAGAGACGGTCTGGCGCCGCCACCTACGGCCTTTCGAAGACGCATCTCAGTGCTCCTGAGCGAAACCTACATTGACGTCCATGGACTCATCCACGGACTTCCCTGCGCCATCGGGGCGCCCCCGCAGAGCCGATGCCTAGGTGCTGCGCCGGATGACGGCCCAATCCTCGGCCGCAGGGCCCGTGGTGCTGCTTCTCGCGGCACGCAATGTCACCGCTGCACGCACTGGCCGCATCGCCGTGCTCGAGACCGCCGTCCGAGGGCTGCGACGCACCGGAGCACGCGTCGTCACCGTCGCGATCACCGCCGAGCCCGGCCCTGGCGAATGGCTCGGCTGCCCCGTGGTCCGACTCCGGCCGCCGTCGCTCATTCGCATGGGCGTGGCGGCATGCGCCTCGATAGTCCTCCGACGGACGCTCAACGAGGCCCTCTTCGACTCGGCCAGGCTTCGGACCCGCATCACAGAGGTCGCGCGCGAGCACGGTGCCATGACGGTCGTGGCGGACGGCATCCGGACCTGGGAGGCGGCCCGCTCGACGGGACTGCCAGTGATCGCACACCTCGACGACCTCCTCTCCGAGAGATACGCGTCGACAGAGTTCGCCGACGGAAACAATTCCCTGTTCGGCTATTTCCGGAGCCACATTCCAAGCGGGCTCGTCCGACCTCTCGAAGCCGTGGTCAAACGGCTGCTGTGGCTTGAGGCGCGACGGGCCAGGAGACGAGAGCTCGCGATCGCCCGCGAGGCGGTCGTGACCGCCCTCACAGGGGAAGCCGAGGCCCGCAGGCTCGAGGCATCCTCGGGCAGCCGGGTGATGGCCCTGCCTATGGCGGTCGAGCCTCGCGAGCCCGGTGACCCCGGGAACGCCGATCCTGCATCGGCAGCCTTCCTCGGCGTCCTGCATTACGGACCGAACATCGCCGCCCTCCGATTCGTCCGAGACGAGCTCCTGCCCGCACTCCGCCAACGCGGCATCGACCTCAAGGTCACGGTCATCGGGCAGGGGGGGCCTGAACAGCGCGAGGAGTTCCTCCGCAGCGGGCTGTCCTTTACGGGGTACGTGGACGACCTCTCCGAAGCGCTCAGAGGGCATCGCATGTTCATCTCCCCGATCCTCAGCGGGACGGGGGTCAAGACCAAGGTCCTCGACAGCCTGAGCGTGGGGCTCCCCGTGGTCGCGACGCCCCTCGGCATCGCGGGCATCCCCGTCGAGGACGGCCGGAGCGCGCTCGTGGCCGACTCGGCCGAGGAACTGGCGGACCATGTCGCGGCCCTCCACGCGGACCCCGAACTCGCCCGGACGATCGGCGCGGCGGGCCGCAACGTCCTGATCGAGCACCTCTCGCCGGCAACCGTCGACGAGGGCTGGCACGACGCCCTCTCGGAGGCGATGAAGGCGGGCCAGCGATGAGCCGCCTTCTCACCCCGAGCAGGCTCGGCGGATTCGAGGCCACGCCCCTTGGCATCGGGACTGCCCGTCTCGGTGCATTCTGGCAGCGGCGCCTTCCGGGCGACGGCCTGAGGGCGCTTGAGACGGCGCTCGACTTGGGCATCACCCTCATCGACACGGCAGACGTCTACGCGCGCGGCATCGCGGAGCGCCTCGTGGGCCGCGCCGTCCGGGGCCGGGACGACGTCGTCGTCGTGACGAAGGTCGGTCTGCTCAAGACGCCGGCCGGCCTCGCGGCCGCCGCGCGGTTCGGCGATCGCGCCCCTACCGGGTCGGGGCTCAGCATGAACAGCACGGCCGGAACCTGCTTCGCGTCGCGCTACGTCGAGGAGGCAGCGCAGCGCTGCCTCCGCCGCCAGGGGCGCTCCGTCCTCGACGTCCTTCTCCTTCATGAGCCAACCGCCGACGACCTCCGGGGTGCCCGGTTCGGAGAGGCGATGGAGCGAATGGCCGACGGCGGCACGATCCGATGCTGGGGGGCGTCCGTTCGGACGCTCGACGCCGCGGTCGCGGCCCTCGATCTCCCGGGATTGGCATGGCTCGAGATCCCCGCAAACCTCGCGGCACCCGAGATCGCCGCGGCTGTTGCCCAGCATCCCCGGTCCCAGGAGGTCGTCGTCGTCGCGCTGGGCGTCCTCGGCGACGGTTCGCTCGTGCGGGAAGCGTCACGCTGCGGGCTCCACGGCGCGGACGGCGTCGCCGCCCTCACGGAGGCCGCGGCCGCTCTGCCCGGCATCGACGGCGTTCTGCTCGGCATGAGCAGCAGGCAGCACGCGGTGGACAACCTCGGCGCGATCCATCGGGGCCTCCCGGAAGGCGATCTGGCCCACGCGACGGCAATCCTCCGGGATCGAGTCGCGGGATGACCACGATCGACGCACGCAGCCTTCCCGGCGGATCCAGGATCGCCGCTCAGATCGTCATCGTCGGCACCGGCCCGTGCGGCATGACAGTCGCCCGCGAGCTCGCCCCGACCGGCGCCGACATCGTCCTGCTCGAAGGAGGGGGAACGCGGCCCGACGCCGTCTCCCAGGACACGCTTCGCGGGGATAGCGCCTCGCAGTCAGCCGAACCACTCGACAAGGCCCGGCAGAAGGGCCTAGGCGGCACGAGCCGCCAATGGGGCGGGAGAACCGCTCCGTTCGATGCGCTCGACTTCGAACCCCGGCGCGAACTCGGCGCGAGCGGCTGGCCTCTCAGTCGGGACGACCTGATGCCCTACTACCGGCGAGCCGCCGTCGCCCTCGATCTCGGCCGCTTCGAGTGGACCGCAGGCGAGGCGCTTCCGGGACATGCGGCGCACCTCACGGGCCGCCCCGGCGCGGACCTCGCGGACACGGGCATCTGGCGGTTCAGCCCTCCCGTCCGGTTCGGCGACGTGTACCGCCGGGAGCTCGAAGGGCTGCCCAACGTCCGGCTCTTCCACCACGCCAACGTCACGCGGCTTCGCCGCACCGCGGAGGACGGGCGGATCTGCGCGGTCGAGGCAGCGACCGGCGAGGGGAGACACCTCGAGTTCTGTGGCGGTGTCGTCGTCGTCGCGGCGGGAGGACTCGAAACCGCGAGGCTCCTACTCGCGAGCGGAATCGGCAACGAGCACGACCAGCTCGGCCGGAACTACATGATCCACCCCATCGCGGAAGTCGGCCTGCTCCGCTTGCGCGACCCCCGTTCCGTTGGGGCCGCCGCCGGCTACGTGAAGTCGCGCGACGGGGTCTGGGTGCGCCGCCTGCTTCAGCTCGACGAGAGGCTCCGCCGCAGAGAGGGCCTCTTGAACATGGGTTTCGCGACCTGGTATCGCGATCCCCGCGACCCATCACACGGGGATCCGCTGCTCTCCGCCTACGTGCTCGCGCGCGCGGCGCTCATCCACACCGGCGGCTTCAAGTCTGCGGGCATGCACCGCCGCTTCGCGCAGCCCGGCCACACGGCGGAGCACACTCTGAACGTCCTCCGCGGGCTTCCCGAGCTCGCCCTGTTCGGGGGCCGGTGGGCGCGCGAGCGTTGGATCGGCTCGCGAACGCTTCCCGCGTTTGCCCGGCGCTCCGCGAGCGGCGCCTACCGGATCCGGTTCGACGCAGAGCAGTCCCCTGATCCGGAGAGCCGTGTGACCCTTGCGAAGGAGACGGACGCCTTCGGCGTTCCGCGGCTCAGCGTGCGGCACCGCGTGAGCAGGTCGGATCGGGAGAACTACCATCGGTCGCTCGTCCACCTCGCCGACGCCATCGGTGCGAGCGGATGGGGCTCCTACGATCCCCCGGACCTCGACGAAGTCCTTGACCTGCCCTTCGCCGACGCGACCCATCAGATGGGTCTCCTGCGCATGGGCACGAGCCCGGCCCGGAGCGTCGTCGACCCACAGCTGCGTGCGTGGAGCTCTCCCAACCTCTTCTGCGCGACGACTGGGGTCTTTCCGACCTCGAGTCACGCGGGGCCCACGTTGACCGCCGTCGCGCTGGCCATCCGGCTCGCGGACCACCTCCGCATCGAATCGCGCCGCCGGCAGAACGCGAGTTCCGCCTGCGGTGCCAACTGACCTTCTCGCGAAAGAGAGAACATGAGCAAGACACTTGTCGTCGTCGGCCAGGGGTACGTCGGCCTTCCACTGTCCCGGGAGGCGGTCGCTTCGGGGCTGAGGGTCAGGGGACTGGACCTCGACGGGCGCATCGTCGATTCGCTCAATCAGTCGATCTCCCACGTCGACGACATCTCTTCCGCCGACCTCGCGAGCATGGTCTGCCAGGGCTACCAGGCCACGACGTCTCCCCTCGCCATCGCCGAGGCCGACTACGTCGTCATCTGCGTGCCGACCCCGCTCTCCCAGGACAACAGCCCAGATCTCGGTGCCGTGAAGGCCGCTGCACGCTCCATCGCCGCCCACCTCCGGAAGGGCGCCGTGATCGTCCTCGAGTCGACGACGTACCCCGGGACGACCGACCAGCTCGTCAAGGGAATACTCGACGACGCGGGGCACCGCATCGACGAGGACTACTTCCTCGCCTTCTCACCCGAGCGGATCGATCCCGGCAACAGCGTGCACGGGCTTCGCAACACCCCGAAGGTCGTCGGCGGCGTGACCGCGGCGTCGACGCGGAAGGCGGTCGAGCTCTACTCGAGATTCATCGATTCCGTCGTCGAGGTCCCCGGCGCCCGCGAGGCGGAGACCGCGAAGCTCCTCGAAAACACCTATCGCCACGTCAACATCGCGCTCGTGAACGAAATGGCGAAGTTCTGCCACGAGATGGGCATCGATCTCTGGAGCGTCATCGACGCGGCGAGGACCAAGCCCTTCGGCTTCGAGGCCTTCTACCCCGGGCCCGGCGTGGGCGGCCACTGCATCCCGATCGACCCGAACTACCTCAGCTATGAGGTCAAGCGATCGCTCGGATACCCGTTCCGGTTCGTCGAACTGGCCCAGGAGATCAATCAGTCGATGCCCCGTTACGTCGTGGGCCGGCTTCAGGACCTGCTCAACGAACGGGGAAAGCCGCTGAGGGGTGCCGACGTCCTGCTCCTCGGCGTCACCTACAAGGCCAACATCGCCGACCAACGCGAATCGCCCGCGGCCCCCTTGGCCGAAGTATTACGGCTCAAGGGCGCGAGGGTGGCGTTCCACGACCCCCATGTCGACCAGTGGAGGCTCGGCGACGCGACGCTGCGCCGCGTGGCCGATCTCGACTCGGCGGCCTCCGCCTCGGACGCCGTCCTCCTCCTCCAGCGGCATCGCGACTACGACGTCGAGCATCTTGCCGCGATCTCGCCCCTGCTGTTCGACACGCGCGGAGCCGCGTCCCGGAATAGCCGAGCAGTCCGGCTTTGACATGACCACGCCGCCTACGCCGACGTCCCCTTTCCGCATCCTCGTCGTCTGCACGGGGAACATCTGCCGGTCCGTCATCGCGGAGCATTACCTCCGGCACCGGATGGAAGCTCTCGATCCGGGAGGCTTCGAGATCGCAAGCGCCGGAACGGGAATCAATCCCTTCCTCACGCCGCCGGCCGACATCGTCGACCTGGCCGCCGCGCATCGCCTCGAGGGCATCGACGGTCGTGTGCCGCGGCCCCTCGAACGGGAAGCCCTCCGCCGCTCGGATCTGGTCCTCACGGCCACCCACGAGCACATTCGCCAGGTCCTCGCCGAGTACCCCGCCGCCCTGCGGCGCAGCTTCACGATCCGGGAATTCGTCTTGGGAGCTTCGCTCGCGGACGAGGAGGAGGACGGCGCGGCAGCACAGCGCGACCCGGCCGCCCTCGTGAGGGAAGTCGGCGCTTTGCGCTCCCGCGTGCGGCTGAACCAGGCCCTCGACATCGCCGATCCCTTCGGCCTGGGCCCCGAGGCGTATGCATCGATGGAACGCGAGCTCGTGCCTCTTCTGGACCAGATCGCAGATCGGCTTGCCCGCCGTCGATGAATTCGGCCGGCATCGCACAGCAGCACTACGAACGACGTCGCGGCCCACGCCGCAAGGAGAAAGGCCGGGCCCACCCGTGAAGGAAGAGAAAGCCAACGCCGACCGTGCGGGCGTGGCGGCACGCAACTTCTGGCGATCCGTGCGCAGGCACTGGGTCGTCGTCGTCGCGAGCATGCTGCTCGGGCTCGTCGCAGGCTTTGCGTGGACCCTGACGCAGGCCAAGATGTTCACGTCGGAGGCATCCGGCGTGGTCTCGACGGGGGTGAACGAGAACCTCGGCCTTGCCCTCTCGGCGGACAATCTCGCGAAGTCGAAGGCCACGCAGTACAAGAGCATGGCCGAGTCTCGAACCGTCGCCGAGCGAGCGGTCAAGCTCGCGGGCCTCGACGCGACGCCGGCTGCGGCACTCGCCCGCGTCACGACATCTGTGCCCCTCGATACCGCGCAGATCAAGGTCTCTGTCTCGTGGGGCGATCCCGACGGCGCACGGCTGCTGGCCGATTCCTGGATCGCCGCGTTGGGGCGGGAGGTCGAGCGCGTCGAGAATCAGGAGGTCGACGGAGCTGGCGCCAACGCGGCCGGCGCACGCTCCGTCATCAAGATCCTCGCCTTCTCTCCCGCGACGGCGCCCTCCGCGCCCTCCTCCCCCAATGTGAGGATCGCTGCCGCCGTCGGCCTTCTCGGAGGCCTCGTCCTGAGCCTCTTCTATGCGTTCGTCCGCGGCTTCTTCGATCGGAGAATACGCTCGGCCGCCGTCATCGAGGACGAGTTCAAGGTTCCGGTCGTCGGAACGATCCCCGTGTCTGAGGCCATCGGCAGCAGCAGGACCATCGAACGGGCGTCGACGAGAAGCGCCGCGGCAACCAACTTCCGCATCAACGAGGCGTTCAAGGGTCTCCGGACGAATCTCAAGTTCATGAGCCCCGACCGTCCGCCGAGAATCATCACCGTCACGAGCTCGCTTCCCGGAGACGGCAAATCGACCGTCGCGGACAACCTCGCGATCGCCCTCGCGGCCGGCGGCGAGCCCGTCATCCTGGTCGACGGAGATCTGCGCCGCCCGACGGTTGCCAAGACGTTCAGCCTGGTCGAGAACGTCGGCCTCACTGACGTGATCGTCGGTGATGCCGAAGTCGAGGACGTCATCCAGGACCACGCCGACTACCCCAATCTGCGGATCCTCGGGGCAGGGCCGCTACCGCCCAACCCGTCGGAGATCCTCTCCTCCGAGAAGATGCACAGCACGATGCGGGCGCTCGCACGTGATCATTTCGTGATCATCGATTCGCCTCCGCTCCTCCCCGTGACCGACGCGGCCGTCCTGGCCGCACGCTTCGACGGTGCCCTCATCGTCGTGAGCGCGGCCCGCACGAAGAAGGACGAGTTCGCGAAGGCCGTGGAGACCCTCGAACGGGTCAACGGCCACGTCTTCGGCACCGTCCTCAACCGAATCCCGACGAAGAAGGCCGAAGCGGCCTATTACAACTACTACGGCCAGAGCTACTACTACTCCGACTCAGCCGAGAGGCGGCCCAGCGCGAGAAAGCGCAAGGGCCGGGTCCCTCGGATGAGGCGACGCAAGTAGCCCTGACCCCGGGCGAATCATGGACCTTCCCTCCGCAGACATCGGCGCCGACGAAAATGTCGCGCTCTGCCATGCCCTCGTGGAGCACGTCTGCCAGGAGGCAGGGCTGCGCGCACTCTTCATCAAGGGCCCCGGGGCCGCCTACTCCGGCCTCCGCGACCGCCGGACCTCACATGACACGGATGTCCTCGTGCACCCGGCCGAGATCGAACGACTCACTTTATTGCTCGCGTCCCGGGGTTGGATCGAACGGCCCCGCGACCCTGCCGATGACGTCTTCCCCCAGCATTCCCGCAGCCTGTACCACCACGGCTGGATGACGGATATCGACGTCCACACCTATTTCCCGGGATTCGAGGCTCCTGCCGGCGACGTTTTCGGACTCCTCTGGGGGCGCCGGACGCCCATGCCGATCGCCGGGCGCCTGGTCTCGATCCCGGACAAGCCCGCAGGCGCGCTCGTGCTCGCGCTGCATCTGCTCCGTTCGCCGTGGCTGCCCGAGACGAAGGGCCTGCTCGACGGCCTGGCGAGGCGGTGCGCTGATATCGACCCGGGCGTTCTCCTGCACATCGCCGAGCGCGGCGGCGGGCAGGCCGCACTGCGCCCGTTCTTCGAGGAGAACCTCGGACTCGATCTGGGAGAAATCGACGTACCGCCGCCCTCGCGGGAATGGATGCTCCGAACCACCGGGCAGACCTCGGCGGCGATTCGGCTCATAGAACTCGTCGATGCGCCGTGGCACCGAAAGCCCGGCATGCTCAGGCGAGCGCTCTTTCCGTCGCGCGATGCCCTGGCAGCCATGAACCTGCACATCGTCGACGAATCCACGTCGCTGTGGCGCCCACGCTGGCGAAGGCTCTGCCAATCCCTCCGGGAAATCCGCTCGACCCTGCGGAGCTATCACAAGTTCCGCGCGCAATGGCGTCAAGCGGCGCGACGAGGGGGCGCGCTGTGACACTCGCTTCGCCAGCTCCTCAGGGCGATTCGGACTCTCCGGCGGCGGCCCCCGTCGGGGGGAATATCGTCCGCCAGATCATCGGGATGATCTTCCCGCCGCTCGCTGGGCTTGCCACGGCCCCGATGCTCGCGAGAGCGCTGGGCGAGGGCGGACGCGGCGAACTCGCGGCCTCGATCTCGCTCCTCCAGCTGGTTGCGGCGGTGGGGATGTTCGGCCTCCAGGAATCCCTGACCTTCCACATCGCGAGGGCGCCCGAACGGGCGCGGACTTCCGCGGTGTTCACCTCGTTCACCCTGAGCGCCTTCGGCCTCGTGGGAGCCACGTCCACGTTCCTGCTCGCGCCGCTCCTGGCTGGCGGCAACGACGAACTCGTCGTCCTGATGAGGTGGACATCGATCGCCGTGGTGCCGACCTTCCTGCTCGCGATCCCGCGCAGCATCGCCGCTGGATGCCACGAGTGGAAGCTCGCGGCCCGAGAGTCCGCGATGACCGGGATCGTGCGGCTTGCCGCCGTCGGGGGGCTCTGGCTGGGGGGCTCGCTCACGCCGTTCACCGCCCTCCTTGCCGCCGCCGGAGTGCCGCTGCTCTGCGCCGCGGTCTACATCCCGTTCCTCGTCCGATGGGGACGAGCCCTAGGACGGACTCCGCGCTCCGGCCGGGAGGAGACCGGCAGGGGAATCCTCCAGTTCGGCTGGAAGGTGTGGCTCGGCGCCCTCTCGGGAATCGTGCTGACGCGCCTGGATCAAGTGCTCATGGTGCCTCTGTCGAGCGAATCGCAGCTCGGGCTGTACGCCGTCGCCGTGACAGTGGGAGAGCTTCCCACCATCATCTCCGCGGCTGCGCGCAGTGTGACCTTCTCCGCCGACGCCGCCGAAGGAGACGAGAGCGCCCACGCCGTGAGGCTTCAGCAGACGACCAGGGTGACCGTCCTGTTCACGGTGCTCGCGGCACTCCTCATCGGCGCGTCGATGCCGTGGTGGCTGCCGCTCCTCTTCGGGGCGACGTTCGCGGCGTCGCTGCCCGCCGCCGTCGTCCTTCTCCTCGCAACCGTGGCCGGAACCGCCGGATCCGTGGCCGGCGCAGGGCTGGGGGCCCGGGGCCACCCTGAGCTGCGAAGCCTCAGCATGCTCTATGGGGCGATCGGCAACCTCGGCACCCTCGTCGTCCTGGTGCCGGCGTGGGGCGCACTCGGCGCGGCGACCGCCACCCTCGTCGGCGCCTCGATCTCAGGCACAGCCAACCTCATCTGGCTCAAGCGCCGCTTCGGCATGCCAGTGCGCTCGTTCGCGGGCGTTCGCAGCACTGACGTGAGGGCGATCTGGACAGGAGCCCGGAGGGTCGCCTCCGCGCTCCGGAAGCCGCCGGTACCAACCACCAAGCACTAGGAGACTTTCGTTGCGTCTCGATCTGTCATCGCCGCGCCCCGTCAAGTTCGTCGTCAAAGGCGCCGCCATCATGTGGATTCGGATCCAGAACCTCCTCGGTCGGAAGCCCGTCACCGGGGCCGCGCCGCTCGCCGTCTCCCTCACGTCGTACGGCGAGCGACTCGCCACCGTCGGGCACACGATCGAATCCATTGCGCGCGGCACGGTACGGCCGAAACGGCTCATCCTATGGGTCGACGACCCGGCCTTCGAGATCGAGGACTACCCCATGCTCGCGCGCCTCGAACGGCGCGGACTGGAGATCCTCCGCTGCGAGGACTTCGGCCCCCACAAGAAGAACTACGCCTACGCCCGAGAGTTCGCGGACAGCGGGCTTCCGCTCGTGACGGCCGACGACGACATCCTCTACCCCGGGCGGTGGTTCGAGGGCCTTGCGAGGCATCACCTGTCCAATCCGGGAAGCTTTGCCGGCTACCGAGCCCACCGTGTGTCTCTCTGCGCCGGGGGCCAACTCGCCCCGTACCGCGAGTGGCGCCGAGCGGAACCGGGGGACGTGGGCCATGATGTGTTCCTCACGGGCGGGGCGGGGGCGGTCTTCCCGGCACGCCTCCTTCGCGCGCTGCGGGATGCGGGAGAATCGTTCGCCGAGGTGTGCCCGAGGGCGGACGACATCTGGATCAACGTCATCGCCTCGAGGATCGGCGCCGAGGCCCAGCTGCTCCCCTCGTCGCACCTCCTCGCCCTGTCGTACCCACGCTCCCAGCGGAACGCGCTCCACCACTCCAACGTCGACGGCGGGGGCAACGACCGGCAGCTCGCGGCATCCTTGACGGAGACGGACCGCGCACGCCTCGTGAAGGCCGCCGCCCTCCGGCTGGCTGGAGACCGGGCATGAAGTCACGGCGCACGGGCCGCCGAGGCCTCCTCACGCGGCTGCTCGGCGCTGCGCTCGTCGGTGCGGCCCTCCTCGGCGTCGTCGTGACGGGGTGGCTCGCGTTCTCGCACGAGGCCGCCCCCGCTCCCCCACGCTCGCCTTCCTCCGCCGCGCCCGTGCACAGCTACAAGGCTGACCGTTCGGTCACGGTTGCGGTCTACGGGGACTCGATCAGCCAGGGCGACTCCCGCGGATTCGCGTACCTCGATCTCGGGAAGACGTCATGGGTCAGCCATCTGCAGCCCGGCCGAGTCAGATTCGTCGGCGGGCAGGCCATCGGCGGAACGCGGAGCGGCGACCTCCCGGACAGGTACCAGGAAGGAGTCCGGTCCAACGTCCTGGTCCTCTTCCTGGGAACGAACGATTTCCGGACTCGCGAGGCGAGCGTCGAGCGGATGGCCGCGAACTTCGCCGCGTTCTACGCCGCGCGCGGAGCGAGCATGGGAACCCCGCGCGTCATCACAGTCGCGCTCGGTCCCATGGCGGACCGTGATGCCGCACAGATCCGCGAATGGAATCGGAGGCTCGAGGCGGAGAGCGCCGCACGGGGATGGACGTACGCCGACCCGTGGACAAGGCTCAGGGATTCGGCCAACCGCTGGCTGCCTGCCTATGCTCGCGACGAGGTGCATCCCAACGAGGCGGGCGCAGTGGTCCTTGCGGAGGAGCTGAGCACGATCATCGAGCGCGCGGCGGGCTGAGTCGCCGTCGCCCTCCCAGCCCTTTCACCCGTTCGACGCCCAAGACCCACGGCGCGGCAGGGGTTCCGAGAAGGAGCAGTCCGATGGCCCACGGGACGCCGAGCGCGAGCGGAAAGCCGGGCCACCAGGTCTCGGACCGGGTGCCGAGCACCTCAAGCACCGCGGAATGGCTCAGGACCACCATGATCGCGCTCTGTGCGAGGCTGCTGATCCATCGACCCGCCCGGGGCGGCACGAGGGCTCCGTAGGTCTCGGCGAGCCGGGTCAGGCCCGCGCAGATGAGGATCGCCGCGGCGACGCTCGCGACCGGAGTCCCGAAGAGCGCCTGCTTCAGATCGAGCGGGAGCAGGGTGCCGCCCCCAGCGAGGACGCCCCCGACTGCGAGCGCCGCCCAACCGATCCAGACCGTCGGGAGCTGCGGCCCGAACGCCCTCGCGCACTGGCCCGCATACATGAACACGAGCGCCGCGAACGCGGTGCCGACGGCCGCCGGCACGTGGGCAACGTAGCGCGGGGCGAGTTGGCAGGCGAGGAGTGCGGCGGCCACAACGCCGGCCTTCACGGGCATCGATTGCCGTTCGAGGAGCCGGAAGGCGAGACACGCGGCGAAGAGGGCTGTCACGAACCAGAACGCCGAGAACGGGCGGGTCAGGTACGCACCCCCGAGGACGAGGGGCAGGGCCGCATCCTTCGCGCCCTGCCCTTCGAGCAGCCTGAGCGCGACGAACGGCACGCCGATCACGGAGAGCCAGAAGACGTAGGGCCTGAGCAGGGCGCGGCTGCGCCGTGCCGCTTCCTCGGCGAGAGTGCGGCCGCGGGACCAGAAGTAGCCCGAAAGGAAGAAGAAGAGCGGCACGTGCCAGCCGTAGATCCCGCGCTGCACCCATGGCCCCTCGAAGACGTGCCCCGCGACCACGGCGATGACCCCGACGACACGGAGGAGGTCGATGCCGGCCTCGCGTGCGGGTGACGGGGTGCCTGGCGAAGGGGCGGCAAGGGTCACGTGGTTCCGCCTGCCGCGCCTGGGCGCGCGAGCGCGAAGGCCAACGCGTACCAGAACACATACCCCTCGAGGGCGTTCGCCATGAAGGAGCTCGATCCGTTCATCCCGACGGCAACAAGCAGGGCGGCCAGCGCCGCGGGGAACGCCCGATCCAAGGCCGAGAATCCCTTGAGGATGTACGCCACGTACAGGGCGAGCAGACCGACGGCGAAGACGGCCCCGTAGCTCAGCGCGGCCATGAGGAAGCCGTTCTCGAGCGACGAATTCACCACGCCGACGCCGCGGGTATCGCGATTGCCGGGATACCCGACCACGAGGAATTCGCCGAGGTGCCCGAAGGCCCAGTCAAATGCCGCGACCCGCTTGGCGTTGGACCCGCCATCGTCGGTGAACTTCTCGAGCAGCTTCTGCCCGGCCTCCGATTCAAGTCCGATCCAGGCGCCGAGCGCGATCACTCCCGAGAAGGCGAAGGTCCGGAACCAGGAGCGAAGGCTGTAGAAGATGAGGAATCCCACGGCCGGAATCGCCAGCAGGAGTGCGAGGCGCCCATCGGTGTAGAAGATGCCGAGGATGTAGGCGCCAGCGAGCACGAACCGAACGGCGATCGACCGCACTCGCGCGGAAAGGGCAATGGCCGCGACGAACAGCAGCGCCAGCTGCAGGCCGTGGCCGGTAGTGCCGAGCCCGCGTCCGACCGATCCCCACCACCACATCCGCTGATAGACGCTCTGCCACACGATGGCCTCGCCCGTCTCCACCTGCCAGAAGGCCAGCGGAACTTCGAGGAGCGTCACCGCGAGGAACGGCCACAGCAGGACGGCCTCGGAGCGGGGTCTCCGCACGAGTTCGTGGCGGATCAGGGCGAACATGAGGGCCGGAGCGACGAACACCGAGAAGAGGCTCGCGAGCGTGTTCAGAGCCCCGCGTCCGCCGGGGTTCAGGACGTCCAGGAAACCCCAGACGACGAGGAGGCCTATGGCGATCAAGCCTCCTCGCGACGGCCTGAGCGCCTCCGCCAGCAGGGCGGGGGCGGCGACGAGCCGGACCAGGACGAACACGAGCACCAGATACGCGCTCGGGTGCAGGCCGGGCATGACGATTCCCTGCGCGACACCGGGAATCAGGACGCGCGTGACGATCACGGCGGACAGAATCCAAGCCGGCCTCCGCAGCGCGAGGAGACTTCCGACCACGCACAGCGCGAGCCACCCGATGAGGAGCGTCATGAGGGCGCGCATCCGCTCGCGGTGAAATAGACCGACTCGAGGCGCGCGGCGACGGCGGCCATGCCCGCGCGCTCGTGCACGTAGGCCAAGCCCTTGGCGCCCGAACGCTTCCGGCGTCCTGGATCGCGGAGCAGGGCCGCGATCGAGCGCACGAGCTCCTCTGCGCCCTCCCCGCAGACTTCTCCTTCGGCCGCAAGCACTGTCGGCGCAAGGCCGCAGTCGTTCAGGACGACGACGGGCAGGCCCACGCTCATGGCCTCGACGACGGTCATGCCGAAGGGCTCGTGGGAGGCCGGCAGGACGTAGACGGAGCTCTGCGCCATCCGCTCCAACGTCTGCCCGGGCTCGAGGGGACCCTCCCAGCGGATCCTGCCGTCGGCGTCGTCCGATGCCAGCGCGGCTCGCACCGCGTCTCCTTGCCCCTCGTCCGGCCCCACGAGGCTGAAGCGAGCCGTGGGGAACTCCCTCGCGAGCAGCTTCGCCGCGTCGACAAAGACCAGGGGCCGCTTGCGCTCGTGCAGGCGCGCGAGAAAGAGCACGTCGACGGCGGAGCGTCCGGGGCGCGCCCTGAGGCGCGTTGCGGGAACCCCGTTGTGGAGGAGCTCAGGGGTCGGGAGGCCCGGCACCACCTCGAGAAGGTCGGAACGCTCCCGCGCGGTGAGCGCGAGCACGGCCTGTGCGTCGCGCACCGCACGCCTCGTAGCCACCACGTCGAGCACCGCGGCGAGTCGCCGTTCGGAGGAGTCGATCATTCCGTGCGTCTGGACGACGTAGGGGACGCCCAGCGCGCCGAGGACGACGGCGGCGGGCAGCGTCACGAGGTCGCGCGCGAGATGGACATGGACGACGTCGGCGTCCCTCGCCCACCGCGCGAGCCACGGGAGCATGGCCGGCGCAGCGAGGCCGGCGAATCCGGTCCCCGGAACCGAGGGAAAGGCGCTGAAGAGCCTGACCGGTATGCCCTCGTACTCGTCCGGCAGCGGGCCGTCGAAGCCCCTCGCACCCGCCGCGAGGAGGACTTCATGCCCCTTCTCGCGGAGGGCCGCGAGCTGGTTCACCGCGACCCTGAGCGGGCCGCCGAGGGAGCCGTCGGGCGTGACGAGGGTCAGGACATGGAGGATCCGCATCGGTGCGCCCTAGCCGTGGGTCTCGTGTGTCTCGGGAAGGCGCACTGTGCCGAGGGGCGCGAGCACCCGAGCCCCATCCGGGACGTCCTTGACGACGAGGGCCTTCGCGCCGACGACGACGCCGTCTCCTACCGTGACGCCCCGGAGAATCGTGGCCTGCGCGGCAATCCACGAGCGCGCACCGATGGTGATCGGAGCGTTGTCGAACTCGAAGGTCTCGCTCGCGAAGTCGTGGCTGCCTGTGCAGAGGAACACGCCTTGGGAGAGGCACGTATCGGCCCCGATCTCGACCGGCTCGAGATTGAGGATCCACACGCCCTCGCCGATCCACGCGTTCTCGTGGACGGTGAGCTTCCACGGCCAATGGATGCGCACGCGGTGCCGGATCAGGACGCCGTCGCCGATCGATGCCCCGAAGAAGCGGAGGGACGCGATCCTGAGCTTCGCCGGGCACCACCAGTGCTGGAGGACCGCGCCCTGCACGGCAAGCCAGCCGGCCTGCCAGAGCCTGTTGCGGCCTTTCTCGTACCCGGCACCGGTGAAGCCGGCCAGTCGCATGGGCACAGGGGGTTTCCTTTCATAGCGGGGAGGACAGCTTGCAGGGTGGGGGAACGGGCCGGGCGCGGCCTCACAGGTCACTGCGATCCGGAGGAGCGCTCGAGGGCGGCCACGAGGAGCGGGGCCAGGCTCTGGGCCATCGCCGCCGTGATGTGCGTGGAGTCGACGCGGACGGCGTACGGGCCGATCGTGAGAGGACACTTCCCGTCCGCGCCACAGAACCATGACGTGACGTCGATGTACTCGCCGCCCGCGGCGGTGGACCCTGCACGTTCGGCCGTGACCTTGTCCACGTCGACCTGACGAAGTGAGGAGCGGCACCCGTCTGCTCCCGTGACCTTGTTCAGGCAGGCCCGGGGGTCCTCCCCCACGGGCGGTGATCCAAGGACGACGACGCGGCGCGCGCTGGTCTTGAGCGTCGCGACCGTCCTGGCGACGCCCGCGGCCCACCCTGCGACGCCGGTCTCGTCGCCCTGCTGGAGCGAGAAGGCCCCCGCGGCGCTCGACACCACGACCACGTCCGGGGACCACGCACGGATCCGTTCGAACTGGAGCTGCCTCGCCTGCGCGCAGTCCCGCACAAAGCCCTCGCGCGAGAATCGGGCCCCGTGGGCGAGATCCCAGGGGCTGCAGCTCGCGACTCCGACCCCGAGAAAGCTCGTTCCCTCGGGAAAAGCGCGTTCGAGCAGAGGCGCCCAGCTCAACGCGACGGAGTCACCCATGATCGCGACCCTGAGGGGCCCCCGCCCGGATTCGCATGCACGGAGCGGACGGGCCGAGACGTCATTGCTGCAGCGCTCCATCTCCTCGCTCAGCTGCGCGGGCGTGAGCTCGTCGAACGACGGGATGGGCTCCACGCCGGCTGAAGGATGCGAGGCGCCGCGGATCGCCGCGGAGACCTCCTGGCCGCTCTGGAAGCTGACGGTCGCCGCCGCGCGTTCGGCCGGTACCGTCCGGCTCGCCATCACGAAGCTTCGCGACGGATGGAACTGGAAGGCGGCGAGTCCCATGACAACGGCGATGAGCGCGGCCCCGAGCGCCATCGAGTGCCGGCGGAGGTTCGCGGACGGGCTCTCCCAGGCTCGAAGCCATCGGGAGCTCCTGAGCGGATCCTCCACCCAGCGGTAGGAGGCGATCGAGAGGACCGCGGCAAGCGGCAGGGCGATCAGGCCGCTGAACCATCCCGGCCTACCCGTGAGCGACGCCGCGAAGACGAGGACTGGGAAGTGCCAGAGGTAGAGGGAATAGGAGATGTCGCCGAGATACCGCATCGGGGCGTTCGTGATCAGGAAAGCGCCGCGTGAGGCGTCCGTTCCGAGGAGGACGAACGCTGCGCCGGCCACCGGAACTGCGGCCCACGGTCCCGGGAACGGCGTGTGATCAGTGAGGAGCAGCGCACCGACGAGGATCAGGCCGAGGCCGCAGATCGGGGCCCACCGGCGGATAGTCGCAGGCACCCATCCCGCATCGCCGAGGACGGCGGCGAGCGCGCCGACGGCGAACTCCCACGTCCGCGAGACGAGGTCGAAGTACGCAAGCGGCGCGTCGAGCGCCGTGAGCACGGTGGCCCACGCGAACCCGACGGCAGCGATCCCGGCGAGGCCGCCGGCGAGCACCGCGGGACGACGGCGCAGCCGCGCTCCGAGCGCGGTGAGCGCGACGAGGCACAGTGGCCAGAAGACGTAGAACTGCTCCTCGACGGAAAGCGACCAGTAATGCTGGAAAGGGGAAGGATCAGCTGAGCCTGCGAGGTAATCCGTCCCCATGGCTGCGAAGTGCCAATTCGCGACCCAGAAGACCGAGGCGAGGCCGTCCAAGAGAGTCTGGTCGGCTCGCGGGCGGTACCACAGCAGGTAGGCGACCGCGATCGTCGCGGCCGCGACGACGGCAGCGACCGGAACGATGCGGCGGACCCTGCGGGCGTAGAACCTCATGAGGCCGACGGTCCTCGCGGACTCTAGGCCACCCAGGAGGATGCGCGAGATGAGGTAGCCCGAGATGACGAAGAAGACGTCAACGCCCGTGAAGCCCCCGCGAGGGAATCCGAAGGCATGCTCGGACACGACGAGCGCCACCGCGACGGCCCGGAGTCCTTGGATGCCGGCACGCTTCGCGGACTCCGCGGCGACCTGCGTCTGGCGGACTGCACCCACCGCCGACGTCACGCGCGGGCCTTTCGGATCGCCGATTCGAGGGCCGCATAGAACCTGTCGACCATGACGTGCTCTCGGTGTCTGCCCACGTGCCCCGGCATCGCGGCAAGAAACGACTCGAAGTAGGCGTCGTCGTCGTGAAGGCGCTCGAGTTCCGCGGCCAAGGACGCCGCATCGTTGGGAGAGAAGGTCGGCCCAGCCTCTCCGATCGCCTCGGGGAGCCCGCCGTGCCGGGCAACCACGGTGACGCAGCCGCTCGCGGCCGCCTCGAGGGCGACCGTCCCGAAGGGCTCGGGGATCCGCGAGGGAACGACGGCGATGGCGTGCCTGTTCAGCTCGTCCGCGATGTCTTTGCCCTTCTTCGGACCGACGAGGGTAACGGCGTCCCGGAGCCCCAGCTCGTCGATGAGGCGCTCGATGTCGGGCCGGTAGTCGCCGTCCCCGACGAGCGTGAGGCGGAGGTTCCGACCCCGCTCCCGAAGAAGCGCAAGTGCCCCGAGCAGCAGGTCGATTCCCTTGTCCGCGCTCAGCCGGCCGAGGTAGACGACGGAATCGCGCGGTCGCGGCGCTGGATTGGAGATGCCGAAGACGTCGTCGCGATAGCTGTTGTGGATGACTTCCACCTTCCCGCGCACATGGCCCGCGAGGGCATGGCTGTTCGAGACGAGGTGATCCGCCCGCTCGACGAGCGCGTACTTCGCCCGATACTTGGCCCGCTGCAGGAGGCCGAGCTTCTCGCCCGGCATCGTGATCCACGTTCGCAGGGCGACAAGCCACGGACGGCGGACGAGCAGCTGGGGCCAGTAGAACTGGAGGCACGGGTTGTTGTGGAAGACGACGTCGGCGCCTCGGATGGCCCGGAAGAGCGCAAGCGGCCCGGGCTCGCGCAGGACCACGAACGGGAACTCGCGGTCGGAGCCCGCGTGCCTCGTATGGGTCACCACGACGACCTCCGCCCCATGACGCTCGACGAAGCCACGCGCGAGGATCTCGGCCGTCACCTCGACGCCTCCGAAGTCCGGGCGAAACCGATGGACCATCAAGACGATGTTCATAGCCGCTCAGGCCCCCTCTGCATGCGCGGCAGCAAGGATGCCCGCCCTGAATGACGCCCACGAAAGCCGCCGCGCCTCTGCGAGCGCGAGATCACGGTAGGGACGTGCCGGGTCATAGCTCTCGGCCGCAGATCGCAGGGCGTCGGCGAGCGGATCGACGGTTCCCGCGGGGATCACCGATCCGATTTCGGGCGGAAGGCCCATGTCCACGAGGCCCGTGCTCCCGGACCCGATGAGCCTCGCGCCCGAGGCGAGCGCTTCGCCGAGCACGAGGCCGAAGCCCTCGACGAGGCTCGGCAGGACGAAGGTGTCGCAGGCAGCCAGGAGGCCCTTGAGCTCGTCGCGGCCCACGCGCCCCCTCAGGTCGAGGCGAGGCACCCCGGCAGCCAGCGACTCGATGGCGGGATCGATCCGCTGGGCGACGACGGTGAGGCTCGCCTTGCGCAGCCCGGCCCGCCGCCACGCCTCGACGAGCAGGTGCAGCCCCTTCCTCTGCACTCCTTGCCCGACGAAGAGGAATCGGCATTCGTCGGACGGATTCGGGGGCCTTTCGGACGTCGGTTCAGGGCAGCCATACGGCACGACATTGATCGCGGCGTAGGGCATGCCGACGCTGACGAGGCTCGCTCGCGTGAAGCTCGAAGCGCACACGACGCGCTCGGCGAGCCTCACTTCTTCGAGATGGGTGCGCTCCATGTGGACGTTGTTGACCTCGGCCTCGGCGATCCACGGCCGGTAGTCGCCGAGCTCGTCCACGCCCCGCATGACCTTCTCGATGTACGACGGCGAGGGGTGGTACTGGAAGAGGATCCGCCGGCCCTGGCTCGGTCCCCGGAACGCGGCGAGCGCTGAGCCCGAGTAGAGGAAGAGGTCGCTCGACGGCATCGTGCTCGCCACTGAGGCGGCCGTCCGGCCGAGCGCGGCCTCCACTTGCGCGGAGGGGAAGAGCGCGTGTCCGAACCGGCGCTTCACTTCATAGGGGAGCTGCCGTGCGAACGCCCCGAAGGACGCGACGACCTTGGAGGGCGGCACGCTGGGCGCATATCGATGGTCGAGGTTCGGCAGGCCGACCGGGAGCTTCCCGCGGTAGTAGTCGGTGACGAAGCGGTCCAAGAGCCCGGCTTCCGCGAACGCAATGGCGGCCTGATAGGAGTCGCGATCGCGGTTGAAGCCGACAATGAAGCCCATAGCGCAGCGTCATTCCTTCCCTGTAGTTCTGCTCGGAGATCAAATGCACCGAACGGCTCAAGTATCGCGAATGACCCTGCTCGGATATGCTCTGCCCGATGCATCCGGCGGGCGCCCGGAACAGATTCGACGTCATTCATGGGGGTTATTTGGATGGACGAGGTGAACAAACTGGCCTCGATTTCGAACACGGTTGTGACAGCACCGCGTCTCAAAAAGAACAAATCCGCGAAACGCTTTGGCGCATTTGTGACAAGCCACCAGTTCCGGCTCGGCCTGTTCGACCTTGCGGGCGTCGTCTGGGCCGTCGCAGGCGCGCAGCTGATCCGCTTCGGAGTGGATGCGACCTCGGTCGATCTGGGCCGAAGCCAGATTCCGTACGTCGCCGTAGGCCTCATCTTGGCGGCCGCCTGGTGGCTTGCCCTGTGGCTCTCGGGGACGCGCGACTCGAGGATCCTGGGGTACGGACCGGAGGAGTACAAGAGGGTCACGTCGACCTCGCTGTGGCTGTTCGGCGCCATCGCCGTGGTCTCCTACGTCTTCCAGCTCGACCCTGCCCGGGGGTATGTCGCGGTGGCGCTGCCTCTCGGCATCACGGCACTGCTCTTCAGCCGCTGGATCCTCCGGATCGTCCTCGTGCACGAGCGCAACGCCGGCCTCAGCCTCCGGCGCGTCCTCATCATCGGAGCACCCCAGACCGCGGCCCATCTGAACCGACAGCTGAGCAGCCATCCCGAGGCCGGATACTCCCCCGTCGCGCTCTATCTCACGGCCGAGGGACCGTCTGCCTCTGACGACTTCGGGGGTGGGGTGTTCCGAACGCGGCCCGATCTGGCGAACATCCTCGCAGCCGTCGAAGAGCACAACGCCGACACCGTCGTCGTGTCAGGCGGTGCCGCCCTTCCACCGACGACCATCCGGCAGCTCGGCTGGGCGCTCGCGGGACGCGACGTGAGCCTCGTCATGGCCCCGGCGCTCACCGACGTCGCCGGGCCGCGCATCCACACGACGCCGGTCGCAGGCCTCCCGCTCATCCATGTGACGACCCCACGGCTCGACGGGCTCAAGGGGATCGCCAAGCGGGGCTTCGACATTGCGTCGTCGCTCGCGCTCCTCGCGCTGCTCGCATTCCCCATGCTGGCCATCGCCCTCTGGGTCAGGCTCGATTCTCCGGGGCCCGTCATCTTCCGGCAGGCTCGAATCGGCCGCGCCGGCGAGCCTTTCAAGATGCTCAAATTCCGCTCAATGGTCGCCGATGCCGAGGCAAGGCTCGAGGCCCTTCGCGCACGGAATCAGGGCAGCGGCCTGCTCTTCAAAATAAAAGACGATCCGCGGGTGACCCGATCGGGCCGATTCCTCCGGCGTTATTCGCTCGACGAGCTCCCACAGCTCTTCAATGTCCTGAATGGAAGCATGAGCCTCGTCGGCCCCCGGCCGCCGCTCCCGCGTGAAGTCGAGCAATATGACCAATTCGCTCATCGCAGGCTCTTGATCAAACCGGGCATCACCGGGCTCTGGCAGGTGAGCGGGCGCAGCAATCTCTCGTGGGACGATTCAATTCGCCTCGACCTCTATTACGTCGAGAACTGGTCGATGGTCCAAGACCTCATTATTCTCCTCCGAACGGCCAAAGCAGTCGTGGGAAAGACCGGCGCCTATTAAGGGCACCCAAGAAGAATGCACGGGCCGACACCCGAAGGTGCGGCCCGCGCATCTGTGAGCTTCCGGATATTCCCGCGCTACGGCCCGGACGGCGGCTCCGCGAGCGTCGTCGCCCCGATATTGGTGCTGAGCACGGCAGAGAGGGTGGCCGAATCCGGCGCGTCCGCACTCGCGGCGCGATCGTTTCCGTTGAGCCGGAGCGCGAACGTGTAGGAGACGCCCACGGCCATGGGCATGCCGAGGAGGTCGAGCGTCACAGCCCTTCCCTCCGCGAGCGGGGTCGCGAGCGTGACAATCGCGGAGGTGTCGTTCAACACTGCGAGAGTCAATCCGACGCCCGGGCTCGACTCCAGGGCCGCGAGCTCGGCCTTCTCCGATGACGAGAGCGTGAAGCTCGTCCCCGACGGCACCGTTCCGGCTACCGCGGTGATCGTGAACTGCAGCTTCGCCTGTCCCACAACGCCCACGAGACCGGTCGAGCACGAACCCGTGACGCCGACATCCCACTGCGGCCCGGAAGCTGCCGAGGCAGGAGCCGCGGCTGCGGCCGCGATGAGCGGCACGGCCCACGCCGCACCCTTCACGACGCGGCGGCGGTCGACGACAGGCACAGGCGTTCCTTGTGATCTTTCCATGGTGTCCCCCCGAACTGAGCTGGAGAGGCCGCATCGGCAGGCCTCTTCTGCCTAGTTGTACCGGGCAAAGCGCCGAGGAACAATTCCTCCGGGCATCCTGACGCGCATTGCACGAGAATCCGTCGCGTCTTGCCCTTCATGACGGTCCGGGGCTGGTCAGTTCCCCGCGAGCGCCGCGAGGCGCGCGACGGCGCGGCGCACCGCCGGCGCCAGCTCACGCGCCCCGAACGGCCCCTCCTCGGCGGCGATCCGGCCCGCGAGCCCGTGGATCATGGCCGCGGCCGCTGCAAGATGAACGGGCCGGGCGTCGGGCACCGTGGCGAGAAGCGCACCGAGCACTCCGGTGAGCGTGTCACCGGAGCCGGCTGTTGCGAGGTACGGATGGGCGGAGGCCTGCACGCACACGGTTCCGTCGGGCGCCGCGCACACGGTGGCCGGTCCCTTGAGGAGGATCGTCGCACCGAGTCGTTCCGCGGCGAACCGCGCCCATCGGATGGGGCGGCCCTCAATCTCCTCGCGCTCTGCCTCGATGCCCGCGCGCGCCAGCATGCGTGCCAGCTCACCAGCATGCGGAGTCAGGACGGCCCGCCCGCCGAGGCGAGGGCCGGGGATCCGTTCGAGGCCAGAGGCGTCAATCACCGTGGGGAGGCCCCATTCGACGGCGACGTCGAACGCGCGGTGCTGCCCGGCGTCGTCCGCGATGCCGGGCCCTATCGCCCACGCCTGGACCCGCCCTTCGGCCGTGCCCGAGGCGACGACCTCGGGATGGGCTGCCACCACGCCGGCACGCACGCTCGGCGGGCCAACATGCCGGACCATGCCCACGCCGGTCGAGAGGGCCGCTGCCGCCGTGAGGACGGCCGCACCCGGGTATTGCTCGGAACCTGCGACAACCCCGAGCACGCCGCGGGCATATTTGTGCCAATCGTCGCGGGGTGCCGGGAGAAGCCCGGCGATGTCGGCCGGCTCGAGGACGAACGCGTCGGGCTGGAGGAGATAGGGCCCGAGCCCGATGTCCACGAGCTCGACCCTCCCCGCGAGCGAACGGCCGCGACCCGCGAGGAGCCCCGACTTGAGCGCCCCGAACGTGACCGTCACGTCCGCGCGCCAGACGTCGGCCGACGCGAGGCCGCTGTCCGCGTCCAATCCCGAAGGGAGGTCACAAGCGACGACGAGCCCATCAGGCCGGGCGAAGGGCGCCCGATAGTCCCGCGAGGCCCCCGTTCCGAGCACCGCATCGACAACGACATCCGCGGCCCCAAGCCCCGGTTCGACGCGGCCGCCCCGGGCGAGAAAGGCCGCGAGCGCATGGGGGTGGGCCGACGACGAGGCGAGCACCGCCGTCGTCCGCACACCGCGCGACGCGAGCTCGGCGAGCGCGAACAGGGCGTCGCCGCCGTTGTTCCCCTTGCCGACGACGGCGGCGGCCCGGGCTCCGCGGAGCTGCCCGCGTGTGCGGAGCAGCTCGGAGACGAGGACCCGGCAGAGGCCGTGGGCCGCGCGCGACATGAGCTCGGGGCCGCGGCCCCGGTCGAGGAGCGGGCGCTCGGCGTCCCGAATCTGACTGCCGGTGAAGGCGGTGATCACAGAGTCGAGTGTAGTGACGCACGGTGCGGCTACCCCGGACGATCGGTCCGAGCACGGTCAATTGTGTGCTTAGACTGGCGCCCGGGCCTGGCGAGGGCAGCACCTCGAGCCGGGCCGAGAGAAGCGGAGGCGAACGTGTCCGCGGGAATCCAAGTGACGCGAGCCATGGGGGCACAGTGAAGATCCGTCTTGTCATCTCCGCAGCGGCAGCTGCGACCGCCTATCTCGGGATGCACCTCGCCGCCGGCGGCGCAGCGGATCCGGCCCTCCTCATCTGGGGGGCATCGGGCGTATTCGGCGCCGCACTCGGGCTCGGGACGCTCAACCGGTTCCGCAGCGCGGGGAACGGCCTTTTCGCGATCGGGCCGAGCCCACTCGGCTCCACCAGGCACGAGGGCCCGCTCGGCTCCTCAGCTCTCGGCGACGACCATCGCCGTCGCGATCCCGCCGTCATGGGACATGCTGAGGTGCCACTTGCGCACTCCGCGGTCTTTCGCGACGGCCAGCACCGTCCCAGTGATCTGGATCGTCGGGCCTGACGAGTCGAGGCCGATCCAGCAGTCCTGCCAATTCATGCCGGCCGGGGCGCCGAGCACTTTGGCAACGGCTTCCTTCGCGGCAAAGCGCGCGGCGAGCGAGCGGGCGTTGAGCTCGCGCTCGGCCGGGACGAAAAGACGATCCCGCAGGCCGGGAGTGCGCTCGAGCTGACGCTCGAACCGGTCGATGTCCACGACGTCCACGCCGATGCCGATGATAGCCATGGGGCTACTGTAGCGTCCGGCGACCGCTCGCCGCCCGCGATGCAGTGACGCCCACAAGGAGACTTGCGACCCTGCCGCAGACCATGCCGCGGGGTTACCGTGACGACATGGAACCTCAGCCGACGTGGGCCCAGCGGATCCTCGAGGACGGCTTCGGCCGCGTCCGCGAAAGCGTCGAACACGTCCTCCTCGGCCTCTCCCCCGAGAAGCTCGTGGAACAGCCCGGGCCGACTGCAAACTCGGTGGGCTGGCTCGTGTGGCATCTCACGCGAATCACCGACGACCATTTCGCGGCCCTTTCCCTCGTCCTTGACGGAGCTGAACCGCCGCGCGACCGAAGGGCTCCCATGCCGCCGAACCAGCTCTGGCCGTCGTGGCGCCCGCGGTTCGGCACGCCATACCCCGAAAGCAGCACGGGCTTCGGCCACACCGCCGAGAACGTGGCGGATTTTCCTCGCATCGATCCGCGGCTCCTCGCCGACTACCACGCGGCAGTGCACGAGCGAGCGGTCCACATCCTCCGCGGGCTGACGGAAGAAGACTGGGGGCGAATTGTCGACTTCCGCTGGAATCCGCCCGTCATCGTGGCGGTCCGGCTCGTGAGCATCCTCAACGACGCGACGCAACACGTCGGCCAGGCCGCCTACGTGAAGGGGCTCCTGGGCCATTGAGGCGGAAGGGGTGCCGAGGAGGCCGGAGGTCGCAGGAAGCAGGAGCGCCATGCGAGTTTGGAGATGGACCCACATCATCATCGGCACTGTCATCGCCCTGTGCCTCTCTGGGGCCGCCGTCGCGTTCGGGCTGCTGAGGTCCGGCCTGCTGGGCCCCCTTCCGGGGCCTTCGCCGACGGTTTCTGTGTCAGCCTCGCCCACGTCGACAGCCCAGGCCCTGACCGCGCCCTCCACCAGTGCCCCGCCGTCGTCCGCCGCATCGCCGTCGTCCGCGGCAGCGCCGTCCACTGCCTCGAGCAGCCGGCCCTCGGAACCGGAAACGACCCCGCAATCCCCATCGACGCCGGCGGAACCTTCTTCTCCGCAGCCCGCGGGATTCCCGGCCTCGCTGCGGGGCGTCGATCTCGAGCGCCTTCCGACGTCCCAGCACGTCGTCGCCCTCACGTTCGACGCGGGCGCGAACGACGCCGCTCTCACGTCGATCCTGTCGACGCTCGCAGCGAACGGCGTGCCGGGGACATTCTTCCTCACGGGCGCGTGGGCAGCACGCTATCCGGCGGGGGTGGCGGAGATCGTCGCAGGCGGATACCGGGTGGGAAACCATTCGATGACACACCCATCGTTCACGACCTTGACCGACGCGCAGATCGCCGCCCAGCTGTCCGACGCCGAAGCGTCCATCCGGGTCGCGGGTGCCGATCCGCGCCCCCTCTTCCGTTTCCCGTCGGGCGATCGTGACGCCCGGACCATCGCAGATGTCAACGGCGCAGGGTATGCGGCGTTCCGCTGGACCGTGGACACGCTCGGATGGCAGGGCACGATGAACGGCACCCGCGGGCCGGCCTTCATCGTCCAGCGCGTCCTCGCAGCGGCGCAGCCAGGCGAGATCGTGCTCATGCACCTCGGTTCGAATCCCGACGACGCGTCAACGCTCGACGCCGACGCGCTTCCCCAGGTGATTTCGCAGCTCCGGGCGGCGGGCTACGGCTTCGTCACGCTTGACGCCGCGCTCGGCTGAGCACTCAGCCTCGGACTATTCGACGGTGACGGACTTCGCGAGGTTGCGGGGCTGGTCCACGTCGAAGCCCTTCGCTGCCGCGAGCTCGGCAGCGAAGATCTGCAGCGGCACGGTCGTGAGGAGCGGCATAAGGAGCGGCGGGGTCTCGGGGACGTAGACGACGTGCTCGGCGTATTCGCGCACGGCCTCGTCGCCTTCCTCCGCGATCACGAGGGTCCGGGCCCCGCGGGCCCGGACTTCCTGGATGTTGGAGACGACCTTGGAGTGCAGGGAGTCCCGCCCGCGCGGGGAGGGGACGACGACGAACACGGGCTGGCCCTCGTCGATGAGCGCGATCGGGCCGTGCTTGAGCTCGCCTGCGGCGAAGCCCTCGGCGTGCAGGTACGCGATCTCCTTGAGCTTGAGCGCGCCCTCGAGCGCCACGGGATAGCCCACGTTGCGGCCGAGGAACAGGACGGACTTCTCGTCCTTCATGCTCCGGGCCAGCTCGCGCAGCGGGCCCGCGGAGTCGAGGACCTTCTGGATCTTGTCGGGGATCTTGTTCAGGTCCGCGAGGACGTCCTTGATCTGGCCGGTGAAGATGTTCCCGCGCAGCTGAGCGAGGTAGAGGCCGAGCAGGTACGCGGCCGTGATCTGGGCGAGGAACGCCTTCGTCGACGCGACCGCGATCTCGGGGCCCGCGTGCGTGTAGAGCACGGCGTCGGACTCGCGCGGGATCGACGAGCCGTTCGTGTTGCAGATCGAGACGGCCTTCGCGCCCTGCTCGCGCGCGTAGCGCACCGCCATGAGGGTGTCCATCGTCTCGCCGGACTGGCTGATCGAGACAATGAGGGTGTTCTTGTCCACGATCGGGTCCCGGTAGCGGAACTCGTGCGCGAGCTCGACCTCGGTCGGGATCCGGCACCAGTTCTCAATCGCGTACTTCGCGACCATGCCCGCGTACGCGGCCGTGCCGCACGCGAGGACGATGATCTTGTTGACCTGCTTGAGCTCGGCAGGGTCGATGCGGAGCTCGTCGAGGATGAGGTGGCCCTGCGTGTCCGAGCGGCCCAGGAGGGTGTCGTGGACGGCCGCGGGCTGGTCGTGGATCTCCTTCTCCATGAAGGACGGGAAGCCGCCCTTCTCGGCCGAGGCCGCGTCCCACGAGACCTCGAATTCCTTGCCCTGGGCGGGTTTGCCGAAGAAGTCGGTCACCTCGAACGAGTCCGGGGTGATCGTGACGATCTGGTCCTGGCCGAGCTCGACGGCGCGGCGCGTGTAGTCGATGAACCCCGAGACGTCCGAGCCGAGGAAGTTCTCCCCGTCGCCGAGCCCGACGACGAGCGGCGAGTTCCGGCGCGCAGCGACGACGACGCCGGGCTGGTCCGCGTGCACGGCGAGGAGCGTGAACGCTCCCTCGAGCCGCTGGGCGGCGAGCTGCATCGCCTTGGTGATGTCGCCGTCGGCCTCGCCGCGGAAGAGGTCGCCGATCAGCGCGGCCGCGACCTCGGTGTCCGTCTCGGAGATGAACTCGACGCCCTTCGCGACGAGCCCCTGCTTGAGCGAGGCGTAGTTCTCGATGATCCCGTTGTGGATGACCGCGAGCCGGCCCTTGTCCGCGAGGTGCGGGTGCGCGTTCGCGTCCGTCGGACCGCCGTGCGTGGCCCAGCGCGTGTGGCCGATCCCCGTGAGGCTCTCCGGGAGCGGACGCTCCTCGAGCTCGGCCACGAGGTTCGCGAGCTTGCCGGCCTTCTTCCGGGACTCGACCGCCCCCTCGGAGAGCACGGCCACCCCGGCCGAGTCGTATCCGCGGTATTCGAGACGCCGGAGACCCTCGATCACGACATCGAGCGCGCTGCGCTCCCCATCACGGCGCACGGAGGCGCTCCCGACATAGCCGACGATTCCACACATGCGCTCCATCCTACCGGGCGCGTATTTCACCGGCGTATTTCACTCTGCGCCAGTGGTATTGGCAGAATCACGTGAGTGAGTCTGCACAGGAGCGAGTTCGACGGCGACGGCGCCACCCCCTTTGTCGAGCTCGACCGTGCCCGCTGGTCGCAGCTCGCCAACCGGATGGAGCAGCCGCTCAACGAAGACGACATCGTGCGGCTCCGAGGCCTCGGAGATCCGCTCGACATGCGGGAGATCCGCGAGGTCTACCTCCCCCTCAGCCGCCTCCTCTCGCTCTACGTCGAGGCGTCCGGGCAACTGCATTCGGCCACATCGACGTTCCTCGGGGAGCAGACCCAGCGAACCCCCTTCGTCATCGGTGTCGCGGGTTCCGTGGCCGTCGGCAAGTCCACGATCTCACGCGTGCTGCGCGAAATGCTCCGACGCTGGCCTTCGACGCCCGACGTCCAGCTCATCACGACGGACGGATTCCTCTATCCGCTCGCCGAGCTCACCCGGCGGGGCCTGCTCGAACGCAAGGGCTTCCCGGAGTCCTACGATCGGCGGGCGCTCCTGCGCTTCGTCGCCGAGATCAAGTCGGGCGCCGAGGAGGTCCGGGCGCCGCGGTACTCGCACCTCACGTATGACATCGTGCCCGGGGAGGAGATCGTCGTGCGGCGTCCCGACGTCCTCATCGTCGAGGGGCTCAATGTCCTCGCCCCCGCCCGCCCGCGCCACGATGGCACGACCGGGCTCGCCCTGAGCGACTTCTTCGACTTCTCGGTCTTCGTCGACGCCAAGACGAGCTCCATCGAGGAGTGGTACGTCCAGCGCTTCCTCAAGCTCCGCTCGGGCGCGTTCGCCCAGCCCGAAAGCTACTTCCACCGATACGCCTCGCTGTCCGATTCCGAAGCCGTCACGACCGCGCGTAGCATCTGGAAGGGCATCAACGAACCGAACCTCATCCAGAACGTCCTGCCGACCCGCGGCCGCGCCCAGCTCGTGCTGACCAAGGACGCGGACCATTCGATGCGCAGGATGCTCTTGAGAAAGGTGTGACGCGCATGCGCGACGGCACCCACGAACCCAGACCCCGATTCGTCTCCCGCCGGACCGTCGCACTCAGCGCGCTCGGCCTCGGCCTCTCGGCGTGCGCGCCTGCCGAGCAGGCCGCGAACCGCTCCTCGTCCGGACCCGTGACGACGACGGCGGGCGCCGCGCCGTCGTCGTCCGCCCCCGTGCCTTCGGGCACTTCGTCTGCGCCGCCGAACCCGGCCGCCTCCCCCGCGCCCTCGTCGGCACCGACCCCTCCCGGCGCGTTCTCGCTCACCGACCCCGCGAGCCAGTGGGTCGTGGTGAACAAGCGCAGGCCGCTCGACCCGATCGACTACGCGCCCCCGCTCGCGCAACCCAACGTCCCGCTCGCGACGAGCGGCGAGAGCACCCAAGTGCATCCGACGACGGCGCGCGCGGCCGAGGCGCTCTTCGCGGCCGCTGCCTCGGCCGGCGTAGCCATGACCCTCGCGAGCGGGTATCGCTCGTACACGACGCAGGTCGCGACGTACAACGCCCAGGTCGCGGCGCACGGCCAGGCGATGGCGGATGTCGCTTCGGCGCGGCCCGGGCATTCGGAGCACCAGACCGGTTGGGCGTTCGACATCGGCGCGCCCGGAGGGTGTGACTTTGCGCCGTGCTTCGCGGACACCTCGGCTGCCCAATGGATCGCCGCGCACGCACACGAGTTCGGGTTCATCGTCCGGTATCCGTGGATGCTCCACGAGATCACGGGGTACTACTACGAGCCCTGGCACGTGCGATTCATCGGCGTCGAGGCCGCGACAGACATGAAGCAACGGGGCATCGGGACGCTCGAGGACTACTTCGGCCTGCCGGCCGCGCCGACCTACTGAGCCGGCCGCGGATTCGACACGGGAAGTAAGAAGTTACTCCCGGTTCACATAACGGCCACTATGATGCGACTAGTCTTGGCGCCATGCTCAACGGTTTCAAAGAATTCATCATGAAGGGCAATGTTGTTGACCTTGCCGTCGCCGTCATCATGGGCGCGGCGTTCAGCGCCGTCGTCACGGCACTCGTCCAGAACGTGCTCATGCCCCTTATCTCGCTCATCGCAGGGCAGCCGAACTTCGACAGCTTCCTCGTGTTCGGGCCCGTCAAAATCGGCGTGTTCCTCACGGCCGCCGTCAACTTCCTCATCATCGCGTCGACGATCTACTTCGTGATCGTCATGCCCATGAACCACCTCATCGAGCGCCGCAACCGCAAGCTCGGCATCAAGGAGGAGGCGGACGGCGAGACCGTGGACCCGCAGATCGCCCTCCTCACCGAGATCCGTGACTCGCTCCAAGCGCGCCAGAACTAAGCACCTCAGCTGCGCGGCGGCCGTCCACCTCGCGGTGGGCGGCCGCCGTCGTCCGCGGGGTCACGGCGCGACGAGCTCGACGATGCCGTAGGCACCCGAGTCGATGACCCGCCCCGGCGCGAAGCCCGCCTGAGCCCCCAGAGTGTGGAACTCGCCCGCGGACCTCTGCCGCCCCTCGGTCTGCGCGAGCATCATGAGGTCCGAGATCGAGACGGGGAACTCCGCGCGATTCGGCTCCTGAAGCCATTCGAGGACGAGCACGCGAGCCCCGCGCGGGGCGGCGGCCCGCACGCTGCCGAGGATCCTCGCGCATTGGGCGTCGTCCCAATCGTGGAGGACGTCCTTGAGCAGGTAGACATCCGCCCTCGCGTCGAAGCCCTCGAACAGGTCCCCCTCGACGAGGTCCACGCGGTCCGCCACTCCCCGCGACGCGAGATAGTCGCGCGCCGCCGCGAGCGGACCCGGCTGGTCGACGAGCACACCCCTGAGCCCTTCGCGCGCCCGCAGCACCTCGGCGAGCATGCTGCCCACTCCCCCGCCGACGTCGCACACCGTGCCCGTGCTCGGCCACGGATAGGCGGCGATCATGAGGGGCGCCGCAAGGAGGGTCAGCTCGCGCATCGTGCGGGTGAAGCCCTCCTCCTCGTCGGGGTGCTCGGCGAGGTGCTGCCAGATGGTCGTGCCCGACGCTGCGTTGAACGCCGGGCGCCCATCCCGGAGCGTCTCGGGGAGGCGCGACCAGCCGAGGATGACCATGGGCGACGTGACGTAGCGGATCCAGCCGGCCATCGAATGCGGCTCGTCGTCGAGGAGCAGGCGGCCCGTGGAGGTCAGCGAGAAGCGCCCGTCCGGCGAGAGGCGCGCGAGGCCGTAGACGGCGAGGCCCCGCAGCACGCGGTGCACGCTGTCCGCGTGGAGCCCGAGCCGACTCGCGACCTGGCCGGCTGTGAGCGGACCCCCCGCGAGCGGCTCGACCAAGCGCGTCTGCACCGCGGCACGCATGAGCATGACCGCTGCGACGCCTCCCGTGAGCTCGAGGAGCCGGGCCTGACGTGGCCCGAGCGCCGCCCCGGCGCGGCCGAGCGTTCGGCTGAGCCTCTGGACGAAGCGGACGACGGCGGGCGGCGGCGTGCGCATGCGGCTAGCCTACGCGCCGTCCCCCTCCCGTCTAGGGTCGCCCCCGCCAAACGGGCCTAGGCGAGGGCGAGCTGGCTCTGGACGACGGCGGCGAGGCGCTCGGCGATGGCCTGCGCCGTCGTCTGGTCGGCCGCCTCGACCATGACCCGCACGAGCGGCTCCGTGCCCGAGGGCCGCAGGAGGATGCGCCCGGTGTCGCCAAGCTCCGCCTCGGCCTCGGCGACAGCGAGCCGCACGCCGTCGTCCGCCGTGACGCGCGCCTTGTCGACGCCTCTGACGTTGATGAGCACCTGCGGGAGGCGGGTCATGACCGTGGCGAGCTCCTTGAGGCTCTTGCCGGACTGCGCGATCTGCGCCGCGAGCTGGAGGCCCGTCAGGACGCCGTCGCCCGTCGTCGCGTGGTCCAGGAAAATGACGTGGCCGCTCTGCTCGCCGCCGAGGGAATAGTTGTTGGCGCGCATCTCCTCGAGGACGTAGCGGTCCCCGACGGCGGTCTCGCGGATGGTGATGCCGGCGGCGCGGAGCGCGAGCTTGAGCCCGAGATTGCTCATGACCGTCGCGACGAGCACGTCGTCCCGCAGGTGCCCGGCCTCCTTGAGCGCGAGGGCGAGGATCGCCATGATCTGGTCGCCGTCCACGACCGTGCCTTCGTGGTCGACCGCGAGGCACCGGTCCGCATCGCCGTCGTGCGCGATGCCAAGGTCCGCGCCATGCTCGCGCACCGCCGCCTGGAGTGCCCCGAGGTGCGTCGAGCCGACGCCGTCGTTGATGTTGAGGCCGTCCGGATCCGCGCCGATCACGATGACGTTGGCGCCGGCATCCTTGAACACCTGCGGCGAGCAGCCCGACGCCGCCCCATTCGCGCAGTCCAAGACCACGGTGAGCCCGTCGAGTCGGTGTGGGAGCGTCGTGAGCAGGTGCACGATGTAGCGGTCCTCGGCGTCGGCGAACCGGCGCACCCGGCCCACCCCAGCACCCGTGGGCCGCACGGGCTCGCTCGCAAGCTCGGCCTCGATCGCGTCCTCGACCTCGTCCGGGAGCTTGTGCCCGCCGCGGGCAAAGAACTTGATCCCGTTGTCCGGTGCCGGATTGTGCGACGCCGAGATCATGACGCCGAAATCCGCGTCGAGGTCCGCGATGAGGTAGGCCGCAGCAGGCGTCGGAAGGACACCGGCGTCGTACACGTCAACGCCCGCACTCGCGAGTCCTGCCTCGACCGCCGCGCTGATGAATTCCCCGCTCGCCCGCGGATCCCTCGCGACCACGGCACGAGGCCGCACGCCTTCCGCGACCTCCCGGTGCCCGAGCACGACCGCAGCCGCCTGGGAGAGTCTGAGTGCAAGCTGCGCGTCGAGGAGGCCATTGGCCAAGCCGCGGACGCCGTCGGTTCCGAAAAGCCTAGTCATCGCGTCCTAGTGTACGTGGAGCCGACGAAGAGGCAGTCCCGTGACCTCGGCGCCAAGAGCGGACCAGCTGCGAGCCCGCTCTCGGCGCCTTTCGGGGTGATGTGAGGCTAGCCGTCGGACGGGGCCAAAGCACTACTTGGAAGGGGCCGCCGAGTACTCGATTTTGGTGTATCTCGCGGGGGGTGAAATCGAGTGGAAAGGGCCATTACCTGACTTCTCCGCGAGCGGTACTCGTCTTTCTCAGAGGCTATGGTGCGGGCCGTCCTGAGGCCCCTACCTTGATCGGCATGACCAGTGGAAACGGGGCCCTGGCGATCGATATCGTCGTTCCGGTCTTCAACGAAGAGCTCAGCCTGAGCGCATGCATCACGACGCTCGTGGAGTACCTCGACGACGCGTTCCACGTCCCGTGGCGCGTGACGATCGCCGACAACGCGAGCACCGACCGCACCCAGGAGATCGGCGAGGCGCTCGCCGAGGAGTACGACGGCGTCGTCTATCGGCGGCTCGCCACGAAGGGGCGCGGGTACGCGCTCCGCGACGCGTGGGCGGCGTCGCCGGCGCAGGTCGTCGCGTACCTCGACGTCGACCTCTCGACCGACCTCGCAGCGCTTCCGCCGCTCATCGCACCCCTCCTCTCGGGACACTCGGACATCTCGATCGGCACACGGCTCCGCAGCGGCTGCCGCGTGGTCCGCGGGCCGAAGCGCGAGTTCATCTCCCGCACGTACAACGTGATGCTGCGCAGCGCGCTCGGCGTGCGCTTCTCCGACGCCCAATGCGGGTTCAAGGCCATGCGGGCGGAGGTCGCGCGGGCGCTCCTGCCCCACGTCGAGGACAACAAGTGGTTCTTCGACACCGAGCTCCTCGTCCTCGCCGAACGCGCGGGCCTCCGCATCCACGAGATTCCCGTCGACTGGACCGACGATCCCACGAGCACCGTCGACATCAGGCAGACCGCCATCGACGACATGCGCGGGATCATGCGCGTCGCGGGGTCTCTCGCGCGCGGCAGGGTGCCGCTCGCGGCCATCTACGCAGAGCTTGGACGGCGCCCGCTTCTGCCCGGGCGGGCGCCGTCCTTCTTCGGCCAAGTGCTGCGCTTCGGCGCCGTCGGCGTCTTCTCGACCCTCGCCTTCGCGCTCCTGTACCTCCTCCTCCAGCCGGGCCTCGGGGCGCAGCTCGCCAACTTCTCGGCGCTCCTCATCACCGCGGTGCTCAACACAGCGGCCAACAGGCGGTTCACGTTCGGCATCCGGGGGCCCGAACGCTACAGCGTCCAGCAGTTCCAGGGGCTCATCGTCTTCGGCCTCGCGTGGGGGCTCACGGCGTCGTCGCTCCTCGTGCTGCACGCGGCGGCTGCGCAGCCCGGCGCGACCGCCGAGCTCGTGACGCTCACCGCCGCGAACATCGTCGCGACGATCCTGCGGTTCGCCCTCCTCAAGGCGTGGGTCTTCAGGGCGCAGACGACGACGGCGCGGGGCTCGGGAGATCAGGTCGCCGCAACGAGCAGGGCCTCGGCGGCATGAGCGCGGTAGCCGCCGCCGAGGCCGGGCTCCGCCGGCGGCGCGGCGCAGGAGTTTCGGCGGCCCTGGGCACGTGGGCCCGCAGCAGCACCGTGCATCGCGTGTTTCTCGCTCTCCTGTCGGGGGCGCTCTATCTCCCTGGACTCGATCAGAACGGGTGGGCCAACGCGTACTACTCGGCCGCGGTACAGGCCGCCGCTAAGAGCTGGACGTCCTTCTGGTTCGCGAGCGCCGACATGGGCAACTTCCTCTCCGTCGACAAGCCTCCGCTGGGCATCTGGGTCATGGCCCTCTCGGCACGTGTCTTCGGCTTCAATGTGTGGTCGATGCTCGTTCCGCAGGCCCTCATGGGCATCTGCACCGTGCTCCTCGTCTATGCGATCTGCCGCACGTTCCTTCCAAGTGCTTACGCGCTGTTCGCAGGTGCCGCGACGGCCACGACGCCGGTCGCGACCGTCATGTTCCGCTACAACAACCCCGACGCGCTGCTCGTGCTCCTCATGACGGTGGGCGCGTGGGCCACATTGCGCGCCGTGCGGCGACCGTCTCTTGCGTGGTCGCTCGTGATCGGAGCCTCGATCGGACTCGGCTTCATGACCAAGCAGCTGCAGGTGCTCTTGATCGCTCCTGCGGTGGCCGTGTGCCTTCTGGGAACACGGCGCACGTCGTGGCACCAGAAGCTCCGACAAGCTGCCATCGCCGTGGCCACCGCGCTCGCGACAGGACTGACGTGGTTCGTCGCGGTCAGCCTCGTGCCAACCGGCTCGCGCCCGTTCATCGGCGGTTCGCGGACCAACAGCATCTGGGATCTCACGCTCGGGTACAACGGTCTGGACCGGCTGACCGGACTCGATGCGTCCCGCACGGGGCCGGCCACGGAGGGCACGGACCCTGCATCTGGATTCATTCGCTTCATCTATCCCAATTACGCAGGTCAGATCTCGTGGCTGCTGCCCCTCGCGGTCGTGGCCACTGTCTTCGTGCTCTTCTTGGCAATGCGCCGCCGACTGGGATCGGTGCCCCTGCCAGTCACGTTCGCCTGTTTGTGGTGGTGGACCAGCGTGCCCGTTCTGGCGTACATGGGTGGGATCATTCACCCCTACTATTCGCTTGTGCTCGTCTCGCCGACTGCGATGCTTGCGGCGTGGGCGCTCCGGATCGGCCTGCATCGAAGCGCACGCCGATGGACTCGCCGAACTCTAGCCATCGGCATTCTCGCCACGATGCTGATGAACCTCATCATCATCGGCCTGTACACGCGAGGCTACGCGTTTCTCGCCGACGCGATCGTCCTGATGGGAGCTGTGGCCTGCGCCGGGCTCGTGCTCTCAAGGACGCCGCCGTTGATCATCGCTCGCGTTATCGCGGGGCTCACAGCTGCTGCGCTCATGACGGGCCCGCTGGTGTGGTCTGCCGTGACCGCCTCGTCAGGGCACGTGGGGTCCGCACCCAATGCTGGCCCCCCGGGCGTCATCGGTGTAACGGACTCTCCAGATCACCGCGGCCTGCTGCCGTCGATGACACCACCGAGCGAATCGATCATGCTCGGCGTCACGCCCAACGCAGAGCTCGCCGGACGCATCGATTCGGCGACCACGCAGACAGGTTGGAACGCGGCTGCAGTGGGCGGGCAGAACGCCGCGCTTGCGACCCTCGCAACGGGGGTCCCGGTCCTTCCACTCGGTGGGTTCGACGGATCGGATCCGACGCCCACCCTTGAACAATTCCAGCAGTTGGTGGTCCAAGGTCGAGTGGGCGGGCTCGTGCTCGGAACCCTCCCGCTAGGGGCACAAAACGGGAGCGAGAGCCAACGGATTGTCGATTGGGTCCAAAAGACCTACAGCAGCAGCGCCTACGGGTCGCTCACCTTCTATTCTTTCGGGGAGACGCGATGACCCTCCAGATCTTGAGGCCCCAGTTGACCGAACGCAGAACCCGCGGACGGTCCGCGCGCCACAGGGGCCGTCGCTGGACCTCCGAATGGGCCGTCGTCGGCGGATTGGCCGTGGCGGCCCTGTCCCTTTACCTCTACCGACTGGACCTCAACGGCTGGGGGAACCCCTTCTACGCCGCGGCTGCACAAGCCGGTGCCCACGACTGGAAAGCCTTCTTCTTCGGCTCCCTCGATTGGGGCAATTCCATTTCGATTGACAAGCCGCCACTTTCAGTCTGGCCGTCCGCCATCGCCGTTCGACTCTTCGGCCTCTCCTCCTGGAGCGTCCTGGCCCCACACGCAATCCTCGGCGCTGCCACGGTCGTCGTGTACTACCTCACCGTACGCCGCGTATTTCCGCGGTGGACGGCGCTCACGGCGAGCGTGTTCTATATGACAACACCGGTTGTCTTTTTGATGTCGCGGTTCAACAATCCGGAGGCCACCACCGGATTCCTCGTGGCGTTGGGGTTCTATTTCGCCGTCCGGTCCCGGGAGAGCACACGCTGGGCCCCCTACCTGCTGTGCGGAACGATGTTCGGCCTCGGCTTCATGGCGAAGGAGGTCCAAGCGTGGATCCCAGTGCCGGCAATCGCGGCCGGTCTCCTGATCTTCGGGGCAGGAACTGCGGGCCAACGGTGGCGGCGGGTGCTCGCGTCCGGAGCATGCATGCTCACGACCGGATTCGGGTGGATATTTATCGTCGACTCTGTCAGTGCAGTGAACCGGCCTTATGTGGGCGGCTCGCTAGGCAATAGCGCCCTCGAGCTGGCATGGGACTACAACGGCTTGGCCCGTTTCATACAAGTCGACGCCCCAGGCCTTACGTATGACGGGGGACCAGGGAGACTTTTCAATGCGAACCTGTCCGTAGCGGCTGGCTGGCTCGTCCTGCCCGCCCTAATGGGTTCCGTGCTCGTGCTGGTCTACGCTTGGCGACGGCTGAACCGGAGCCAGCAGTTTCTCAGCACCGCCTCTGCGGCAGTGTTCCTCACGGTGGCCCTGGTCCTATCGTTCATGGGCACCATGCTGCATTCGTATTACACCCATTCCCTCGCCCCGTGGGCGGCCCTCACGACGGCAGCCGCTTTGCACATGCTGAGGCAGTCCGCGGATCGATGGGCACAGCGTGCATTGACCGTCGTGGTCATCGGAGCCGGGGTTTATGGACAGCTGCGCATCATTGAGTACGGGATACAGTGGCCAGTTTGGGTGCCTTGGGCCGTCGGGGGGATCGGCGTCGTGGCGGCCGCGGCTCATTTTCTCGCCACCCCGCCACGACGAGCGCTGCAAGCCGGGGCCGCGTTGCTCGCCGCGGTAGCCCTCGGTGCAGCACCTGCGGCAAGCAACATTTTCACGGCATCCCAGCCGCAGGAGGGCACCAATCCCGCCTCGGGATCTACCAGCCGTTACCCCATGGCACTCAAGAATGTCCTCGATGACGTCCGAGCCTCGCCCGAGCTGTCGTGGGCAAAAGAGGTGGATTTCGGCGCCCCACCTGACCCCCGACTCATCAGTTTGATGCACGAGGCCTCAGGCTCGTCCACGTGGACCTTAGCAACTTACAGCGCCCAGAATGTGGCGCAATATCAGCTCGCGTCCGATACACCGGTCATGTCGATCGGTGGCTGGCTCGGCTCAGACCCGACCCCAACTCTGGCGCAGTTCCAAGAGCTAGTTCGACGTGGCCGTGTCGCCTACTTTGCCGATTTCACCATCATCCGAGATCGGCCCGATGAACTGAGCCCCGAAGCCCGCTCCATCGCGGCATGGGTGGAGAAGAATTTTCCGGTCGTGATGACCGGCGAGCCGACGGTCTACGACCTGAGAACTCCGCCGCCCTAGAAACACGGAAAAGGCCCGCCCCAGGAACGGGGCGGGCCTTCCGAGCGTCCGCTCGTTGAGCGGTGGCGAAACGACTAACGCTTCGAGTACTGCGGAGCGCGGCGGGCCTTCTTGAGACCGGCCTTCTTGCGCTCGACCACGCGGGCGTCGCGGGTCAGGAAGCCGGCCTTCTTGAGGGCCGGGCGGTTGTTCTCGACGTCGATCCCGTTGAGCGCGCGGGACACGCCGAGGCGCACGGCGCCGGCCTGGCCCGAGGGGCCACCGCCGTGGATGCGGACAACGACGTCGTAGGCACCCTCAAGGTCGAGGAGCTTGAACGGATCGTTGACTTCCTGCTGGTGGAGCTTGTTCGGGAAGTAGTTCTCGAGCGTGCGGCCGTTGATGGTCCACTGCCCGGAGCCGGGAATGACGCGCACGCGGGCGACGGCCTGCTTGCGGCGGCCGACGGCGGCACCAGACACCGTGAGGGCCGGGCGCTCGCGCTTGACGGCCTCGGCGGTCGGAGCGCTCTCGCTCGTGTAGCTGGTCAGGTTCTCCTCGGCCTCAGCGGCCGGGTTGAGCTCGTCGTTCTGAGCCACAGTGTTCTCCTTGGTGAATTCTTGGGTAGTGGCCAGGACTACTGAGCGACCTGGGTGATCTCAAAGGTCTTCGGCTGCTGCGCCGTGTGCGGGTGGTTCGGGCCCGCGTAGACCTTGAGCTTCGAGATCTGCTGGTCCGCGAGCTTGTTCTTCGGAAGCATGCCCTTGACGGCCTTCTCCACGGCGCGAACCGGGTTCTTCTCGAGGAGCTCGGCGTAGGTCACGCTCGTAAGACCGCCCGGGAAGCCTGAGTGCCGGTAGGCGCGCTTCTGGTCGAGCTTGGCACCCGTGAGAGCGACCTTCTCGGCGTTGATGATGATGACGAAATCGCCCATGTCCATGTGGGGGGCGTAGGTCGGCTTGTGCTTCCCGCGCAGCAGTGTTGCGGTCTGGCTGGCAAGACGACCAAGGACGACGTCGGTGGCATCGATGATGTGCCACTGACGGTTGGCGTCGCCCGGCTTCGGAGTGTACGTACGCACAGTTATTGCCTTCGTTCTCGGTCTTGGTAGGCGCCGTGAGGTGCACCTGTGTACTTCAGTGCGCTACCGGAGAAGAGGTGAGGACTCTACCGACCAGTCATCCCTGGGCCTCGAATGCGCCGGCGGGTTGGTGGGTCCTGCAACTGGACACCCGACGGACACGTCCCATCGAGGTAGGACACGCACAACGACTATCAAGGGTACCGCGTCCGCCGCAGGCCGGTCAAAGCGAGGCGCGGCCCCGCGCACCCCGCCCTCAATCACAGTACCTACTGAGTACTCGGAGGGTGATGCGAGTACCGCTTCCGTAATCACGTATCGAAAAGACGAGTACCGGCTACGGATGGCGGGGAGTCTCCGGAGTGGGAGCTTTATATGCGTCAGCTCCCGACGACGCTCGAATTGGGGGTCGCCGCCCCGGAGCCGGCTAAATCTTCTCGAAAAGGAAATCGTCATGAACGCTCTCATGGTCTCCCTCCTCACTTTCTGGAACGACCTCAAGGACCGCGCGAACGGAGAAAAAGGCGCAACGGCGACGGAATATGCGCTCCTCATCGCCTTCGTTGCTCTGGTCATCATCGTCGGCGCAGGACTTTTCGGCACCGCCCTCAGCAACTGGTTCTCGGACCTGGCCACCAACATCGGCAGCTGGGCCAAGGCCGCTGCCTGAACGCGATGGAGGCGGGCGGCAGATTTTGCCGCCCGCCATCATCTCTTTCCTGGACATAGCGAACCAAAGACGGGGGCTAGCGTGCGATCCACCAATCGACAAAGACAGCGCGGTGCAGTGGCCGTCGAATTTGCCATCATCGCGCCGCTGCTTCTTGCGCTCCTCGGCGGCATAGTCGAGTTCTCGCGCATTTACAACGCGCAGATCCTCGTCACCAACGCGGCCCGCGAGGCCGCGAGGACGATGGCCCTCACGAACGATGCCAATGCCGCAACCAGCGCAGCGCAGAAGGTGGCCTCGCCCTACACGGTGACCGTTACCTTCTCGCCGAGCTCATGCACCTCGGGGAGCCAGATTGCCTCGAATGTGGCATCAGACGTCAGCCTGCTGACCGGCAACTGGCTCGGGTTTGGCTCATCCATTCACATCACGGGAGTAGGAGCTATGCGATGCGGTGGCTGAGACTTCGCCAAGGACATGCCGAGAACGAGCGCGGGGCCGTGGCTGTCATTGTCGCTATCGTCGTGATCGCGCTCATTGGCATGGGCGCCATGGCGGTCGACATCGGCCGCGTCGCGGCGGAGAAGGCCCAGCTCCAGAACGGGGCTGACGCGTCTGCGCTCGCGATCGCCAACTATTGCGTCAAGAACGCGGCGTCCTGCCAGAGCACGGGACCGTCTCTCGCCACTCAGTACACGCCGGCCAACTCCAACGACAGCACTGCCGTCGTGCAGTCCGTGACGTTCCCCACAGCAAGTACGGTCACTGTCGGTACCTCGACGCCCGCATCTGGTCTTTCACTGGGCTTCGCCCATGCTCTCGGCTTCAGTTCGGAGCAGGTCCAGGCGGGCGCGACGGCCACGTGGGGTCCTCCTGGGAAGGGGAGCGGATTCCCGTTCGCATTCTCGAGCGCGTGCTACGACATCTCACCGACGACATCGGCAGGCCAACCTCAGCAATTCAGCTACAAGCCGGGCATGTACTGCACGGGACCGTCAGGCTTGCAGATACCAGGAGGCTGGGGCTGGTTGGATAACACAAACTGCCAGACGAGCACGGTGGCCGGGCAGACGAGCATCGGATCCGATCCAGGAAATAATCTGCCATCAGGATGCCTGGCAATCCTTCAGACGTGGGTCGACACGATCAACGCCGGAGGCGAGGCTGATGTTGTCTTCCCAATTTTCGATACCGTCACAGGAACCGGCACAAACGCTTCGTATCACATCACCGGCTACGCCACGTTCAAAATGATCGGCTGGAAGCTAGTAGCCAACAATAGCGCTCCTGGCAGCTTTCGAAACACGGCAGCCGCCCTGACCAGCCTCGGCATCAGTTCCTCCCTGGCCTGTAGCGGTGGGACCGACCGCTGCGTCATCGCCCAATTTATTCGGTTCGACCTCTCAGATCCGAGCTTCGTAATAGGAAACGGCCAGAACTACGGATCAGAGATCGTTTCACTGATCAATTAGCGCTAGAAGGGAATTACCATGAGAACCCGCCTACTGGGAGGCGTGGCCGCTCTGATTGTCGCAGTCATCGGCACCGTGCTTCTCCTCACCTATGTCAACGGCGCCGACCGACGCGCCTTCGCGAATGTCGAGACGGAAGACGTCTACGTCGTCCAGAAGACGATCCCCGCCGGCACCGCGGCGGCGAGCCTTGGCGATTCCGTCGCCAAGAAGACCCTTCCCAAGGCGGCCATCGCCGCGAACGCCGTCACAGACCTTGCGGCAGTCCAGGGCAAGGTGGCCTCTGTAGACCTCCAGCCTGGCGAAGACCTTCTCACGAGCCGCTTCGTTGACCCGACGGCCGCCGCAACCTCTGGCCGCGCCAACGTGCCGGCAGGGATGCAGGAAGTGACCATCAAACTGCCCATCGAGCGCGTTGTTGGGGGCGCTCTCGCCCCGGGCGACACGGTGGGCATCCTGATCTCCTTCGGCGCCGACAACGGCCAGCCAGCCCAGACTCAGCTCACCTACAACAAGGTGCTCCTCACCGCGGTGCAGCTCTCCTCCGGCGCAAACGCGCGGGACACGTCGACGACACAGACTGCCGCGAGCGGAGGCTCAGGTATCGGAAGCGCGAGCAGCAACTCGGGGGGCGATTACCTCGTGACGTTCGCCCTCGCCGCCGCAGATGCCCAGCGCATCGTCTACGCGGTGGAGTTCGGCAAGGTCTACCTCACCAAGGAGCCGGCGAACGCGCAGCTGAACGCGTCGGGCACCATGGACAGGACGAGGGTGTTCCAATGAGCCGCTTCGCGTTGATCACCGCAGACGCGGAATTCGACCACGATGTTCGTCTGGCCGCGGCCAGCCTACCGGGGAGCGTCCAGGTATTCCGAGCGGACTACTTGCCCGCCACGATCGACGACGTCTTCAGGCAACTCGTCGGCGAACCACTTGAGGTGCTGGTGTTCGGCCCGGACCTGCGGGCCGAAGAAGTTCTCAAATTCGCCGCCGCGGTGGATGTCCGCTTTCCGCATGTGAGCCTCGTCTACGCCGCGGAGCCCACGCCCGAGCTGACCATCGCGGCCATGAGGTCGGGAGTGCGCGACATCCTGTCGGCGTCAACCCCGGTCGAAGCGCTTCGATCGCGCCTTGAGGAGGCCGCGGCGTCGGCCGCGTTCCGCTACTCCGCCGCACCTGTGGGCGATGGAGAGGATCCCCATCAGGGGCGCGGTCGCGTCATCACCGTGATGTCTCCCAAGGGAGGGGTCGGCAAGACGACAATCTCGACCAATATCGCCGTCGGACTCGCGAAGACCGCGCCGCTTTCGGTCGTCGTCGTCGACCTGGACCTGCAGTTCGGCGACGTTGCGAGCGGCCTCATGCTGGATCCTGAGCGCACGGTGCTCGACGCCGTGAACGGGCCCATGGACGCTCTATCGCTCAAGACGTACCTGACTCACCACTCCACGAACCTCTACGCGCTGTGCGCCCCGAGGAACCCCGCGGATGCAGACCGGATCTCGGCCCCGAGCGTAGGAGAACTCATCTCCCGCCTCGCAGCTGAATTCCAGTACGTAGTCATCGATACGTCGCCAGGTCTCGGAGAACATGTCTTGGCGGTTCTCGAACAGGCCACCGACGTCGTCTGGGTGTGCGGAATGGACATTCCGAGCGTGCGGGGTCTCAAGTCAGGGCTCGAGATCCTCGCGGAACTGCACATGCTTCCCGAGCGACGTCACGTGGTCGTCAACATGGCGGACAGGAAATCCGGGCTCACGCTTCAGGATGTGGAGGCGACGGTCGGCGTTCCCGTCGACGTGGTCCTGCCGCGTTCCCGGATGCTCCCCATCTCGACCAACCGGGGCGTCCCCGCACTCCAGGATGGCTTCCGCGACGCAACTGTCAAAGGCCTTCGCCAGCTGGTCGAGCGCTTCAAGCCCACGTGGCAGGAGCGCGACCGCAAGGCCGTGCACCGGAGGGTGGTGTTCCAGTGAGTCTCATCGAACGTCTTCAGGCGGCACGCGGCGGCGCAGGCCAACCGGCCGAGTCTGCTGAGGCCGGAGTCGGTCCCCAGGCAGCTCAGGAGCCGCCGAGCTCCTCACCCGACGCGCAGTCGGCGACCCTGGGGGTTCGAGTGACCGCCCAGGCCGCTGCCGTCGCAGAGGCCCGCCTCGCGGACAGCGAGCCGAACCACGGCAGCGTGCGCGCGAGCCAGGCGCTCCGCGAGCTCAAAGAGAAGGCCTCAGCCGAGCTATACGACCGGGTTGGGAGCCGCATCACGGACTCGAGCATGAGCGAGAGCGAGCTCGGGGACTATGTTCGCGGCGAGCTCCGCGGCGTCGTCGCCGAACAGCAGGTTCCGCTCACGGCGAGCGAGCGCGAGCGGCTCATCGACGAGATCATGGATGACGTCCTAGGCCTCGGCCCGATCCAGCGCTACATCGACGACCCGAGCGTCACCGAGGTCATGGTCAACCGCGCCGACCAGGTCTACGTCGAGCGGCGGGGCCAGCTCTTCGCCACGGAGACGACCTTCACGTCCGAGGAGCAGCTGCGGCGAGTCATCGACCGCATCGTCTCCCGGGTCGGGCGCCGCATCGATGAAGCCTCCCCACTCGTCGATGCCCGCCTCGCCGACGGTTCTCGCGTCAACGCGATCATTCCGCCGCTCGCGGTCAACGGGGCAGCGCTCACCATCCGCAAGTTCTCGCGCGAGGCCCTCAGCGTCGAGAAACTCATCCAGCTCGGGACCCTCAATCCTGAGATGGCGGAACTCATGCAGGCGTGCGTCGAGGCCCGCATGAACGTGATCGTCTCGGGCGGAACGGGCACTGGGAAGACGACTCTCTTGAACGTCCTCTCCGGGTACATTCCGCACACCGAACGGATCGTCACGATCGAAGACGCCGTGGAACTCCAGCTCCAGCAGGATCACGTGATCCGGCTTGAGAGTCGCCCCCCGAACATCGAGGGCAAGGGCGCGATCACGATCCGCGACCTCGTCCGGAACTCCCTGCGCATGCGCCCCGACCGCATCGTGGTCGGCGAGGTCCGCGGCGGCGAGACGCTCGACATGCTCCAGGCCATGAACACCGGCCACGACGGCTCCCTCTCGACCGTCCACGCCAACTCCCCCCGCGACGCCGTCGCCCGCCTCGAGACCCTCGTGCTCATGGCCGGCATGGACCTCCCCCTGCGCGCCATCCGCGAGCAGGTCGCCTCCGCCGTGAACCTCATCGTCCACCTCACCCGCCTTCGCGACGGCACCCGCCGGGTCACCCACGTCACCGAAGTGCAGGGCATGGAGGGCGACGTCGTTACGCTTCAGGACGCATTTGTGTTCGACTACGGGGCAGGCATCGATGCCAACGGCCGGTTCCTCGGGAAGCCCATGCCGACCGGAGTCCGCCCCCGCTTCGTCGAGCGCTTCGCCGATTTGGGCATCAAGGTCAATCCGTCGATCTTCGGCCTCCATGCTGGACGGCGGTGACAACGATGGATTCGCCAATAACCCTCGCCCTGGGGCTCCTCTGCATCTATGCCGCCCTCGGCGTAGTCCTTGCCCTCGTCTTCAAATCCCGCCGCATCGTCCCCCTCAGCCGCAGACGGCCCGACGCTCCCTCATCCGTCTCAACGCTCACCAAAGTCACGGAATCCGCAGTCGAGGCAATCAACAAGACCCTCAAGGGAAAGCAGCTCCGATTCATCAAGGCCGACAAGTTCGAGCAGGCCGGCCTCAAGATGCGCGCTGCGGACTTCGTCCTCATCTGCGCAGCGGCCTTCCTGATGGCCGGCGTCGTCGGCTTTGTGATCGCGGGAATCGGACTCGGCTTGCTCTTGGCGATCCTCGCTCCCGCGGGAATGCTGTTCTGGCTCAATCTGAAGGCGTCGCGACGCCAGGCCAAGTTCGCCGAGCAGCTTCCCGACACGCTTCAGATGCTGGCCGGAAGCATGCGCGCCGGACACAGCCTCATGCGGGCAGTCGACGCGGCATCCGGCGATGCAGAAGCGCCCATGAGCGAAGAACTGCGCCGGATCGTCAATGAAACGCGCATCGGGCGCGACCTCATCGATTCGCTGCTCGACACAGCAGCGCGGATGAAGTCGCAGGATTTCCAATGGACGGCGCAAGCCATTGAGACGCAGCGGGAAATCGGAGGCAATCTCGCCGAGGTCCTCGAAAACGTCAACGAGACGATTCGGGAGCGCGCCGCGCTAGTCCGTCAAGTCCAAGCTCTCAGCGCGGAAGGACGCGTCTCGGCCTACGTCCTCGTCGGAATGCCCATCGTCATGCTCGTCATCTTGTGCCTCATCAACCCGACCTATGCGCCGACATTCTTCGGAACTGTGCCGGGTTGGCTCATGTTGGCGGGCGCAGCCGCGTTGCTCGGCGTCGGGTCTTTCTGGCTGAGCCGGCTCATCAAGCCGAAGTTCTGAAGGAGCGCAACATGTCATTCCTTGCTCTTGCCGCGATCCTCGCCATCGTCGCGCCTATCAGCCTCCTGACCTGGAGCCTCATCACGGCGGACCGTTCCACGCGCAAGCGGGTCCAGCTCAACCTCGGACTGTCCAAGGCCATCAAGAAGGCGCCGTCCTCCGTGCCGGAGCTGGTCGTCGGTCTCTCACGACGTTCCCTTCCTACCGGGTATGTCGCGTGGCTGGACAAGAAGCTGGCCGGCGCCGGGCGCCCCAAGAGCTGGCCGATGGAAAAAGTCCTCGTCGCAAAGCCGATCGTGGCTCTTTGCCTCATCATCCTCGGGCTTCTTGCTTTTAGCCGTGCTCTCAGTCCGCAGGCGGTCTTGGGCATTCTCGCCGTCGGAGCGGCGGGTTACTTCCTCCCTGACCTACTCCTCAACAACACTGCCCAAAAGCGCCGAAAGGCTATGCACCTGGCGCTCCCCAACATGCTCGACCAGATGCTCATCTCCGTCGAGGCGGGTGTCGGTTTCGAGGGTGCCATGGCGAAGGCCGCCGAGAACAGCAGCGGCCCGCTGGCCGACGAATTCGTTCGGACGCTCCAGGACATCCAGGTCGGCCGTTCCCGGCACGAGGCGTATCTCGATCTCGCGGAACGCTGCGGCTTCTCCGAGCTACGGTCCTTCATCCGCGCCGTCGTCCAAGCAGATCAGTACGGCATCGCGATCGCCAACGTGTTGCGCAGCCAGGCCAAGGAAATGCGGCTCAAGCGCCGGCAAAGAGCCGAAGAACACGCCATGAAGATCCCCGTGAAGGTCCTCTTCCCACTCGTCATCACCATCCTGCCGGCGATGTTCGTCATCATCCTCGGCCCCCCGATCATCAACGTCATCCGGATGTTCTCATGAAAGACCGACACACGCCCCCCATCGCGAGCGCTGCCGGCCCAGATGAATCCGGCAGCACATCAACTGAGTACGCGGTACTCGTTGGCTTCATCGCCTTTGCGATCACCGCCGGAGCCACGATCTTCGGAACTGCCCTCGGCAACGTGTACTTCACCCTGGCCCACGTTCTCTCTTCGATGCTCAACGCGAAATGAGCGGGCGTCGGCCGACCAATATGGTCCGCACAGACTGGAGTCCCCTCCCGGTACCCAGAGCCTGGAGGGGACTCCGCCCCTTGTCCCATGCTGTGGATCAGCACCGCAACTCACTCAATGCGTTGCGGCTCCTCTTCGCAGGCGCCGTGATCGTCTCCCACGCATGGCTGCTCGGCAACTATGGTCCTGAACCAGCCCTCTTCGGGATCAACCTCGGCAGGGCCGGGGTCATGGGCTTCTTCGCGATATCTGGCTACCTCATCACGCTCAGCGCCCAGCATTCGCGTTCGGTCAGTGAATACGCTCTCGCCCGCTTCGCACGAATTTACCCTGCACTCATTGCCGCGAGCATCGCGGTAGCGTTCGTTGCTGCGCCGATCGGGGCAATCCTCACCGGCGGTAGCTACGATCTGGGCGGCGCATTCGCGTTCCTCGGCGCGGCTCTCGCGCTGACCATTGGCTTTCTGGGGCCGCCTCATATCGGCACCTCCCTCTTGGGGAATTACGATGCCGACACCTGGAACGGTCCGCTGTGGACGCTTTCCTGGGAAGCACTGTGCTATGTGATCATCGCGATAGTCGTGATGGCCGCCCGCCGCAGGACGGACGCAGGGAGAGCGTCGCTGGGTGCCGTCGTCCTCTTCGTGGCAGTCACCAGCCAGATCACCGTGCGGCTTCAAGGAGGTGTCATCACCAGCATCGTGGATGTCGCGATGCCTCTGATGGCTTTCTTCCTTGCCGGCTCGGTCCTGGCGCACTTCCGCGAGCGCATCCCCGTGGGCTTGGTTCCCATCATCCTGGCCTCGGCCGCCGCGTGGGCTCTCCTCGCCTCCGGCCTCGGCTCTGTTCTGGCGCCGCTGCCCCTCTCCTACCTCGTCCTGTGCGCCGGCTCACTCCGACCGTTCGCCCGGATCGGCGCGCGGTACGACATCTCCTACGGGGTGTACATCTACGGCTGGCCGATCCAGCAGCTCCTTGCAGCTCTCCACGTGCCAGCCACGATGCCGCCGCTGGGCTATGCGGCCCTCACGCTCGTCGCCGTCTGGCCTCTTGGGTTCCTGAGCTGCGTCCTCGTCGAGCAGCCAGCCCAGCGGTGGCGGCGCGCGTGGACCGCTAGGCGAAACGCCAGACAGCCGCAGCTCATAGCCGATTAGTTCCGCGCGAAAGACTCAGGAAACCCGCAAGAATCCGATCATCCCCCAGGACTCCCCCAAGGTTCCCCAAGCTTCCGCGCAGATTCGCTCCGCGGGCTTCCTAGCGCTCCTAACGTCGATGGTGTGGCAGGCACTCGGGCCAGCCGACATCCCCCAACAGGAGCCAAAAATGCTTTCGTTCATCGCAACCCTGCACGTCCTCGGCATCAAGGCCAAAGAGCGCGTCCTCTCGGGCGAGAAGGGCGCCACGGCCGTCGAGTACGGCATCATGGTGGCCCTCATTGCGGTCGTCATCATCGTCGCCGTGACCCTCCTCGGCGGCAACCTGAAGACGATGTTCAACAACGTCGCCACCCAAGTCCCCACCACCGCCCCGTGATCCGCTCCGTGATCCGCCGCGCGTGGTCCGGCGAGAAGGGTGCCACGGCCGTCGAGTACGGCATCATGGTGGCCCTCATTGCGGTCGTCATCATCGTCGCCGTCACGCTGCTCGGCGGGAACCTCCAAGCGCTGTTCAACAACGTCGCCGGCCAGGTCCCCACCACCGCACCGTGATCCGCTCGCGGCGCCCGGGCCGGGCCCCCGCCCGCCCGGGCGCCCCTACCAGACACCGTCCCGCCTGACGTCCGCATGAGGAGCCTGCCATGCTGCCCACGACCCGCGAGCGGGGTGCCGTCGCCGTCGAGTTCGCGCTCGTACTGCCGGTTCTGCTCGTGCTCGTGCTCGGCATCATCGACTTCGGCCGGCTGTTCAGCGCCCAGCAGACGCTCACCTATGCCGCTCGCTCCGGTGCACGCGTCATGGTGCTCCAGAACAGCTCGACCGCAGCGATCGCTGCGGCGCAGACGGCGGCGTCGCCTCTCGGCACGCTCTCGACGTCGGCCTTCTCTGTCTCCCCCACGACGTGCGCCGCGGGAACGCAGGTCACCTTCACGGCGAACTACACGCTCAAGGGCACGGGCTTCTTCTGGGCAAGCTTCCCGCTGACCGGAACGGGGGTCATGCTGTGCGGCGGCTAATGCGCTACGCAAAGTCACAGTACGACGGCGGCGCTCACCGCGAGCGCGGAGCAGTCGCCGTGGTCACGGTGCTCCTCCTGTTCGTGCTGCTCGGCGCGGCGGCGCTGGCCGTCGACGGCGGCATGCTCTATGGGAAGCGCGCCCAGCTTCAGAGCGGTGCCGACGCGGCGGCCATCGCCGTCGCGCAGAAGTGCGCCAAGTCGCTCACCGACCCGGACTGTGTATCCACGTCCACGCTCGCCACGTCTCTCGCGCAGTCGAACATGGCTGCTAAGCAGGCGGGCATTGCCTCGCTCGCGATCAACACCACGGCACAGACCGTCACGGCGACCACCCAGCCCCTCCAACCCGGAATGCAGCCCGGCTCGGTCTCCCTCTTCCTCGCTCAGACGATCGGGATCCGGAGCGCCGCTCTGGGCGCGACAGCGCAGGCAGCGTGGGGCAGCCCCAGCACGGGGATCGCGCCCTTCCCGCTCACGTTCTCGGTCTGCCAAGTGGTGGGCCAAGTGGACGGAGGAGCCCAGCTTCTCCAGGACCACGGATCTGGGGCCAACCCGAGCTGCAACTATGGCCCCTCCGGGCTGGTAGTTCCGGGCGGCTTCGGCTGGCTCGCGCAGAACCCGGGCCAGTGCGGCGCGACCATCAACATCGCCTTGGCTGAGGGCGGGAGCGCTCCTGGCAGCAGCCCGCCGGCGAACTGCGACGCCGTCTTCCAGCAGTGGTACACCACGCTCCAGAGCGGCCAGAATCCGGTGGTCCTGCTCCCCGTCTTCACGGCAGTGGTGGGGACGGGAACCGGCGCGATCTACACGCTCGCCGGCTTCGCGGCCTACAAGGTGATCGGGTGGAAGTTCTCGGGCGGCAACTCCTCGTCGACCCCACCGCAGTACGTCTACAACAACGATCCGTCCACGGTGGACAAGAGCCTCTGGTGCGACGGCAACTGCCGCGGCATCATCGGCCAGTTCGTCACCTACGTCACCCTCGACAACACCTACCAAGTCGGCCCCTCGACCCCTTTCGGCGCCACCATCGTGCGCCTCACGCAGTAGGACCAGGAGCATCGTGAAGTCAAGACTCGTGGCTGGCGCCGCAGCCCTCGTCGCAGCCATCATCGGCGTCGTCCTGGTGATCTCGTACGCCAACGGCGCGGACGCCCGCGCCCAGGCGGGAATGCAGCCGACCGACGTGCTCGTCGTGGTCAAGGCGGTGCCCCAAGGCACGCCGTCCGAGCAGCTCGGGGACTCCGTAAAGCTCAAGACCCTTCCGGCCGACGCGATTGCACCGACGGCGCTCCACTCCCTCGACGGGATGTCCGGCAAGGTTGTCTCGACCGCCCTCCAGCCAGGCGAGCAGCTCCTCTCGGAACGCCTCGTGGCCCCGAACTCGCTCGCCCAGCCCGGCACGGTCCCCGTGCCGGCGGGCCTCCAGGAGGTCTCGTTCCAGCTCAGCCCAGATCGGGCCGTGGGCGGCAAGCTCCAGGCGGGCGATACGGTCGGCATCTTCCTCTCCTTCGACCACGGCGCGGTGCCGACGGGCGGCCCCGAGAGCACGGAGCTCGCGTTCCACACGGTGCTCCTCACGTCAGTTCAGGGCGGCCAGGCGACGACGGACAGCTCCTCCTCCACCACGAACGCGAAGCCCGCGACCGTGCCCCTCATGATCACGGTCGCCGTCACCGACGTGCAGGCGGCGAAGATCGTCTTCGCTGCCCAGTTCGGCACCATCTGGCTCAGCAAGGAGCCGGCCAACGCCGCACACAGCAACACAGGCCCGATCGAGCGGGGGAAGGTGTACCAGTGAGCCGCTTCGTGCTGATCTCCCCGAACCCGGACTTTGCCGAGCGCATGCGGGCGGCGGTCGACGGCGCCCTGCCGGGCGGGCTGAAGGTCGTCGCCACCGCGGAACTCCCCGAGCAGCCCGAGCAGCTTTTCGAGTATCTCGGCGGGGTGCGTCCCGCCGTCGTCGTCCTGGGGCCGGCGGTCTCGCTCGAGGGCGCCCTGCGCCTCGCCACGGTCTTCGATGTCCGCTTCCCCGACGTGGCCGTGCTGCTGGCGGCCGACGCCGACGCGGACCTCATGCTCCAGGCGATGCGCACGGGCGTGCGAGACGTCGTCTCCCCCGGGGTCGAGCCCGAGCAGCTGCGCGTGGTGCTCCAGCGCTCGGTCCAGGCTACGGAGAGCCGACGCCGCGAGGCGGTGGGCCCAGTGGCCGAGGCCCACCGCGGGCGGGTGATCGGCGTGTTCTCCCCCAAGGGCGGCGTCGGCAAGACGACGCTCGCAACGAACATCGCCGTCGGCCTCGGCAAAGCCGCGCCGCTCGGCGTCGTCATCGTCGACCTCGACCTCCAGTTCGGGGACGTCGCGTCCGGCCTCGACCTCGACCCCGAGCACACGGTGACGGATGCCGTCACGCGTGCCGCGGCGCAGGACTCACTCGTGCTCAAGGCGTTCCTCACGCTGCACCCGGCGGGCATCTACGCCCTGTGCGCGCCGAAGGACCCTGTCGATGCGGACAGCATCACGCCCGAGCAGGTCGGGCGCCTCATCCGCCAGCTCGCCGAGCAGTTCGAGTACGTGGTCGTGGACACGGCCCCGGGCCTCGGCGAATGCACGCTCGCCGCGCTCGAAGAGTGCTCCGACGGCATCTGGGTCACGGGGATGGACGTCCCGGGCGTGCGCGGCCTGCGCTCGAGCCTCGACGTGCTCGGCCGTCTCGGGCTGCTTCCCGAGGCGCGGCACCTCGTGCTCAATATGGCGGACGCGAAGACCGGGCTCAGCGTCCGCGACATCGAGGCAACCGTCGGCGTGCCGGTCGACGTGAGCGTTCCCCGCTCGCGGCTCGTCGCCTACTCGACGAATCGGGGCATCCCCGTCCTCCAGTCCTCGCGCCGTGACCGGGCGACGGCGGCCCTCGGCGAAGTCGTCGACCGGCTCAGCCCGTCCGGCGCCGCGCGCAATCGCCGTCGTCAACATCGAAGGGTCGTCGTCTCGTGAAGCTTTCAGAGCGCTTCAGCATCGCCGAAGGCCGGCCGGCTGCGGATGCCGCGGATCCGGCCGTGAGCGAGTACGCGACTCCGGCCGTGCCCGCCGCGTCGGGGCTCGGGGCGGCAGCACTGGCGGCGGCTCCGGCGGGAACCGCGCCGCGGAACGGACCGTCGGACGCCTTGGCCGGCCTCAAGCAGCGGGCCGCCGAGGCCCTGTATGACCGCATGGGCTCGCGCTTCGGCGACTCCGGCGCCACGGAAGAGGAGCTGCGCTCCGCGGCGCGGGACGAGCTGACCCGCATCATCGACGACGAGCACGTGCCGCTCAGCGCCACCGAGCGCTCGCGCCTCCTGCGCGACATCGAAGACGACGTGCTGGGCTACGGCCCGCTCCAGCGGCTGCTCGACGACGACGACGTCACCGAGATCATGGTCAACCGCCACGACCAGATCTACATCGAGCGCAAGGGCAGGCTGCAGCTCGCGGAGGTGCGGTTCAACTCGGAGGCTCAGCTGCGCACCGTCATCGAGCGCATCGTCTCGAAGGTCGGCCGCCGCATCGACGAATCGTCCCCGCTCGTCGACGCGCGCCTCTCGGACGGCTCGCGCGTCAACGCCGTCATCCCCCCGCTTGCCGTCGGCGGTTCGTCGCTCACCATTCGGAAGTTCGGCAAGATCCCGCTGACGGTGCGCGACCTCGTCGGCTTCGGGACGCTCAGCCTCGAGATGGCCGAGCTCCTCCAGGCGTGCGTCAAGGCCAAGCTCAATATCATCGTCTCGGGCGGAACGGGCACGGGAAAGACGACGCTCCTCAACGTCCTCTCGGCCTTCATCCCCGACGGCGAGCGGATCGTCACGATCGAGGACGCCGTCGAACTCCAGATCCAGCAGGAGCACGTCGTGCGCCTCGAGAGCCGCCCCCCGAACACCGAGGGCAAGGGCGAGATCACGATCCGCGACCTCGTCCGCAACTCCCTCCGCATGCGGCCCGACCGCATCGTGGTCGGCGAGGTCCGCTCGGGCGAGTCGCTCGACATGCTCCAGGCCATGAACACGGGCCACGACGGCTCGCTCTCGACCGTGCACTCGAACTCTCCCCGCGACGCGATCGCCCGCCTCGAGACCCTCGTGCTCATGGCGGGCATGGACCTTCCGCTCCGAGCCATCCGCGAGCAGATCGCCTCCGCGGTCAATCTCATCGTGCAGATCTCGCGCCTGCGGGACGGCACTCGGCGCATCACGCACATCACCGAGGTGCAGGGCATGGAGGGCGACGTCGTAACGCTCCAGGACGCGTTCGTCTTCGACTACGCCGCGGGGGTGGACGCCAACGGACGATTCCTCGGCAGCGCCGTGGCGACCGGCGTGCGCCCGCGCTTCCTCGAGCGCTTCGAGGATCTCGGCATCCACGTCCGGCCCAGCATCTTCGCAACGCCGACCAGCCACGCGCAGGAGCAGCCATGGAAGTGATCCTGGGGTGCGGCCTGATCCTCGCGGGCGGCGCCGTGACGTCGGTGCTCGCGCTGCGGCCCGGCCACCAGGCCCTCCCGGCCTCGCGCCGCAGGCCCCCACAGGCGACCGGCAGCTCCGCCTTCGGGAAAGCGACCGAGAGCGCCACGGACGCGCTGCAGGCGTGGCTCACGAAGCACCGCGTAGGCCTCGTCTCGCCCGAGTCCCTCGACCTTGCCGGGATGCGGCTCCGCCAGGCGGACCTGCTCGTGCTCGTCGCGAGCGGCGCCGCCGCGTGCATCGCGCTCGGCCTGCTCGCGGGCAACCTCGCGCTGGGGCTCCTCCTCGCCCTCCTGATGCCATTCGTGCCGCGCGTCGTCGTCCGCTTCCGCATCGCCTCGCGGCGGAAGCGATTCGACACGCAGCTCGGCGACACCCTGCATCTCCTCTCGGGCGGCCTGCGCGCGGGTCACAGCATCCTGCGCGCCATCGACGCCGCAGCCGCCGAAAGCCCGGAGCCGACGGCGCACGAGATGCGCCGCGTCGTGCACGAGACGGCCCTCGGCCGTGATTTGCTCGCCTCCCTCGAGGACACCGCAACGCACATGGAGAGCCAGGACTTCCTCTGGGTCGCGCAGGCGATCCAGATCAACCGCGAGGTGGGCGGCAACCTTGCCGACGTGCTCGACCAGGTCAACGAGACGATCCGCGAGCGCAGCGAGATCAAAGGCCACATCTCGGCGCTTGCGGCCGAAGGGAAGTTCTCGGCGTACATCCTCATCGCGCTGCCCTTCGCGATCGTGCTCCTGCTCGAGCTCGTCAACCCCACCTACATGACCGTCATGTTCACTGACCCGCTCGGCTGGGCCATGATCGCGGCCTCCGCGGTCCTCATGTTCATCGGCAGCATGTGGCTCAAGAAGATCATCACCATCAAGTTCTAGGCAGGCAGCCATGACCATCCCACTCGTCGCAGCCGCCCTCGTGGCCACCGCCGTCGGCGCCCTCTGCTGGTCGCTCCTGTCGGTCGACCGCCGCGAGGCCCGTGCGGTGCGCCGGAATCTGGGCCGCGGCATCGAGGCCGTGGCCGGGCAGGAGTCCGAATCCGGCCTTCTCGTGGCCCTCGAACGGCTGGCCCGGAGGCTCACCCCCGAGTCGTACGTCCGCCGCCTCGATCGGCTCCTGGCCCTCGCCGGCCGCCCGTCGTCGCTTCCGCTGGGCCGGCTCCTGGCCGCCAAGCCCGCGCTCGGCGGGCTCGGCGCCGTCGTCGGGGGGCTCCTCCTCTCGGTGGGGTCGGACCCGATCATGCGCCTCGTCGCGCTGTTCTGCGTCGGGCTGGGCTACATGCTGCCGGACCTCCTGCTGCTCAGCCGGGGCATGGAACGCCAGACCACCATCCAGCAGGACCTCCCCAACACGCTCGACCAGCTCCTCATCTCCGTCGAGGCGGGGCTCGGCTTCGAAGCGGCACTGTCCCGCGCGAGCACGACAGGCAAGGGCCCGCTCTCCGAGGAGCTCACGCGCACGCTTCAGGACATGCAGGTGGGGCGCTCGCGGCGCGAAGCCTATCTGGGACTCGCCGAACGGACGACCGCGCCGGAGGTGCGGAGCTTCGTCCAGGCGGTGGTCCAGGCGGACGCCTACGGCATAGCCATCTCCCGGGTCCTGCGCGTCCAGGCGAAGGCGATGCGCGTGCGCCGCCGCCAGCGCGCCGAGCAGCAGGCCATGAAGCTTCCGGTGAAGGTCCTCTTCCCCCTGCTGCTTTTTATCTTTCCAACCCTGTTCATCGCGATTCTGGGGCCGGCTGTCATCAATACCATTGCTACATTTTCGGGACGGTAGTGTTCGCATGATGGGGAAAAGGGAGACGGTCATGACGGCACCACCCAGCGTCCCGCCCGAGGAGGCAGGCAGGATCCTGCCCCTCGTCGACCCGGACGCCCTGCGGATGCTGGCCGAGGACGTCGGGCCCGAAACGGCGGCGTCCTTCGCGCGCGACTTCGTGAGAATCTGGCCGCAGCGGCGCGAAGCGCTCGCGGCAGCTCTGCAGGGGACGGACCTGACTCGGGCGATCGACGCCGCGCTGAGCCTGCGGACATCCTCGGTCATGGTCGGCGCCAGTCGCCTCGCGGCGCTGTCCGAAGGCCTCGAGCGCCGGCTCCGCGCCGACGGCTTCGACGCGGCGGCCGGGCATCTCCCGGAGGTCGCGGAGTGCGGCGAACTGACCGTCGACGCCTTGCGCGAGGACGACGGCGGGGTTCGCTAGCGCGTCGGCCTCGCCGCAGCCCGGGGGCCGAGCGGGCTCACGAGGCGGGCGCCAAGCGGTAGCCGACCCCGCGCACTGTCACGAGCCACCGGGGGCTCCGGGGGTCGTCGCCCAGCTTGCGCCGGAGGTTGCCGAGGTGGACCTCGACGGCGCGTTCGTCGGCATCGCTCACGTACGAATCGTCGCGGGCGCGTTCGCCCCGCGCCACGCGGACGAGTTCGGCTCGCGTGATGACGGCTCCGCCCGCGCGCAGGAGCGCGTGCAGGAGGTCGAATTCGGTGCGGGTCAGGTCCAGAGGCGTCCCGACGAGTGCGGCCGTCCGCGCCCTCGGGTCGAGCGTGAGCCCGCTGTGCCGGAGGAGCATCGGCGGTACCGGGCTCTGGGGCGCCGTGGCCGTCCCCCGGTAGCCTCCGGCCGCGGCGTCGTCGGGCTGGCCGCTGCCGCCGCGCGGGGAGGCGGGCACCGCCCCGACGACCTGACCGTCGTCCCGCGCCTCGGCCCCCGATCCGGCCCGGGGCCGCCGCAGCATGGCCGAGATCCGCGCGCGCAGCTCGCGCGGGCGGAACGGCTTCGTGAGATAGTCGTCCGCGCCTGACTGCAGCGCGAGCAGCGTGTCCGATTCCTCGTCGCGGCCCGTGAGCATCACGACGTACGCGTCGCTCGCGGACCGGATGCGGCGCAGCACTTCGAACCCGTCGATGTCGGGCAGACCGAGGTCAAGGGTCACGACGGCGGGATCCTCCCGCCGCGCGATCTCGGCTCCCTCGCGGCCCGTCGAGGCGCTCATCACCTCGAATCCTGCCTGACGGAGAACGTCCTCCACGAGGTGACGCACGTCGTCGTCATCCTCGACCACAAGGGCGAGTCCAGGATCTTCCATCTCGGTCTCCTCTGCCACAACCATCGACAGCTTTGTCACTGGGACTTAGATTCATTGTCATACTCTCATTCTGGGGGCGAATATGACACTGCCTGATCTGTCATTGGGGGCTACTGAGGGAGGAATCGTGTCTACCGGTGAGCAGGCCGTGGTCCGTCGGGCCCAGCGTTACCTCAGACATGCGGGCGCGAGGTCCCGGCTCGCGCTCTGGCAGCTTCCGCTCATCTCGACCTGCATCCTCGCGATAGCCGTCCAGCCCCAGGAATGGGCAAGCCCTGTGGCCCGGCCGCTCGTCATCGCCGGAGTGGTCGTCCTGGGAGCAGCGTGCGCCGCGTGCCTCATGGCTCCCTGGGACCGCCTGCCCCCTGGGGCGGCGACCGCTATTCCGCTCGCCGATCTCGTGGCCATCGGCCTCCTGCGCAACGCCCCCGGCAACGGGCTCCTCGGGCTCGTCACGCTCGCGATCTTCCCCATCATCTGGATCGCCGCCACCATGCGCTCGGCCGTCTGGTCCCTCGTGCTGTCCTTCGTCTTCCCGCTGCTCATCACCCTGCCCACTATCGGGGGCCGGACGACCGTGAGCTCGGCCGTCCTCGTGTCGGTCCTCATGCTCACGATCGCCGTGGCGATCCGGGCGACCACGGCCGGCCTTCGCGTCCAGGAGCGCGAGCTCCGGACCCAGCGGGCGCGCCTCAGACGCCTCCTCCTCGAATCCCAGTCGACGGAGCGGCTCGTCGCAGCCATCCTCGAGGCCGCGAGCGTCGGCATCGTCGCCGTCGACCCCGAGGGCCTGCCGGTCCGCACGAACCGGCGCTTCCGCGAGCTCGTCGCCCCCTTCGGACGGTCCACCACCGTGGCCGCAGCGGGAGACGCGCCCCTTCCCCTCTTCGCGCGAGACCACCGAACCCCGCTCTCACCCTCGCAGCAGCCGCTCCGCAGGGCCGCCGACGGCGAGCAGATCGACGGCGAGATCGTATGGCTCGGGCAGGGCTCCGACGCGATCGCCCTCTCCATCGCATCGCGCCCCGTGAACGGCCCGAGAGGCGGCGCCGTCGTCGCCTTCGGAGACGTCACGGCACTCGCGAACGCCGCAGAGGACAAGGCCGAGCTCATCCGCACGGTGGCCCACGAATTCCGTTCCCCCCTCACAGCAGTGCTCGGCAATCTCGACCTCGTCCTCGAATCCGAGGCGCTCACCGACGTCGACCGGTCCCGCCTCGAGGTCGCCCAGCGGAGCGCCGAACGTCTCCTCAACCTCGCGGCAGACTTGGTCGCGTCGTCGTCGCACTCCGTGCCGATCCGCCTCGAGGAAGCGGATCTCGGCGCGGTCCTCGCTGCCCGGGCCGAGGCGGCCCGCCTCGCCGCGGTGGCCGCGGGCGTGCACATCACCGTCGACGTCGACGACACGCTCCTCGCGCGCGCCGACCCGCTGCGCGTCGGGCAGGTGGTCGACAACCTCCTCTCGAACGCCATCAAGTACTCGCCCGACGGCGGGACCGTCACCCTCCGTGGGGTTCGCGACGACGGGTGGGTCACCGTCAAGGTCCGCGACAGCGGCATGGGCATCGCCCCCGGTGACCGCGAACGCATCTTCGAGCGCTTCTTCCGGACCTCCGAGGCCCGGCGCTCCGAGATCCCCGGAGTCGGTCTGGGCCTCGCGATCAGCAGTTGGATCGCGGAGCGGCACGGCGGCCGCCTCGACTGCGAGAGCGAGCCCGGCCAGGGCAGCGTCTTCACCCTCCGGCTCCCCGTTGCCGGTCCCGTCTAGGGCTCAGACCGAGTCGCGAAGCGCGCGCGTCTGCTCGGCCCGCAGCGCGAGCTCGGCTCCTGTCTCCGGGTAGCCGACCTCTTCGAGGACGAGCGGATGGGCGGGCGCGAGGCGGGTCTTCGCGTCGCGGACCCGCGCAAGCATGCGCTCGTGGAGCCATTCGGGGCGCTCGATCCCCTCGCCGACGCGCAGCGCCGAGCCCACGAGCGCGCGCACCATGTTGTGGCAGAACGCGTCCGCCCGCACGTGGGCCACGACCACGCCGTCGTGCGTCCTCTCGAAGGAGAAGTCTTGAAGCTCACGGACGGTCGTCGAGCCCTCGCGCGGCTTGCAGAACGCGAGGAAGTCCCGAAGCCCGAGAAGCTGGGCGGCCGCGCCGTTCATGCGCCCGACGTCGAGGGGCGCCTTGTGCCACAGGGTGATCCCGCGGAGCGTCGGGTCCCACTGCTCAGGGCGGTCGGCGATCCGGTACGAATAGCGGCGCCACAGCGCCGAGAACCGCGCGTCGAACCCCGCCGGAGGGACGACGGCGCGGCGCACCTCGAGCGCGCCTGTCTCCTCCGCGAGGACGCGGCTCAGAGCGCCTCGGAGGCGCCGCGCGAGCACCTCCTCAGGCGGGCTGTCCGAGCGTCGCGGAAGCGACGCCCATTCGCCGGCCTCGAGATCGAGGTGGACCACTTGGCCGCGCGCGTGCACGCCCGCGTCCGTGCGACCGGCGACGACGACGCGCACTGGCCGTCGCAGGATGAGTTCGAGTGCCTCCTCGAGGGATCCCTGGACTGTCCGGAGGCCCGGCTGGACGGCCCACCCGCTAAAGGGGCCGCCGTCGTACGCGACGTCGAGGCGGACGCGGACGCGGTCCGGACCGGCCGTCTCCCCCAACGCGTGTGGGCCCCCAGACGCGGGAAGGCCCCCGTTCCCTGACACGGGAACGGGGGCCTTCTCTGCAGTCATGCGCCCCAGTCTAGTGGCGCCCGACGGCGCGACTTACTTGGCGTCGTCGTCCTTGGCCTCGGCCTCGGCGGCGGGAGCCTCGGTCTCCTCGGCGGCGACCTCAGCCTCGGCGGCGGCGGTCTCCTCGACCTCAGCCTCGGCCGGAGCCTCGGCAGCAGCCGTCTCCTCGACTTCAGCCTCGACAACCGGCTCGGCCTTCGGGGCAGCAGCACGTTCGGCGGCCTTCGTGGCCTCGGCCACGACAGCCTGCTTCGGCGAAACCGGCTCGAGCACGAGCTCGATCACAGCCATGGGGGCGTTGTCACCCTTGCGGTTGCCGATCTTGGTGATGCGCGTGTAGCCGCCCTCGCGGTTGGCCAGCTGCGGCGCGATCTCCGTGAAGAGCTCGTGGATGATGCCCTTGTTCGTGTTCGTGCGGGCCGAGATGGCGGCCTGGACACGACGGCGCGAGGCGAGGTCGCCGCGCTTCGCGAACGTGATGAGGCGCTCGGCGACCGGGCGGAGGCGCTTGGCCTTCGTCACGGTCGTCGTGATGCGCTTGTGCTCGAACAGCGCGGCGGCGAGGTTGTTGAGCATGAGGCGCTCGTGCGCCGGGCCGCCGCCCAGGCGCGGACCCTTGGCGGGTGCAGGCATAGTAGTTTCTCCTCGGGTGGGCCGCAGCCGGGGGGTGGCCCGGCAGCGGTCAATACTGTGGTGGCTTAGAGGTCGTCGTCGCCGAACGGGGCCTCGTCCTCGTCGATCGCGGCAGCGCGAGCGGCGAGGTCGAAACCGGGAGGCGAGTCCTTGAGGGAGAGGCCGAGCTCGGTGAGCTTGGCCTTGACCTCGTCGATGGACTTGGCACCGAAGTTCCGGATGTCCATCAGGTCAGCCTCGGAGCGCGCCACGAGCTCACCCACGGTGTGGATGCCTTCGCGCTTGAGGCAGTTGTACGAACGCACGGTGAGGTCCAGGTCCTCGATCGGCAGAGCCATGTCCGCGGCGAGCGCGGCGTCCGTCGGGGACGGGCCGATCTCGATGCCCTCGGCAGCCGTGTTGAGCTCGCGGGCGAGGCCGAAGAGCTCAACGAGGGTCGTGCCGGCGGAGGCGACGGCGTCGCGCGGCTTGATGGCCGGCTTCGTCTCGACGTCCACGATCAGGCGGTCGAAGTCGGTGCGCTGCTCGACACGGGTCGCCTCGACGCGGAAGGTGACCTTCAGCACGGGCGAGTAGATCGAGTCGACCGGGATCCGGCCGATCTCCGCGTCCGCGGACTTGTTCTGCGCCGCGGAGACGTAGCCGCGGCCGCGCTCGATGGTCAGCTCGAGCTCGAACTTGCCCTTGGAGTTGAGCGTGGCGATGTGCAGATCCGGGTTGTGGATCTCCACACCGGCCGGCGGCGCGATGTCCGCTGCGGTGACGACGCCCGGGCCCTGCTTGCGCAGGTAGGCGACGACCGGCTCATCCTGGTCGGAGGAGATGGACAGGCTCTTGAGGTTCAGGATGATCTCGGTGACATCCTCCTTGACCCCAGGAACCGTGGTGAATTCGTGCAGCACGCCGTCGATCCGGATGCTCGTGACGGCGGCACCCGGGATCGAGGACAGAAGAGTGCGACGCAGCGAGTTGCCGAGCGTGTAGCCGAAGCCCGGCTCGAGCGGCTCGATGACGAAGCGGCTGCGGTTGTCGGACACCACTTCTTCAGACAGTGTGGGGCGCTGTGCAATAAGCACGGAGTTTCCTTTCAGCGAGCATCCGCTATATGACGCAACACAGATGGATGGAAAACGGTCTGACTAAGCAACGGGCGCGCGGCCGGCTGAGGTTCCCCGCAGCCGGCGCGGCCCTGCGACAACCAATTAGACGCGGCGACGCTTCGGCGGACGGCAGCCGTTGTGCGCGCTCGGGGTGACGTCCTGGATGGAGCCAACCTCGAGGCCCGCGGCCTGAAGGGCGCGGATCGCGGTCTCGCGGCCCGAACCCGGGCCCTTGACGAACACGTCGACCTTGCGGAGGCCATGCTCCTGGGCGCGCTTCGCAGCGGCCTCGGCGGCCTGCTGGGCGGCGTACGGGGTCGACTTGCGCGAGCCCTTGAAGCCGACCTCGCCGGCCGAGGCCCACGAGATCACGGCACCCGAGGGGTCGGTGATCGAAACGATCGTGTTGTTGAACGTGCTCTTGATGTGCGCCTGGCCGAGCGCAATGTTCTTCTTGTCCTTGCGACGCGGCTTGCGGACCGAGGTCGCACGAGTCTTCGGGGGCATGAGTACTCCTACTTCTTGGTGACGCTAGCCGCGATCAGCGGCCGGCCTTCTTCTTGCCGGCGACGGTCCGCTTCGGACCCTTGCGGGTACGGGCGTTGGTCTTGGTGCGCTGGCCACGGACCGGGAGGCCCTTACGGTGGCGCAGGCCCTCGTAGCTGCCAATCTCGACCTTGCGGCGGATGTCGGCGGCCACTTCGCGGCGAAGGTCACCCTCAACCTTGTAGTTGCCCTCGATGTAGTCACGCAGCTGGACCAGCTCGGCGTCCGTGAGGTCCTTCACGCGGACGTCCGGGCTGATGCCGGTAGCAGCGAGCGTCTCCTTCGCACGGGTGCGACCCACGCCGTAGATGTAAGTGAGCGCGATTTCCAGCCGCTTTTCGCGGGGAATGTCAACGCCAGCGAGACGAGCCATAGTGGCGGTTCTCCTTGTGTTGTCCGGAGGTCGTAGGCAGTACACCCGCATTTGCCGTGCGGCCCCAGCCTCCGGGCCGGGGGTTAGCTGTCCGGGCTCTGATTCTCGTCCCAGCGCAGCTTGTGCTGCCTTCTATCTAGTTATTGCGTGGGCGCCGCCCGAGCTGCTTCTCCGAGGAGAAGATCAGCCCTGGCGCTGCTTGTGGCGCGGGTTCTCGCAGATCACCATGACCCGCCCGTTGCGGCGGATCACCTTGCACTTGTCGCAGATCTGCTTGACGCTCGGCTTGACCTTCATGGCATTCCTTTGCGTGTTCTGCAGGTGGTCAGCAATGACGGCCGGGTGCCCCCGGCCGCGCTGCTTACTTGTAGCGGTAGACGATCCGGCCGCGGGTCAGGTCGTAAGGGCTGAGCTCCACCACCACACGGTCCTCCGGGAGGATACGGATGTAGTGCTGACGCATCTTCCCCGAGATGTGGGCGAGCACGACGTGCTTGTTCGTCAGCTCAACGCGGAACATCGCGTTGGGCAGCGCTTCAGTCACGACGCCCTCGATCTCGATGACACCGTCCTTCTTGGCCATAGCCTCCGCTATCTGTTGCGCCTCCGGGCACACGTGCGTCCGGCGGTCTTCATTGATTGATTCGGCCGGCGGCAGCCACCCCGAAAAGGGCACGGCTGGGCCGACAGCCAACAAACAACTGTACGCCACCTCGCCCGGGAAGTTAAATCGGCCTATCGTACACGCCGCGCCCTTTCGCGACGAGTGGCCACCTCCCATCCTTGATCCCGTAGGCCGTTGTCCCCAACTTTAGGTTTCAACTGCCCGCCGCAAGGATGATCCAGCCGCGGAACCGCGCGCCGTCGTACGGGCAAGATGGGGGACGATGGCCGAAAGGCTGGGGAGGATGGCCGGTACGCCTCGGCGGCCTGACCCGGCTCGATGTCCCTCCACAGCACCAGCCGCGGAAGTCGTCCACATAGCGTTCGCCCCGGTTTCGGCACCGGGACCTCCAGACCAACCATGAAGATCACGGACGCATTCCTCCGTGTGCTGCAGGCTCGCGATGGCGTAGCACGCACCGGCGAACTGCTGAGTGCGGGGGTGACGAAGTACGCCTTGTCCGAGGCGGTTGCGGCCGGGCGAGCTCTCCGCCCTAGTCGTGGGGTCATCGCCCTCCCTGACGCTGATCCTTTGATGATCCGATGTGTCTCGACCAACTCGTTGCTGACCTGCGCGTCGGCCGCAAGGCGGCACGGACTCTGGCTGCTGCACGAGCCCGAGCGCATCCATGTGGCCCGGGCCGACGGCCGGCTCCAATCGTTGATGTTGAACTGGACGGCGAGACGCACAACGAATCCGAGAGCCTGGCAGAAGGACTATGTCCGGGACGCCGCAGCCCAGGCCCTTGGCTTCGCTACCGTTCGCTTCGCGTACGCCGACGTGGTGCATCGTCCGGATGAGATGGTCGGGCGCGTCAGAGAAGTTGTCGCCAAACGGCTCTCGTTGGGTCAACTGCCCCGATACTGACCGGCCTTCATCCCCCATCCTCTCGGCCGTCCTCCCCATCCTTCACGAGACGATGGCGCGAATCACTGGGCTTACCGGAACGGCTGCCCGCGGCCGAAGCCGGAAAGCTGGGGAGGGTGGCCGGCAGGGTCAGACCGGCGGCGCCGGGTAGGGCTCCCACGTCCCGGCCGGCGTCGTCACGGCCGTCGCCGACCGCACGCCGTCGAGGATCGCGAGCCGCACGGCCTCGGCCGCGGCCGTCTGCACCATGAAGAGCCCGATCTGCCGCGCGAAGTCGGGAACGCGCTCGAGCTCAAGCGCCTGAGTGGAGAGCGCGAAGACCGTGTCCCCGTCCACGAGGGTGTGGCTCGGGTTGAGCGCGCGGGCCAGGCCGGCGTGGGCGGCCGTAGCCGTCCGCTTGCATTCGGCCGGGGTGAGGGCCGCGTTCGTCGCGACGACGGCCAGCGTCGTATTGGCCGACGACGGCGCGCGTGCGCCCCCGAGGATGGCGTCGCCGTCCGCAGCGGGCCCGTCAGGGAAGACGGGCCTGCCCGCCGCGTTCACGACGGCGAGCGCCCCCACGACGATGCCGTCCGGCAAGATCACTTCTGGCGCGCCGGGCGGCCCCTGCACGGGCCCAGCCGGGATCGCGACCGACGCCATCCCGACTCCGCCCTTGTACTGACCCCGTCCGAACACCGCGCCGGTGCCGGCCCCGACGCAGCCGCGGAGCGCGCCGTCGTCCGCTCCCCCAGAGGCCACCGCGCGGGACGCCGCCTCCAAGCCCATCGCGGTGTCCGGGCGCTTGGCGAAGTCGCCGCCGCGCCCGAGGTCGAAGATGACGGCTCCGGGGACGATCGGCACGACCCCTCCGAGGACCCCGAAGCCCTGGCCCTCGGATTCGAGGAAGAGCTGGACGCCGGTCGCGGCGGCAAGCCCGTACGCGCTGCCGCCGCAGAGCGCGACGCCGTCGACGTTCTGGGCGAGGGTCGAGGGGTCGAGGGCGTCGGTCTCGCTCGTTCCAGGCCCTCCCCCGCGGACGTCGACTCCGCCGGCCGAGCCGGGCGGGGCCAGAACCGCGGTCACGCCCGTGAGCCAGCCGTCGCCGATGCGCTGGGCGTGGCCCACGCGCATCCCGGGAACGTCGAGGAGGGAGCCCATGGGGACATTGTGCCCCACGTCTCGCCCTGATCGTCCTCGAGCACAACAAAGAGTTAACTCTTGGCTACGCGCGCCGGAACTCTTTCCGAGAATCCCCTTTCCCGGAGTTTCGGGCCCGGCGACTGTGCTGCACTGTTTCGTGCCACCGTCGCGGCGTCGCTGCACGGTGCCCGGATTTTCTGCAGTGGGGGCCACGGTGAGGAGCACCAGACAATCATGAGCAAGCTTGAGCTCGACCGCCCTGTCGCGGTCGCCGAGGCCGCGCCGCCGCCGCGCCGCGCGCGCTGGTCGGCACGGAGCCGGAGGGACTTCGTCGTGTTCCTCGCGATGGCCCTGCCGAACCTCGTCCTCATCGCGGTCTTCACGTACCGGCCGCTCTTCGCGAACATCCAGTACTCGATGCTCGACTGGACGCTCGGCTCGACGACCGCCCGGGTGGTCGGGCTCGAGAACTACGTCACGTTCTTCACGAGCGAGGACGCCCCGCGTGTCTTCGGCACGACCGCCGTCTTCACCGTATTCACGGTGGGCCTCTCGATGGTGCTTGGCCTCCTCGTGGCCCTCGCGCTCAACTCCAAGGTGCGCGGCACGACGTTCGCGCGCGCCGCGGTCTTCGCGCCGTACGTCCTCTCGGGAGTCGGCGTCGGCCTCGTGTGGATGTTCATCTTCGACCCCGGCTACGGCGTCCTCGCGTGGATCCTCAAGGGCCTCGGCGGCAAGAGCCCCGAGTGGTTCAACGATCCGCAGCTCGGGCTCACGATGGTCACGATTGTCTACGTCTGGAAGAACCTGGGCTACTGCGCGGTGGTCTACCTCGCGGGCCTGCAGTCGCTTCCGGGCGACGTCATGGAGGCCGCGGCGCTCGACGGCGCGGGTGCCGTGCGCCGCTTCTGGAACATGGCGCTGCCGCTCCTGTCCCCCACGACGTTCTTCCTCCTCATCACGACGATCCTCTCGAGCCTCCAGGCCTTCGACCTCATCCGGATCATGACGCCGCTCGGCAACGGGACCAGCACGCTCATCTACGAGGCGTACCTCCAGGCATTCGGCGCGTACAACCGTGCTGGCTATTCGGCCTCGATCTCGGTCGTCCTCTTCGTGATCCTGCTCATCGTCACGGTGGTCCAGGTCCGCTTCGTCGAGAAGAAGGTGCACTACGCATGAGCACAACCGCGACCTCCGTCCCCGCCCCCGCGACGGCGGCCGACCCCATCCCGGCCCGCGACCGCGTGTTCTCGAAGGCGAACCTCGCGAAGACGATCGGCGGCGGCTACCTTCCGCTCATCCTCGCGACGCTCATCGTGTTTCTCCCGCTCGCGTGGATGGTGCTGAGCTCGTTCAAGACGCCCGGCGAGATCGTCACGACGGACCTCAAGGTCCTTCCCGCGCAGCTCTACACGCAGAACTACGTCGAGGCGATGACGACCGTCCCGTTCGCCCAGTTCTTCCTCAACTCGGCGATCGTGACTTTCGTGGGCTCGGCCATCAAGGTGGCCCTCGCAATCCTCACGGCCTACGCGCTCGTCTTCGTGCGGTTCCCGTTCAAGAACGCGATCTTCATCCTCATCCTCGTCGCGCTCATGGTCCCTCCCCAGGTCGCGATCCTGCCCAACTACGTGCTCATCGCGGGCATCGGCGGGAAGAACACGCTCTGGGGCATCATCCTCCCCGGCCTCGGGACGGCGTTCGGCACGTTCCTCCTGCGGCAGCACTTCATGACGCTCCCGAGCTCGATCCTCGAGGCCGCCGAGATCGACGGGGCCGGCCACTGGCGCCGACTGTGGCGGATCGTCGCGCCCGTCTCGCTCCCCTCGATCGCCACGGTCGCGCTCGTGACCATCGTCAACGAGTGGAACGACTACATCTGGCCGCTCATCATCACGGATCGGCCCGAGACCATGACCCTCCCGGTGGGCCTCACGCTGCTCCAGAACTCCGAGGGCAACACGGGCTCGGGCTGGGGCATCCTCATGGCCGGCGCCGTCCTCGTCATCCTCCCCGTCCTCGTGGTCTTCGCAATGCTCCAGCGCTACATCGTCGCGGGCCTCACCCAGGGCAGCGTCTCCAACTAGCAGCACTCGGCCCCGCCGCACCCGCCCTTCCCTTCCCACGCACCCACCCACCCTGAAAGGCGCACCATGTCATTCCCCGTTGACCGCCGGCACTTCCTCGCCCTCGCGAGCGCCGGCGCCGGCACCCTCGCCCTCGCCGCGTGCGGCGGTCCCGACACCTCGGGCGGCGCCGGCGCGTCGAAGACCGCTGACGCCGACTTCTCGAACGTCAAGCCGGCTGCGAGCATCGACTTCTGGACGAACCACCCGGGCAAGTCCCAGGACGTCGAGAAGCAGCTCATCGACAAGTTCCAGAAGGCCAACCCCGGCATCACGGTCAACCTCGTGACCGCTGGCTCGAGCTACGAGGACATCGCCCAGAAGTTCCAGACGGCCCAGGCTGCGAGGTCGGGCCTGCCGGCCGTCGTCGTCCTCTCCGACGTGTGGTGGTTCCGCTACTACATCAACGGCAACATCATCCCGCTGGACGCGCTCACCAAGCAGCTCGGCGTGCAGGTGAGCGACTACCGCGACTCGCTCGTCAAGGACTATCAGTACGGCGGCAAGCAGTGGGCCATGCCGTACGCCCGCTCGACCCCGCTCTTCTACTACAACAAGGACCACTTCAAGGCCGCGGGCCTGCCCGACCGCGCCCCGAAGACGTGGGACGAGTTCGCAGAGTGGGCCCCGAAGCTCGCGGCCGCCGGAGTGGCGCAGCACGCGTTCCAGTACGGCCCGATGGCGGGCTACGCCGGCTGGACCATGCAGAACAACCTGTGGGGCTGGGGCACGGGCTGGTCGAAGGACTGGGACGTCACGTGCGATTCCGACGACGCCGTCGCCGCGATGCAGTGGGCCCAGGACTCGGTCTACAAGGGCAAGTGGGCGGGCGTCTCGTCGAAGGACCAGGCGGACGACTTCGCGGCGGGCATCGCCTCGACGACGCTCGCCTCGACCGGCTCGCTCGTGGGCGTCCTCAAGAACGCCAAGTTCACCGTGGGCGTGGGCTTCCTCCCCGGCGGCCCCAAGGCCTCGACGAGCGTCTGCCCGACCGGCGGCGCCGGCCTCGGCATCCCGTCCGGCATCTCGAAGGAGCAGCAGCTCGCGGCCGCGACGTTCATCAAGTTCGTCGGCGAGCCGGAGAACGCCGCGCTCTTCTCCGCCGCGACGGGCTACATGCCGGTCCGCAAGTCGGCGGACATGACCGAGGTCCTCGCAAAGACGCCGCAGATCCAGACGGCGATCGATCAGCTCGCCGTCACGCGCGTGCAGGACAACGCCCGCGTGTTCCTGCCGGGCGCCGACCAGGAGATGGGCAAGACCGCGGCCAAAATCCTCACCCAGCAGGGCGACGTCAAGACCGAGATGGCCGCGCTCAAGAAGACCCTCCAGGGCATCTACGAGAAGGACGTCAAGCCGAAGCTCACGGCCTGACCTCGCGTCTCGCAGGACGACCAACGACGACGGCGCCGCTCACCTCGTGTGGGCGGCGTCGTCGTCGTTCGGCCCGGTGCTACGCCCTACGGACGCACGATGAGCTTCCCGCGCACGTGGCCGCCCTCGAGCTCGCGGTACGCGGCGGCAGCGTCCTCGAGGCTGTAGACGCCCGCGATCTCGACCTTGAGCCTCCCGCTCGCGACGAGGTCCGCGAGCTCGGCCAGCTGCGCCGGATCGGGACGGACCCAGATGTACTGGCCGCCGAACTCGTCCCGCGCCCGGCGATCCGCGACCGAGGCGACGACGCCGCCGTCGCGGAGAAGCTCGGGGACTGTGTCGAGCGATGAGCCGCCCGCGAAGTCGAGGATCACGTCGAAGCCCTCGGGCACCACGGCGCGGGCCCGCTCGACGAGGCCGTCCCCATACTGGACCGGGACGGCGCCGAGGGTCCGCAGATACTCGTGATTGCGCTCGGACGCGGTGCCGACCACCGTTGCCGCCCCCTCGAGGAGCGCGAGCTGCGTCGCGAACGAACCCACTCCCCCGGCCGCCCCGTGGACCAGCACCCGAGCACCGCTCGAGACCCCGGCCCGCCTCACGGACTGCAGCGCCGTGAGTCCCGCGAGGGGCAACGCGGCCGCCTGCTCGAAGCTGAGCCCGGCCGGCTTCTTCGCGGCCGTCCGCACGGGCACCGACGCGAACTCGGCAAGGGTTCCCGAGGAGACCACGTCCTTGCGGGCGTAGGCGAGGATCTCGTCGCCCACTTCGAACTCAGGCGTATCGAGTCCCGCCTTGACCACGACTCCCGCGACATCCCATCCGGGGATCGCCGGCAGGATCGTGTCGATGACCCGACGGACATGCCCTTCGCGGATCTTGTAGTCGACCGGGTTCAGGGCAGCCGCCTCGACCTTGATGACTACGGTGTCCGGGCCGATGTGCGGCTCCGGCACATCCTTGACCGCGAGCACGTCGGGTCCGCCGAACTTCTCATACGTCAGTGCTTTCACGAAAGGTCCGAACGTGCTCGCGCGGGCGGGCATTCCCGCGGGGCGATGCCCGCGGCCATTCCGCGGGATCGCCGTCACGGCGTGGCGTTCGCGTGCGCCGGGCCGATGGCCAGGACGTCCTGCCCGAAGTCGGTGATGGTGTAGCGTCCGCAGGCCACGGTCTCGTGCGGCAGGCCCCGGGCCGCGCTTGGGAGCGGCGGGGCCGGGTAGCGATCGTCGCTCAGCACGAACGAGACCGCAGGCACGTTCCGGTAGTCGTCGCGATCGGTCAGCCACGGGTACGCGTTGAATGCATCATCCACCTGGACGAGCTGGTTGGGCTCGGCGAGGTAGGCCTTGGGGCCGCGGATCGTCCAGTAGCGGCCGGCGCCCGTGCGGTGGCTCGCCGAGACCCACGCGTCGACGCAGCGCACGTCGGCGTCGATGCGTCCCGCCGAGCTGCCGAGCGAGGCCGTGAGGATCGCGGAGGCGGCGAGGCATGCGGCGGCCCAACCGGCCAGGAGGACGCGTAGGCCGCGCGCAGGGAGCCGCCGCGCCAACGCGCCCGGGGCGGCGAGGTCCGGCGCGAGCACGAGGAGGCACACGGGCGCGAAGAAAAGGGGCTGCACGTACCGGGTGCCGACGATGCCGAGCGCCACCGCGCCGACGAGCACGCCGAGCGGGGCGACCCAGCCGACGCCCGCGACGAGCGCCGTCGCGGCGTCGCGCCGCGCGAGCGACCGGCGGAAGACGAGCACGCACCCGACCACGAGAGCCACGGCGAACGTGAGCGACAGCGCACCGGGCAGAGTCGACGCTCGGTCGGCGAGCTTCTCGGCGTAGTAGATCGCGGTTCCGAGAGCTTGGCCCGGCTTGGCGTAGGCGGGGCCGTCCTTCGTGATGAGGGCAGCGAAGGGGATCCGGCCCGCGAGGCCGACGACGGCGCCGGCCCCGAGGACCGCCGCCACGCGCGCGAGGAGAACCCAGGCGACAACTCGCCGCCAGCCGAGCATCGCGAACACGACGACGAGCGGCGCGGCCTCCCACGCGAGGTACAGCGGATTGGTCAGGGTCGCAACGGCGCTCACCGCAAACAGGGCCGCGGCGAGCCAGCGCCCGCGCTTCGGTCCCGGCGTCGCGCCGGACCCCTGGCCGCTCCGGGCCGCGATGGCCCGCGCCACGAGGCCCGTCGTCGCGGTCACCGCGAGCACCGTCGTGCTGTAGAACGTCGCGGTGGCCAGGAGCGAGGCGACCTCGAACGTGTCCCACCCGGACGTGTCCTCGAGGAGGCTCAGCCCGATCACGGCCCCGAAGGCCACGAGGGCCCCGGCTATCCGACGGCCGTGGGGCCGCCCCGGACGCACGGCCCCGCTCACGAGCCGCAGCGCACCATAGAGCAGGAGGAAGTTGACCGCGGCGTTGAGGGCGAACGTGCCCTTGACGCCCAGCCCGAGGGCCGCGAGTCCGAGGTAGAGGGCCATCTCGGGGATGAACAGCACGGCGGAGAGGGCCCAGTCCTGAGGCTGGCCGGCTACGGCAGAACCGCGCACGAGGGCCGGCAGCACCGTCTCGGGGTCGTAGTAGAGCATCCACGAGCGATCGGTCGCATCAAGATGCGCGACCGCGACAAGCGAGAGCAGCAGCGCGGCACCCCAGCCGCAGGCTTCCGCCGCCCAGGCGGGGACTGCGCGCGCGAGGGCGTGCTCGTCCGTCACCCGATTCCGCATCCCCCTCATCGGCGGAAGAGGTCAGGCCGGAATCGGCACGGGCGTGACGCCGAGCGGCAGCAGCTCGGACGCGCCGCCGTCCTCGGCCGTGAGCACCCAGATCCCGTCGCTGTGCCGGGCCACGGAGTGCTCCCACTGGCATGACCGGGAGCCGTCGGTGGTCACGACAGTCCACTCGTCGTCGAGCACGCGGGTCTCGATCGAGCCGCGCACAAGCATGGGCTCGATCGCGAGCGCCATTCCGGGCTTGATCTTGGCGCCGCGGTGCCCAGTTCGGTAGTTCAGCACGTCAGGCGCCATGTGCATCTGCGAGCCGATGCCGTGGCCCACGTAGTCCTCGAGGATGCCCAGGGGGGCTCCGTCCTGCTCCGACACGAAGTCGTCGATCGCGTCGCCGATGTCGCCCACGTGGGTCCCCCGCGCAAACGCCGCAACGCCGCGCCACATCGCCTGGCGCGTCACTTCGGAGAGACGCGCGTCCTCGGGATCGCCCTCGCCGACGATCACGGTGCGCGCCGAATCGGCGTTCCACCCGCGCACGACGCAGCCGCCGTCGATCGAGACGATGTCCCCCTCGCGGAGCTTCCTCGGGCCGGGGATGCCATGCACCACCTCGTCGTTGACCGAGACACAGATGTGCTTGGGGTAGCCGTAGTAGCCGAGGAAGTTGTACTGGGCTCCTGCCGCGTCCACAACGTCGGCGAAGACCGCGTCGAGCTCGTCGGTCGTGGTGCCGGGGGCGGCGGCAGCGACCGCGGCGTCGAGGGCGCGGCTCAGGAGGAGGCCCGCCTCCGCCATGATGCGAAGCTGCCCGTTGTTCTTGTATTCGATCTTCCGCTGCCCGATCACAGGACTCCTCTTCCCCAACCGGCGACGGCGCCCGCCCGCCCAAGGCGAGAGGCGCCGTCGTCGTCAATAATTGCGCTGCGACCCGGCTCAGGCCAGGTCCGGCGCCCCGTTCTTGATGGCCGCGAGCACGCGCTCGGTGACCTCGTCGATCGCCCCGATGCCGTCGACCTTCGTCAGGATGCCGCGCTCCGCGTAGTGGGCGACGACGGCCTCGGTCTGCGTGTGGTAGAGCTCGAGGCGGTGGCGGATGACGGCCTCGTTGTCGTCGCTGCGCCCCGTCTCCTTCGCGCGGCCGAGGAGGCGGTGGACAAGCTCCTCGTCGTCCGCCGTGAGCTGGAGGACGACGTCGAGCTCGAGCCCGCCGTCGGCGAGGATCCCATCGAGGTACTCGACCTGGGCAACGGTCCGCGGGTAGCCGTCGAGGAGGAAGCCCTCGCGCGCGTCCTCCTGGGCCAGGCGATCGCGCACCATGCTGTTCGTCACGCTGTCCGGCACGAAGTCGCCGGCGTCCATGTACTTCTGGGCCTCGACGCCGAGCGGCGTCTGCTCCTTGACGTTGAAGCGGAAGATGTCCCCGGTCGAGATGGCGACAATGCCGAGTCGGTCCGAGATCCGTTCGGCCTGAGTGCCTTTTCCGGATCCAGGAGGGCCAATGAGAAGCATTCTCGTCATCGCAGTAGTCCTTCGTAGTGTCGCTGTTGGAGCTGCGCATCGATCTGCTTGACCGTCTCGAGACCCACACCCACCATGATGAGGATCGACGTGCCGCCGAACGGGAAGTTCGTGTTGGCCTGGACCAGCACGAGGGCGATCAGCGGGATGAGAGCCACGATGCCGAGGTACAGGGAGCCCGGCAGCGTGATGCGCGAAAGTACGTACTGCAGGTAATCCGCAGTCGGCTTTCCGGCACGGATGCCCGGGATGAAGCCGCCGTACTTCTTCATGTTGTCCGCGACCTCTTCGGGGTTGAAGGTGATCGCAACATAGAAGTAGGTGAAGAAGATGATCAGGAAGAAGTAGATCACCATGTAGACCGGGTGGTCGCCCTTGGTCAGGTTGTTGTTGATCCACTCGACCCATGGCTGGATGGCCGAGCCGTCACGCGGCGTGTTGAACTGCGCGACAAGGGCTGGGAGGTAGAGCATCGAGGACGCGAAGATGACCGGGATGACGCCGGCCATGTTGACCTTCACTGGAATGTACGTCGTCGTGCCGCCCACCGTGCGGCGGCCGATCATGCGCTTCGCGTACTGCACCGGGATGCGGCGCTGCGACTGCTCGACGAAGACCACGAGGGCCATCGTCACAAGGCCGATCGCGAGCACGATGAAGAACGTGCCCGGGCCCTTCGACGACCAGATCGCGCCGAGCGACGCCGGGAAGTTTGCAGCGATCGACGTGAAGATGAGCAGCGACATGCCGTTGCCGATGCCCTTCTCGGTCACGAGCTCGCCCATCCACATGATGAGGCCCGTGCCTGCCGTCAGCGTGATGATGATGAGGATCGTCGCGATGATGCTCGAGTCCGGGATGATCTGCAGGTTGCAGTTCGGGAAGAGCTGGCCCGAGCGGACGAGCGAGACGAGCGTCGTCGCATTGAGCAGGCCGAGCGCGATCGTGAGGTAGCGCGTGTACTGCGTGAGCTTCGTCTGCCCCGCCTGGCCCTCCTCGTACAGTTCCTGGAAGCGCGGGATGACCACGCGGAGGAGCTGCACGATGATGCTCGACGTGATGTACGGCATGATCCCGAGCGCGAACACCGAAACCTGCAGGAGCGCGCCGCCGCTGAACAGGTTCATGAGCTGGTAGATGCCCGGCTGGTCCTGCCCAGTCACGAGCGGCGAAAGGCACGTCTTGACGTTGCTGTAGTTGACGCCCGGCGCAGGGATGAAGGCGCCCAGGCGGAAGATGGCGATGATGCCCAGCGTGAACAGCAGCTTGCGCCGCAGGTCCGGCGTACGGAATGCCCGGCCGATGGCAGAAAGCACGCTTCTCCTCCCCGATCCCGAGGAACGTAGGGTATGGCCCGCGCACAGGATACGGCGCGAGCAGGGTCCAGCTACCGAGTCTAACGGCACGCACCGCCCAGCCGATAATCACGGGGTTGCGGTGGGGTTGCGGGCGTCCGATGGCGCGAAGGGCCCCCGCCGTCGGCCCCCCGTCCCCGCGCACGCTCGGCGAGCCTTAACGCGAAGGGCCCCTGCCGCCGTCGTGAGCAAGAAACTCACGACGGCGGCAGAGGCCTTCAATTCACAGCGTCGGCTGTGCTCCTGCGAACGTCAGAGGACGGTCGTGGAGCCGCCGGCCGCAGCGATCTTCTCGGCGGCAGCCGCCGAGAACGCGTGCGCGGTGACGTCGAACTTCACGTCGATGTCGCCGTTGCCGAGCACCTTGACGGGCTGGTTCTTGCGGACCGCGCCCTTCGCGATGAGCTCGTCGACGCCCACGGTGCCGCCCTCGGGGAACAGCTCGACGAGCCGCTCGAGGTTGACCACCGAGTACTCGACCCGGAACGGGTTCTTGAAGCCGCGGAGCTTCGGCAGGCGCATGTGCAGCGGGAGCTGACCGCCGGCGAAGCCGGCACGCACCTGGTAGCGGGCCTTCGTGCCCTTGGTACCGCGACCCGCGGTCTTGCCCTTGGAGCCCTCACCGCGACCCACACGGGTCTTCGCGGTCTTGGCGCCAGCGGCCGGACGCAGGTGGTGGACCTTGAGCGCGTGGGCCTTCTTCTCAGTCTCGTTCTCAGCCATTACTTCGCCTCCTCAACCTTCACGAGGTGCGGAACCGTGTTGATCATGCCCACCGTCACAGCGTCGGCCTTGCGGACGACGGTGTGGCCGATGCGCTTGAGGCCGAGGGAACGCAGGGTCTCGCGCTGGTTCTGCTTGGCGCCGATGACGCCCTTGATCTGGGTGATCTCCAACGTCGCGTCAGAGGGAGCCAGGTTCTTCGACATGACTCATGCACCTGCCTTCTGGTTCTCGATGTTGCGGACCATAGCGGCCGGCGCGATCTCGTCCAGAGGGAGGCCACGGCGGGCGGCCACGGCCTGCGGCTCCTCGAGACCCTTGAGCGCCTCGATCGTCGCGTGGACGATGTTGATGGCGTTCGAGGATCCGAGGGACTTCGACAGCACGTCGTGGATGCCGGCGCACTCGAGCACGGCGCGGACCGGACCACCGGCGATCACACCGGTACCCGGGGCAGCCGGGCGCAGCATGACGACGCCAGCGGCGGCCTCACCCTGCACACGGTGCGGAACGGTCGTGCCGATGCGCGGGACGCGGAAGAAGGACTTCTTGGCCTCCTCGACGCCCTTCGCGATGGCCGCGGGAACTTCCTTGGCCTTGCCGTAGCCGACGCCCACGGTGCCGTTGCCGTCGCCGACCACCACGAGGGCGGTGAAGCTGAAGCGGCGGCCGCCCTTGACGACCTTGGCCACGCGGTTGATCGTCACGACGCGCTCGACGAACTGGCTCTTCTCGGCGTCACGGCCACCGTCGCGGCCGCCACGGCCACCACGGTCGCCACGGCCGCGGCCCTCGCCACGACGGCCGCCGCGGCGGTCCTCGTTGGCGGGAGCGGCAGCCTCAGCGGCGCCCTCGGTCACATTCTCAGACACGTTGTCCTTCTCGTTGTTCTCGACGGTCACAGTGCCAGCCCGCCTTCCCGGGCGCCGTCTGCAATCGCAGCAACGCGGCCGTGGTACTTGTTGCCGCCGCGGTCGAACACGACAGCCTCGACACCCGCAGCCTTGGCACGCTCGGCGACGAGCTCGCCCACGCGCTTGGCCTTGGCCGTCTTGTCGCCCTCGAACGCGCGGAGGTCAGCCTCGAGCGTGGACGCGGAAGCGACCGTGACGCCCTTGCTGTCGTCGACAACCTGGACGAACACGTGGCGCGCCGAACGCGTCACGACAAGGCGCGGACGCTCGGCCGAGCCGACGACGCGCTTGCGCAGGCGGATGTGGCGACGCGAGCGGGAAGCAGCGCGCGACTTGGCCGGGCGCTTCTTGTTGATGCTCAGACCCATGGTTACTTACCAGCCTTTCCGACCTTGCGGCGGACAACTTCGCCGGCGTAACGAATGCCCTTGCCCTTGTACGGGTCAGGCTTGCGCAGCTTGCGGATGTTGGCCGCAACCTCGCCGACCCGCTGCTTGTCGATGCCGGACACGGTGAACTTCGTGGGGCCCTCGACGGTGAACGCGATGCCCTCGGGGGCAGACACGGTGACCGGGTGCGAGAAGCCGAGCGCGAACTCGAGGTCCGAGCCCTTCGCCTGCACGCGGTAACCGGTGCCGATGATCTCGAGCTTCTTCTCGTAGCCCTTCGTGACACCCTCGATCATGTTCGCGATGAGCGTGCGCGTGAGGCCGTGGAGCGAACGCGAGAGGCGCTCGTCGTTCGGGCGCGTCACCGAGAGCTTGGCGTCCTCGAGGTTGACCTCGATGGGGCTTGCAACGGTGTGCACGAGCTCGCCCTTGCCACCCTTGACGGTGACAACCGAGCCGTCGATCTTGACCTCGACGTCGGCCGGGACGGTGATGGGGAGACGTCCAATGCGGGACATATCTTCTTCCTTCCTTCCCTTACCAGACGTACGCGAGGACTTCGCCGCCCACGCCCTTCTTGGCGGCCTGACGGTCAGTCAGGAGGCCAGAAGAGGTGGACAGGATGGCGATGCCGAGGCCGCCCAGCACGTGCGGGAGGTTCGTGGACTTCGCGTACACGCGGAGACCCGGCTTCGAGATGCGGCGGACGCCGGCGATCGAACGCTCGCGGTTCGGACCGAACTTGAGCGAGAGGGTCAGCTTCTTGCCGACCTCGGCGTCCTCTTCCTTCCAGCCGGCGATGAAGCCCTCGGCCTTGAGGATGTCGGCAACCCGGACCTTGAGCTTCGACGACGGCATGGAAACCTCGTCGTGGTAGGCCGAGTTGGCATTGCGCAGACGCGTGAGCATGTCTGCGACGGGATCAGTCATAGTCATGTGGGCTCTTGCCCTTCCTCGTGGCGGTTTCCCCGCGGAACCATCCGGCTCCGCGCGGACCTGTCACGTAGTGATTCAGTCTTCGGTCTTGAACGGGAAGCCCAGCGCCTTGAGCAGCGCGCGGCCCTCGTCGTCGGTCTTGGCAGTCGTGACGACCGTGATGTCCATGCCACGGAGGCGATCGATCTTGTCCTGGTCGATCTCGTGGAACATCACCTGCTCGGTGAGGCCGAACGTGTAGTTGCCGTTGCCGTCGAACTGCTTGCCGCTGAGGCCGCGGAAGTCGCGGATACGGGGCAGCGCGAGGGTCACGAGGCGGTCCACGAACTCCCACATGCGGTCGCCGCGAAGCGTCGCGAAGGCGCCGATCGGCATGCCCTCACGGAGCTTGAACTGGGCGATCGACTTGCGGGCCTTCGTGACCTGCGGCTTCTGGCCCGTGATGAGGGTCAGATCGCGCACAGCGCCTTCGATGAGCTTCGAGTCCTTCGCGGCGTCGCCGACGCCCATGTTGACAACGACCTTGACCAGGCGCGGGACCTGGTTGACGTTCTCGTAGTTGAACTCGTCCTGGAGCGAGGCCTTGATGGTCTCCGCGTACTTCGCCTTGAGACGGGGCACGATCTTGACCGGAGTCTCGACGGTCTCAGTCATCAGATGTCCTTCCCAGTGGCCTTGGAGTAGCGGATGCGGACCGTCTTCTGGCGGCCGTCCTTCTCCACGGTCTCGACGCGGAAGCCGACCTTCGTGGGCTTCTTGGTCTCGGGGTCCACGAGAGCCACGTTCGAAGCGTGGATCGGGGCCTCGACCTGCTCGATGCCGCCGGTCTTGGTGCCGCGCTGCGACTGGCCGACCTTCGTGTGCTTGGTGACGCGGTTGATGCCCTCGACGAGCACGCGGCCCGTCTCGGGGAACACCTTCAGGACCTTGCCCTGCTTGCCCTTGTCACCGCCCTTTTCCTGCTTGGTGCCGGTGATGACCTGGACCAGGTCGCCCTTCTTGATCTTTGCGCCCATGAGTCAGAGCACCTCCGGAGCCAGCGAGACGATCTTCATGAACTTCTTGTCGCGCAGCTCGCGGCCCACCGGGCCGAAGATACGCGTGCCACGGGGGTCGCCGTCGTTCTTGAGGATGACTGCCGCGTTCTCGTCGAAGCGGATGTAGGAGCCGTCCGCGCGGCGGCGCTCCTTCTTGGTGCGGACGACGACCGCCTTGACGACGTCGCCCTTCTTCACGTTGCCGCCAGGGATCGCGTCCTTGACGGTGGCGACGATGACGTCGCCGATGCCTGCGTAGCGGCGGCCAGAACCCCCGAGAACGCGGATGGTCAGGATTTCCTTCGCACCCGTGTTGTCGGCGACCTTGAGCCGCGACTCCTGCTGAATCACTTCTACTCCTTACGTCACGCTGGTTCTCGGATCGCGGTGAAGCCTGCGCCGAGCCTTGCGGAACGGATTGTCGGGGTGTCTCACGACCCGCCTGGATGTGGCCAGTGCGGGCCTGAATCGCCGTGCCAGGCGCAATGGGCCCCTTCCGGCGCGCCCGAGCACGGGCAGACTGAAGGGCATTATGCGGTGGCACGATGGTTCACGAGGTACTGCACGGCCACTCCCGCGCGGGACACCCGAAGCCACGAGGACTTCAGAGGGCGCGCCGAACACAGCCGTACAAGCTCAATATCGTAGCACGGAACGGCCAACGGCCTTGACACGGCCGCCGCACCATGCGATTGGCACACAACGCGAGCGGCCCGCCCCTTCGAAAAGGGACGGGCCGCTCGTTGCTGAACCGGAAGGTCCGGAAGGCCTACTTGGCCTTCTCGAGGACCTCCACGAGGCGCCACCGCTTGGTGGCGGACAGCGGACGGGTCTCCGCGATGAGAACGAGGTCGCCGATCCCGGCAACGTTGTTCTCGTCGTGGGCCTTGCGCTTGCTCGTGCGGCGAATGACCTTGCCGTAGAGCGAGTGCTTCACGCGGTCCTCGACCTCGACGACGATGGTCTTCTCCATCTTGTCGGACACGACGTAGCCGCGGGCGGTCTTGCGGTGCCCGCGCTCTTCAGCCGCTTCCGGGGTGTTCTGCGACACCGTGTTCTCCTGCTCGCTCACTTGGCGTCCTCCTCGGTCTCAGCCGCGGGGGTCTCTGCCGCCTTGCTTTCGGCCTTCTTGGACTTCTTCGCGCCCTTCGTCTCCTCGACGACCGAGACGGGCTCGACACGGATGCCGAGCTCGCGCTCACGGAGGATCGTGTAGATGCGCGCGATGTCCTTCTTCACGGCGCGAAGGCGGCCGTGGCTCTCGAGCTGGCCCGTGGCGGACTGGAAGCGCAGGTTGAACAGCTCTTCCTTCGCCTTCTTGAGCTCCTCGAGGAGGTGCTCGCTGTCCAGCTGGTCGAGCTTCTCAGCGGTCAGTTCCTTGGATCCGACTGCCATTCTCATTCACCACCTTCGCGACGCACGATGCGCGCCTTCAACGGGAGCTTGTGGATCGCGAGGCGGAGCGCCTCGCGCGCCACCTCTTCGTTCACACCGGCGAGTTCGAAGAGAACCCGGCCCGGCTTGATGTTCGCGACCCACCACTCCGGCGAACCCTTACCGGAACCCATGCGGGTTTCGGCGGGCTTCTTCGTGAGCGGACGGTCCGGGTAGATGTTGATCCAGACCTTGCCGCCACGCTTGATGTAGCGGGTCATGGCGATACGGGCCGCCTCGATCTGGCGGTTGGTCACGTACGCCGGCGAGAGGGCCTGGATGCCGTACTCGCCGAAGCTGACCTTCGTACCGCCAGTCGCAGCGCCCGAACGGCCGGGGTGGTGCTGCTTACGGTGCTTCACACGACGGGGAATAAGCATTTAAGCCTCTCCTCCTTCCGCTGCCGGGGCGGCAGCCTCAGCGGCCGGAGCCTCGGCTGCCTCGGCAGCCTGAGCCGGACGGTCGCCAGACGGACGACGACGGCGCTCGCCACCCGGGCGGCCCGGGCGATCGCCACGGTCACCACGGGGACCGCGCGACGACGGAGCAGCGGCGGCCTGGGCAGCCAGCTCCTTCGACGTCACGTCGCCCTTGTAGATCCAGACCTTCACGCCGATGCGGCCGAACGTCGTCTTGGCCTCGTAGAAGCCGTAGTCGATGTTCGCGCGGAGCGTGTGCAGCGGCACGCGGCCTTCGCGGTAGAACTCCGAGCGCGACATTTCGGCGCCACCGAGGCGGCCCGAGCACGCAACGCGGATGCCCTTGGCACCGGCGCGCTGCGCCGACTGCATGGCCTTCTTCATGGCGCGGCGGAACGCGACGCGGCTCGAGAGCTGCTCCGCGATGCCCTGGGCCACGAGCTGAGCCTCGATCTCGGGGTTCTTGACCTCGAGGATGTTCAGCTGGACCTGCTTGCCAGTGAGCTTCTCGAGCTCGCCGCGGATGCGGTCGGCCTCGGCGCCGCGGCGGCCGATGACGATGCCCGGACGCGCCGTGTGGATGTCCACGCGGACGCGGTCGCGGGTGCGCTCGATCTCGACGCGGGCGATGCCGGCGCGCTCCATGCCGTTGGTCATGAGCTTGCGGATCTGGACGTCCTCGCGGACGAAGTCCTTGTAGCGCTGGCCGGGCTTGTTGCTGTCGGCAAACCAGTGCGAGACGTGGTCGGTGGTGATGCCGAGTCGGAACCCGTGCGGGTTGACCTTCTGTCCCATTTAGCGGGCCTCCTCGTTCTCCGGGGTCGCCACGACCACAGTGATGTGGCTGGTGCGCTTCTTGATGCGGTACGCGCGGCCCTGGGCACGCGGCTGGAACCGCTTCATGGTCGGACCCTCGTCGACGAACGCCTCGCTGATGTAGAGGTCGCCCTCATCGAAGGGCAGACCGTCGCGGTCGGCCAGAACGCGCGCGTTGGCCATCGCGGACGCGACCACCTTGTAGACCGGCTCCGAAGCCGCCTGCTGGGCGAACTTCAGGATCGCCAGAGCCTCATTCGCCTGCTTGCCACGAACAAGGTTGACGACGCGCCGGGCCTTCATCGGCGTTACGCGGATGTGGCGCGCAATTGCCTTGGCTTCCATTGCTTTCCTTCTCTTTCTCGAAGTCCAAGCACTGCTTCACTCTGCCGTGAGGCAGGATCAGCGGCGCTTGCCCTTCTTGTCGTCCTTCACGTGGCCGCGGAAAGTCCGCGTCGGGGCGAATTCGCCGAGCTTGTGCCCGACCATCGACTCGGTGATGAAGACCGGGACGTGCTTCCGGCCGTCGTGCACGGCGATCGTGTGCCCGAGCATGTCGGGGATGATCATCGAGCGGCGGGACCAGGTCTTGATGACATTCTTGGTGCCCTTATCGTTTTCCCGGGCGACCTTCACAAAGAGGTGCTGGTCAACGAAAGGACCCTTCTTCAGGCTGCGTGGCATGTGTCCAGGCTCCTATCGCTTGTTCTTGCCAGTACGACGACGGCGGACGATGAGCTTGTCGCTCGCCTTGTTCGGGCGGCGGGTGCGGCCCTCGGGCTTGCCGTTCGGGTTGACCGGGTGGCGACCACCGGAGGTCTTGCCCTCACCACCACCATGCGGGTGGTCGACCGGGTTCATGGCGACACCGCGGACGGTCGGGCGGACGCCCTTCCAGCGCATGCGGCCGGCCTTGCCCCAGTTGATGTTCGACTGCTCGGCGTTGCCGACCTCGCCGACCGTGGCGCGGCAGCGCACGTCGACGTTGCGGACCTCGCCGGACGGCAGGCGAAGCTGGGCGTACTTGCCCTCCTTCGCAACGAGCTGCACCGAGGCGCCCGCGGAGCGGGCGAGCTTGGCGCCGCCACCGGGGCGGAGCTCGACGGCGTGGATGACCGTACCGACCGGGATGTTCCGGAGCGGCAGGTTGTTGCCGGGCTTGATGTCGGCGTCCGGACCGGACTCGACGAAGTCGCCCTGGGCGAGCTTGTTCGGCGCGATGATGTAGCGCTTCGTGCCGTCCACGTAGTGCAGGAGCGCGATGCGGGCCGTGCGGTTCGGGTCGTACTCGATCTCCGCGACGCGGGCGTTGACGCCGTCCTTGTCGTGGCGGCGGAAGTCGATCAGACGGTACTGGCGCTTGTGCCCGCCACCCTTGTGGCGCGTCGTGATGCGGCCCGTGTTGTTGCGGCCGCCCTTCTTGGGGAGCGGACGAACCAGGGACTTCTCCGGCGTCGCTCGCGTGATTTCTGCGAAGTCGGCCACGCTCGAGCCGCGGCGGCCCGGGGTAGTCGGCTTGTAGTTACGGATTCCCATTTACCTATTCCTCGTTAAAGTGGTCTCCGCTCAGGCGAGCGGACCGCCGAAGATGTCGATCGTGGCGCCGTCCTTGAGAGTGACGATCGCACGCTTGGTGCTCTTGCGCTGGCCCCAGCCGAACTTGGTGCGCTTGCGCTTGCCGGCCCGGTTGAGCGTGTTGACCGACTCGACCTTGACCGAGAAGATCTGCTCGACCGCGTTCTTGATCTCGGACTTGTTGGAGCGGGGGTCCACCAGGAAGGTGTACTGGCCCTCGTCGATCAGCCCGTAGCTCTTCTCGGAGACAACCGGGGCGATGATGACGTCGCGCGGGTCCTTGTAGCTCGATGCAGTCACTTGGAGGTCTCCTCGTTCTTGGGCGCCCGATCGGCGACGAACGCGTCGAAGGCCGCCTTGGTGAACACCACATCGTCGGAGACCAGCACGTCATACGTGTTGAGCTGGTCCGCGTAGAGCGCGTGGACCTCGGGGAGGTTGCGGACCGAAAGGGCCGCGTTCTCCTCGGCGCGCTCGAGGACGACAAGGATGTTCTTGCGGTCGGTGATGGACTTGAGGGTCGCCAGGGCACCCTTGGTGCTCGGCTTCTCGCCGCCCGCGAGCGACTCCACGACGTGGATGCGGCCGTTGCGGGCGCGATCCGAGAGGGCACCGCGGAGCGCGGCGGCCTTCATCTTCTTGGGGGTCCGCTGCGAGTAGTCACGCGGGGTCGGGCCGTGCACCACGCCACCGCCGGTCATGTGCGGAGCGCGGACCGAGCCCTGACGGGCACGGCCGGTGCCCTTCTGCTTGAACGGCTTGCGGCCTGCGCCGGAAACCTCGCCGCGGTTCTTCACCTTGTGCGTGCCCTGGCGTGCAGCGGCCAGCTGGGCGACGACGACCTGGTGCAGAAGCGGAACGTTGGTCTGGACGTCGAAGATCTCGGCGGGGAGATCGACCTTCACAGTTGCGTTAGCCATGAGTTCAGGCTCCCTTCACAGCGGTGCGGACGAGGACGACCGAGCCGCGGGCACCGGGGAGGGCACCCTTGATGAGGAGCAGCGAGTTCTCGGTGTCGACGGCGTGGACCGTGAGGTTGAGCGTCGTCTGACGCTCGTTGCCCATGCGGCCAGCCATGCGGAGACCCTTGAAGACGCGGCCCGGGGTGGCGCAAGCACCGATGGAACCGGGCTTGCGGTGGTTCTTGTGGGCACCGTGCGAGGCGGAGACACCGGCAAAGCCGTGGCGCTTCATGACACCGGCGAAGCCCTTGCCCTTGGTCGTGCCGACGACGTCGATCTTCTGACCGGCGGCGAACTGCTCGACGGAGAGCTCCTGGCCGAGCGAGTAGGTCTCGGCGTCCGCGGTGCGGACCTCGACGAGGTGGCGGCGCGGCGTCACGCCGGCCTTCTCGAAGTGGCCGGCGAGCGGCTTCGTGACCTTGCGGGGGTCGATCTGGCCGTAGCCGATCTGAACGGCCGTGTAGCCATCGGTCTCAGCGTTGCGGAGCTGGGTCACGACGTTCGTGTCGGCCTTGACGACAGTGACGGGGATGACGTTGTTGTTCTCGTCCCAGACCTGGGTCATGCCGAGCTTCGTGCCCAGCAGGCCCTTGACGTTGCGGGTTGCGGTCATAGTTCTCTCAGCACCTCCCTCTAGAGCTTGATCTCGATGTTGACGTCGGCCGGCAGGTCGAGACGCATGAGCGAGTCGACGGCCTTGGGCGTCGGGTCGATGATGTCGATCAGCCGCTTGTGCGTGCGCATTTCGAAGTGCTCGCGGCTGTCCTTGTACTTGTGCGGAGAGCGGATAACGCAGTAAACGTTCTTCTCCGTGGGCAGCGGCACGGGGCCGACCACCGTTGCGCCTGCGCGCGTGACCGTCTCAACGATCTTCCGGGCCGAAGTATCGATGACCTCGTGGTCATACGACTTCAGCCGGATGCGGATCTTCTGTCCCGCCATATCGTCCGACTCGCTTTCATGTCAGTGCTGCACTGTTCGGTTTCAGCTATCCGTGGCTGCCGAGGCATTCGAGGTCGTAACCACCACTGGCCGCACGGGCTGAATCCGGAGTCTCCGGGTTCCTCAACCAGCCGACCATCCGACCCCCGCGGTCGGGCGTGTCGCGATTTTCGCACGCACGTACCCGTAGCTTGATTGCGGAGGTGGGTCATATTTGGGCTCCAGCCTGGACCCTGCACCCGGCATTATCCGGATCGAGACGCGAAGGAGCGCTTGAACAACTCATCTAGTGTGCCAGAGATCCTCGGGGAAGGCGAATCGGCCCGGGATGACCAGCGCAGCCGCAGAGGTGGCCCTCCGCCGCGGGCGGAGCGATGATAGGCGCATGCCGCGCACCGCCGTCGACCGCCTGGCAGCCCTGCTCCCGCGGGACTTCTCGCTCGGCGTCGCGACGGCCGCCTTCCAAATCGAGGGAGCGGTCGACGACGACGGCCGGGGCCCCTCGGGGTGGGACGAGTTCGCGCGGAAACCGGGGACCATTGCGGGCGGCGCGTCCCCCGCTGTGGCCGCAGACCATTATCACCGCATGGAGGAGGACATCGGGCTCGTCGAGCGCCTTGGCGTCGACGCCTATCGCCTTTCGATCTCGTGGCCACGCGTCCAGCCGGACGGGCGCGGGCCGTGGAACGAGAAGGGCTGGGCGTTCTACGACCGCCTCCTGGACGTGCTTCTCGCAGCGGGCATCCGACCCGTCGTGACGCTCTACCACTGGGACACTCCCCTGCCGCTCGAGCACGACGGCGGCTGGCTCGCCCGCGCGACCGCGGAGCGCTTCGCCGACTACGCGGCAGAGGCCGGGCGCCGGTTCGGAGACCGAGTGTCGCAGTGGGTCACGGTCAACGAACCGGTCACCGTGACCCTCAACGGCTACGGGCTCGGCATCCATGCACCGGGCCGCGAGCTCCTGTTCGGGGCGCTTCCGTGCGTGCACCACCAGCTGCTCGCGCACGGCCTGGCCGCCCAGGCCCTCCGCGCGGCCGGCGTGGTCGGCGGCGTCGGGATCACCAATCTGCACGCGCCCGTGTTCCCCAAGTCGCGCCATCCGCTCGACCGCCTGCACGCGGGGGTCTTCGACCTCATCTTCAATCGGCTCTACGCCGACCCTGTGCTGCTCGGCCGCTATCCGCGCATTCCGTGGCTCGCGCGCCGCGACTTCCGCCCGCTCGCGGCGGCTATCCGACCGGGCGATCTGCGCATCATCCGCCAGCCGCTCGACTTCTACGGGCTCAACTACTACTACCCCATGCGGATTGCGGCGGGCAGCGGCCCCGGAAGCGCGGCCTCCACGGGCCACCACTCGCATCTGCCGGCCCTCAAGCGCCTCCCGTTCCACCTCGCCGAGTTCCCCGAGTTCCCCCGGACGGGCTTCGGATGGCCGATCGCTCCGGGACATATCGCGATCCAGCTCGCGGAGCTGCGGCGCCGCTACGGGCCCGCGCTTCCGCCGATCGTCGTGACCGAGAACGGCGCGAGCTTCCCCGAGCCCGACCGCGCCGACACCCCGATCGACGATGGCCTCCGCATCGGCTATCTCGCCTCTCACCTCGAGGCGGCACTACTCGCGGTCCGTCCGGGCGGGCCCGCCGAGGGGGTCCGTCTCCTGGGCTGGTTCGTGTGGACGCTCTTGGACAACTTCGAGTGGGCCGCAGGCTATTCGCAGCGATTTGGGCTCGTGCACGTCGACTTCGAGACGCTCGAGCGGACGCCGAAGGCGTCCTACGAATGGCTGCGGCGGCTCAACGCGGCGCGCCGCTGACCGAGCCCCGCTATTCGCCGCGGTTGGCGCGGCGAATCCGCTTGAAGCGTTCGATCTCGTTCTTGAAGTTCTTCCGGACGGCGAAATAGCCGCCCACAAGGACGACGATGAGGGCAATGACGACGATCCAGGCCACGAGGTCCTCCACGGGGAATGAGCGCGCTGTGGCTCCTACGGTAGCAGCGTGCCGCGCGGCGAGCGCACGAGCCACCAGACGACGGCGCCGAGGAGCGCGAGCCCGAGGACCCCGAGGAGCACATACGGATACGCGCGCGCAGCCCACAGGACGCACGCGACGACTCCCGCGGCGCCCCACGCCGTGAACCGCCGCTCGGTCGTCGCAACCCCCACCGCGACGAGCGCGGCGAACACCACGAGCGACCAGGCCTGCTGCGCCGTGTCCACCCGGGCGTCGAACGCTAGCCACAGCGCAGAGAGGCTTGCGAGGGCGGCCGACCCGGCGAGCCACGAGCGCCCGCCGCGTCGACTGCGCCCGTAGTAGCGCAGCAGTGCTACAACAAGGCCGAGCACGACGTACCACTGCGCGAGCCAGAAGACGCTCGCCTCGTCGTCGCCCGCGAAGAGCGCGCGCTGGATCGCGGCCACTAGGAGGACGGCGCCGAGCTCCGCGCCCAGGCGCCGCCCCGAGCGGCGGAGCTCGGGCACCACGAGGGCGCCACCCGCGAGCGCGAGTCCGGGGAGCACGACGACGGCGGGCGGCTCCCACGCGATCCGCGCCGCGGCGGCGAGCACGAGGGCGCACGAGGCGACGAGCGTCCAGCGGCGGACGGGCTCCGCGGCAAGCGAGACGATGATGCCCAGGCGGGCCGCATCGGCGCGAGCCCAGATCACGGCCCAGCGCAGGAGGATCCCGACGCCTGCCGGAACGGCGCCCCCGACGAGCATGGGCAACAAGACGTCCCACGGAGCCGCCTCGCCGGCGAAGACGCTGTGCCCGATCGAAACCCCTGCCCCGACAGCGGCGAGGACGCCGACGGGGAAAGTCCCCTCGGCCACACCGCGCACCTCCGCCCACGCCCAGCTCGCGACAAGGAGCGCGACTGCGCAGGCCGCGAGCCCGACACCCAGAACCCATGGCTTCTCGGCGAGCCCTGTGGCCGCCGAGACGGCCGCGGAGGCCGCCGACCCTGCCGTCCACGGCCACGGGAACCTCGCACCGCGCTGTTCCCGCCTCCGCATGCCGATGGCGTGCGCCGTGCCGACGACCGCGAGGACTAGCGTGAGTCCGGCGCCGCTCAGCACGGGAGCCGCGAGAGGCTGGCCCGACGGGAAGCTCACGGACGGTCCGAGCCACACGAGCGCGAGAAGCCCCGCGCTGACCCCCACGTATCCCGCACGGGGGTGCGCTCGGACCGTTGCGAGGACGCTCGCGAGGGCGAGGAGCGACTCCACGATGAGCACCCATCGCCCGCCGCCGGCCTCGCCCCGAGCCGTGACGGCGTAGGCGACCGGGAGCGCGAGCTGGGCGAGCAGCCCGCTCCAGTACGTCGCCTCGACAAACGGCAGTCCCGACGTCGTCCGGCTCAGGAGCCGCCGCACGCCATGCTGGGCGACGAGTCCGAACGCCAGGACGAGGCTCACCGCCGTGGGCGAGGCGGCGGCGTCGTGCGCGACGAGGACCGCGAGGACGAGCGGAAGCACCCTCGCGGCGGCCAAGTGCGCCCCCTTCGCCATGCGACCGGCGGCGAGGTAGACCATGACGGCGGAATACACCGCGACGAGCCCGAGCAGAATTTCGACGAGGCGGATACTGCCGGCTGCAAGCGAGACTGAGGCAGCGAGCGCGAACGGGCCCGCGACCAGAGACGCGGGGCGCCGTCTCAGCACCATCCCCGTGAGGGCCGCCCCCGCCGCCATCGCCACGATAAGCGCCGAGGCAGCCGGCCCCGGCCCACCGGCGACGGCTGCCCGCAGCGCGACGAGCGCCCCGGCCGCGAGGACGAGGAGGACCGCAGCGTCCTCGAGCGACCAGGGAAACGGCGAGCCGCGGCGCAGTGCGCGCACCTCCGTGACGAGCGGGACGGCGAGCTGGACCAGCAGCGCGGCGGCCAGGAGGTGCCACGCCGTGAGGGGCTCGCCGAAGACGGAAAAGGTCCAGCGGTCTCGTTCGAGCGTGTGGAAGAGCGCGAGGACGAACAGGATCGCGGCGGCCCGCGCGCCCCACACGTACACCCAGCGTCGCGTGCGCGGGGCGGACCGGAGCGCGCCCGCCGCGAGGACGCCGCACAGGACCCCGAGGGCAGCATCGGCGGCGACCCATCGGCCACCGGCGAGTGCGCCGCCGACCATCGCGAAGAGGAGCAGGGGCGGCGCCAGCTCCCCCGTCCCGGGGCGGACGCGCGCGGACGCGTGCCGCAGCTCCGCGGCCGGGAACAGACCGACCGAGACGGCAACTGCTGCGAGGCTCGCAAGCGCGACGACAACTCCATGCACGGTATCCGCCGCGAGTCCCCGCTCAAGGCCCACGAGGAGGCTCGCCGCCCCACCCACGGATGCCATGGCGGAAACCATCGCGGCACGTGCGAACTCCGCGTGGCCGAGCGCCCCGACGATCGCGGTCGCGATGAGCTCGAGCGATGCCGTGGCGGCGACGACGCCGACGATCACGACTGTGCGGTCCTCGCCCGGCATTCCCAGGGGAAGGACGACGTCGACGACCGCGGGCGCCACGACGATCGACGCGAACCGCGCGGCCGCGACCAGCTGAGCGCCCGTCCAGGCCGGCCGATCACCGGACCGCGGATCCCTGGACCGCGTCGCAGGCAGGACCGCACGGGTGAGCCAGAACAGCATCATCCACCCGACGAGGAGAGCGAAATGCGCCGGCGTCTCGCCTCCCCGAGCAAGGACGGCGAAGGCGAACGCCGCGACCACGGCGAACTCACCAGCACGCCCGTGCCACCACGCGGCGAACTGCGCGGAGAACACGGCAAGGGCTGTGACTACGAAGGCGGCGTCGGAAGGACCGCCTGCGTGGAACAGGCCCTCACCGATTACGGTGGCCGCGATGACGAGCTGAACGCCAATCGCCGTGAGCTGTTCGGCGACGATCGCGCGCCGCGAAACACCGAGCGCGGCAGCGAGCCGCATTTCGAGGAGCCCGGCCACGACGAGCACGACGGCCGACATCACGCTCGCGGCGACCGCCCCCGCATCGAGGGCGCGGGCGCCCGCGCCGAGAAGGCCAGCATCCGCCGCTTGGGCGAAGGCCGCCCCCGCTGCGACCATCGCCGTCGTCCTCGCCGCCCACCACGACCCGCGCCGAACCGCGACCTGCCCGCGGATGAAGACCGAGACTGCGAAGTATCCGGACATGGCCGCGACGAGCGCCGGATACTGCCATCGGTCCAGATGCGCGGCCGAAAGGGTCGCGGCGCAGAACGTCGCGGGAGCGATGAAGGGGTGCAGGCGCGTCACGGGACGCAGGATGAGCGGCGGAATCCAGCGGGGGCGGAGCACGGCCGCAAGCCCCAGAAGGAACCCGACGGCGAGCAGGGCCCCGAAGTCAGCGGCCAGCGCGCCGCTCAGAACTGACGCGCCGGACCACGCGGCGGAAAAGACAAACGTGAGGGAGAGGTACACGAGGACGCGGCTCGCGAGCCGCACGGCCGCGACGGCGAACGCGGCGAAGCCGACCACGCTGGTCACGAGCCACGTCGCTGCAGGGCTGTGCACGAGGATGACGTCGACCGCGAGCCCGACGACGGGAACGAGCGCGAGCCCGGTCCCCGTGAACGCGACCGCCGCGGGGCGAAGGCGCGGCACACGGGCATGGACAATCAGGCCTGCTCCATAGAAGAGCATCGTGAGCGCCCCGAGCCCGGCCAGGCGCAGCGGCGCGGCAGTGCCGCTCGCAAGGAAGAGTGCCGCCGCAGCAATGATGAGCAGGGACGCGGCGTAGAGGGCGAGATTCGCGTTCTGGATTCCGCGCCGCCGCCGGCGACGCTCGTCCTCCTCCGCGGCTATACGCACTGACGCCGAGCCGAGCACGGGCGGGCCCCCGGCCATGATCTGGGGCACGGTTCCCCGCGACGAAGGCATCGCGATGGGCGCAGCGGTCGCCACGGTCGCACCCCCACCCGGCGGGCCCGCCGGGTGCTGGGCGGGACGCGGCGTCGGCGAATCGGCGGGCGGCGGCGCCGGCAGCTGGGCGGGCGGCGGGCCGGCGGTCGCTGCTTTCGGCACGGACGCCGGCGCGACGACAGACGCCGCCGTCGCGCCGGGGCCAGCGTCGCGGAGCCCCTGTTCCCACCCGGCACGGTGCCCTTCGAAAAATCCTGCGCGATGCCCCTCGCGATAGCCAGCAAGCCGACCGGCGTCAAAGCCCGCCCGATAGGCCCCTTCGGTCTCCGGCGTGTATGCGTCCATGCCTTCTCCCCGTGTTTGGCCCACAGCTGTGCGCCATGAGAATTAATCCACTCGATGGAATATTAGGTCAAAAAGAAACCCCGCCGCAATGCTGCGGCGGGGCTTCTTCGAACCGGCTCAGGGCCGGGAGATCCTCAAGGTCTTACTTGATGATCTTGGTCACACGGCCCGAGCCAACGGTGCGGCCACCCTCACGGATGGCGAAGCCGAGGCCCTCTTCCATGGCGATGGGCTGGATGAGCGCAACGGTCATCTCAGTGTTGTCGCCGGGCATGACCATCTCGGTGCCCTCGGGGAGGGTGATGACGCCGGTCACGTCCGTAGTACGGAAGTAGAACTGCGGGCGGTAGTTCGAGTAGAACGGGTTGTGGCGGCCACCCTCGTCCTTGGAGAGGATGTAGACGTTCGCCTCGAAGTCGGTGTGCGGGGTGATCGAACCCGGCTTGACGACAACCTGGCCACGCTCGACGTCCTCGCGCTTGATGCCGCGGAGCAGGAGGCCACAGTTCTCGCCCGCCCACGCCTCGTCGAGCTGCTTGTGGAACATCTCGATACCCGTGACCGTGGTCTTCTGGACCGGACGGATGCCGACGATCTCGACCTCGGAGTTGAGGGCGAGCGTGCCACGCTCGGCGCGGCCGGTGACGACGGTGCCACGACCGGTGATGGTGAAGACGTCCTCGATCGGCATGAGGAACGGCTTGTCGCGGTCACGAACCGGGTCCGGAACGTTCTCGTCGACAGCGTCCATGAGCTCCTCGACCGACTTGACCCACTTGGGGTCGCCCTCGAGAGCCTTGAGGCCGGAGACGCGGACAACCGGAGCGTTGTCGCCGTCGAAGCCCTGCGAGGAGAGGAGCTCGCGCACCTCCATCTCGACGAGGTCAAGGAGCTCCTCGTCGTCGACCATGTCGGCCTTGTTCAGCGCGACCAGGAGGTACGGAACACCAACCTGGCGGGCAAGGAGGACGTGCTCGCGGGTCTGGGCCATCGGACCGTCGGTCGCGGCGACCACGAGGATCGCACCGTCCATCTGAGCCGCACCGGTGATCATGTTCTTGATGTAGTCGGCGTGGCCCGGAGCGTCGACGTGAGCGTAGTGGCGCTTCTCCGTCTGGTACTCGATGTGGGCGATGTTGATCGTGATACCGCGCTGGCGCTCCTCGGGAGCGGCGTCGATCGACGAGAAGTCGCGCTTCTCGTTAAGGTCCGGGTACTTGTCGGCAAGCACCTTGGAAATGGCAGCGGTCAACGTGGTCTTACCGTGGTCAACGTGACCGATGGTGCCGATGTTGACGTGCGGCTTAGTCCGCTCGAACTTTGCCTTCGCCACTGGTTCCTCCTAGAAGGTTTCTTTAAGAAGACTGCCTCCAGCCGCGCTTGTCGCAACTGAAACTCTTGCAAGTCTACTTGGGGCTGTTTCTTTCGTGAAATTCGCGGGGCTACCGGCCCCACACGGGGCGGCGGGGCCCGCCGTCGTCGTTCTTCCGGGGCAGCTGCCACGGAAAGACGGCGGGCTCACCGCCTTCCAGAACTACTCGCCGCGCGACTTCTGGATGATCTCGTCGGCAACGGCCTTCGGGACCTCGGCGTAGCTGTCGAACTGCATCGAGTAGACAGCACGGCCCTGGGTCTTGGAGCGAAGGTCGCCGATGTAGCCGAACATCTCGGACAGCGGGACCAGCGCGCGGATGACCTTCACGCCGACCGCGTCCTCCATGGACTGGATCTGGCCACGGCGGGAGTTGAGGTCGCCGATGACATCGCCCATGTAGTCCTCAGGAGTACGGACCTCGACCGCCATGAGCGGCTCGAGGAGCACCGGGTTGGCGCGGCGCGCGCCTTCCTTGAAGACCTGGGAACCGGCGATCTTGAACGCCATTTCCGAAGAGTCGACGTCGTGGTAGGCACCGTCGATGAGGGACGCCTTGACGCCCACCATCGGGTAGCCCGCGAGGATGCCGAACTGCATGGCGTCCTGGATGCCGGCGTCGACGGACGGGATGTACTCGCGCGGCACGCGGCCACCCGTGACGGCGTTGACGAACTCGTAGAACGTGCCCTCGGACGTGTCGAGCGGCTCGAACGTGACCTGCACCTTCGCGAACTGGCCGGAACCGCCAGTCTGCTTCTTGTGCGTGTAGTCGACCTTCTCGACCGTCTTCTTGATGGTCTCGCGGTACGCGACCTGCGGCTTGCCCACGTTGGCCTCGACCTTGAACTCGCGGCGCATGCGGTCCACGAGGATGTCGAGGTGGAGCTCGCCCATGCCGCCGATCTCGGTCTGGCCGGTCTCCTCGTTGAGGGAGACGGTGAACGTCGGGTCCTCGGCGGAGAGCTTCTGGATGGCCGTGGAGAGCTTCTCCTGGTCGCCCTTCGTCTTCGGCTCGATCGCCACGAAGATCACCGGCTCCGGGAACGTCATCGACTCGAGGACGATCGGGTTGCTCATGTCGCAGAGCGTGTCACCGGTCGTGGTGTCCTTGAGGCCGATCACGGCGTAGATGTGGCCAGCGTGGAGCTCCTCGACGGGGTTCTCCTTGTTGGCGTGCATCTGGAAGAGCTTGCCGAGGCGCTCCTTCTTGCCCTTCGTCGAGTTCAGCACCTGCATGCCCGAGGTCGCCTTGCCCGAGTACACGCGGATGAAGTTGAGCTGGCCGAAGAACGGGTGCGCCGCGATCTTGAACGCGAGGGCCGAGAACGGCTCCGTCTCGCTCGGCTTGCGGGTCAGCTCGATCGACTCGTCCTTCGGGTCGTGGCCGAGCATGGCCGGCACGTCGAGGGGCGAGGGGAGGTAGTCGATGACCGCGTCGAGCATCGGCTGGACACCGCGGTTCTTGAACGCCGAACCACAGAAGACCGGGTAGATCTCCGAGTTGACCGTGAGCTTGCGGACGCCGGCCTTGAGCTCGTCGACCGTGAGCTCTTCGCCCTCGAGGTACTTCTCCATGAGCTCCTCGGTGGCCTCAGCAACCGTCTCGACGAGCTGGTGGCGATACTCCTCGGCCTTCTCCTTGAGGTCCGCGGGGACGTCCTGGATCTCATAGGCGGCACCCATGGTCACGTCGCCCTTGGCGTCGCCCGGCCACACAAGGGCCTTCATGGTGAGCAGGTCGACGACACCGACGAAGTCGTTCTCCGAACCGATCGGAAGCTGCATGACAAGCGGCTTCGCGCCGAGGCGCTTGATGATCGTGTCGACGGTGAAGTAGAAGTCCGCACCGAGCTTGTCCATCTTGTTGACGAAGCAGATGCGCGGCACGTCGTACTTGTCGGCCTGGCGCCAGACCGTCTCCGACTGCGGCTCCACGCCCTCCTTGCCGTCGAAGACCGCGACGGCGCCGTCGAGCACGCGCAGGGAGCGCTCGACCTCGACCGTGAAGTCCACGTGGCCGGGGGTGTCAATGATGTTGATCTGGTTCTGGTTCCAGAAGCAGGTCACGGCGGCGGACGTGATGGTGATGCCGCGCTCCTTCTCCTGCTCCATCCAGTCGGTCGTCGAAGCACCGTCGTGCGTCTCGCCGATCTTGTGGTTCACGCCCGTGTAGAAGAGGATCCGCTCGGTCGTGGTGGTCTTGCCGGCATCGATGTGCGCCATGATGCCGATGTTGCGGACCTTGCTGAGGTCGGTAAGCACGTCGAGTGCCACGGTGTCTCCTATGTTGTCCCTGCAGGGTGTCCCTTGTAGGCTGCACATTCGCCGCCGGCCCTCGTGGGGCCGGCGGCGAAAGCGGCATTTACCAGCGGTAGTGGGCGAAGGCCTTGTTCGACTCGGCCATCTTGTGCGTGTCCTCGCGGCGCTTGACCGCGGCACCGAGGCCGTTCGACGCGTCCAGGATCTCGTTCTGGAGGCGCTCGGTCATCGTCTTCTCGCGGCGGGCCTTCGAGTAGCCCACGAGCCAGCGGAGGGCGAGAGCCGTCGCGCGGCCCGGCTTGACCTCGACCGGGACCTGGTAGGTCGCGCCACCGACGCGGCGGGACTTGACCTCAAGGGTCGGGCGGACGTTGTCCATGGCCTTCTTGAGCGTCGCAACCGGGTCGCTTCCGCTCTTCTGGCGGGCACCCTCAAGGGCGCCGTAGACGATGCGCTCGGCCGTGGACTTCTTGCCGTCCACGAGGACCTTGTTGATGAGCTGCGTGACGAGCGGCGAGCCGTAGACGGGGTCGACGACGAGCGGGCGCTTCGGGGCAGGACCCTTGCGAGGCATTACTTCTTCTCCTTCTTCGCGCCGTAGCGGCTGCGAGCCTGCTGGCGGTTCTTGACGCCCTGCGTGTCGAGCGCACCGCGGACAATCTTGTAGCGGACACCGGGAAGGTCCTTCACACGGCCGCCGCGGACGAGCACAATCGAGTGCTCCTGCAGGTTGTGGCCGACGCCCGGGATGTACGCGGTGACCTCGACGCCGCCGTTGAGGCGGACACGGGCCACCTTGCGGAGGGCCGAGTTCGGCTTCTTCGGGGTGGTCGTGTACACACGCGTGCACACGCCTCGGCGCATGGGGCTGCCCTTGAGGGCAGGAGCCTTGGTCTTGGAGACCTTCGGCGTGCGGCCCTTGCGGACCAGCTGCTGAATAGTAGGCACTTTCGTGTTCTCCGTACTTCGTTGAACTTCGCCCGGGCAGGCTCACCCGAAGCCGGGCGTTCCGTGACGAGCATTGACGGTCGATTCACACTTCGCTGCGGTGTTCGACCGTAGGCGTGCGAAAGTGTGGCATTTGTCGCGCATCAACCCCGCAACCCGGAAACAGGCACCATCCGCGCTCTCGCGCAGGCGGCCATCATCCTCTGCCACACAGAAACAATCGTAGAAATGGTAGCACGCGTTGGAGGGCCTGCCCTAAACGGCCGCGCGGCCGGCACCCCTGCGAAGGGATGCCGGCCGCGCCGAAGGGTGAGCGCCGCCGTCGTCCGTCTCCGGGGAGAACGACGACGGCGGCGGGGACGTCAGCGGTAGTCGCCGCCGCCGAGGTCGTAGTCGTCCAGCGGGATCGCGTGGAACTCCTGAACGCCGTCGCCGTTCAGCGGGTCGTAAGCGAAGTCGCTGAACGCGCTCGGACCGGTGAAGAGCGTCGCCTTGGCCTCCTCGGTCGGCTCGACCGCGACCTCCGTGTACCGGGGAAGACCGGTGCCGGCCGGGATGAGCTTACCGATGATGACGTTCTCCTTGAGGCCCAGCAGCGGGTCGCTCTTCGCCTCCATGGCCGCCTGCGTGAGGACGCGGGTGGTCTCCTGGAAGGACGCGGCCGAAAGCCAGGACTCCGTGGCGAGCGACGCCTTCGTGATGCCCATGAGCTCGGGACGGCCAGAGGCCGGCTTCTTGCCCTCGGACACGACGCGGCGGTTCTCGTCGCGGTAGCGGCGCGACTCGGCGAGCTCGCCCGGGAGCAGGTCCGTGTCGCCCGACTCGATGACCGTGACGCGGCGCAGCATCTGCCGAACGATGACCTCCACGTGCTTGTCGTGGATGCCGATGCCCTGCGAGCGGTACACGCCCTGGACCTCGTCGACGAGGAACTTCTGCGCCTCGCGCGGGCCCTGGATGCGGAGCACCTGCTTGGGATCGACCGGACCGTTGACGAGCTTCTGGCCGACCTCGACGCGATCGCCGTCCTCGACGAGGAGGCGGGCGCGGCGCGACACCGGGTACGCGATCTCCTCCGTGCCGTCGTCCGGCGTGAGGACGATGCGGAGCTGCTTCTCCGTGTCCTCGATCGTGACCCGGCCGGCAGCCTCGGAGATCGGGGCCACACCCTTCGGGGTACGCGCCTCGAAGAGCTCCTGGATACGCGGCAGACCCTGCGTGATGTCCTCGCTGCCGGACGCCGAGACGGCGCCACCGGTGTGGAACGTACGCATCGTGAGCTGCGTGCCGGGCTCACCGATCGACTGGGCGGCGATGATGCCGACCGCCTCGCCGATGTCCACGAGCTTGCCGCTGGCAAGCGAGCGCCCGTAGCACTTCGCGCACGTGCCGACCGCCGACTCGCAAGTCAGGACGGAGCGGACGCGGAGCTCGGTGATTCCCGACTCGATGAGGCGGTCGATGAGCACGTCGCCCAGGTCCGCACCACCCTCGGCGAGCACGTTGCCCTCGGAGTCGACGACGTCGACCGCGAGCGTGCGCGTGTACACCGTGTTCTCGACGTTCTCCTCGCGGACGAGTTCCCCGTTGTGGTCCGCGATGGCAATCGGGACCATCAGGCCGCGCTCGGTGCCACAGTCTTCCTCGCGCACGATGACGTCCTGCGAGACATCGACGAGACGACGGGTCAGGTAGCCCGAGTTGGCCGTACGGAGAGCCGTGTCGGCGAGACCCTTGCGGGCACCGTGCGTCGCGATGAAGTACTCGAGGACCGAGAGGCCCTCGCGGTACGAGGACTTGATCGGACGCGGGATGATCTCGCCCTTCGGGTTGGCCACGAGGCCACGGATGCCGGCGATCTGGCGGACCTGCATCCAGTTACCACGGGCACCCGAGGAGACCATGCGGTTGATGGTGTTCATCTTCGGCATGGAATCGCGCATGACCGACGCGATCTCGTTCGTCGCCTTGTCCCAGATCTCGATGAGCTCGGAGCGGCGCTCCTCGTCGTCGATGAGACCCTTGTCGTACTGGCTCTGGATCTTCGCCGCGCGGTCCTCGTAGCCGGCCAGGATGGCAGGCTTCGCGTCGGGCACGGCGATGTCCGAGATGGCCACCGTGACACCCGAACGCGTGGCCCAGTGGAAGCCCGCGTCCTTGAGGTTGTCGAGCGTGGCCGCGACGACGACCTTCGGGTAGCGCTCGGCGAGATCGTTGACGATCTTCGAGAGCTGGCCCTTGTCCGCGACGGCCTCGACCCACGGGTAGTCCTCGGGCAGCGTCTCGTTGAAGATCACCTGGCCGAGCGAGGTCTCCACGAGCGCGGGCTCACCGGGCTCCCAGCCCTCGGGCGCCGAGCGCTCCGCCGACGGGACGAAGTCCTCGAGGCGGATCTTGACCTGGGCGTTGAGGTGCAGCTCGCGGTTGTCGTACGCCATGATCGCCTCGGCCACAGACGCGAACACGCGACCCTCGCCGGCCGCACCCTCACGCTTGGTCGTGAGGTGGTACAGACCGATGATCATGTCCTGCGAGGGCAGGGTCACCGGACGGCCATCCGACGGCTTGAGGATGTTGTTCGAGGACAGCATGAGGATGCGGGCCTCGGCCTGGGCCTCCGGGCTCAGCGGAAGGTGCACAGCCATCTGGTCGCCGTCGAAGTCGGCGTTGAACGCCGCGCACACGAGCGGGTGCAGCTGGATGGCCTTGCCCTCGACGAGCTGCGGCTCGAACGCCTGGATGCCGAGGCGGTGGAGGGTAGGCGCACGGTTGAGCAGCACCGGGTGTTCGGTGATGATCTCCTCGAGCACGTCCCACACCTGCGGGCGGTAGCGCTCGACCATCCGCTTGGCGCTCTTGATGTTCTGGGCGTGGTTGAGGTCCACGAGCCGCTTCATGACGAAGGGCTTGAAGAGCTCGAGCGCCATCTGCTTCGGCAGGCCGCACTGGTGCAGCTTGAGCTGCGGGCCGACGACGATGACCGAACGGCCCGAGTAGTCGACGCGCTTGCCGAGCAGGTTCTGGCGGAACCGGCCCTGCTTGCCCTTGAGCATGTCCGAGAGCGACTTGAGCGGACGGTTCCCGGGGCCCGTGACCGGGCGGCCGCGGCGGCCGTTGTCGAACAGCGAGTCGACAGCTTCCTGCAGCATGCGCTTCTCGTTGTTGACGATGATCTCGGGCGCGCCGAGGTCAAGCAGCCGCTTGAGGCGGTTGTTGCGGTTGATCACACGGCGGTACAGGTCGTTGAGGTCGGAGGTCGCGAAGCGGCCGCCGTCGAGCTGGACCATCGGGCGGAGCTCCGGCGGGATCACCGGAACGGCATCGAGGACCATGCCCTGCGGCTTGTTGTCCGTCGTGAGGAACGCGTTGACAACCTTGAGGCGCTTGAGCGCACGGGTCTTGCGCTGCCCCTTGCCGTTCTGGATGATGTCCCGCAGGTTCTCAGCCTCGGCCTCGAGGTCGAAGGCCTGGAGGCGACGCTGGATCGCCTCGGCACCCATCGAGCCCTCGAAGTACATGCCGTAGCGGTCGCGGAGCTCGCGGTAGAGCGCCTCGTCGCCCTCGAGGTCAGCGACCTTGAGGTTCTTGAAGCGGTCCCACACGGCGTCGAGACGCTCGATGTCGGCGTCCGCGCGCTTGCGGATCGTCGCCATCGTCTTGTCGGCCGAGTCACGGGCCTTCTTCTTGTCCGCGGCCTTGGCACCCTCGGCCTCGAGCTTGCCGAGCTCCTCCTCGAGGTCGCGGGCGACGGCGGCGATGTCGGCGTCGCGCGCATCGACGAGCTGCTTCTTCTCGAGGTCGTGCTCGGCCTGGAGGTTCGGCAGCTGCTCGTGGCGGCGATCTTCGTCGACGCTCGTGATCATGTACGCGGCGAAGTAGATGACCTTCTCAAGGTCCTTCGGGGCAAGGTCGAGCAGGTAGCCCAGACGCGACGGAACGCCCTTGAAGTACCAGATGTGGGTCACGGGAGCGGCGAGCTCAATGTGGCCCATCCGCTCGCGGCGCACCTTGGCGCGCGTGACCTCGACGCCACAGCGCTCGCAGATGATGCCCTTGAAGCGCACGCGCTTGTACTTGCCGCAGTAGCACTCCCAGTCACGGGACGGGCCGAAGATCTTCTCGCAGAAGAGGCCGTCCTTCTCGGGCTTGAGCGTGCGGTAGTTGATGGTTTCCGGCTTCTTGACCTCGCCGTGCGACCACGTGCGGATGTCATCCGCGGTGGCGAGGCCGATCTGCATGAGGCCGAAGGAGGATTCGCTGGACAATATGGTCCCTGTTCTCTCGTTCTCTAAGTCGTTCGTAACGCCGATACGTGAAGGACTAGACCTCTTCGACCGAGCTGGGCTCGTCGCGGGAGAGGTCGATGCCCAGTTCCTCCGCGGCCGTGAACACGGCGTCGTCGGAGTCGCGCATCTCGATCGTCTGGCCGTCGGTGGAGAGAACCTCCACGTTCAGGCACAGGGACTGCATTTCCTTGATGAGGACCTTGAAGGACTCGGGGACACCGGGCTCGGGGATGTTCTCTCCCTTGACGATGGCCTCGTAGACCTTCACACGTCCATGGATGTCGTCGGACTTGATGGTGAGGAGCTCCTGGAGGGTGTACGCCGCGCCATAGGCTTCGAGCGCCCACACCTCCATCTCGCCGAAGCGCTGGCCGCCGAACTGCGCCTTACCACCGAGCGGCTGCTGGGTGATCATCGAGTACGGGCCGGTCGACCGAGCGTGGATCTTGTCGTCGACGAGGTGGTGGAGCTTCAGGATGTACATGTAGCCCACGGAGATCGGGTCCGGGAACGGCTCGCCGGAGCGGCCGTCGAACAGCTGGGCCTTGCCCGAGGAGTTGATGAGCCGGTCGCCGTCGCGCGTGACGTTCGTCGAGTCGAGCAGACCCGCGATCTCCTCCTCGCGCGCGCCGTCGAACACCGGGGTCGCGACCTTCTGGTTCGGGCCCGTCTCGCGCGGCATGCTCGGGAGGCCCTGGATCCACTCGGGCTCGCCCTCGATCTTCCAGCCGGTCTTCGCGACCCACCCGAGGTGCGTCTCGAGGACCTGGCCGACGTTCATGCGGCCGGGCACGCCGAGCGGGTTGAGGACGACGTCGACCGGCGTTCCGTCGGCGAGGAACGGCATGTCCTCGATCGGGAGGATCTTGGAGATGACACCCTTGTTGCCGTGGCGGCCGGCGAGCTTGTCGCCGTCTGTGATCTTGCGCTTCGCGGCCACGTAGACGCGGACGAGCTGGTTGACGCCCGGGGGCAGTTCGTCGTCGCTCTCGCGGTCGAAGACGCGCACCCCGATGACCGTGCCCGACTCGCCGTGCGGGACCTTGAGGGACGTGTCGCGGACCTCGCGGGACTTCTCGCCGAAGATCGCGCGGAGGAGGCGCTCCTCCGGGGTCAGCTCGGTCTCGCCCTTCGGGGTGACCTTGCCAACGAGGATGTCGCCAGCCTCGACCTCGGCGCCGATGTGGATGATGCCGCGCTCGTCGAGCTGGGCGAGGACCTCTTCGGAGACGTTCGGGATGTCCCGGGTGATCTCCTCCGCGCCGAGCTTCGTGTCGCGAGCGTCGATCTCGTGCTCCTCGATGTGGATCGAGGACAGGACGTCCTCGGCCACGAGCCGCTGCGAGAGGATGATCGCGTCCTCGAAGTTGTGGCCCTCCCACGACATGAACGCGACGAGGAGGTTGCGGCCGAGCGCGAGCTCGCCCTGGTCCGTCGCGGGGCCGTCGGCGATGATGCCGCCGAGCTCGAGGCGGTCACCGTCGTTCACGAGGACGCGGTGGTTGTAGCAGTTGCCCTGGTTCGAGCGGTCGAACTTGCCGATGCGGTAATTCGTCTCCGTGCCGTCGTCATTGAGGACGACGACGAGGTCCGCCGAGACCTCGGTGACAACGCCCGGCTTCGTGGCCACGACGACGTCGCCCGCGTCAACCGCCGCCGAGCGCTCCATGCCGGTGCCGACGAACGGCGCCTCGGAGCGGACGAGCGGCACGGCCTGACGCTGCATGTTCGCGCCCATGAGGGCTCGGTTTGCGTCGTCGTGCTCGAGGAACGGGATGAGGGCCGTCGCGACCGACACCATCTGGCGCGGGGAGACGTCCATGAACTCGACCTCGTCGGCCGGGATCAGGGTCGGCTCGCCGCCGCCGCCGCGCTGGCGGACGAGGACCATGTCCTCGGCGAAGCTGCCGTCCTCGTTCAGCGGCGAGTTGGCCTGGGCGATCTGGACCTCGGCCTCGTCGTCGGCCGTGAGGTACTCGACCTCGTCGGAGACGACGCCGTTGGACACCTTGCGGTACGGCGTCTCGATGAAGCCGAACGGGTTGATGCGGCCGTAAGACGCCAATGAGCCAATCAAACCAATGTTTGGGCCTTCAGGGGTCTCGATCGGGCACATGCGGCCGTAGTGCGACGGGTGGACGTCACGGACTTCCATGCCCGCGCGGTCGCGCGAAAGGCCGCCCGGGCCGAGCGCCGAGAGGCGGCGCTTGTGGGTGAGGCCCGAGAGCGGGTTGTTCTGGTCCATGAACTGCGAGAGCTGGGACGTTCCGAAGAACTCCTTGATCGCAGCGACAACCGGTCGGATGTTGATGAGGGTCTGCGGCGTGATCGCCTCGACGTCCTGCGTCGTCATACGCTCGCGGACGACGCGCTCCATGCGGGAGAGGCCCGTGCGGACCTGGTTCTCGATGAGCTCGCCGACGGCGCGGATTCGGCGGTTGCCGAAGTGGTCGATGTCGTCGACATCGACGCGGACCTCGATCTCCTGACCGTCGCGGACGCCCTTGATCGCCTTCTCCCCGGCGTGGAGCGCGACGAGGAACTTGATCATCGCGACGATGTCCTCGATGTGGAGGACGGACGCGTCGCGGTCCGAGAGCGGGCGGTCGACGCCGAGCTTCCGGTTGATCTTGTAGCGGCCGACCTTGGCGAGGTCATAGCGCTTCGGGTTGAAGTAGAGGTTGTCGAGGAGCGACTGGGCGGCCTCGACCGTGGGCGGCTCGCCCGGGCGGAGCTTGCGGTAGATGTCGAGGAGGGCGTCCTCGCGCGTCTCGGTCGTGTCCTTCTCGAGCGTCGCGCGCATCGAGTCGTACTCGCCGAACTCCTCGAGGATCTGGCCCTCGGTCCAGCCGAGCGCCTTGAGGAGGACAGTCACGGACTGCTTGCGCTTGCGGTCGAGGCGGACGCCGACCTGGTCGCGCTTGTCGATCTCGAGCTCGAACCACGCGCCGCGCGACGGGATGATCTTCGCCGTGAAGATGTCCTTGTCGCTCGTCTTGTCGGCCGTGCGCTCGAAGTAGGCGCCCGGCGAGCGGACGAGCTGCGACACGACGACGCGCTCGGTGCCGTTGACGACGAACGTGCCCTTGTCCGTCATGAGCGGGAAGTCGCCCATGAACACGGTCTGCTGCTTGATCTCGCCCGTGTTGTTGTTCATGAACTCGGCCTTGACGTACAGCGGGGCCGAGTAGGTGGCGTCGCGCTCCTTGCACTCCTCCATGGTGTACTTGGGATCCGCGAACTCGGGGTCCGAGAAGCTCAGGGACATGGTGCCCTGGAAGTCCTCGATCGGGGAGATCTCCTCGAAGATGTCGGCGAGGCCGGAAGTCGTCGCAACGCTTGCGTCGCCTTCCTCAGCGGCCTTCGCGACGCGCGCCTGCCAGCGCTCGTTGCCGACGAGCCAGTCAAAGGACTCGGTCTGGAGGGCCAGGAGGTTCGGGACGTCGAGGGGCTCGTGAATCTTGGCGAAAGAGAGCCGGCTGCGTGCGCCGTCAGTGTTAGCGGTTTGGGTGTCAGAGGTGCTCGAGGCGACCAAGAGGGATCCTTCCACAGACCTTCAGGATTGTCCGCACCCTCCCCCAACCGTGCAGTCGCCCAGCAACTGTTCTGTTAAAAGGGCGACCGCCCACGAGCCCACCGCTATATGAAGGCTGGAGGTCAGAAAGGGAGAACGCAAAGATCCAGCATAGCCTGTCTGGGCGCGCGTGTCTACCGCACATCTTGGCCGTGGTCAAGTGGCCCCTTCCGGGCCCCCTGCGGCGACGCGTCGCAAACACTGTACACCCCGCGCGAACGGCCACGGCCACGTGGGGCGAACGGCGGTAGCCTGATCACACGAGGGCCGCGGACCCGCGGCCACTGGCTCCTCGGGCCCACCGGCTCACGGAGTCCTCACGACGACGTGACAGGAGACGCCATGGGCAACGGCGACGAAGTTGTCATCCTCTCGGCGGCACGGACCCCGTTCGGCCGCCTCAACGGCCAATTGGTGACCTTCACGGCCGCCGAACTCGGCGCCCAGGCCATCCGCGCCGCGCTCTCGAGGAGCGGCGTCGAGGCGAGCGCGGTCGACGCCGTCATCATGGGCCAGGTGCTCCAAGCCGGCGCCGGGCAGAACCCCGCGCGGCAGGCAGCGATCGGCGCGGGGCTCGGCTGGAACATCCCGAGCGTGACCATCAACAAGGTGTGCCTCTCGGGACTCACCGCGGTGATCGACGCCGCCCGCATGATCCGCGCCGGGGACGCCGTCGTCGTCGTCGCCGGGGGCCAGGAATCCATGAGCCGGGCCCCGCACATCCTCCCCGGCTCGCGTCAGGGCTGGATGTACGGGACGGTGGGTGCGCTCGACGTCGCCGCGCACGACGGTCTCACCGACGCCTTCGACGGGCAGTCGATGGGCCTCTCGACCGAGACCCGGAATCTCACGCTCGGTATCGACCGGAAGGCGCAGGATGCGGTCGCCGCGGCGTCGCATCAGCGGGCCGCGATCGCGCAGAAGGACGGCGTGTTCGACGACGAGATCGTGCCCGTGAGCGTCAAGCAGCGCAGGGGCGACCCCCTCACGGTCAGCGTCGACGAGGGCGTGCGGCCCAATACGTCGCTCGAGACGCTCGCCCCGCTCAAGCCGGCCTTTGCGTCGGATGGCACGATCACCGCGGGCAATTCGTCGCCGCTCTCGGACGGAGCCGCGGCCCTCGTGCTGACGAACCGCGCCTACGCCGAGGCGCGCGGGCTCCCGTGGCTCGCCGTCGTCGGCAAGCCCGGCCAAGTCGCGGGCCCCGACAATTCGCTGCACTCCCAGCCCGCCAACGCGATCGCCCAGGCGCTCGCGCGCGCGGGATGGAGCACCGAGGACCTCGACTTCATCGAGATCAACGAAGCCTTCGGCTCCGTTGCGGTCCAGTCGCTCAAGGAACTCAAGTACCCGCTCGAGAAGACCAACATCCACGGCGGGGCCATCGCCCTCGGCCATCCGATCGGGGCGTCAGGCGCCCGGCTCGCCGGGCACGCGGCGCACGAGCTCGCGCGGCGCGGCTCCGGCCGGACCGCCGTCTCCCTGTGCGGAGGCGGCGGGCAGGGCGAGGCGCTCCTGCTGTACCGCGACTGAGCCTTGAGCGAGACTGGGCCGATGAGTGAGACAGAGCCGGCCGACGGCGGGCACGCGCGCTTCGTGGACGACGCCCCCGCGCGCGGCCTGCGCATCGACGTCGTGGAGCGCGGGCGCGCGCGGAGCCTCGAGGAGGCCGCGGCCATCCTCGGGATCGAGCCGCGCGAGATCGTAAAGTCGCTCGTCGTGCGCCGCCCCGACGGGACCTTCCTCTTCGCCCTCATCCCGGGCGATCGGCAGATCTCGTGGCCGAAGCTCCGAAGGCTCCTCGGAGTCAACCGGCTCTCGCTCCCCTCCGCCGACGTCGCGTTCGAGGCGACGGGCTTCGAGCGGGGCACGATCACGCCGCTCGGCTCGACGACCGCGTGGCCCGTCTTCGCGGACGAGAGCATCGCCGGGCGCATCTCGATAGGGGCCGGGCAGCACGGCCGGAGCGCGTTCGTGGACTCCGCCGAGCTGTTCCGCTCGCTCGACGCGACCGTCGCGGACATCAGCGACCCGCTCTGACCCTGCCGCCTCGCGACGCGTGGCCATTTCTCACCGGCGGTGAGAAGTGGCCAACCGTCGGTGAGAGGTGGCCAACCGTCGGTGAGAGGTGGCCAACCGTCGGTGCGAGGTGGCCAACCGTCGGGGGGAACGGGAAGGGCCCCGGTTCCACGCGGGAACCGGGGCCCTGGGCAGGCCGGAGGCCTGCTCGTGCAAGCAGAGAGCTTACTTGAGGGTGACGGTAGCGCCAGCGGCCTCGAGGACCTCCTTGGCCTTCTCCGCCGCCTCCTTGTTGGCGCCTTCGAGGACGGCCTTGGGGGCACCGTCGACGAGGTCCTTGGCCTCCTTGAGGCCGAGCGACGTGAGGGCGCGCACCTCCTTGATGACCGCGATCTTCTTGTCGCCAGCAGCCTCGAGGATGACGTCGAAGGAGTCCTTCTCCTCCTCGGCAGCAGCCTCGGCACCGCCGCCGGCCGGGCCGGCAACGGCGACGGCCGCAGCGGTGACCTCGAAGACCTCCTCGAACTTCTTCACGAACTCGGAGAGCTCGATGATGGTGAGCTCCTTGAAGGCCTCGATCAGCTCGTCCTGGGTGAGCTTCGCCATGGTTGGCGTCCTTTCGTTTCAGTGGCGCGTCCGGGGCGGACCCTCAGCGCGCCGAGTGTGTGGGTGGGGAAGAGATCAGTTCTCTTCGGCGGCAGCCGGCTCAGCGGCGGCCTCGGCCTCGGCAGGCGCCTCGGCGGCCGGAGCCTCGGAAGCGGCAGCAGCCGGAGCGCCGCCCTCCTCCTCGAGCTTGATGCGCAGGGCATCGACGATGCGCGCGACGGCGGCCATGGGCGCCTTGAGGACGCCGGCAACCTTCGCGAGCTGCAGTTCGCGGGACTCCAGGGCGGCCAGGGCGGCCACCTCGCTCGCGTCGAGCGCCTTGCCCTCGAAGTAGCCGGTCTTGATGACCAGCTGCTTGTTCTCCTTGGCAAAGTCGGTCAGGCTCTTGGCGGCCGCAACGGCGTCACCCTTGATGAACGCGATCGCGGTCGGTCCGGCGAGCTGGCCGTCGAACGCGTCGACGCCGGCCTCCTTCGCGGCGATGGCGGTCAGGGAGTTCTTCACGACCGAGAACTTGTTGTCCTGGCCGAGCGCACGGCGCAGCTTCTTGAGCTGGGCGACGGAGAGCCCACGGTATTCGGTCAGGACAGCAGCAGCCGACTCCTCGAAGTCCTTCGTGATCTCCGCAACAGCTGAGACCTTGGCAGGCGTTGCCATAACCCTCCTTCCGGGGAAACTAGGCCGATACACGGTCCCGGAAATACGAACGCCCCGCGCAGATGCACGGGGCGTGAGGGCCAACCGGGCTGAACCCAGTCGGAGCTTTCGCTCGTTCACCTGCGCAGGCCGCCCCTTCCGGGGACCTTAGGCTGAGACGTGCGTGGCGCACGACAACAGCGACCGGCGGTCTTTGGTCTCTCAAGAGTATGGGACGCGCCCCGATTACTCCAAATCGGCTGCTCCAGATCCGCGCGATGCGCGCGAACCCAGCCGTCACTCGCTCAGAAACGGCCCAGGGCGTCGCGCCGGGCGTCCTCGAGGGCGGCAGCGACGTTCCGGATGAGCAGGACGAGCCACGCGAGGATCACGCCGGCCACGAAGAACTCCATGGCCGTCATGTTGTAGTACCCGAACGGGAACCACAGGAAGACCGCGAGGATCGCCCCGCCGAGCATCGCGAACCCGGTCACGTGGAACGTCCTGCTCAGCCCCGGGAGCCACCACGGCAGGAACAGGACGAGGAGCGTATAGGCGCCGGTCATAGCCGTCGCCATCGAATTGTGTGCGGGCATGTAGAAGTCGACGGGCACAAGGCCCGTGCCCGCGAGGAAGATGCCGATGAGCACGAGGCACACGAGGATCGGCCGCGTCTGGACCCTGGCAGCCGAGCCCCTCCGCTCCTCGGCCGGGCAGTCCTCCCGATAGGCCGCGAGCGCCTGGATGTCACGCGTCACGTACTCGGCGAGCATTGTGATGACGATCCCGGACGTGATGAGGGTCATGTTGAAGGTCCACGAGGCCGCCCCGCTGTCACGGGCGCCCAAGACGCTGAAGTTGACTTCCCACCAATGGGAGTTCATGGTCGTGACCATCGAGGTCAAGACGCCGGCGGCGAGATACGTGGCAAGGAAGTTCGAGAGCAGATAGCTGTTCATGCGCGCACCCGACTGGTACGTCGCGTAGGCCGCCAATCCGCCGACGATGGCCGTCGCGAGGGCGCCCGCGAACGCATCGAGCGTGAGCTTGCTGAACGTCCCCTGGAAGATCCGAAACCCTGCCCAGGTCGCCATGTAGGCGATCGCGCCGTGGGCGGCAGCCAGGGCGATGACGCCGAGATACCGTCGCCACGCGGGCCGTTCGGCGAGCCAGTGGTGCTGCGGGTGGTCATAGGTATGCCGGTACGCCACGGGGAGCACGAGGAGGGCGACGACGCCGCCGACGATCGCCGCGATGTCCCCCACGCCGTGGTCGCCCGAGAGCGCGGGGCGCCGCCCTGCGAAGGCGAAGAACGCGACGACGAAGCTCACGACGACGGCGAGGCCCGCCACCTGCGCTGCCCGCGCCTCGGTGCGGACGGACGACGTGGGCGGGGTCGGCGCGGAAGGCGTGCCCCCGCGCGTCGTCCGCCTCTGTGGCCTGCTCCCCCGCCTGCCCTCGACTGCGGCCGGGTTCCGCTCCGCGGTCATGCAAGCCTCCTGTACCACTCGCCGTCATACCCTGCCGGCCGGAAGCCCAGGGCCTCGTTGATGGCGAGCATGTGGCGGTTCTCCTCCGCGTTGAACGTGATGACCTTGCGCGCGTGCGGGAATCGCTCGCGGTAGGCCGCGAGATTCGCAAGCTTGATGAGCATTCCGAGCGAATGGCCACGGTGCTCGGCGAGCACGAGCGTATCGTCCTGATCCGCGATCTCCGCCTTGGCCGCCCGGATCCACAGGACCGTGTAGGCGGCGAGGCGCCCGCTCGCGCGGTGGCGCGCGACCGCGTAGAGGGGAAGCGTTCCGGCGTCCGTAAGCTGCTCCTCGAGCGCCGCGACGCGGTCGGCGTCCCACACCGCGGGGTCAAAGTGGTCGACGCCGTACGGCACGTCCGTCGACATCCGGGCGAACAGCCCGGCCATCTCCGTCCGATGCACGGGCGGGACCCCCTCCCACACGAGCACGTCGTAGTCGTGGGCCGCCGCGGCCGCGGCCGCCTCGAGGGCCGGCCAGCCGCCGTCGTGCTCGGCAAGGACCAGCTCGCTGAAGCGCTCGACCTGGCTCAGCTCGAAGCCCGCGGCGCGCGCGAACGCGACGGCGCGGTCCGCGGCCGGAAGCGCGCCCCTTCCCGTCGAGGGGACAACGGCGTCCGGGGCGCCCGCGTCGAAGCCCGCCGGATGCTCGGTGAACGAGCTCAGGACAGTGCGTCCATGGCGCATGGCCTCCTCGGTCGCCGCCGCGAGCAGCCGACGCCCGATCCCCCGGCCTGCGTACTCGTCGAGGACCTCGGCCCGGACCGTCGCGCGGTTGAGGTCCTCCTTGAGCGGGAGCTGGCACCACGCGCGGCCGACCATGCGCCCGCCATCGCGGACGAAGAACAGGGACGTGAGCTCATAGCGCGTGTCGCGCCAGACGCCGAGCCGGTAGTCCGCGGGCGAACAGCGATCCTCATGCCCCCAGATCTGCCGCTCGATCGCGTCCGTGAGATCGGAGAATTCGAGGAACTCGGCTGCCGCCCGCCCGTGCACCGACGCGGGCAGACGAAGACGCTGAACCCCGAACTGAGAGCCCATGGGGCCAGTCTCACAAACCGTGCCACAAAAGCACAACGCCCCTCCCCGCAATCCGGGGAGAGGCGTTGCCGCGCTGAAAGGACGATCAGCCCTCGAGGAGTACGCGCGTCACGTTCGGGTCGACCGGGACACCCGGGCCGAACGTCGTGGCGACGGTCGCCTTCTGGATGTAGCGGCCCTTCGACGCGGACGGCTTGAGGCGGAGCACCTCGTCGAGCGCGGCCGCATAGTTCTCGGCGAGCTGGCGCGCGTCGAACGAGGTCCTGCCGATGATGAAGTGCAGGTTCGAGTGCTTGTCGACGCGGAAGTCGATCTTGCCGCCCTTGATGTCCGTGACGGCCTTCGCGACGTCCGGGGTCACCGTGCCGGTCTTGGGGTTCGGCATGAGGTTGCGGGGACCGAGGATCTTGCCGAGGCGGCCGACCTTGCCCATGAGCTCCGGCGTCGCAACCGCGGCGTCGAAGTCCGTCCAGCCACCCTGGATGCGCTCGATGAGGTCATCGGAACCGACGAAGTCGGCACCGGCGGCCTCGGCGGCCGCGGCCTTGTCGCCCGTCGCGAAGACGAGGACGCGGGCCGTCTTGCCCGTGCCATGCGGGAGGTTGACGGTGCCGCGGACCATCTGGTCCGCCTTGCGCGGGTCGACGCCGAGGCGGAAGGCGACCTCGACCGTCGCGTCCGTCTTCGACGGGTTGATCTCCTTGGCGAGGGCGATGCCCTCGGCCGGGGCGTACAGCTTGCCGTCCTCGATCTTCGCGGCCGCTGCCTCGTATGCTTTGCTGCGCTTTGCCATGCTGCTCTGTTTCTCCTTGTGCAGTTGTGGTCACAATGGGCCGCGCTCGGCCCTGCCACGGACGACGGCGGGACTCGCCGTGCGTCGTTGTTGTTCAGTTGGGTGCGTCGAAGGGCTCAGCCCTCGACGGTGCCCGGTGAGAGGGCGTCAGCCTTCTACGGTGATGCCCATGCTCCGGGCCGTGCCCGCGATGATCTTCTTCGCGGCGTCGACGTCGTTCGCGTTGAGGTCCTCGAGCTTCGTCTTCGCGATCTCCTCGACCTGGGCGTCGGTCAGCTTCGCAACCTTGACGGTGTGCGGCGTCGCGGAGCCCTTCTGGACGCCCGCAGCCTTCTTGATGAGCTCGGCGGCCGGCGGGGTCTTCGTGATGAACGTGAAGGAGCGGTCTTCGTAGACCGTGATCTCCACGGGGATGACGTTGCCGCGCTGGGATTCCGTTGCGGCGTTGTACGCCTTGCAGAATTCCATGATGTTGACGCCGTGCTGACCAAGCGCAGGGCCGATCGGCGGGGCCGGGTTGGCGGCGCCTGCCTGGATCTGCAGCTTGATGAGGCCGGTGACCTTCTTCTTGGGAGCCATTGAGGATCCTTTTCTTCCTTTGCTTCCTGGGCAGCAGGAGCGCCGTCCAGGTGGTGACTGCCCTGGCCAGACAGTCGGCCGCCCCGGGGCCGGCAAAGCGGGCCGGCCCCGGGGCGAAGTCTTCAGTTGGGAATCAGATCTTGGAGACCTGGTTGAACGCGAGCGTGACAGGCGTCTCGCGCTCGAAGATCGAGACGAGCACGACGAGCGTCTGCGACTCGGGCTTGATCTCGGAGATCGTCGCGGGCAGGGTCTCGAACGGGCCCTCCTTGACGATGACCGACTCGCCGACCTCGAAGTCGACGGTGACGGGCGCGGACGGCTGGCGCACGCCGGCCTTGCCCGCGGCCTTGGCCTCGGCCTGCTGCTCCTGCTCGAACACAGGGGCAAGCATCGTGAAGACCTCGTCGAGGCGCAGCGGGACCGGATTGTGGGCGTTGCCGACGAAGCCCGTCACTCCGGGCGTGTGCCGGACGGCGCCCCACGAGGCATCCGTGAGGTCCATGCGGACGAGCACGTAGCCGGGGATGCGAACGCGCTTGACGATCTTGCGCTGCGCGTTCTTGATCTCGACGACCTCCTCCATCGGGACCTGGATCTCGTAGATGAAATCTTCCATGTCCAGGGTCTGGATGCGGGTCTCGAGATTCGCCTTCACGCGGTTCTCGTAGCCGGCGTAGGAGTGGATCACGTACCAGTCGCCGGGCTGGCGGCGGAGCTTGGACTTGAACTCCTCGGCGGCCTTCGCGGCGGCCTCGGCCGGATCCACCGGCTCGGCCCCGCCCTCGACGGCTTCGGACTCCTCGGCCTCTGCCTCGGAAGCCTCCGCCTCGAATTCCGCCGCGTCGCCCTCCGAGGCAGCCTCGTCGTCGAACGCGGGCTCGACGTCTGACGCGGTCGGCGCCGCCGGCACCGGGGCAGCGTCGCTGAAGACCGCGGCCTCGGGGGCCGTGGCCTCGCGCTCGGTCTCGCTCTCGAGCTCGTGCTCAGACACTTAGTCTCCTGCTCTCCTCTTGCGACTTAAATGCGAATCCGCACACCGCGCCCCGGGACCCATTCTCTCGGCCCTGACACGGTCTGCGGAGACTGGCCCTACTTGCCCTGCGACGACCCGTCGAAGACCCAGCCGACGCCGAGCCCGAAGAGGAAGTCGAGAACGAAGACGACCACCATCATGACCACCACGAACGCCAGCACCACGAACGTCATGTTGAGAAGCTCCTGCCGGGTCGGCGTGACGACCTTGCGAAGCTCTCCGATCACCTGACGGAGGAAGAGGGAGATGCGGCCGAAGAAACCGAGCTTCTTCGCCTGCTTGGCTGGGCGGCCCTGAGAGCTGCTGGCAGCTGTTTCGGTCACCTGTTCCTCGCTCATCCTGTGTTCCCGCAGGACATCCCCGCCGGTTCCGCTCTGTGGGCACTGGAACGCCCCAGTTTCATCCGGGGCACGCCGTGCGCAGGGCAGACAGGACTCGAACCTGCAACCTGCGGTTTTGGAGACCGCTGCGCTACCAATTGCGCCACTACCCTTCGGTCAGAACACCGAGTTCCCAGCTTATCAAGGATTCGCGCCCGGAATTCGCAGGCGAATCCAAGGCATGGGCAACTCAGTGGTTTCTGATACCGGTGGTCAAGTCTACGCATATTCGCGTCCCGCGTCGAACCGAGGCACGCGAAGGCCGAGAACCCGCCAGAGCGCCTAAAGTTGGAGACGCGGGGACCTCCCCCGCGTCTGCGCCTCATTCGCCGTTGATTACCGCCGACCGAAAGTCAGGAGAGCCCCATGACCTCCGCCCGTGTCTCGCAGCGCATCGGATCCATCGCCGAATCCGCGACCTTGGCCGTCGATGCGAAGGCCAAGGCGCTCAAGGCCGCCGGGCGGCCTGTGATCGGCTTCGGCGCGGGCGAGCCGGACTTCCCGACGCCGGGATACATCGTCGAGGCCGCGATCGAGGCGGCCCGCCAGCCTCGCTTCCACCGCTACTCCCCCGCGGGAGGGCTTCCCGAGCTCAAGCAGGCCATCGCCGAGAAGACCCTGCGCGATTCGGGGTACGAGGCCGCGGCGTCGCAGGTGCTCGTGACGAACGGCGGCAAGCAGGCCGTCTACAACACGTTCGCGACCCTCCTCGACCCGGGCGACGAGGTCCTCCTCCCGACGCCCTACTGGACCACCTACCCCGAGGCAATCCGCCTCGCGGGCGGCGTGCCCGTCGAGGTCTTCGCCGGCCCTGAGCAGGGCTACCTCGTGACCGTCGACCAGCTCGAGGCCGCGCTCACAGAACGCACGAAGATCCTCCTCTTCGTCTCTCCGTCGAACCCGACAGGCGCCGTGTACTTGCCCGAGCAGGTCAAGGAGATCGGCGAGTGGGCGGCGTCCAAGGGCCTGTGGGTCGTGACGGACGAGATCTACGAGCACCTCACGTATGACGGCGTGCCGTTCACCTCGATCGCGACCGCGGTGCCCGCGCTCGGCGACCGGGTCGTGATCCTCAACGGCGTCGCGAAGACGTACGCGATGACTGGCTGGCGCGTCGGCTGGATGATCGGCCCCGGGGACGTCATCAAGGCCGCGACGAACCTCCAGTCGCACGCGACATCGAACGTCTCGAACGTCTCCCAGATGGCCGCGCTCGCCGCCGTCGCGGGTCCGCTCGACGCCGTCGAAGAGATGAAGGTCGCGTTCGACCGGCGCCGCAAGGCCATGGTCGCCGGGCTTTCGGCGATCCCCGGCGTCAATTGCCCGACGCCGCACGGCGCCTTCTACGCCTACGCCGACGTGCGCCGCCTCCTCGGCAAGGAGATCGGCGGCGTGCGGCCGGCGACGTCCGCCGAGCTCGCGGCACTCATCCTCGACAAGGTCGAAGTCGCCATCGTGCCCGGCGAGGCGTTCGGCCCGAGCGGCTACGTGCGCCTTTCCTACGCGCTCGGCGACGACGACCTCGCGGAGGGCGTGAGCCGCATCCAGGAGTTCCTCGGCGCCGCGCGCTGACGGACATGACACGATCGGGCCGGCCGGCGGAGGAATCCGCCGGGCGCTCGTTCACCGCCGTCGTCAATCCGGTGGCGGGCGGCGGCCACGCGCCGTCGCTGTGGGCGCCCATCGCCCGCGCGCTCGAGGCCGCGGGGGCGCGCGTGCGGACCACGACGACGCGAACGGCGGACGACGGCGCGCGGCTGGCTTCCGAGGCCGCGGCGCGGGGTGACGTGGTGGTCGCCGTGGGTGGGGACGGGATCGTGCGGGACGTCGCGGCCGCCGTCGCCCGCTCCCGCGGCGTGTTTGCGCTCGTCGCCGCGGGGCGGGGCAACGGCTTCGCCGCCAAGCTCAGGATGCCGCGCGAGCCCTCGGCGGTCGCGAGTGTGCTCCTCTCAGGCCGAGAGCGCACCGTGGACCTGCTCGACGTCGACGGCCAGCTCGCGCCGGGCAACGCCTACACGGGGCTCGACGCGATCGCAAACCTCATGATGAACGACTCGCGCATCCCCTCCGAGATCGCCTACCGGGTGGCGCCCGTCGTCGCCATCGTGCGGTGGAAGCCTGCACGCTTCGAGCTGGATATCGACGGCTCGCGCCACAGCGTCCTCGCGCACCTCGTGGTCATGGCCAACTCGGGGCGCTATGGGCACGGCCTCGACATCGTTCCGGACGCGGTGCTCGACGACGGCCTGATCCACGTGCTCGTGGCCGGGGCGGAGATTCCGAAGAGGAACGTGGCCAGATTCATGAGGCTTGCCGCGACCGGCGCCCACGTGACCGAGCCCGGAGTGCGGCGCTTCACGGGCGGCAACGTCGCGATCTCCGCGGACCGGCCGCTCCCCCTGTGCCTCGACGGGGACCAAGCGGGATGGCTCCCCGCGAGAGTCCGGATCCGGCCAGGGGCGCTGCGGGTCCTCGCCCCCTGACGCGCGGGAATCGTCGCAAAGACAGGGGCTTTCGGCCGTGGGGGCGAGGCGCGCAGGGGGCCACGATGGATCCATGAGCACTTCACCCGCGTCAGGGGGCGGAGGGGCTCGCGCCCCGCATCCCGCCTCCCCTGACTTCTTCCTGTGGATCCGCAGCCTCGGCGTCGTCCGCGGTCGCGATCGCGTGGCCGGCGGAGTCGCCTCTGGCCTCGCGCATCGCTGGGGCGTCGCTCCCGCGCTCGTGCGCGTTCTTTTCGTCGTCGCCGCCCTCTTCCTCGGCGTCGGCCTCCTGGTTTACGGGCTCCTCTGGCTCGTGTTGCCCGAGCCCGATGGCCGAATCCATGTCCAAGAGGCCAGCCATGGCCGGTGGAGCAGCGGAATGGTCGGTGCCCTGATCGCAACCGTCTTCGGTCTCGGCGGCCTCCCGACGACGTACTCTTTCGGAAACATCCGCTGGGCAGGGCCGCTGTGGGCCGTGTTCTGGGTCGGCATTCTGTTGCTCGTCGTGTATGGGGTCGCAGCTTCAGCCCGTCGGCACCGCGTGAGTCCTCGGGCCTCGTCTCAAGGTCGCGGCGCTCCCCCGGACGCACCGCCATCGCCCGCGGATCCGCCGCCGTCGCCCGCGGGCGTCACACCGCCGTCGCCCTACGCCGGCTACACGGCCGGACCCGCCGCGTACGGCCCGAATGCGCCCACTGCGGACGTGCACCACGTCGGCCCGCCCCTCAGCGCTGTCAGGACGCACCGGCAAGGTCCAGGCGGACCGTTCACCGCAATCGTGATCGGGCTTGCCGCACTCGCCGTCGGCGGCCTGCTCGCCCTCCAGTCAACGGGCGCCATCGTCGTCGACCCCAGCACCGGCACGCTGTGGGCAGTGGGCGCCGCCGTCGTTGGCCTGGGCATCATCGCTGCGGGACTCCGGGGCCGGACGGCCGGCGTCCTGTCGGTCTTCGCGATCGTTGCCCTCATCATCGCCGCGGTGACCGAGCCCGCCTACGTGCTGAGCCAGCAGCACTCGCCCACGACCTCCGCGCCCACCTCGATCGCCCAGGCGACCCAGGGGTACACGGCCACCGCGGCCTCGGCCCAGCTTGACCTCCGGGCCCTCGACAACTCGGGGCCGCTCGCCTCGGAATCGGTCGTTCCCGTGAACGCGACGATGAGTGACCTCAAGATCGAGATCCCGAAGGGCATCCCCGTGCGGGTTCAAGCCGACGGCGCCATGAGCAACGTGCAGTTCGGCGGCCGTTCCGCCTCCGGGCTGGCCCTCGGCGACTCCCAGACGTACAACGCCTCGGCTCCCGGCGCGACACTCGTTGTGACCGTGCACGCCGTCATGAGCAACGTCAACATCGAGCAGGAGCGGTGACATGAGCACTGGACTTCCACAGGAGCCGGGCACCGAGCTCGGCCCGAGCATGGGCACCGTGGTGTGGGGCGTTATCGTCGTGGCGCTTGCGGGGATCATCGGAGCCAGCAGGTTCGGCTGGTTCACTGTGGCCCCGGAGTTCGCGCTCGTCGCGCTGCTCGTCGTCGCGGGCATCGGGCTCGTCGGTGGGGGGATCCTCGCGTCGCTCCGAGGGCGACGCGGGCGCGTCGCCGGGGATGGCACCTGAGCGGCCTGCCTGGCCACGCGTGGACGAGAGCTGGCCACGCGTGGACGAGAGCTGGCCACGCGTGGACGAGAGCTGGACACGCGTGGGGGCTACCAGATGCGGCGGTCCGCGGCCCAGCGGCTCAGCTCGTGGCGGTTCGTGAGCTGGAGCTTCCGGAGGACGGCGGAAACGTGCGTCTCGACAGTCTTGACCGAGATGAACAGCTCCTTCGCGACCTCCTTGTAGGAGTACCCGCGCGCGATGAGCCGCATGACCTCGAGTTCGCGGGCCGAGAGGCGGTCGAGCTCGTCGTCGGCGACGTCGGCAACCGCGGAGGTCCCGAAGGCGTCAAGGACGAACCCCGCGAGCCGCGGCGAGAACACGGCGTCCCCCTCGGCCACCCGCAGCACGGCGTCCGTGATCTCCGGTCCGGACGCCGTCTTCGTCACGTAGCCCCGCGCGCCCGCGCGGATCACGGAGACGACGTCCTCGGCGGCGTCGGAGACGCTCAGGGCGAGGAAGCGCACGCGGGAGAGCAGCGCCGTCGACCGCGTCAGCACCTCGCGCCCTCCCCCGCCGAGCCCGCCCGGAAGGTGCACGTCCAGAAGCACGACCTGCGGCGCGAGCTCCTCGATGACGGCGACGGCCTCCTCGACGGTCCCGGCCTCCCCCACGACGCGCACCCGCTCATCGAGATCGGCCTTGAGTCCCGAGCGGAAAATCGTGTGGTCGTCCACGATGACGACTCTGACCGGCTCGCTCATGACTCCTCCGTTCCGATGCCGGGAAGGCGGAGGCGCACTTCCGTGCCGTCCGCCCCGGACACGATCTTCGCCTCGCCGCCGTGGCGCCGCATGCGCCCCACGATCGATTCGCGCACCCCGAGCCTGTCCTCGGGCACCGCGTCAGGCTCGAACCCCGGGCCGCGGTCCTTCACGAATACCTCGATCGCGTCGTGCGACGCCTCCGCATAGACGGACACGGGCCCTCCGCCGTGGCGGACGGCGTTGAGCATCGCCTCCCGCGAGGCCTGCAGGAGCGCCTCGATGCGCTCGCGCTGCTCCTCGCGCAGCGACGCGTCGCCGACGCAGACGACGTCGACCGCCTGCCCATGCGCGTCCTCGACCTCGGCGGCGAGTCCCTTGAGCCGGTCCGCGAACGCGCCCCCGCCGCGCCGCTCGTCGCGGTAGAGCCACTCGCGCAGCTCGCGCTCCTGGGCGCGCGCAAGCCGAGTCACGTCCGCCTCGCTTCCCGCGCGGCGCTGGATGAGGGCGAGCGTCTGGAGAACTGAATCGTGGAGGTGCGCCGCGATCTCGGCCCGCTCCGCCTCCCGCACGCGCGCGGCGCGCTCGGCGCCGAAATCGCGCCAGAACTTGACGCCCCACGGCAGCAGCACCAGCGCAACCCCTGCGAGGACGGCGAGCGACGCGAGCAGCGCGAGGCCCAGCACATTCCACTGGCTGCCCGAGACGGCGAGCGTCACGCCCGCGACGACGAGCGCGAGCCCCGCCCCGAGCCGCAGCCAGCCGACCCACCGGCCCGTTCCCGCACCGCGCACGAGCTGGGTGCGCCGTGATTCGTCGAGCTGGAGCCACGCGAGCGCGGCGCCGCCCAGAATCGCCGCTACGGGAACGACGACGCCGAGCGGCACCGTGAGCCCGAGGAGCCCCGTTCCGACGGCGAGCGCCCCGAGCAGGAGGACCGCGCCGAGCAGCACTTCCCGGCCGTGCCCGCCGAGTCGCGGCGCACGGCGGCCAGCGCCGGGAAAGGCGGGCGACGCCGTCGTCCGCCGAGGCTCGGCCGGCTCGCTCACAGCGGGGGCAATGGACGACGCCGGCCGGCGCGCCTCGCGCCGCGCCGCCTCGGCCGCCGTGGGAACCATGATCCACAGCCAGCCGTAGAACACGATCCCGGCCCCGCCGAGGAGCGTCGCGATGACCATGGCCCACCGCACGACGTCGGTGCGCAGCCCGAGATGGCGGGCAAGCCCAGAGCAGACGCCAGCCACGAGACGGTCCTCCGACCGCACGAGGGGTGGCCTTGCGTGGGCGATGCTCATGCCATCAATCCAAGCACGCTTCAGGGCGCTCAGGGGCGTGGATCCGGGGAACTCGGGGCGGAATCAGGGTCCGATCAGGGGTTCACCCCATGGGTCTCGGGGATGCGCACGGGAAGGATGGAGGCATGAGCACCGAACAGACCCCGGGGAGCTCCGACTCCCCCCTCCCCGGCACGCCGGGCCAGCCCGCTGGCCATCCCGGCGCTGCCCGTCCCGGCGCCGGGCACCCCGGCTCCGGGCACCCCGGCTCCGGGCACCCCGGCAAGGCGGGCGGCGACTTCTTCGGCTGGATCCGCGGCCTCGGCGTGACCCGAGGCCCCGACCGCTGGGCCGGCGGCGTCGCGAGCGGCCTCGCGCACCGCTGGGGCATCGACCCCGTTATCGTCCGCGGACTCTTCATCGTCGCGGCGATCTTCCTCGGCGTCGGCGTCCTCGCGTACGGCGTCCTGTGGCTCCTCCTTCCCGAGCCGGACGGCCGGATCCACGTGCAGGAAGCCATGCGCGGCCGCTGGACCGGCGGAATGACCGGCGGCCTCATCGCCACGATCCTCGGTCTCGGGGGCGCCCGCGCAGGCTTCTGGTTCGGGGAGATGCGGGGAGCCGAGCCGCTGTGGGCGCTGTTCTGGATCGGGCTCGTGGGCCTTGTCTTCATCAGCATCGCCCGGTCGCGGCGGTCTCGCCGTTCGGCGCAGCCCCGGTTCGAGGGCCCTACCGAGCCGACGGCAGAGGAGCAGCCCGGGTTCCCTGCCCAGCCTCACTATGACCCAGCTTCCGCCGGCGATACCTCCTACGACGAAGCTTCCTACGGCCATGCCTCCTTCGACCAGACGTCCTACGACCCTGCCGCTTCGGGTGGGCAGCCCTACAGCGGCCCCTACCGTAGCGGGCGCTACCGCGACGCGTATGGCCAGTACCAAGGCACGTACGGCGGACCGTATGGCGGCTATTACGGCGGATCCCCCAGGCGGCACCAGGGCACCGCATGGCAACAGCCCGCACCGCAGCAGACTGCCCTCAAGCCCCGCCGCCGTGGTCCGGGCGGGCCGTTCACCGCCGTCGTCCTCGGACTCGCCGTGCTCGTCGCGGGCACGCTCATGGCGCTCAACGTCTCCGGGACGACGATCGTCGAACCGACGACGGGCGCGCTGTGGGCGATCGGCGCCGGGATCATCGGCCTCGGCATCGTCGTCGCGGGGCTGCGGGGCCGCACGGGCGGGCTTCTCTCGCTCTTCGCCGTCGTCGCGCTCATCATCGCGGCGGTGACCCAGCCGGTCTACCAGTTCGGCCGTCCGCGCGGATCCGTCAGCTTCGAGCCGACATCGGTCCAGCAGGCGGTCACGGGTTACCACGTCACGGGGTCGACCGGGAAGCTCGACCTCCGGCAGCTCGACTCCTCCGGCCCGCTCGCCACCGAAACCACGGTTCCAGTCGACGCGACCATGAGCCAGCTCGCGATCGAGATCCCCAAGGGCATCCCCGTGAAGGTCCAGGCGGACGCGACGATGAGCAACGTCCAGTTCGGCGGCAGGTCGATTTCAGGCTTCAACACCCAGGACTCGCAGACCTACAACCCGTCCGCAGCCGGCGCGACGCTCGTCGTGAAGGTGGACGCCACGATGAGCAACGTCACGATCGAGCAGGAGAAGTGAGATGAGCATTCCCGAGCAGCAGGACTTCCAGCGGGGCCCGAGCGTGGGCACGATGGTGTGGGGGGTTGTGATCGTGGCAATAGCAGGTCTGCTCCTCGCGAGCCGGCTCGGCTGGTTCTCAGTGGATCCGGCGGTGGCCTCGGTGTCGATCCTGGTGATCGCCGGCGTCGGCCTCGTCGTCGGCGGGACCCTCGCTGCGGCGCGGGGGCGGAAGGCGCTCGACGGCGCCGCCCACCCGGGCGCGCCAAGCGGCCTTGGCGAGCACGCGCCGTCGTCCGCCGGCCCTTCCCAGACGTCCGACGGCGCCGAGACACCCCGACCGAACCCCTACGAGAGCGGCCCCGCCGACGAGCGGTGACGTGCCGCCCCAGACCCACTGACCAGCACCTTCAGGAGATCTCCATGGACTCGTTCTTCAACTCCCTCCGCTCGAGCGGACTCCGCCGCGGGCCGCGGCGCATCGTCGGCGGCGTGCTCGGCGGGCTCGCCGAGCGGCTCGACATCGACGTCGCCTTCGTCCGGATCATCTTCGTCGTCCTGTGCTTCCTCCCCGGGCCCGCGGTCTTCGCGTACCTCGTGGCGTGGGCGATCATCCCGGACCAGAACGGCTCGATCATCCTCGAGAATCTCCTCGGCGGACCGCGGTCCGGCCGCGGCGGATCGGCCGGCCAGGGCTCGCAGGGCCCGGGCGCCCCGACCGCATAAGGAACGGGGAACACCAGTCACGGCACGCGCTCCGCGAGGGGCGCGGGCCGTGACTGCGCCATGACAGCCTCGAAGGCAGAAGCAAGTGCCACGAGGTCCGCTTCGCCGAACGGCACCCCGACGAACTGGACCGCGAGCGGAAGGCCCTCCGGCGAAAGGCCGGCCGGAACGCTGACAGCCGGCTGGCCCGTGAGGTTCCATGGCGAGACGAAGTCGGTGAGCGCGCCCATGTCCGTGGCCGGGTCGAAGTCCGCGAGGAGCGGCGGCACGCACGGGAGGGTGGGAGTCGCGAGCGCGTCGAGCCGATGCGCCCTGAATGCTGCTGCCACCTGACGGCGAAGGAGCGTTCGCACGCTGCGGGCGGCGTGGACGAACTGCGCGGGGACGAGGAGGCCCGCCGCGAGGTGCAGCCTGACCTCGCGGCGGATCCCGTCCCCGCCCTGCCGGAGGGCCGCGAGATGCGGTGCCGACGCCGCGGCGCCCACGAGCAGCGCGGCCGCCGGGGACGCGAGAGAAAGGTCGAGCTCGAGCTCGACGGGCGTCGCGCCGAGGCCTCGCAGGGCTCCGAGCGTGCGCTCGAATCCCTCGTCAACGGCACCCTCGACCCGCTGGCCGGCGCCCACGCGGCGGATGACCCCGATGCGGCGTCCCGCGGCACCGCGCGCGGGCGACGGCCGATAGGCAGGCTGGTCTGCAGTGCGTGCGTCGTGGGGATCGGCGCCCGAGACGACCGGGAGCACGAGATCGAGGTCCGCGGCCGAACGGGTCACGAGGCCGATGTGCTCGGCCCCCGCGACGGCCGCGCCAGGCACCGTGCCGTACGTGCTGATCCGGCCGTATGTGGGCTTGAGCCCCACGACTCCCGTGAGTGCCGCGGGCATCCGCGTGGATCCACCCGCATCGGTCGCCACGGAGAGCATCGACGAGCCCACCGCGACTGATGCCCCGCTCCCCGCGCTCGAGCCGCCCGCGAAACGCTCTCGCGCCCACGGGTTGCGCGTCACCGCCTCTTCCTGGCCCTGTGCAAACTCGTGCGTGACGTGCTTGCCGAGCAGGATAGCGCCCGCTGCGCGAAGACGGTCGACGGCGGTCGCGTCGAACGTGCCGATGCTGCCGGCGAGCGAGCGCGAGCCGGCCTCGGTCGGCGTGCCACGCGTGAACAAGGTGTCCTTGACCGCGAAGGGAAGGCCGTGGAGCGGGCCGCGCCGAGGAGCGGAATCCGCGGCCCGCGCAGCCGCGAGGGCCGCCTCGTCGAAGCGGTGGGCATAGGCGTGCACGCTGGGCTCCGTCGCATCGAGGCGGCGCAGGGTCGCCTGCACCAGCTCCGCCGACGAGAGCTCGCGTGCCGCGACGAGGGCACTCGCCTCGCTGAGGGTCAGGTCGGCTGGATCAGTCACGGAAGAACCACCTCGGGTCGTCGGTCGGGAGCACGTCGGTGTCTGCCGCGTGGGCGATGAGGAGGCCCATCCGCATGTAGGCGGCCACCCGCGGAACGAGCGCCTCGCACTCGGCGTCCGAGAGCAGCAGGCCCACGAGCGACGCCGCGGCGCGAACTGTCGCGCCCGTCACGGGCGGCGGCGCTGAGGGCGGCTCGTGCGCGACCCCGCCCGGCGTGCCCGTCGCGCCCGTCACCGGCCCGCCGCCACGGCCGTCTCGCCGCCGGCCGAGTCGGGTGCGTCGCCGTCGGCCGTCTCGCCGCCGGGTGCGGCGCCGTCGCCCATAATAGGGCTCGCACCGGGGCCCGCGGACAGCCGCGCCACGGCTTTGCGGCGATCCGCGAGGCGCGTTGCGAGCACTGTGCTGAGGGCCTCAAGACCGGCAGCGAACACGAGCGCGAGCCCCTCGACGAGCGTCTCGACGAATGGCGTGACGTTCGTGAGCGTGAGGCCGTTCTCGAGCACGCCGAGGAAGATCCAGCCCGTGAAGACGCCGAGGAGCCGGCCGCGGCCGCCGGAGAACGCCACCCCGCCGAGGAGGACCACCGTGAGCGCCTGTAGCTCGAGGTTGATCCCCTGCTGACCCGGCGCGGCCCCGTTGAGGCGGGCCGCAAGGAGGACCCCCGCGATGCCGGCGGTTGTTCCGGAGAGGAGATACAGGGCGAACGGGAGAGCCCGAACAGGGAGCCCCGCGAGGAACGCGGCCTCGCGGTTCGTCCCGATCGCGAAGAGGTACGGGCCCCACACGGTCGTGCGGAGGAAGACGGCCCCGACCGCGAACGCGGCAAGAGCGATCACCGCGATGACCGGGATCCCGGCGATCTGGGCCGAGGCGAGCGCGGGGAGGCTGCCGTTGAGGCCGAACACCTGGTCGTGGTGGATGAGGAGCGTGAGGCCGCGGACGGCGCCGAGCATGCCGAGTGTCACGATCACGGGGTTGAACTCGAGGAGGCCGCACAGGATGCCGTTGACGAGGCCCACGCCGACGCCAGCGAGGACGCCGATGCCGGCCGCCTGAACGTCCCCGAGCCCCCATTCGACCGACGCGAGCGCCGTGAGGGTGCCCGAGAGGCCGACGGCGGAACCCACCGAGAGGTCGACGCCGCCCGAGATGACGAGGCACGTGAGCGCGACGACGACGATGCCGAGCGTCGCATTGTTCTGGAGGATGACCTTTGCGTTGCCGGCATCGAGGAAGAACGGCGTCTGGGCGGCGAAGTACGAGCACAGAAGCACGAGGGCGACGAGGAGGACGTTGTTGGTGATCCATTCGGGCCGAAAGCCCTGGGCTGACGTGGGGCGCCTGAGGTTCATGGGGTCCCTCCGGGGATTTCGGACAGGTGGGCTAGTTCGATGAGGCGGTGCTCGGTGGCCTCGGCCACCGGAAGCGTCGTCGCGACACGGCCGCGCGACAGCACGATCACGCGGTCGGCCAGCTGCTGGAGCTCAGTCGGCTCGGACGAGGCGACGATTGCGGCACGCTCGGTCCCGACGAAAGCGCGGACTGCTCGGTACAGATCGGCGCGGGCGCCGACGTCGACGCCCTGGGTTGGCTCGTCGAGCAGCAGGATGCGGCATCCGAGCTCCGGCTGGAGCCATCGGCCCACCACGAGCTTCTGCTGGTTGCCGCCCGAGAAGCGGCGCCCCTCGAGCCCGGGGTTCAGGGGCCGCAGATCGAGCTCCTTCCCGATCGAGCGGAAGGAGCGGCCCTCGGCCGCACGGCGGCGGAATCCGGCGTGTCCCAGAGCGCGGCCAGAGGAGAGGATGACGTTGGCCTGGGCCGAGAGCTCGCCGATGATCCCCTTGCGCTTGCGGTCCGAGGGGACGAGCGCGATGCCCGCTCCGATCGCTGCGCCTGGGCCCGTGAGGCGAAGCTCGTCGCCATCGAGCACCATCTGGCCGTGCACGGTGAGCCGCGCGCCGAAGAGCGATTCGAGCAGCTCGGTGCGCCCTGAGCCGACGAGCCCGTAGAGGCCGAGCACCTCGCCGGGGAATACGTCGAGGTCGAGCGGGCCGAGGTCCGGCCCGACGAGGTCGCGGACAGCGAGGAGCGGAGGCCTGCCCGTGCTCGGGGCAGCGCCTGTCCGCGCGAGGGTCTCGGGATCCCGCCCGACGATCGCCGTCACAAGCTCGCGCGGCGTGCAGTCGCTCGTTGCCTTGGAGAGCACGATCTTCCCGGCCCGTAGGATCGAGACGCGATCCGCGAGCGCGAACACCTCGTCGAGGCGGTGGGTGACGAACAAGAGCGGGACGCCCTGGGCCCGAAGTGCGCGCATCTTGTCCGCGAGCTGCTCGGCCTCCTTCTGGGTGAGCGACGCCGTCGGCTCGTCGAGGATGAGCACCTGGGGCTCGCTCCGGAGCGCCTTGACGATCTCGACGACCTGCGACTCCGCCGCGCCGTATGAGCCGAGCGGCCGCGCGAGATCGAGGTCCATGCCGAGGTCGGCGAGCGCCCGCTTCGCCTCGCGGGCCTGCGCGCGGTGCCTGACGAAGGGCCCGAAGCGGCGTTCGTTGCCGAGGAACACGTTCGCCGTCACGCTGAGCGTCGGGGCGACGCTGAGCTCTTGGTAGATGACGGCGACGCCCGCGGCGCGGGACGACGACGGCGTGAGCTGCGCGTAGCTCGACCCGCCGATCTCGATCGCGCCGGAGTCCGGCTGCGTGACCCCCGCGATGCACTTGATGAGGGTCGACTTGCCTGCGCCGTTCGCGCCGAGAAGAGCATGGATCTCGCCGGGCCGCACGTCGAGGTCGACTCCCCGGAGCACGGGAACCCCGCCGTAGGACTTGTGCAGCGCGCGGACCGCGAAGGCGGCGGCCGGTGCCGCCGCCTCCGCCTTCGAGGCTGTCATCCGCCGTAGTACCCGAGGAGCTTCGTGATGTCCGGGTTTCCGTTCTCCACGAGTTCGACGGGCGTGTAGTAGCTCTTGGTCTCTCCGTGCAGGAGGGCGTCTGGGAGCGTCACGAATCCCTCGCCGAGCAGCTGCTGGTTGAAGGCCGACGTCGCGCGGTACACCGTTCCCTGCTGGACGAGTTTGAGCTCGTCCTGGGCGCCGTCGATGCCGCCGATGAAGACCTTCGGGTCGTTGCCCGCGTGGCCGGCGTTCAGGAAGGCCTGGTAGCCCCCCTGCCCGGCGGCGTCCTCGACGGCGAGCACCATGTTGAGGTCGGGGTGTGCCTGGAGGATCGTCGAGACCTTGGCGAGCCCATCCGTCGAGGAGAGCGCGTCCTGCGTCGCGACGATCTCGGCGCCTGGCGCGGCGGCCTTGAGCGCGGAGGTGATCCCGTCCTGGCGCTGGCGCGCGTATTCGGCGGGCGCCCAGGAGAGGATGGCGACCTTGGCGTGCCCGCCGCGCTGCTTCGTGATCCAGTCGCCCGCGGCCTGCCCGAGCTTCTGCCCTGCCTCGGAGTGCGGGAAGCCGAGCGTCGCGTCCTGATCGGGGATGCTGTCGCCGAACGTGACCCACTTGATGCCCGCCGCGCGCGCCTGCTTCGCGACGCCGTCGAGCACCTTGGGGTCGAGCGTCGAGGCGACGATCGCGCCCACGCCCTGCTGGATCCAGGTCTGGATCGTGTTGACCTGCTTCGCCTCGTCGCTTCCGGGATCGTCGATCACGAGGTTGTAGCCCTTGGCCTTCGCTTCGTCCTTCGCGATCCGGAAGAGGTTCTGGACCACGGGCGCCGCCGAGGCGTTGGGGAAGCTGACGGCGATCGTGTGCTTGACATCGCCCGCGGCCGCGCCGGCCGCTGCGGTGCCGGTGTTCGGGGTCGCGCCGCACGCGGCGAGGATGCCTGCGGTCAGCATCGCCGTCGCGGCGAGGGCCGCACGGCGGGGGGTGAGGGAACGGAACATGAGGTCCTCCGGGGGATGAGGAATATTGATGGCATCAATATTCCTCGGGGGCCATTTCCCCCAAAGACCGGCAGGATGTCGTTCTTGTTAAGTCTTCCTCTCCGACGCGAAGCCTGCCCCGGGGCTCGGCCCCGAGGGCGTCAGTGTGCGCGCGTCGACACCGCGATGACCCATGCGGGCTCGGACAGGACGCGCCAGCGGTGAGGAACCCGGGCGTCGAAGTAGAGCGAGTCCCGCACCGAGAGGGTCTTGCGTTCCTCCCCCGCGAGATCTACCTCGATCGTCCCCGATACGACATAGATGATCTCCTCGCCCTCATGCTCGAGATACTCCTCGAACTCCGACGGTCCGCCCAGGAACTCCATCGGCAGCAGTTCGCGGGCCCCGACGGCGATCGAGCGCGCGGTGCCCTGGGCCGAGTTGTCGATGCTCGGCATGTCCCCCGCATGGACGAGCGAGACGCCGGCCGAGCGCGGGAGCGCAAGGAGCGACGGCGCTGTCGTGCCGAGCGCGAGCGCGATCGTGCCGAGCGAACGCATGCTCGGACGCGCCTGGCCCCGCTCGACTTGGCTCAGGAACGGCTGGCTCAGCCCCGAGAGGGCGGCCATCTGCACGAGCGTGAGTCCGAGGTCCCGGCGGCGGGCGCGAATTGCGCGGCCCAGGTCAAGCAGGGCATCGCCGTCGGCCGGATTCGATTCGGTTCGGGTCACCCGATCACAGTAGTACTGCGCGCAGAACGTCCGAAGCGCCCGTGTGACGCGATCCGCCGTCGTCGGCTTCTGTGGTGTGCATCACCAAGGGCGCGCCGCTAGAATCGGCGTGGGCTCAACGGGGCGCCTCAAGCACCAGTCTCATCGACGGCCCGCCTCAGCGCGCGGACCGATCGCACCCACAGCGGAAAGGCCCTGCATGAAGATCGGCATCCTCACCTCCGGCGGCGACTGCCCCGGTCTCAACGCAGTCATCCGGGGGGCCGTGCTCAAGGGCATCGCGGTCCACGGTCAGGAGTTCGTCGGCTTCCGGGACGGCTGGCGCGGTGTAGTCGAGGGCGACATCATCGAGATCCCGCGCACGCTCGTGCGGGGCATCGCCAAGCAGGGCGGGACGATCCTCGGCACCTCGCGGACCAACCCGTTCGAGAACGGGGGCGGGCCGGACGTCATCAAGGCCCACATGGACCGCCTCGGGATCGACGCGATCATCGCCATAGGCGGCGAGGGCACGCTCGCTGCCGCGAAGCGCCTCACCGACGTGGGGCTCAAGATCGTCGGCGTCCCCAAGACGATCGACAACGACCTCGACGCCACCGACTACACCTTCGGCTTCGACACTGCCGTCGAGATCGCGACCGAGGCGATCGACCGCCTGCGCACGACGGGCGAATCCCACCACCGCTGCATGATCGCCGAGGTCATGGGCCGCCACGTCGGCTGGATCGCACTCCACTCGGGCATGGCCTCGGGCGCCCACGCGATCCTCATCCCCGAGCAGCGCGTCAGCATCGACCAGATCGCCGCGTGGGTCAAGCTCGCCCACGACCGAGGACGCGCTCCCCTCGTCGTCGTCGCCGAGGGCTTCTCGACCGACACGATGGAGCAGGCGCACTCCGAGCGCGGCCTCGACACTTTCGGCCGCCCGAGGCTCGGCGGCATCGGCGAGCGGCTCGCCCCCGAGCTCGAGGCCCTCACGGGCATCGAGACCCGTGCAACCGTCCTCGGCCACATCCAGCGCGGCGGCGTCCCCACGGCCTTCGACCGCGTCCTCGCGACCCGCCTCGGCATGGCCGCGATCGACTCGGTCGTCGAGGGCCGCTGGGGCACGATGGTCTCGCTCAATGGCACGGATATCGTGCACGTCGGCTTCGACGCCGCCCTCGGCCGGCTCAAGACCGTGCCCCAAGACCGGTACGACGAGGCCCGCGTCCTGTTCGGCTAGGGTGGCCGGGCGGGGGAGAGGAACGACAGCGGGTAAGAGGAGAGCGTGGGCGGAACCTTCCATAACGGCAGCCGCGGCGTCGTGCGCCTCGCGTGGGCGCGGCGGCTCGGGCTGCCGGACCTTGCGTTCTCGGACGACGGCGCGCGCCTCCTCGGGTTCCTCGACTCTTCTGCCGAGCTCGTCGCCGTCGAGCTCTTCGGACAGCTCGCGCTGAGCGGACCGACAGAACTCGTCGAGGCTGCCGCGAAGCTGCCCGACGACGAACTCCTCTCCGGCGGGGCGCTCCTGCGCCTCGCCGGGCCCGGCGCGCACGGGCTGAGCTCCGCCATCCTCGGCTTCGCCGACGATCTGCCCGTCTTCCAGCCCGAGGAGGACCCCGAGGTGTCGAGGGGCAACCCCGAGGCCATCGAGCTCGCATCGCTCTGCCCGCCCGACGACGTGAGCTCGGCAGGAATCGAGCAGCGGGAGCACCGCTTCACCCTCATGCTCGGCAGCGGCCCCGCCGCCTGCGCGGCCTACGGGGTACACGAGGGACTGCTTGCGGACCTCGGCGTCCTCGTCGCGCCAGGGCTCCGCAACCGCGGCCTCGGCGCCTTCATGGCGCAGCTCGCCGCACATGAGGCGCTCGCGGAGGGCTACCTCATCCAAGTGGAGGCGCAGTCCCAGAACGTCGCCGCCCTGCGGCTCGCCGACGCACTCGGCGTCGTCCCCTCGGGCCGCCTCGCCTCCGTTCGGCTGCGCGGCCACTGATCAACTGACGCTTCCGACATCGAGTACCGTGTATTGACGTCGATGAAGGCGACCGTGGGGGGATCCGGTGCATCTGAGTGGAATACGGGCCTTCGTTGCCGTGGCGCAGTGCGGAAGCACGACTGAGGCAGCTGCCGAGCTGGGGTTCACCCAATCGGCCATCAGCCGGCAGGTCGCGGACTTCGAGCGCTATGTAGGGACGAAGGTCTTCTCGCGCGGCCAAGGCGGATTGAGGCTGAACGCGATGGGGACGGCGGTGCTCCCCACCGCCGTCGAGATCCTGCGGCTCGCTGAGTCGATGCCCGAGACCGCCGCCGTTGAACAGCGATCACATGGCCGGCCGAGACCCCGAAATGTTAGGCATTTATGACAGGTGGGCATATTGGACCCGCCTCGCTTGACGGTTGTTCTGGCAGGCAGCGAGCATCGAAGGCATAGCACCCAGGCGCCGTCGAAATAGCGGCGGGCGATAACCGACAAAGGCGGGGGAAATGTCGACGACGAAGAAGATTCTGTCCGCTTCAGTGGCTGCCTTGATTGCAGCTGCCGGCACCATCAGCGCGGCGGTTCCGGCGCAGGCAAGCACGACCTCATGCGTCTCCAATATGTGTTCGTGGAAGGATGCGAATCTCGGCGGCGACCGCGGGGCGTGGGACGCGGCAAACGTCGGCTACGTGGGCAACTACTGGAACGACAGCATCTCGTCGGCTAACAACCGCAATTGGCGATACCTGTACTTCCATGTCGACGCAAATTACTCCGGCCCATGGCTCCGGCTCGATCCCGGGGAAGTCGTGCTTAATTTCAATGATTATAGCTACTACCGGTACGGCGGCTATTTGAGCTGGAACGATGCCGTAAGCAGCTACCGCAGTTAGCCAATTGGATCCATGGACGTGGCAAATAGACCCGAAGGACGGGGCGCGGGTGTTGTGAGGGGAAGACGTTTCGTCATAGTCGCGGTGTTCCTCCTCTCCCTCGCCTCCTGCAGCCCGACCCCTCGGCAAGCTGGGAAAGGGCCGGTGAACGTCGATCCGATCGCGACGACGGTGAACCTGGATCCGGACGCAGAGCAGATTGATTTTCCGCTCGACAAGTTCATGCTCACGATCCCGGAGATGGAGAAGATCGAGCAGGCCAACAGCGCAAAGATGCAACAGTGCCTTGCGTTCCAAGGGCAGAAAATCGATCTGAGTCCTTACAACCGGCATCGAACGTTCGCCGGGGAGCGGCCGTACGGGGCCTGGAGCCTGAAGAGCGCCCAAGAGCGCGGCTACGACATGCCCGAGGGGTTCACCGATGGGAAGGACTTGGACCTGTCCACGCAGGGAGAGAAGTTCAACGAGGCGTGGGACGTCTGTCTTGCCACGTCATTGGTCTCCAAAGGCGCGCACTCCGACAGGACGGCCGAGCGGCTTTTCCAGCAAGCGGCAATGCTCGCTCCCCAGAGCGAGGAGTTCACGAAGGTCGTCGGCGCGTGGAAAGACTGCCTCAAGGGGAAGGGCATCTCCCTCAAGGATGGTGACTCCTGGAATCCCGACCTGTCGACAACGAACGGCGATCAGGAGAAGATCATCCGCATCGCAGTCGGCGACGTCGAATGCAAGCAGACCGTCTCGCTCGTCCAACGCCTTGCGAATATCGAGGCGTCCTATCAGACAGCGCTCATCAAGCAGAATGAGAGCCAGCTGAGGGCGGAGCGACAGGCCATCGACACAATGCTTGCGAGGGCCGACGAGGCGATTCTCTCGGCGGGAGCGTAGCGGTCTCGACCAATGCCCGTGACGAATAACAGAACCTCTGACACCGCGTCCGGCGGACGAGGACGCCGGACGCTGCATCCTTGGCGAATCGTTGTCTTCACCGTCGTCATGATCCTCATCCTCATGGCTTCCTTCGCCGCCGGTTCGCTGGTCCGCCGCCCAGAGTCCACCGCGCTTGAGAATCGGGACATTGCCGTGCCGGTCACGGCGCGCGCAGAGCTGCGGGAAGTACAGGAGGTCTTGGCCCTCAAGGGAAGCGTGGTCAGCGGGACCACGGTCCCGCTCCCAGCTCTCAGCGCGAGCGCGCCAGACGCAACCGTCGTCACCGACATTGCTGTCGGTCCTGGCGACAGCCTTTCCCCGGGGAGCTATATCGGGTCGATCGCAGGGCGCCCCCAGATCGTCATCGGCGATGACGTTCCCCTCTACAGGGACCTCAAGCTGAACGACACCGGGGCGGATGTGGCACGCCTCCAGAAGTCGCTTCGGCGCATGGGTTACCAAGGCATCCCCACGACCGGCAAGATCGAGGCCGTGACGCTTGAAGCGGTTCGGCTGATCTATGCGAAGGCCGGCCTCGAAACACCCGGCAAGACAAAGGATGACACGACCTTCCGATGGCTTGATTTCGTGCAGATACCTGGCGATTCGGGCCGCGTGATCCGTGCTTCGACTGTGGCGTCGCGCGTCAGCGGCGACGCTCCCCTGGTCCTTGTCCAGACCAGCCCGAACACCATCACGGCTAGGGCACTCATCCTGCAGGCTGACCGGCTGCCGCCGGGAACGCCGGTCAAACTGAAATGGCCCGGTGGAGAGTCGTCGAGCATCGTCGAGGCAGTCAGCAAACTCCTCCCGGCCGACTCTGGTGCGACCAAGCCGGCCGGGAAGGACGTCACGATCAAGCTCTCCGACCAGGCGTCTGGCTTGCCTCCCGGGCAGGACGTCGACATTTCGCTTCCCACCGTGGGCAAAGCCGTCCTGGCCATCCCGCTGATATCAATCCAACACGACGCCGGCGGAGCATTCGTCGAAGTTCTCCCGGGCGCCGACGGGCTATCCTCCGCGTCAACCTCACCACCCGTGCCCCGCAAGGTGAAGATCACCGTCAAGACCCAGGCAGCGGGCTGGGCCGAGATCGAGGCGGACCCGAGCCTTCCGGCCGGAACGGAAATCCGAGTTCCATGACCGAGCCCGCGTCCAGGGGCGAAGCAGATCCGAACATGCGCGGTGCGGCGCGCGGAGTGTCAGCGGATCCGCTGATTCGCGTCAAGAACCTGGCCCGACGCTTCGGCAGCGCAGAGCCGCTCGCGAACGCCACCTTCGACATCTACGAAGGCGAGTTCGTCGCGATTGTCGGACCTTCGGGATCGGGGAAGACCACCCTTCTGAACCTCCTCGGGCTCCTCGATACGCCGACGGAGGGAACATATCTCCTCAGGGGGAAGCCTGTCGGCCACCTTTCGGAGCGAGAACGGAACGCACTTCGCAGCCGAGAAATCGGATTCGTCTTCCAGAGCTCCAACATGGTCCAGACCGAGCCCGCCTACCTTGGCGCGTCACTGGGGCTTCGGATCCAGAACGTCCCCCCAGCGGAGAGATACGCGAGAGTCTCCGAGGTGTTCGACTCTCTCGGCCTCAGCCGCATCCGGAACACTCCTGCCCGGTCCCTCTCAGGGGGCGAGCGCCAACGCGTCGCCCTCGCACGAGCCATCGTCACGAGACCCAGGATTGTCCTCGCCGACGAACCGACCGGGAACCTGGACAACGAGAACACCCGCAAAGTCATCCACGACCTGAAGGAGCTGTCCGACCAGGGAACGACCGTCGTCGTCATCACCCACGATGAACAGGTGGCAGCTGCCGCGGATCGCTGCCTGCCCCTTGTCGACGGCACTATCGCCGAGCCTTCCACGTCCGCGACACCCGGCCGAGCGAGTTCGGCTCAGCAGCCTGCATCCGAGAACCAGCGGAAGTCGGCCCCCCTTCTCGACAACCTCGCCGACGCCGCAAACTCGCTCACGTCTCGACCGGTGAGGAGCATCCTCCTGCTGATGGTCTTCCTCCTAGGAGCCGGCGGCCTCATCGCGGGCACTGGCCTTACCCACACCGCGTCGAACCAGATCGCCGAGAGGCTCACGGAAGCTGCGCTGGATGAGCTTCGTTTCACAGATCCGTCGCTGAAGTCGGGCACGATCCCCACTCCCGAGGAAGTAGAGGGGATACGCCATGCCGTGGGAAGGCTCAACGGCTTCGTCCAGCTGGGCGTGAGCGCATCCATCGCACCCGCTGACGCTCGGATCGGACGCCTCCCCGATACCGATTCCCACGGCGGGCTCTATTCCGGGGCGATCCGACTCGCAGATTCCGGATACCTCTCGCTCATGGAGGTTCGAACCGTCCCGGCGAACGCCTCGCAGCTCATGGATCTCCCGGGCAGCGTTCCCGCCGCGATCATGGGCCGTTCAGCCGCCGAGCGGCTCGGCGTCGCACGAGCCGCCCCGGGCGCGCTTATCTGGGTAGGCGGACTCCCCGTTCCAGTGGTTGGGATCGCGTCCCACGCAGGCCGTGACGCGCTCGTCGACCAGCAGGTCTACCTCAATGCGGCCGCCGCGAGGCACCTCGGCAACCTCCATCCCCAATATGTCGTCAGAACCACGGATGGCTTCCCCGCGGCGCTCGGCGAAGCGATTCCCAAGGCCTTGGCTCCCGGCGCACCCGCAAGCATCTCAGTCGGCTCAGTCGCAGACCTCAGAAACCTCCGCTTGGGGGTCGGCGCCGAACTGGGGCTAATGATCGCCGGCGTCTCCACCGTGCTGCTGGTTCTCGCTGCACTCACTGCCGCGACTGCGATGTACCTGTCCGTGCAGTCCCGAATTCCCGAAATCGCCCTGCGGCGAGCACTTGGCATGAAAAAGCGCACCGTCGCCTCGATCTTCATTCTTGAGGGAACCCTCATCGGCTTGGCCGGCGGGCTGGCCGGCGGCGTCGCAGGGACGCTGGCCGTCATCGCAATCTCCGCGGCAAACGCTTGGGAACCGGTCTTGTCACTGAGCCTGCCCCTGCTCTCCATCGGATCAGGAGGGGCAACAGGTGCGCTAGCCGCCCTTTACCCTGCGCTGATCGCGGCCCGAGCAGACCCTGCCTCAGCGCTCCGCTCATAAGGAGCTCATCGCTCTCGCTGATTCGGGCCTGCTCCGTCAAGTCCGCGTTGAAGGTCAGGTGCGACGGTGAGGAGGTCTCCAGGCGTGCACCCGAGTGCGTCGCACAGGGCCACAAGTGTGCTGAACCGGATCGCCTTGGCTCTCTGGTTCTTCAGGACGCTCAGGTTCTCCAGGGTGACTCCGATCGCGGCGGAAAGCGCGGTGAGGGTCATGCCCCGGGCGTCGAGCAGCTCCTCGAGGTGGCACACCACGCGCTCGGTCTCGGGAGCGGGCATCAGATGACCCCTTCGACATCGCTACGGAGGCGCGCGCCGATCGCGAAGGCCTCCGCAATGGCAGCGACAGCCAACGCGGCGCCGAACCAAGCGAGGGGAAGCTCGAAGGTGAACGCGAGCCGAGCCGGGTCCGAGAGCCTTCCGGCAATGACATAGCCGAGGGCGCTGTTCGCGCCGGCAACAGCCATCGCCCCGGCCGCGATCGCGAGGGAGATCAGCCGAAACCGGCGCACATTGGCCTTGGAGAAGGGCTCGCCGCGGTTCAGGTCGGCAACGAAACGGTACAGCAACATCGCGACAACGAGGGCGGTGAGCGAGCCACCCAGGCCGGGCAGGGCGGCAACGAGCCGCTCGGATGCGGTCGGGTCCACGATCTCGATGTCGGCCCGGCCCGTGCTTCCAGGGACGAGCCCCGGCCCCGGATTGGGGCCAAGGGCAGCTCGCGCATCCAAGGTCACGGTCGTCGACAGCGCCGAGCCCTGCAGCCAACCCAGCACGGGGGCGAGCATGCCAGCCCCGATCGCAGCGAATCCGACTAGCAACAGGAACCCACGAAGAGCCAAAGAGTCGGCACGGTCGAACCAACGGCTCCCCGAGAACGTCGACTGCCTGTTCCTGGACATCATTTCCCCCTGTCACGACCGAGGCCGCCGAAAGCAGCCCTCGCTTGCCGATAAACGGCAAACTCATTCTTATCGGTAAACAATAAGGTGGTCAAGCGGGGAGGGCAGCGCTGCCGTCAGTGCCCGAAGGTGTCAGGGTCGGCGGCCTTCGGGCCCGTTCCGTCGAGGGCGTTGAGGGCCGCGATCTCGTCAGCCGTGAGCGAGAAGCCGAACACGTCGAGGTTCTGCACGAGCCGTTCCCGGGACGCCGACTTAGGGATCGCGACGAGACCCTGCTGCGTGTGCCAGCGCAGCACGGCCTGAGCAGGCGTCACGCCGTGTGCCTCGGCAGCGGCGACGACGGCGGGCTCGGCGAGGAGGTCGCGCCCCTTTCCGATCGGGCTCCAGGACTCTGTGACGATCGCGTGGGCGCCGTGGAACGCGCGAGTCTGGTCCTGAACCCAATAGGGGCTGAGCTGGATCTGGTTGACGTCGGGGCCGACGCCCGTCGCCTCGATGATCGCGCCGAGGTGCTCGGGGGTGAAGTTGGAGACGCCCGCGGAACGGATCTTGCCCTCGTCGCGAAGCTCGAGGAGCCCCTCCCACGCCTCGATGTAGGTACCCTGATCCGGGTTCGGCCAATGGATCAGGAACAGGTCAAGGTACCCTACCCCGAGGCGCCTCACGCTCTTCTCCCACGCCTCGTGCACGCCCGCGACGCTGTGCCATGCGCGGTTGAACTTCGTCGTCACGAAGATCTCGTTGCGGGGCACGCCGGATCGGCGCAGCCCCTCCCCCACGCCCTCTTCGTTGCCATAGTTCTCGGCCGTGTCGATAAGCCGATAGCCGAGCTCGAGCGCCGTGCCGACGACGTCCGCCGCCTGCTCGTTGTCGAGTGGCCACGTGCCGAGACCGAGCTGGGGGATGTGATAGCCAGAGGACAGCGGAACCAGCGGTGCAGCAGTCATGGGCCCAGCCTAAGGGCGCTCTGCGTCGACAGGCGACCCCTCGCGCTCGGTCCCTGCGGTGGGCCCGGACGCGGCCGCCTCGCGACCTGCGGCGCCCTGCGCGCCGGCCAGGGACGTCGGCGGCACCGGGCGCACCTTGACGTAGAAGAAGGCGACGACGACGCCGACAACGAGGACGCCGGCGGGCAGGAGAATCGACTGGGCCATCGCCGTCGTGAACCCGCCCTGGAGGAACGCGGGAAGCTGGCCGGCCGCAAGCGCCCCCGTGTTCTGCGCCGCCCCGCCCGGGCGGGCGGGGAGCTCGGCCGCGAGCCGGGCCTGGATGAGCGCGGCGATCGCGGCGCTCCCGAGCACCGAGCCGATCTGCCGCGTCGTGTTGTAGATGCCCGAGCCCGCGCCGGCGAGGTGCGGAGGAAGGCTGCGCGTCGCGAGGGTCGCGAGCGGGCCCCAGATGCCCGCGTTCGCGAAGCCGAGGACCGTGCCCGGGATGAGGAGCATCCAGATGGGTCGATCGGGCGTGAGCAGCACGTAGTAGAGCACGAGCGAGACGACGAAGAGGAACATCCCGCCGATGTTCATGACCTTCGCGTGGCCGCGGTCCACCAACTTCCCCGCGACAGGGGCGAGGCCGCCCGAGAGGACCGCCATGGGGATCATCATGAGCGCCGACTGCGTGGGCGTCATGCCGCGCACGAGCTGGTAGTAGAAGATCGTCGGGAGGCCGAAGGACGTCACGGCGAAGCCGACCGTCGAGATGCCGAGGTTCGCGAGCGAGAAGTTGCGGTCGCGGAAGAGGCTGAGCGGCACGAGCGGCTCAGCCTTGTTGACGGCCTGCCACACGACGAACGCGGCCATCACGACGAGGCCCGCGATGATGATGCTCCACACCGTGATCGGACCCGAGATCGTGCCCCACGAATACGTCTGCCCCTCTTGGATGCCGAAGACAAGGAGGAACATCCCCACGCCGCTCAGGGCAACGCCGAGCCAGTCGAAGCGGTGCGAATGCGTCGTGAGATGCGGGACGAGCCGGAGTGCGAGGACGAAGCCCACGACGCCGACGGGCACGTTGATGAAGAAGACCCACTCCCAGCCGAACCCGTCGACGAGGAGGCCGCCGAGGATCGGCCCGACGAGCATCGCGACGCCTGCCGTGGAGCCCCAGATGCTCATCGCCGCGCCGCGCCGCTCAGGCGGGAAGATGCGTGTGATCACGGCCATCGTCTGCGGCGTCATGAGGCCCGCGCCGAGGCCCTGGACCACGCGCGCCGCGATGAGCGACGCGACGTTCCCCGAGAGCCCGCACCACAGGGACGCGAGGGTGAAGATCACGAGCCCCGCGAGATACATGTTCTTGGGCCCGAAGCGATCGCCGAGCCGCCCCGTGATGAGCAGCGGCACGACATACGCGAGCAGATAGGCGCTCGTGACCCAGATGACCTCGTTGATGTCCGCACCGACCCCGCGCATGATCGCCGGGTTGGCGACCGAGACGATGGTCGTGTCGATGAGGATCATGAAGAAGCCGATGACCAGAGACCAGAGGGCCGCCCACGGCCGTTCGATGCGTTCCACCGGTCTAGGTTCTCACTTCCTGCGGACAGCGGCTGTCCGCAGGGCGTTCGCCCGCCGCGATCACGGCAGGAGGACGCGCCGTCACCACGAGCTGTTGTTGGTCCTCGCGCTCGAGCCCTGGGAATCGGTGATGGTCGCCCAGCCCGCTGACCACGGGTTGATCGACGCGCGGCCGAGGAAGCAGTGCGAATTGTTGCGGAAATAGCCGTTGGCGTCCGTCGTGTCGGTGTAGGACGCGAAAACGTGCGGATTCGGCGAGCTGTCGTTCCAGCACTGGACAGTGACCGTCGAGTTCGGGTGGAAGTTGTACCCGCGGACATCGAAGTAGTAGCAGGCATTCGACGTGCACTGGGGGTCGTAGGCCCGAGGCCCCTGAGACAGCGTGGCCGACGGCGAAGCGGTGCGCGCCGACGCCGTGTTGCTCGTGCAATTGCTCGGCTCCGACGTGATGCACGCGCGCACGGTGATCGAGTGGGCCTGGTCCGGCCCGTTCCCGACGGTCTGCGCGCCGTCGTTCGCCACCGGCGAGCCGTCGATCGTGACGCTCACTGTAGTGGGCCGCCCGTTGTCGTACCCACCCGTGTTCCAGCGCATGTCGACGCGGATCCCGTTCTGGGACGCCGAGACGACAGGCGTGAGGGGCGCGCCGTACGGGTTGGCCCCCGCCGAATTGCTCGCGAGGCCCGGACCGGCCGCGTTGACGGCTCGCACGGTGAACGAGTAGTTCTGGCCGTTCGAAAGGCCCGAGACCACGTTGTTCGACGCGAGCTGGTTCCACGAGGTGCCGCCGTCCGTCGAATACTGGTAGCCCGAGATCGAGTTGCCGTTCGACGACGGCGCCGTGTACGAGAGCTGGACCTGATGCCCCGAGCCGCTCGTGTTCGTGGGCGAGGCCGAGAGGTTGTTGACCGCGCCGGGGCGCCCGTAGGGGACGACCGCGGGAGACTTCGGGCTTTCCGGCGAGGGGCCGACGGCGTTGACCGAGGTGAGCGTGAACGTGTACGTGCTGCTCGTGTCGAGGCCGGTCACCCGCTGGGTCGTGCTCGAGGTCTGAGGCGTCGACTTCTCGTAGGCGCCGTTCCGGTACACCTTGACGACGTAGCCGGTGACGGGCTCGCCGTTGTCCTTGAGCGGCTCGGACGCCCACGAGACGTCCGCGACGCCGCCGTCGATCGCCGACGTCGTGCGCGCCGCCGCCGGGGCGCTCGGGGCGAGCGGCACGCCCGCGGGCTTGGCCGGCGCGGAGTACGCCGAGAAGTCGGACGGATCCTTCGCCCCGTTCTTCGCCTGGATCCGAGCCCGGTACTCGACGCCGTTCGTCAGCCCGGTCCACTCGAGGCTCGTGACGGCGCCGACGGTCTTCTGCTGGATGCCCTGGGCCGAGGAGAGCTCGATGACGTACGACGAGATCGGCGTGCCTTCGTTCGCGGGAGGCGTCCACGCGAGCGTGATCTTCTGGTCGCCGCGCGTGAGCGTGGGCGGCGCCGGCTGCGACGGCCGCGCGTCCGGCGTGATCGGCGCCGAGGAGGCGCTCGCCGGGGAATCCCCGACGGCGTTCGCGGCCACGATGGAGAACGTGTACTGGGTGCCGTTGGCGAGGCCCGTGATGGTGCACGTCGTCGTCGGGCACGACTGGCTCCCGCCGGCGAACTGGACCTTGTACTGCGTGATCTCGGCGCCGTTGTTGGCGGGCGGTGCCCAGTGCAGGGTGACCTGGCGGCTCGCCATGCCGTCGACGACCGGCGCGCTCGGGGCGTCCGGGCGGTCGCGGACCGTGACCGTGAACTGGCCGACGACCTCGCGGTCTGGATCCCCGGTTGCATCCTGGACGTGGTACAGCCCCGAAAGCTGACCGTGGAAGCCGGCCGCGGGCGTCACAAGGATGCGGTCGCCGTCGACCGTCGCCGTGCCCGCGCCGCCGTTGACGCTCGCGGACGTGACCTTGAGCGGAGTGTCGGGGAACGGGTTCGAGTCGTTCGCGAGCACGGGGATCTCGACCGGCTGGCCGGACTTCGCGTCGGGGACGCTGTCCGGATTGGCGACGGCGAGCGGGCGCGTCGAGCCGACGACGGCGACCGTCACTGTGCCGAGCGACTTGGCCCGCCCGTCGTCGGCTTCGATCGTCATTTGGGCGTTCGTGCCCTTGGGTGCCCCGTCGGCGCTCGCGGTGAGCGTCGCGCCGTCGAGCGTCACCTTGAGGCCCGCGGGGATCTGGGACGTGATCCGATAGGCCATCCGGTCGATGTCGCCCGGGTCCGGGTCGGTCGTCGCGGCCTTGAGGTCGAGCGTCGCGGGCGGTTCCTTCTGCGCGACCTCGAGTGTGCTCGCGGCGATCGTGGGCGGCGTGTTGGGGCGATCCGATGCGGGCTGGACCTCGATCGGGAGCGTGAGGGTGCTCTTGTGGCCGTCCGGATCGTCCGGGCTCGATCCGTCGGTGGCCTCGAACGTGATCGACGCGTGGCCTGCGTAGTCCTTCCGGGCCGTGTACGTGAGCGTCCCGGCATCCTTGACGAGCGCGGAGCCGTCCGCGGCGACAGCGTGGACCGAGTCCTCGGTCGTGATGCGCGGCGCGTGGCCGCCGCGCACGGCGACGTAGTCTGACAGCTTGATCTCGCTCTTCTCGCCGGCCTTGACTGTGATCGGGTCGAGGGACTTGAGCACGGGGCGCTGGTCCTTGAGCCCGGGCACCCACACGAGGGCCGAACCGGTGAGCCCGTCGATGTCCGTGAGGGTGAACGGGATCTCCTGGGGCTCCGGCGTGAGCGAGATCTTGACCGTGCGGCCGTCGACGGCGGCGCCACCGCTGACGGGCAGCGAGACTTTGAGCTCGCTCGCGAGCCCGTCCGGGTCCTCGGCGTCCTTGAGCACGTCGACCGTGATGTTGGCCTTGCCCGCGACGTCCATCGCGTTCACGTGCACGTCGCGGGCGATGGGTGCCTGGAGCGGCGCGTTGGGGTCGACCGAGACCACGATGTTCCCGACGCCGCGGCCGCCGCGGCCGTCCGTGATGGTGTACCGGACGGTGTAGGTCCCCGAGGACGACGGCGGCGTGATGACGACGCGCCCGTTCGCGGCCTTCGCGGTCGTGTCAGGCGGAACTTCGAAGCCGTCCGTCGCGAGGTGGATCGTGTCGCCGTCCGGATCCGTGTCGTTCGCGAGGGCGTCGACCGAGACGGGGCGGCCCGGGCGGACGGAGACGCGGTCGTCGGCCGCGACGGGATTGTGGTTGACCGAGGGCACGGGTGCGACGCCGACGAGGACAGTCGCGACGCCGCGGCCGCCGAACCGATCCTCGACGACGTATGTGAACGTGTCCTTGCCGTGGGCATCGGCCGTCGCGGTGTACTCGATGTACCCATCCTTGATGATCGCCGTGCCGAGCTGGGGAGCCTTCTCGAGGCCCGTGATCGAGGCGGAGTCGCCATCCGGGTCGATGCCGTCGACGGGCACGGCAATCTTCGCCGTCTGCCCCGCGAGCACGCGAGCCGTGATGTTCTTGGGGACGGGATTCGCGTTCTGCGACGGATCGGCTGCCTTGATCGTGATCATGATCTTGGCCGAGTCCTTCTGCCCCGCGGGGTCGATGACCGAATACACGGCCTGGACGGTCCCGGTCTTGCTCCCGGCTGTGAAGCGGACCTTGTCCTGATCCACCCACAGGTGCCCCATGGCGGGATCGGGCGTCTCGACGAGCTTGGGATCGAGCGTGATCTGTGCGTTGTCGGGGTGCGAATCGTTGGCGAGGACGGGGATCGTCACGGTGTCCCCGGCCCGGACGACGGCCTGGTCGTCCTTCGCGACGGGCGGATGGAGCTTGGCCGGCGGCGGGATGGGGATCACCGTGACGGTCGAGCTCGCGGTCTTGTCCCCGTTCGAGATGACGTAGGTGAACGTGAGCGGCTCCTTGAGCCCGCGGACGTCGGTGATCCGCAGCACCTGGTGGTTGACGACGGCGACGCTGATGGGCGCGTCGGCCGGCACCGCGATGGACTGGAGGACGAGGACGCCGCCGCCGGGGTCCGTGTCGTTCGCGAGCGGGTCGACGAGCACGTTCCCGCCCGCGGGAAGCAGGCCGATCGCGCGCACGGCGATGGGCGCGTCCGAACCCGTCGCAGGAGGGTCGACGTCGATTCTCACGAGGCCCTTCGCGGCGCCCGAGCCGTTCGACGCGAGGTAGACGGCGTAGTAGACGCCGGGCGTCGCGGCGCGAGCCGAGAACGTGCCGTCCTCGGAGTTCATGACGATGTCGAGGCCGGCGACGGGCTCGACGCGCAGGAGCCTGAGCCCGGTCCCGGAGGGGTCGATGTCATTCGCGAGCGGCGAGACGACGATGGGCTCGTTCACGCCGGTGCGGACGTGGTCGGCGGTCGTCTGCGGCGCGAGCGTCCCATGCGGCCTCACGTCGACCGTGATCGTGGCAGTGGTGGCGTCGCGGCTGTCGGAGACGAGGACGGTGACGCTCTTCTTGCCGATGCTCTTCCCGCCGTCCTGGAAGATCACGGTGCCGTCCGCCTGGAAGCGCACGGAATCGCCGTCACCCGTCGTGCTCGCCCCGGTGAGGAACATGTCGTCGCCATCGGGGTCGACCCAGTCGCCGAGGATGTTCTGGGAGACCGTCGCGCCCTGCTCGGCCGCGAGGGTCGTGGCGCGCACGGCTTTCGGCGGGGAGTTCTGCGACGAGTCGCGCACTGTGAGGGTGACGCGGGTTCGCGCGACGCCGCCGCGGCCGTCCGAGACCTCGTAGTCGAATGTATCGGCCCCTTGGGCGTCGGCGTTCACGACGACCTGGAGCGCGGCACCGTTGAAGATGGGCTGGACGTGGCCGATCTTGGGGTCCGCGCCCGCGAGCTTCGCGGTGAGGACGTCGCCGTCGGGATCGGTGTCGTTGAGGAGCACGGGCAGGATCACGGTCCGGCCGGCGCGCACGCCGAAGTCGTCGGGGTTCGCGAGGGGCGGATGGTTCTCGCCCTTGCGGTCCGGCAGTTCCCGCTGGAGCGTGATGTCCGCGGAATCCTCGCGGTCGCCGTTCTTCGTCACCTTCTGGGGGACGATCTCCTGCCAGTTGTTGACGAGCTGCATCTTGTCCGTCACGAGCCACACGTTGCCGCCGCGCACGTCGTTGAGCACCACGAGGTCGCGATTGGTGCGGAACACGAGCTGGGTGTCCGGGGCCGCTGACGGGACGGCCTTGGCGAGCGGCGCGGCCCCGGCGCACACGCGCAGGTAGATCGCGCTGCCCGACCACGCCGAGTGCACGCATCCGCCTTGCTGCACGGGGCGTGCGGGCTGCCCGGCCCTGCCTTGGGCCGGGCCCTGCCCGGTTCCGTCCGACGCAGGGGTGACTGTCGCGTTCCCGCCGCCGAGGGGCTGCATGACGAGGCCTGTCGCCGTCGCGACGGCAGCCGAGTCCGCCGAAGGCCCGGACTGCTGGAGCGCCGCGCCCTTGAAGTCGTCGCGCTCGATCTTGGCCCCGCCCGGGAGGAAGAGCGTGCCGGAATCCGGATCGAGGACGACGGCGCTGTCCCCCACCGCGGCGATCTGCGCCTTCGCGGACTGGCTGAGTCCGTCAATCGGCGAGAACTTCGCGGTCCCGCCTTCCGCGACCCGGACGATCTCGCCGCGCTGCGGAGCGACCGCGAGGATCTCGTTGCCGGTCGTCACGGTCGCGGCAACGCCTTTCACGTCCTCGACCGCGGGCGCGGTCGTGTCCGGGTTGAACGTCGCGAGAGACGCGAGGGGAACGGCCCACACGAGGCCCTTGTCCGGATCGGCGAGCGCCGCCGTCGTCGTCCCGAAGGACGCGGAGTCGGAGCCCGCGAATTTGAGGTCTTGGGTCAGGCGCACATTGGCCGGGTCGACCGGGCTCAGCGTCGACGCCCCCGCATCGCTCACGGCAACGGACTTGCCCTGCTGGACGACGTCGAACTTGGGCGAACGGGACGCGACGCCGCCGTCCAGGGTCTTCGACTGGAAGTTGAGGTGGCCCACGAGCCCCATCGACGAGTTCGTGACCCAAATTCCGCCGTCGTTGAGGTCCGCCGAGACGGAGCGGAATCCCGGGTAGAGCACGGCCGCAACCACGATGACGGTCGCGACAAGGGCCATGGCCGTGCCCGTGATGAGCGTTCGGGCATGACGGCGCAGCTCCCCAGCTCGCAAAAGTACCCTCTCCGTCCGTCCTCGCGGCAGAAAGGCACGACCCCCGAGGTCCCGCCCCCTGCGGTTCCGCTGGCCGGCCACCTCCCCGAGAGGTACCCGGCCACGCCACCGAGGCTACCCGACGGGTCCGACAAGGAACCACCTCGTGGGGAGTTCTCCCCATCCCGCGCGTGAGGCCGAGAGGGTCGGCGAGTCGCACGCCGCTGCCGCGCGTGGGGGATCCTCGCGCCTTACGGGCTGGTCAGGGACGGCCGCGCAGGAGCCCCGTGGGCCGCTGGACGACCTGCCCCGCGTCCGGTGCGACGATGGCCTCCTGCGCGGCGGCGTAGGTCTCGCCCTCGGCCTCTCCGTGGACGACAAGCGGCGCATGGGGGTCCGTGCTGCGCTTGACGACGGCGAGGGCGATGGGGCCCATCTCGTGGTGGAGCGCCGCCGAGGTGACGCGCCCGACGGCCTTCGCTCCGCCGTCGCCCGCCACGGTCACGGTGCTTCCCGCGGCCGGCAGCGTATGGGCGGTGCCATCGAGCTGGAGCATCACGAGCCGCCGCGGCGGGTGCCCGAGGTTGTGCACGCGGGCGATCGTCTCCTGGCCCTTGTAGCAGCCCTTGGAGAGGTGCACTGCGGTGCGCAGGAGGTCGAGTTCATGCGGGATCGTCTTCTCGTCCGTCTCGAAGCCGACGCGCGGGCGCCAGGCCGCGATGCGGAGGGCCTCGGCGGCCATGGAGCCCGCGAGCCCCACGCCCGAGGCGTCGAGGGCGGCAGCGGCCGCCTCGAGCTCGTCTGTGCGGATGAGGTGCTCGAACCACGGCCGCTCGAGGCCTGGGTGACGCTCCTCGGCCACGGCCGCGTAGCTGTAGCCACCGGGCGCGACGTGGGGCCACGGGTCGCGCCACACGGGGCCGGTCCCGGAAAGTCCCGCGAGCTCGTCAAGCCGCCGCGTCGCCGCGAGGACGCCCCAAGCGTCGCTCACGTCCGCGACCTCGACCCGGAGCATGAAGCGCATCGAATCGAGCCACGCCGCGAGCCCCGCGGCCTCGCCCGCCTCGACGAGCAGCCACGCCGTCGTGCCGTCGTCGACAATCCGCGCGTCATACTCGATGCGGCCCTGGATGCTCAGGAGGAGGAGTTCCGCCGACTCCCCCGGGGCGAGCTTTGCGACCTGCTGCGAGGAGAGCGTCGTGAGCCACGTGAGGCGGTCCGGCCCCGTCACCGTGACGACGCCGCGGAAGGACAGGTCGACGGCGGCACGGCCGCCCGCGAGCGCGCGCTGCTCTCGGACGGGGTCGCCATAGTGGGCGGCGACCCCGGCGTCGGCCCCCGAGGCCGCGACGGCGCCGGGACGGGCAAGGAGTGGCGAAGTGAAGCTCATGTTCTTATCAACGTCCAGGGAGTCGGATTCAGTCCATCGAGGCGGAAACGGTTCCGCAGCTCGGCTGGCCCGGGGTCATTCCGTGGGCTGCTGGGGCGGCACGGGCGTGGCGACGCGCCGCAGGATCGCAGACGCGTGCGGCGCAAGCGGTGCCCCTCCCGACGCGACATCCCACCGCCAGAAGAGCTCGCCGTTGACGAGCCCGAAGATCCGGGTCGCGGCCGAGTAGTCGCGGCTGTTCGCGCCGCGGAGCACGGCGTCCGTGCTGAGGTGGATCTGCGGCCCCTTGATCTGGCCGTAGTACAGCTCGGCGATGCCGCCGGGGTGCAGCACCGAGACCGTGATGTCGAAGCCGCCGTCGTCGTTGCGCAGGGCTTCCACCTCATCGGCGGTCTTGTACGCCGGGACAATGTCCGCGGGCGTGAGCCCCGGGCCGCCGTCGGCCTCCTGGATCGGGCGGTCAAGCTGCCAGAAGCCGGTCTCGATCGAGAGCGGCCGCAGCCGCACCCCCGCCTCGTCGCACAGCCAGCTCTCGGCCGTGTATTCGAGATAGGGGAAGCCATGGTGGGCGAACGTGACGTGCTGGCCGAAGTGATCGTCCTCGCCCTCGCCCGCGCCGAGACGCCCGCGGCCCTCCCACTCTCCGATGAGCCACGACAGCGGGACGAGCTCGGGAGTGAGTCCGGTGGGGATCTCGATGGGCACCGCGTTCTCCGCTAGGGTCAGCGCTGGCCGCGGAAGAGGCCGAGGATCGTGTAGACGGCGAACCACGCCATCGACACGCCGGCGATCACGAGGAGGACGATGAAGAGGATTTCCCACGCAAGAACAGACATAGCGCCATCGTAGCGCCTCGGCAGGGGCCTCCTCGCCGCGTGTCACGGGCCGGCGGGGCCCTAATAGAGGAGGAGTTTGTCGATGAAATAGGCCAGCGAGCCGACGGCGAGGACGGGCGCGAGCGCGAGGGCCATGAGGCCCGCCGGGGGCATGGGCCGCGAGCGGGTGCGGTTGAGGCGGCGCACCGCCGCGAGGACCGCGCCGATGAGGGCGCCCGCGACCGTGGCGGGAATCACCGAGATGTCCGTCATGACGAGCGCCGCGAGCGGTGCGGCAAGGCCCGCGAAGACGACGGCGAGGGGCGCGATGATCGTGTCCGGCCAGTTGATTGCGCCCACGAGCAGCGCGACGGCCGTGCTGATGCCCGCGACGATGAGCATCGAGCCGGTGCCGGTGAGGCGGGCGGTCGCGATCCATCCGGCGCCGAGACAGCACAGGAGGACGCCGGTGCTCGCGCCAAGGGCCGATTCGAGCCGATGGCTCTGGCCGGTGCCACGGATGAGCTGGACGACTGTTACGGCCATAAGGCCGAAGGCGATCGCGGCGGGCGTCCAGAAGAGATACTCGGGCCCCGCCACGGCTGCGGCGGAGATCCCGGCTGCGGCTCCCGCGAGCGCGAGGATGGTCCCATTGGTCTTCTTCGCCGGAATTCCAAGGAAGTAGGGCCACCCAATACCGGCCGCGGCGGCAAGGACGACGGCGACTGCGGCCTGCGCGGAAGGACCCGCGAGGCTCGACACGACGAGCGCCGCAGTGCCGGCCACTCCGATGCCCGCAGCCGCCGCGCCCCCGATCCATGTCTTCACGCTGCCATCCTTCCATAGGCGCCCCCGTATAATCGTCGGCATAGGTACGACCTGCCCGACGCTGTGCAGACTGCTCTTGGGGAGGATCCATGTCGCACATCCTGCTGCTGACCAACAGCCGAGGTTCTTCGGTTGAAGTCCTTCCTGCCCTCGAACTTCTGAATCATCAGGTTCATATCCTCCCGGCGGAGCCGACCGCGCTCCTCGATGCCGACCCCGCCGACGTCGTCTTCCTCGACGCCCGCCGCGACCTCGTCGGTGCACGGTCGCTGACCCAGCTGCTCAAGGCAACGGGGCTCAGCTCGCCGCTCCTCCTCATCCTCACGGAGGGCGGCATGGCCGCGGTGTCTGCCGCGTGGGCCGTGGATGACATCGTGCTCGAATCTGCCGGTCCGGCCGAGATCGAGGCGCGCATCCGCCTCGCGATGTCCCGGAACGCGCACGTCGAGGAGCCCGAGACGGAGATTCGGGCCGCGGGCGTCGTGATCGACGAGGCAAGCTACACCGCCCGCGTGAATGGGCAGGCGCTCAACCTCACGTTCAAGGAGTTCGAGCTCCTCAAGTACCTCGCGCAGCATCCCGGCCGCGTGTTCACGCGCCAGCAGCTCCTCACCGAGGTGTGGGGCTACGACTACTACGGCGGCACGCGCACGGTCGACGTCCACGTGCGGCGCCTCCGTGCGAAGCTCGGCCCCGACCACGAGGGCCTCATCGGCACGGTCCGCAACGTCGGGTACCGCCTCACGCTCACGCGGCTCAGCGAGGACGAGCTGAGCGACGCCTAAGGCTCCGAAGACCGCAGAAGACCCCGCGCCGTTCCCGGCGCGGGGTCTTCTGTCTCTGTGGAGGACATACGGGTCGAACGTATCGCGGCCACCCCACTGGTGGATCCCCCTCGCGCGGCTGGCGCAAGCCTCCGCCGCGGGGCTCCACACTACACGGCAGGGCGGGGCTGGAGCAATCCGACTGCTCCGCGGTCACAACACCCGACCCGGGGCAAACCGCCCACGCATTCGCTAGCCTTGCTCCATGACGAGCGCTTACCCGCAGGACTGGCCCGCCACCGTCGTCGAAGGCCGCATACCGCGGGCACTCTGGACGGAGGTCGAGGCCCTCCTCGCGGCCGCGGAGGAATCCGACGGCAACCCGTCCCTTTCGGAGCAGACCACAGTGCTCATGCGGTCTCCCGAGACGAGATCCGAGGAGATCCTGACCATCGCCGTCCACGCGCTCGACGACACGTCCGGCTCGTCGGCGCCCGAGGACCTCGCGGGAATCGCCGCGATCGCGTTCAGGGAGGACGGCGAGGGGGTCCTCGAACTCGCGGTCCACCCCGCATACCGGAACCAGGGCGTGGGCGTGCGGCTCGTCGAGGCCATCCGCGATCTGCGCGGCCCCGCCGGGCGCTCGCGCCTCACGGCGTGGTCGCACGGCAACCACGAGGCGGCCGCGGAACTCGCGGCACTGTACGGGTTCGTGCCGCTGCGCGAGCTTTGGAAGATGGTGCTCGTCCGCCACGAGGACGGCCCAGCCCCTGCCCTGCCGGCGGGGGTCACGATCCGGACGTTCGAACCCGGGCGCGACGAGGAGGCTTGGCTCGCCGCCAACCGCGCGGCTTTCGCCCATCACCCAGAGCAGGGCGCCCTGCGGCGCAGCGACCTCGAGGCCCGCATGGGCGAGCCGTGGTTCGACCCCGAGGGATTCTTCCTCGCGGTCGACGAAGACGATCGGATCCTGGGCTTCCACTGGACCAAGGTGCACCCCGCGCATGGCGAGCACCGAGCCGTCGGCGAGGTCTACGTCGTCGGCGTCGACCCGGCCGCTCAGGGACGAGGCCTCGGCCTCGCGCTCACCCGCACGGGAATCGACTACCTGCGCGGCAAGGGACTCAAGACCGTCATGCTGTACACGGACGCGGACAACCCGGCCGCCGTCGCGCTCTACCGGAAGCTCGGCTTCACGCTGTGGGACAAGGACATCATGTACGGCCCAAGCGATCCTGACGAGGTGTAGCCGAGGCGGAGGCCAACGTCACACTGGGGGCGCTGCGAACGCATGACGGCCCCCGCACATCCTGCCCCGAGCCCTTGTAGGCTGGACCCGGACCACACCAGAGCTCCAGCGGAGGAACAGTGACCGAATCCCAGCACGAGAGCCCTGCAGCAACGGCGCCGCAGACCACCGACCTTGCCGTTGCCGTGTCGACCCGACCGGCGCCGCGCCCGACGGCGACGCCCGTCTTCGGCTCCTCGGAGGTCCCCGCTTCGCGGGCCACCGAAGACCGGATCGACATCCCGCAGTTCCTCCCGAGCCCCTCCCCCGAAGGGGAGATCGGACCCGACCGGTTCCTCGACCGCGAGCTGAGCTGGCTCGCCTTCAACGCCCGCGTGCTCGAGCTCGCCGAGGACCCTGATCTGTTCCTGCTCGAACGGGTCAACTTCCTCTCGATCTTCGCGTCCAACCTCGACGAGTTCTTCATGGTCCGCGTCGCGGGCCTCAAGCGGCGCATCGCGACGGGCCTCGCCGTCCCCTCGGCCTCGGGCCTGAGCCCCCACGAGGTGCTCGACCAGATCTCCGTCGCCGCGCACGAGCTGCAGGAGCGGCACTGCCGCGCGTTCGCCGACCACATCCGCCCGGCCCTCGAGGACGCGGGCATCAGGCTCGTCTCGTGGCACGACCTCGGCGAGGCCGAGCATGAGCGCCTGAGCGCGCTCTTCGCGGAGCAGGTCTTCCCGATCCTGACGCCGCTCGCGGTCGATCCCGCGCACCCGTTCCCGTACATCTCGGGCCTCTCCCTCAACCTCGCCGTCGTGGTCCGGAACCCCGTGAGCGACAAGGACCTCTTCGCGCGACTCAAGGTGCCGGACCAGCTCCCCCGCCTCATCTCGGTCGACGGCCCGCGCGCGGGCAACGTCGCGGGGCGGCTCGCGCGCTTCATCCCGCTCGAAGACCTCATCGCGGTGCATCTCGACCAGCTCTTCCCGGGGATGGAAGTCGTCGAGCACCACACGTTCCGCGTGACCCGCAACGAGGATCTCGAAGTCGAGGAGGACGACGCCGAGAACCTCCTCCAGGCGCTCGAGAAGGAACTCCTGCGGCGTCGGTTCGGCCCGCCCGTGCGCCTCGAGGTGACGACGGACATCAACCCGAACATCCGCGCGCTTCTCGTCCGCGAGCTCGGGGTCGAGGAGGCCGAGGTGTATTCGCTGCCCGCCCCCCTCGACCTGCGCGGCCTCTCCGTCATCGGCGGGATAGACCGGAACGAGCTGCACTACCCCAAGCAGCTCGCGCACACGTCGCGCTTCCTCAACGAGTCCGAGACAGCGAAGGCAGCGAACGTGTTCGCGGCGATGCGCCGGCGCGACATCCTGCTGCACCACCCGTACGACTCGTTCTCGACGTCGGTCCAGGCCTTCCTCGAGCAGGCCGCCGCGGACCCCAAGGTGCAGGCCATCAAGCAGACCCTGTACCGCACGTCAGGAGACTCCCCGATCGTCGACGCCCTCATCGACGCGGCGGAGGCCGGCAAGCAGGTCCTCGCCCTCGTCGAGATCAAGGCCCGCTTCGACGAGCAGGCCAACATCTCGTGGGCGCGCAAGCTCGAGCAGGCCGGGGTGCATGTGGTCTACGGCATCGTGGGCCTCAAGACCCACTGCAAGCTCTCGCTCGTCGTGCGGCAGGAGAACGACGGCCTGCGCCGCTACTGCCACATCGGGACGGGCAACTACCACCCGCGGACCGCCCGCTACTACGAGGACCTCGGGCTCCTCACGTGTGACGAGCAGGTTGGCGAGGACCTCTCGAAGCTCTTCAACCAGCTCTCGGGCTACGCCCCCAAGTCGACGTTCAAGCGGCTCCTCGTCGCGCCCCGTTCCGTACGTTCGGGACTCATCGACCGGATCGAGACCGAGATCAGGAATGCACGTGCGGGCCTGCGCTCGCGCGTCATCATCAAGGTCAACTCGATGGTCGACGAGGCCATCATCGATTCCCTCTACCGCGCGTCGCAGGCCGGGGTGAAGGTGGACATCGTCGTGCGCGGGATCTGCTCCCTGCGACCGGGTGTGCCCGGCCTGAGCGAGAACATCACCGTCCGCTCGGTGCTCGGCCGCTTCCTGGAGCACTCGCGCGTCTTCGCGTTCGCGAACGGGGGCAACCCGGTCGTCTACATCGGCTCGGCGGACATGATGCACCGCAATCTCGACCGCCGCGTCGAGGCCCTCGTGCAGCTGCGGAACCGCGAAGACATCAACGACCTCATCTCGCTCCTGGACCGCTACCTCGACGACGGCACGGCGAGCTGGCACCTCGATGACACGGGCACCTGGACCCGCCATCACCTCGACGAGGACGGACGCCCCCTCCAGGACGTCCAGTCTTGGCTGCTCGCGTCGCGCGCCCGGCAGCGTACCGCCGCCCTCCGGTGACGATGACCGATCAGCCTGGAACCGCCGAGCCGGTGGACCATACGGGCGAACCCGTGGCCGTGTTCGCCGCGGGCGCTCTCCCGTGGCGCGTCCGTTCGGGCGAACTCGAAGTCCTGCTCATCCATCGGCCGCGCTACGACGACTGGTCCTGGCCCAAGGGCAAGCTCGATCCCGGCGAAACGATGCCCGAGTGCGCGGCGCGCGAGGTGCGCGAGGAGATCGGCCTCGACGAGCCGCTCGGCATCCCGCTCCCGTCGACGAGCTATCACGTGCCGGTCGGGCTCAAGGTCGTCCACTACTGGGCACTCAAGGTGTCCGCGTCCGCCGTCGTCCGTCCTGACGGCACGGAGGTCGATTCGATCCACTGGTGCGGCGTCGACGAGGCCGCGACGCTCCTGAGCAACCAGACGGACGTGCTCCCCCTGCGCTGGCTCGCGGAGGCGCACCGGCGCGGCGAGCTCGACACGCGGCCGCTCGTGCTCCTGCGGCACGCGAAGGCCAAGCCCCGGGGCTCGTGGACGAAGGCCGAGGGCGACCGCACGCTCGCGGCGTCCGGAGTCCGGCAGGCAGCGGCCGTCGGGCGGCTCCTCGCGGTGTGGAGCCCCGAACGCGTGGTCACGAGCCCGTGGCGGCGCTGCGTCGACACCGTGCGCCCCTACATTGCGGCCGCGAATGGCCGCATCAAGGTCAAGCTCGACGAGCGGCTCACGGAGGCCTCGCACAAGCGCAAGCCGGACCGTGCCGCCGCAGCCGTGGACAGGCTCTTCGACAAGCGCAGGAGCGCGGTCCTCTGCTCGCATCGGCCTGTGCTGCCCACGCTCCTCGCATCCTTCGTGCTCCGCTGCGAACCGGGGCTCGAGGCCGAGCTCCCCACCGAGGACCCGTTCCTCGCGGCCGGGGAGATGATCGTGTTCCACGTCCCAGTCGAGGGGCCGGCACGGGTCGTTGCGGTCGAGCAGATCAAGCCGTACGACGACTAGGCTAGGACCATGCCCACCACCACGCGCGTTGCCTCCCCCTACGAGGACCTCCTCCGCGACGTCCTCGAGCACGGGGCACACAAGTCGGACCGCACCGGCACGGGCACGCGGAGCGTGTTCGGGCGCCAGATCCGCTTCGACCTCTCCGAGGGCTTCCCGCTCGTGACGACGAAGCGCGTGCACTTCAAGTCCGTGGCCGTCGAGCTCCTGTGGTTCCTCCGCGGCGATTCGAACGTGCGCTGGATGCAGGATCAGGGCGTCACCATCTGGGACGAATGGGCGGACGACGACGGCGAGCTCGGCCCCGTCTACGGCGTCCAGTGGCGGTCGTGGCCCACTCCGGACGGCCAGCATATCGACCAGATCGCGGCGGTCATGGACTCGTTGCGGAACAACCCGGACTCGCGGCGCCACATTGTCTCGGCCTGGAACGTCGCCGAGCTGTCGAAGATGGCGCTGCCTCCCTGCCACGCGTTCTTCCAGTTCTACGTCGAACCCGGCCCGGACGGCGAGCCCGGGAAGCTCTCGTGCCAGCTCTATCAGCGCAGCGCAGACATGTTCCTCGGCGTCCCGTTCAACATCGCCTCGTACTCCCTTCTCACCCACATGATGGCCCAGCAGCTCGGCCTCGCTGTCGGCGAATTCGTCTGGACCGGCGGAGACTGCCACATCTACGACAACCACGTCGCCCAGGTCCAGGAGCAGCTCTCCCGCGAGCCGTACGAGGCTCCGGCGATGCACATCCTGAGGAAGCCCGAGACGATCTTCGACTACCGATTCGAGGACTTCGAGATCGTCGGCTACGACCACCACCCGACCATCAAGGCCCCCATCGCGGTGTGAGCTGCGTGAACAGTCGTGTGAGCCCCCAGGCCGCGAACCAGACTGAGGGCGTCGGGCTCATCTGGGCGCAGACCCACAGTGGCGTGATCGGCCGCGACGGGACCATGCCCTGGCACGTGCCCGAGGACATGGCCCACTTCGCGTCCGTCACGAAGGGGCATCCCGTGGTCATGGGCCGGAAGACGTGGGACTCGATTCCGGTCCGCTTCAGGCCGTTCTCCGACCGCACCAACATCGTCGTGACCCGCCGGCAGGGCTGGGCGGCGGGCGGCGCCGTCGTCGTCCATTCGCTCGAGGAGGCCCTCGCGGCGGCGGCGTCCGCGCCCGGGGGAACGCGCACGTGGCTCATCGGCGGCGGCGAGCTGTTCGGCCAAGCCCTCGACCTCGACGCCGTGAATATCGCGGTCGTCACGTATCTCGACCTCGAGCTCGACGGGGACGCGTTTGCCCCGAAGCTCGGCCCGGAATGGGTTCTCGCCTCGTCGGAGCCGGTCGAGGGCGCGTGGCTCGCGTCGCGCACTGGCGTCCGCTACCGCATCGCGGTCTACCGACGCTGACCGGGACGGCTGGTCAGGCCTCCCAGGCCTGCTCGCCGCCTTCGCGCCAGCCCGCCTCGAACGCTTCGGTGCCGCGGAGGGGGCCGAGGTGGCCCTCGGCGAGAATCGCGTCGAACGGATGCGGGGCCACGCCAAGGGAGCGACGTATGACGGCGGCCCTCGCCGCGAGCGCACCGGCCCGCCGCGCGTCGCCCATCGCGGCAGCGACATGCGCGAGACCCTCCAATGTCTCTCCCAGCCCCCACCGATCGTCCGCGGCGCCCACCACGGCGAGGCTCTCGTCGAGCGCCCGAGCCGCGCCTGGGAGGTCGCCGCTCACAAGCCGGACCGCCGCGACGTGACGGACGGCGCGAGCCAGATACGTCTCGTCGCCCAACTCGGCGAACATGTCCCGCGCCTCCGAGAAGCGGCGGTCCGCTTCAACGAGATGGCCTGAATGCGTCAGCCCAGAACCGTCGTTGAGCGTCGAGATCGCGACGAGCCAATGATCTCCGGCAAGTTCCTGCGCCACTCCGAGCGCCTCGCGGAGCAGAGCGGCGGCCTCGGCGGTGCGACGGTCCGCGAGCGCGATCATGCCACGGAGCGTCAGGGCGTTCCTGCGTTCCAGCGGACCGCCGCCCGCCTCCGCGAGACGCCGAAGCGCACTCGCGTGGATCCGCGCTTCGGCATAGTCGCCCTGAAGATAAGCAAGCCATCCCGCCCCCGACCGGGCCCTCGCTGCGAGGGTCGAATCGGCGTCGTCCCCAGAGGCAAGCGCCGTCCGCAACCACGCTCGGCCTTCCGAGAATCCGCCCTCCCACAGCCAGAACATCCACAGAGACGCGGCAAGCCGCAGGGCCTCAACGCCCCGACCGGCATCGGTGAACCAGCGGAACGCGAGCCGGAGGTTGCCGAGGTCCGCGAACGTTTCCCGGTGGGCTCCGCGCTGGCCCTCTTGTCGGATGGCAAGGGCCTCCGCCTCTGCCGTGCGCAGGAACCATGCCGCATGGCGGTCCCGGGCTGCGGAGTCGCCGCCCGATTCCACGAGTCTCGCGGCACCGAACTCGCGGGCGGCGTCGAGCATGCGATACCGCCCGTGGCCCCCGACGAGTGGCGGTGCCGCCGCGAGACTCTGATCCACGAGGGCGCTCACGTCCGGGAGCGGGTCACGGCCGAGGACCGCGCGAGCGCCGACGAGGGCCCACCCGTCGAACACGGCGAGTTGCGCGAGTGCCTCCTGTGCCGTCTTCCCGAGGAGCCCGTAGCTCCACGCAACAGTGGCTTCGATCGTTCGGTGCCGCGCGTCGTCGTCGACCGGTCCTCCGGTGAGGATCTCGAGCTGATGGCTCAAGCGCTCTCTCAGGTCCCCGAGCCCGAGGTGGGCCACGCGCGCCGCCGCCAGCTCGACCGCGAGGGGGACCCCTTGCACTCGCGCACAGATGTCGTTGACCAGCGAAAGTGAGCCCGAGAGCTCACCCCCTGGCCGCGCGAAAGCGGCTCGTTCGACGAACAGCTCGCACGCCGCGGGCGCTTCGAGCGGTTCGACCCGCACGAGATGCTCGGCGAGGAGTCGCAACGGGGTCCGGCTCGTTGCGAGAACGCTCGTCCGCGGGCAACGTGCAAGGACTTCGCCGACGAGGGGCGCGGCCCCGACGACTCCTTCGAAGGTGTCGCACACGAGCAGCATCCTGCGCTCCCCGATCGCCGCACACACCATGTCCGCGACCGTGCCGTGAGCGATGTTCGCGCCTACGGCGGTCGCGATCGCGAGGCCGGCCGCGTCCGCGTCGCGGCAGCTCGCAAGCTGGACGTAAGCCACGCCGTCGTCGAACAGCGGTGCGCACCTCTCGGCCGCAGCGAGCGCGAGCCGCGTCTTGCCCACGCCGCCCGGACCGGTGAGCGTAACGAGTCTCGTTGCGGGGTCGCCAAGGCTCGCTGTGAGATCGTCGAGGGCCTCGTTGCGGCCGAGCAACGGTGTCCTCGGGACGGGCAGCGGCGCCATCCGGCCACCGGGCCCGAGGGTCCCGCGGGCGAGGGCGGTGAACCGTTCCCTCAGAGAACCTCCCAGGCCGAGCGCGTCCGCCAGGCGCCCCGCCGTCGCCGGATAGAGGCGGCCCCGAAGCCCGCGCTCCGTGTCGCTCACGGCACGAACGCTGATGCCTGCCCGCCCAGCGAGCTCTTCCTGGGTCAGCCCAGCTGCGACGCGCAGCCGCCGGAGTTCGTGGGACAACGTCGGGTCCGCGCCCATGCGACACCTTCCTTCTAGGCCAAGGGTAGAGCCGCGGCACGCCGAGCGGGAGCGCGAAACCGCCAACTCGGTGGGCCACTCGGTGGGTCCCCGTCGTGGCCTACGACCGCGCGTGGGCGCACGCTGAACCCATAGGAATTCAGAAGGAGGACACCATGTCAACCGAGACCTCCCGCAGCCTCGTAGGCCGCCTGTACGAAGAAGTGCTCAACAAGCGATCCCTCGAGGTGATCGACCAGATCGCGGTCGAGGACTACATCGAAAACGATCCGATGCCTGGCCAGGGCGAAGGACGGTCGGGCCTTCGCGATCGTGTGTCGATGCTCGTCACGGCGCTCGATCCGAGCTTCACGGTCGAGGACGTGATCGCGGAAGGCGATCGCGTCGTCGTGCGTTGGCGCAACCGCGGGACGCACGTCGAGCCGTTTCTCGGGCTTCCCGCCTCGGGCAAACCCTTCGACATCGCCGGCATCGACATCTACCGCGTGGAGGGCGGTCGCCTCGCCGAGCATTGGCACGTCGTGGATCAGCTTGCCTTGCTCATGCAGCTCGGCTTCATCCCCGCTCCCGAAACGGCGTCACCGTGAGCGATGTACGGACGACAACGGTCCCGCCCTTCGCCCCCGCGGGACCGTCCGCCCTCGCCGCTGAGGCGGACCATGCGCTCGTAGCCCTCGAGGCGAAACTCGTCGCCGTGCGTCGCGACGTCCACGCCCACCCCGAGGTGGGGTTCGACGTGAGCCGCACCGCCAGCCTGATGGCCGACGAGCTGCGCGACGTGGGCCTTTCGGTGAGGACCGGCGTCGGCGGCGCTGGGGTCATCGCGGACCTCGACGGCACCGGGCCGGGACCTCGCCTCCTCGTTCGCGCGGAACTCGATGCCCTCCCTGTTCGCGAAGCCTCGGGACTCGCGTTCGCTGCGACCGGCCCGACGGCGCATCTGTGCGGTCACGACGTGCATCTGGCGGCAGCGCTCGGTGTCGCCACGGCTCTCGCCGGGCTGAGGCACGCCGTGCCCGGCGGCGTGCGGTTCTGCCTCCAGCCGGCCGAGGAGCTCCTGGCCGGCGCAGGGCCGATGCTCGCCGACGGGGTCCTCGACGGGATAGACGGTGCGCTCGGCGCACACGTCCTCTCCGGGGTTCCGTACGGGACCGTGGCCATCAATCCCGGCGTCGTGCTCTCAGGCGCCGATTTCTTCCGGGCAACCGTGTCCGGCGGCGCAGGCCACGCGGGAACCCCGGGCCAGTTCGCCGATGCGATCCTCGCCGCCGCCCACATCACGACGGCGCTCCACGCCGTTGTTGCGCGCGAGACGTCGCCTGGCGAGCTCCTCGTGATCGGGATCGGCGCGGTGCACGGCGGCGATGCCGCGAACGCGGCACCGGAGGACGTGGCGCTGCTCGGGAACGTGCGGTGGCTCGAGGCCGCGACGGCGGAGCGGGCCACCCGGCGGGTCGAGGAGGTCTGTGCCGGGGTGGCGTCTGCCCTCGGCTGCCGCGCGGAGATCGCATGGACCGGCCACGCGCCGGTTCTGGCCAATGACCCCGACCTCGCTGCCGTCGCCCAACGCGCGATCCTCTCGGACAAGCTTGCCGAGGTTGCGAAGCTCGCGCCGCTCACCGCCAGCGACGACTTCGCCGAGTTCTCCGGCCGCGTTCCCGGGCTCTTCCTGGGGATCGGATGCGGCGGGCCCGGGAGCGCCCCTCACCATCACCCGCGCTTCGAAGTTGACGAACGGGCCGTTCTGCTGGCCGCGCGAGTACTGTGCCGGGCGCTGCTGAGCATTCTCACCGGGTGGCCCGCCGTTACCTTGTCGGGTTGGCCTGCAGGAGCGTCCGCCGGCCACCCCCGGGAGCCAGCGAAATCGCGTTGAGATGCAGCCCACATCCGCGCGACGCCGCCCGCCCGTAGAATGGAACCTATGACTTCTTCGGTGGGCTTTGTCGGCTGGCGCGGCATGGTGGGCTCCGTGCTCATGGAGCGGATGCAGGACGAGGGCGATTTCGCCTCGATCAACCCCGTGTTCTTCTCGACGTCGAACGCGGGCGGCTCCGCGCCGTCGTTCGCCGACGGCGCCGGTCCCCTGCAGGATGCCTACGACGTCGACGCCCTCGCCAAGCTGCCGATTATCGTGACCGCCCAGGGCGGCGACTATACGAAGAAGGTCCACCCGCAGCTGCGTGCCGCGGGCTGGGACGGCCTCTGGATCGATGCGGCCTCGACGCTGAGGATGAACGACGACTCGATCATCGTGCTCGATCCGGTGAACCGGAGCGTCATCGATGAGGGCCTCGCATCCGGCGTCAAGGACTTCGTCGGCGGCAACTGCACTGTCTCGTGCATGCTCATGGGCCTCGGCGGCCTGTTCCGGAACAACCTCGTCGAGTGGGGCACGTCGATGACGTACCAAGCCGCCTCCGGCGGCGGCGCTCGGCACATGCGCGAGCTCCTCACCCAGTTCGGGACGCTCAACGGCGCGGTGGCCGCGGAGCTCTCGGACCCGGCGTCGGCCATCCTCGAGATCGACCGCAAGGTCCTCGCGGCCCAGCGCGGCGGCGTTGATGCAACCCAATTCGGCGTGCCGCTCGCGGGCTCGCTCATCCCGTGGATCGACGCGGACCTCGGCAACGGCCAGTCCAAGGAAGAGTGGAAGGCTGGCGTCGAGACGAACAAGATTCTCGGCACCCGCTCGGGCGGCTCGATCGACCCGGTGATCATGGACGGCCTGTGCGTCCGGATCGGGGCCATGCGCTCGCACTCGCAGGCGCTCACGCTCATGCTCCGCGAGGACCTCTCGGTCGCTGAGATCGAGAAGCTCATCGACGCGGACAACGAGTGGGCTCACGTCGTGCCGAACGAGAAGCAGGCCTCGATGGACGAGCTGACCCCCGTCGCGGCGTCCGGCACGCTCGACATCCCGGTGGGCCGCATCCGCAAGCTCGAGATGGGGCCCGAGTACATCTCGGCCTTCACGGTCGGAGACCAGCTCCTGTGGGGCGCCGCCGAGCCGCTGCGCCGCATGCTCAAGATCGCGACCGGCACGCTCTAGGCCAGGCCGGCACACTCGCAGCAACGAGCTTCGCATCTGCTGCCCTTGGCCGCTTGTCCGTGGGAAGTTCCCCCCGGATTTGCGGCCAAGGGCAGCACTTGTTCGGGCCATCCTCATACTCGGCCTCACGCCGACCGTCGCGCCGCGGTCTGGATCGCGGCCTCGATGCGCCGCCGCACCTCGTCCGGCTTCTCCAAGTCTGCCCAGCGAAGGCGCACGAAAACCCAACCCTGTTCCATGAGGAGCGTCTCGCGACGTCGCTCCGCCAGAAGGACGTCAGAGGCGGGGCCGTGGTTCCGATACTTGCCCTCGCCCTCGAATTCGATGATGACCATGAGCCTCGGCCACGCGAAATCTGCTCGGTACACGCCTGCTGCGGTCTCCACCTCGAACTGCACGTGAGGCTTTTCGAAGCCTAGGCGCTCGAGCAGCATCCGGGTTCGTGTCTCCCCGACCGACTCCGTTGCAGGCTCAAGCGAATCCACCACGTCGAGCGCCCTGCGCCTGCCTCGCGGCGACCCTTGTTCCACCTCCCGGCGGAGAGCTCGCGGATCCAGTCCACGCTGGAGGGCGCTGTCGCCCATCACCACGGCCTGCTCGAAGGGCATGGTGCGTGCGCAGTCGGCGGCGGTGCGGACGAGCGTGGTCGCCTTCAGGTGCCGGCCTCGCCGTTCGACGAGCGTGAGATCGTGCTCCGCGAGGAACAGCTGATGGGTCGCCGTGTCGCTCGATCGGCTCGCCCGCGAACCCGCGTACGTCGTCGCAACATGGATCTCGGGGCCAACGTTCCAGACTGAGCATCCATGCAATACTGCCGCGCTTGCTAAACAGTAGACCGAGGCACCACCCGTCGCCTCGACGTGGGCGTCGAGCCGGGCGACCTCCCGTTCCCACGGTGTCAGGGCATCACATCGATGAGCTGGAATGTACGCGCCATGGCGCAGCCTGAGTAGCAGTCCGCTTCGCACGGCCTTCGCGAGCAGGCGGTCGTCGATGCCAGCGGACCGCAGCTCCGCCGTCGGGGCCACGTCGTGTCGTGGCCAGGTGGAAGCAAGCAGGCGTTCAGTGGCGTGTGTCCCCATGCTCCGATCCTCGCGTCGGCCGGACGGGTGGGCAACCGGCTTCGCTGCTCATGTGGACGGCTCGCCGCCGACCGCCGCGTGGAGGGCTAAAGAAGGTTCGCGACGACTCCGTGGCAAGATTGCATCTCCGTGGCTCGGCCGCATGTACGTGGGACATGACGCACGGAGAAGCGGCCGAGGGCAGCACTTGCTCGGGCGAGGAGGACCGACCGGAGTCTAGCCAGCCCGACCGGAGTCTAGCCAGCCCAGTAGGCCTCGATACGGGCCACGGCGCGCTCGACACCGGCCGCGGCCGCGGGCGCGAGCTCCTCGAACAGCTCGGGCACAGCGCGCGGCGCCGAGGGCGTCCCACCCTTGACCCACGTGCCGACTGTCCGCCCGCCCACGGACACGGTCGCCTTGAACACGCCGTTGATGCCGGGGATCACGCGCTCAAGGTACGCGTCGGGAACCGCGACGGATCGGTCCTGGTACCCGAGGATGAGCTCGTCGAAGCCCGGCAGCGCGAGGACCGCGCGGGCCCCCCTGCGCGTGCCGAGCAGCGCGGCCACCTCGGGCGCGCAGAACAGCTCGCGCCCCTCGAACTCGAGCGATGCGCCATCGGCCGCGGCCGCCCGGAACGGGCCTCGCACGACGCCGAGGGGCTGGCCCAGCCACCACGCGAAGTCGCGCTCGCATGCCGGGCCGTGCGACGCGAGGTACCGCCGCGCGAGATGCTCGACGGCGTCGTCGCCCGCGAGGCCTTCCCCGCGCGGGAGCCACTCGTCCGCGAGGCGGAACTCCTGCTGGCGGCCGCGCAGGGGCCCCTGCACGAGGACCATCTGGTGGCTCAGGATCGAGAGCAGGTGGATGCCGCGCTGGCCCGCCGTCGGCTGCCCCGCGGCGTCGAACGCCTCGAAGAGCTCGGCGCGGGTCAGCCCCCTGTCCCCCGCGAGGCGGTCCTCGGCGACCTTCCGGACGACGGCGACGTCCTCCTCGGCGATCCCGAGCCCACGGTGGCGCGTGGCCGCCGAGCGCATGACCCGATCCGCGGCGAGCCCGACGAACGTGCGCACGTCCTCGGCAGCGACCAGGAAGAGCGTCCCGCGCATCGTCCAAGTGCGGACGACGGCGCCGCTCGCCAGGGCGGCCGCGACGCCGGACGCCGTCCCCGCCCGGGTGCGGACTCCGACGGCGAGCAGTCCCGAGGCGAGATCCTGGCTCTGGAGGGCGCCCATGCGGCGGACGGCCGCGAGCGGATCATCGGCCTGGCCGAGGCCGTTCGCGTCCGAGCCGGCGGGCAGCAGGCCTTGCGCCGCGAGCCGCAGGCGGGCAACCGCCGTCGTACTGGCTTTCCTGCCCCCGCCCCCGGGGACCCCACCCTCGGAAGTCCGCATCCCACCATCATGCCCCTGTGTGCGGACAGGATCAGTCCGCAGCACGGCAAATCTCACGGCTGACCAAGGTTCAGAGAGCGAGAGATGGCCACGCGTCCGTCAGAGATGGCCACGCGTCGGGTGACGTGGATCAGACGAAGGCGCCGACGCCCGTGACGTCGCGGCCGATGAGGAGCGCCTGAATGCTCTCGGTCCCCTCGTACGTGTGGATGGACTCGATGTCCGCGAGGTGCCGGATCACGTGGTTCTCGAGGAGAATCCCGTTGCCGCCGAGCAGGTCGCGCGCGGTCGAGGCGATCAGGCGGGCCTTGCGCGTGTTGTGGTACTTCGCCATCGAGGCCTGGGTGGGCCGCATGAGGCCGGCGGCGTCGAGCCGCGCGAGGTGGACGCAGTGGAGCTGCATGCCCGTGAGCTCGGCAAGCATCTGCGAGAGCCGATCCTGGACGAGCTGGAACGTCGCGAGCGGCCTCCCGAACTGGACGCGCTGGTTCGCGTAGCTTAGCGCGGCCTCATACGCGGCGGTCGCGTGCCCGAGCGCGGACCACGCGACCCCGAGCCGCGTCGCGACGAGCACGCGCGACGTGTCCTTGAACGTCCTCGCGCCGGGGAGCACGTTCTCCCGGGGAATCCGCACGCCCTCGAGCCGGATGCGGGCCTGATGGATCGCACGGAGGGAGCCTTTGCCTTCGATGACCTCGGCCTCGTAGCCCGGCGTCTCCTGCTCGACGAGGAAGCCGCGCACGTCGCCCGCCTCGTCGCGGGCCCACACGACCGTGACGCCGCCCGAGGCGCCGTTGCCGATCCACTTCTTCTCTCCGTCGAGCACCCAGTGGCCGCCGTCGAGCCGCGCGCGCGTCTCGAGGCTCACGGAGTCGGAGCCGTGGTCCGGCTCGGTGAGGGCGAATGCCCCGAGCTCCTCGCCGCGCGCGAGCGGCCCGAGCCAGCGCTCCTTCTGCTCGGGCGAGCCGTGGAACGCGATCGAGCGGAGTGAGAGGCCGCCTTGGACCGCGACGACGGTGCCGAGCGAGCCGTCTCCGCGCGAGATCTCCATGGTCACGAGGCCGGCCGCGAGCGGGCTCATGGGCTCGAGGCCGGGGACCTCGATCCCGTCGGCGAGGAGGTTGAGCTCGCCCATGCGCTTGACGAGATGCAGGGGGTACTCGGCGCGGTCCCAGTAGCCGTTCATGCCCGGCAGGGCCTCGTCGACGAATCCGCGCGCTCGGTCCCACGCGGCGCGATCGGCCGCGGGCAGGTCGGCGAACACGTCGTAGTAGTCGGTGTCGAGGGCAGCGGAGACGTCGTAATCAGGCACGGTTCCACTTGTAGCGTGAAACTGAGTATCAGGTCAAGTGAAACTGAATGTCAGAGAGTGTTCTCGAGTGCTTCCCTCACACGGCGGGCGATGTCGGCAGCGGGCGTCAAGCGCGGGAAGACGGCAACGACAACGTCCTCCGCGTCGCCCCGCGACCCCACCCGGAAGAGCCGCTTCACGGTATCGAGCTCGCTGCGAAGACGTGCGACGTCGCAGCCCGGCTCCCCGCGCATAAGCCCCCGGAGCAGGTAGTTGTGGGTCGCGATGACGGTGGCGGCGAAGCGCACGGCATCGATCGGCTCGATCCCCGCGACGGCCGAGCGGAGGTAGCGCCGGAAGAGCCGCTCGTACCGGAACGTCGTGACCAGCTCCTTGTCCCGGAGGCTCGGTTCGCGGTTGACCACTTGGTAGCGCAGCTGTGCCAGATCCCGCTGCCCATCGAAGTGCGCGAACACGAGCTCGGCGGCCTCGCACACGGCTTCCCACGGATCCTCGTGCCGTCGGGCGAGGAAGGCCTCGGCCTCCTCGAGGAGCACGTCGTGATCGGCGAAGACCACGTCCTCCTTCGAGCGGAACTGCCGGAAGAACGTGCTGCGCGACAGGCCGGCCGCGGCCGCGACCTGCTCGGCGCTCGTCGCCTCATACCCCTGGTCAGCGTAGAGGCGGACGGCCGCGGCGGCGACGTCGTGACGGAAGAGCGCTCGCTCGCGCTGCCCTCCGGGATTTCCGGCTCGAGCCGCCCCCGCGGCCTCGCTCACAGCTCGATCCCGATGAGGAGCGGCTCGTTCGTGAGCTCGATCCCGAAGCGCTCGTGCACGCCGTCGCGCACCTCCCGCGCCAGCGCGAGCAGGTCCTTCGCCGTCGCGCCGCCACGGTTCGTGAGTGCGAGCGTGTGCTTCGTCGAGAGGGATGCGCGGCCGCCCGTCACGCTGTCCGCCGCGAGCCCATACCCCTTCGGGAAGCCAGCGTGCTCAATGAGCCACGCGGCCGAGGTCTTGACGAGCCCGCCGGCCGCCGGGTACCTCGGTGCGCCCTCCGGCAGGGCCTCCGCAGCCTCGGGCGTGAGGATCGGGTTGGTGAAGAACGAACCGGTCGAGTACGTGTCGCGGTCCCCCGCGTCGAGGACCATCCCCTTGGACGCACGCAGGCTCAGCACGGCACGCCGAACGTCGAGGGCCGAGGCGCGCTCACCGGGCCCGACGCCGAGGGTCCGCGCGAGCTCGCCGTACCTCACGGGCGCGCTCATGCGCCCGAGGGGAAGCTGGAACTCGGCCGAGAGCACGACGTACCGGGGCGAGCCCGCCGTCGTCGTCTGCTTGAGGAGCGAATCGCGGTAGCCGAACGCGAGCTCGGACGGGACGAACGTCTTCACGGCGCGCGCCGCGCGATCATACGTGCGCACCTGCCAGATGGTCTGCGAGACGTCCGCACCGTAGGCGCCGACGTTCTGCACGGGGGTGGCGCCCGCCGAGCCGGGGATCCCGGAGAGTGCCTCGACGCCGCTCCATGCGTGGTGCACGGCGTAGTCGACGAAGTCGTCCCACGGGTGCCCGGCCTGGACGGCGACAGATACCCCGCCACACGTGTCCGCGGAGTTCACGGCGAACCCCTCCGTGGCGATCCTCAGGACAGTTCCGGGGTAGCCGTCGTCGGACACGACGAGGTTCGATCCGCCGCCGATGATGAGGAGCGGCTCCCCCGCGTCGTCCGCCGTCCGGACGGCGTCGATGATCTCCGCCTCGGTGCGGGCCTCCTCGAAACGGGCCGCGGGCCCGCCCACGGCAGAGGTCGTCAGGGAGGAGAGAAGCGTCTGGCTCACGGAACTAGCCTAGTCGGACGTCGGCGGGGGGGCGCCCCGGGTGGCGGGCGCGCCTACCGCGGCGCCCGCGTCAGGGGAACCGGACGACGGCCTGGGCTTTCGTGAGGACGCGCTGGCCTGCGTTCGTCACGGCTAGGTCCACGCGCGCGGTGCGGGCCTCGGCGTCGATCGCCCCGATCGTGCCGACGACCTGGAGGACCGCGCCCGCCTCCTCCGTCCCGGTCGTGTCCGCGACGGGAACCGGCTTCGTGAAGCGGGTCTGGTAGTCGCTGACGCGCCCCGGATCCCCCACCCAGTCGACGACGAGCTGGACGGCGGCACCCATCGTGAACATGCCGTGCGCGATCACGCCCGGAAGCTCGACGGCCACGGCGAAGTCGTTGTTCCAGTGGATCGGGTTGAAGTCTCCCGACGCGCCCGCGTACTTGACAAGGTCCGAGCGGGTCACGGCGATCTCGCGCCGCCCGATCTCGAGCCCCGTCTCGAGCTCGTCGAAAACGGGTGCTGCTACGACGTGTGCGGCCATCACTGGCCCTCCCCTCGGACCAGGATGGACGACGTGGTCGTGGCGACCTTCTCCCCCAGCTCGGTGGAGATCTCGGCGCGGGTCGTGATCATCGCCCCGCCGCCCATCGCGCGGACCTGGTCCACGTGGAGCTCGGCCCGGAGGCGGTCCCCCGCCACGATGGGGCGGTGGTGCGTGAAGCGCTGCTCCGCGTGGACGACGCGCGAGAAGTCGATGCCGGACTCGGGATCCGCGATGAGCTGCGCGTCGGCGCGCTGGGCGACGATGATCGCGAACGACGGCGGGGCCACGAGGTCCGCGTAGCCGAGCGCGGCGGCTGCCTCGACGTCGTAATGCGCGGCATGCTCGGCCTTGACGGCTCGGGCGAATTCGCGGATCTTCTCGCGGGCGACGTCGTACACCTCGGCGGGCGGGTAGACGCGCCCCTGGAGGTCGGGGTTGATGGCCATGGCCAGTAGCTTATCCGGCGCCGCGCCTAGCCGCCCTCCTTGCCCGCGCGCTCGCGAGCGCGTCGCCGCGCGTCCCGCGATCGGATCCCGAGCCCCACGAGATGCGTCACGAGGCCGACGCCGATGATCGCCATCGACGCGTACAAGAGCCACGTGATGTGGGCGAGGTTCGCGGTGAGGCTGAGGATCAGGCCGACGGCCAAGAAGGCCATGCCGGACAGCACGACCCCCTTGTAGAGCGGCGAGGCGTTCTCCCAGTCGAGCACGTCAGGGCTTACGCAGGCTGGACGCCGAATGCTGTCGCGAGCTTCATGATCTTCTCGGCACGGCCGAGGCGCGGGAGGTCGGAGCCGTCCCGGATCACGCGGCCGTTGGCCTCGAAGTCGCGCATGAAGTCCGAGGCCCAGGCGACGTCGCTCGGCGTCGGGCTGATGACCTCGTTGATGACCGCGGTCTGGTCGATCGCGAGGCACAGCTTCCCGGTCATGCCCATCATGACCGTGATCGCGCTCTGCTCGCGCAGGATCGGGTGGTTGGTCCCGACGGTCGGGCCGTCGATCGGGCCCGGCAGGTTGCCGACGCGGCTCGCGACGACGAGCTTGGCCCTCGGGTACGCCATGGCCTCGGGCGTGGCCGCCATGCCCGTGTCCCGGCGGAAGTCGCCCGAGCCGAACGCGAGGCGGAACGCGCCCTGCGCCTTCGCGATGTTGTTGGCCTCTTCGATGCCCACCGCCGATTCGACGAGCGGGACGACCGGGACCTTGCCGTCCATGCGGTGGAAGCTCTCGGTCACCTGGTCCGCGGACTCGGTCTTCGCAAGCACGACGCCGAGGAGGCCGGGGGTGCCGCGCAGGCCCGCGAGGTCGTCGGCCCAGAAGGGGCTCGTCGCGTCGTTGACGCGGACCCATGCCTGCCCGCCCGCCTGCATCCACTGGACGACGTTCTCGCGCGCCTCGTCCTTGTGCGACGGGTCCACGGCGTCCTCGATGTCGAGGATGATGGCGTCGGCGCGGGATGCGGCCGCCTCGCTGAACGTCTCGACGCGCATCGCGTTGACCAGGAGCCACGAGCGGGCGATCTCTGGATTCACCTGGCGGGCGGGGCGGAGCGAGGAATCGCTGCTGGCGGAGGGCGAAGAGTCGGCGGCGGTCAATGACGTCATGGGTCAACGGTATCCCGCGCGCCCGTCGTCGTCCTATTTCTGCGCTTTCCTGCAGCCGCTCTCTACATGCTCAGCGCGTAGCGCGAGTTCCAGCCCCCGCAGGCCTCCCACCACGTGATCCCGGACCGTTTCGACTGCTGCCTCGATCCCGCCGCAGCGTAGAACGTCGCGGACGTCTCCCGTTCGCCGGCAGGATGTGCCTCGCTCGCGGCGCTCTCGGCAGACTGGGACTCGACGTCAGCCATGGCTGACCTCCTGATTCCTCGAAGCGGCTCGACGAATCGCTCCCCAGCGCGACGATCCAAGTATTAGTGGACTCCCAGAAGCGGAGTATGTCAAGCGATTTGAGTAAAGCCAATCAGGCGAGGAACACCTGTCGCCCGGTCAGGGCGGTCGGGGCAAGACCCACGAAGTAGTCCCGCACGCCGCCAGCCCAGGGTTCCGACACCGAGAGGCCGAAGAGTTCGGTGACAAGCGCTTCGTCCTCGACCGGCCGCGCGTCCCCCGAGACGAGCACGGTCCACCCGGCCTGGACCTGGGGCTGCGCCGAATCGATCTGGAGCGCGACGTTCCCCTGCGGGACCGAGGAGGCGATCGTGCCCGCGCGCGACGTGCGGAAATACACGCCGCCACGGTGCACCACGTAATGCACGGGGAAGACGTTGATGCGCCCCTCGTGCAGGAACGCGAAGCGCCCGATCCCCGACGAGCCGAGCAGCGACCAGCACTTCTCCTCATCGAGATTGATGTCCTGATGACGGGCCCCGGGCCCGTAGCCGAAATCCACCGTCGACATGACTGCCTCCTCATGCGTCATGGTCAGGCTTACACGGCTACGGGCCTCGGGGGAAGGGCCTTCGGCCCTGGCCGTCGGGTCAGCCCTCCGCAGGAGCCCGCAGCAGCCGGGTCAGCGCGCCGCGCGGATCCAGGCGGTGGCCTCACCCGGGAGCTTCCCGCCCTCGACGTCGGCGCTCGCGAGGAGCACCTCGCCCTCGGGGAGTGCCACCGGCGTCGTCCCGAAGTTGGCCACGACGTGCCAGCTGCCGGGGCGCACGAAGTGCAGGACGTCGTCGTCGTCCGCGTCCTGCCAGCCCAACGCCTCGGCGCCCTGAAGCTCGCGGCGCAGGCCGAGGGCGCGGCGGTAGAAGGCGAGGGTCGAGCCCCCGTCGGCGTCCTGGACACTCGCGGCGTACCCCGCGAACCATGCGGGCTGCGGGAGGTGCGAGCCGTTCGCGCCGAAGCCGAACGAGGAGCCCTCGGCCGGCGCAGCCTCCCACGGCAGCGGCACGCGGCAGCCGTCGCGGCCGACCTCGACGCCCTTGTTGCGGAAGAACGTCGGGTCCTGGCGGTCCTCGTCCGAGATCTGGCCGACCTCCTGGAGGCCGAGCTCCTCGCCCTGGTAGAGGTACGCCGAGCCCGGGAGGGCGAGCATGAGCAGGGTCGCGGCCTTCGCGCGGCGCAGGCCCCGCTCGGCGTCGACCTCGGCCGGATCGCCGCCCTCGAGGAGCCAGTCCTTGCCGTCGGTGCCCACGCCGCCGCGGCCCGTGCCCTTGGGCAGGCCGTAGCGGGTCGCGTGCCGGACGACGTCGTGGTTCGAGAAGACCCACGTCGAGGACGCGCCGGTCGCGGCGGCTTCGGCGAGGTTCTTCGCAATGACCGTGCGGAACTGCTCGGCGTCGAAATCGGCCTGCAGGAGGTCGAAGTTGAACGCCTGGCCGAGGCCCTCGGGGGACGCGTAGCGGGCGCGACGGTCGGCGTGGACCCACGCCTCGGCGACGGCCGTGCGCGGCGGGTTGTACTCGTTGAAGACCTTGCGCCACTCGGCGTACACCGTGTGAACCTCGTCGCGATCCCAGAGCGGGTGTTCGCCGTTGTTGAAGAGGTCGGCGCGGTGAATCGTCTCGAGGCTCGGGAGCTCGGCGTCGAAGTCCTTCTTGAGGCCGTGGGCGACGTCGACGCGGAAGCCGTCAACGCCACGGTCGGACCAGAAGCGCAGCGTCGTGAGGAAGTCCTCGTGGACCTCGGGGTTGTCCCAGTTGAGGTCGGGCTGCTCCTTCGCGAACAGGTGGAAGTACCACTGGCCGGGCGTCTGTTCTGGACCGGGTTCCGTGATCCGCTCCCACGCGCCGCCGCCGAAGATCGACGTCCAGTCGTTCGGCGGGAGCTCGCCGTTCTCGCCGAGGCCGTCGCGGAAGATGTAGCGCTGCCGGGCCGGGGAGCCCTTCGGCGCCGCGAGGGCCTCCTGGAACCACTCGTGGCGGTCGGAGGTGTGGTTGGGCACGATGTCCGCGATCACCTTGATGCCCGCGCCGTGGAGGGCGGCGACCATCTCGTCGAAGTCCTCGAGCGTGCCGAGGCGCGGGTCGACGTTGCGGTAGTCGTCGACGTCGTAGCCGCCGTCCGCGAGAGCGGACGGATAGAACGGGCTCAGCCACACGGCGTCGACCCCGAGCTCGGCGAGATAGGGCACCTTCGACGTGATCCCCTTGATGTCGCCGATGCCGTCGCCGCTCGCGTCGGCGAAGCTGCGCGGATAGATCTGGTAGACAGCGGCCTGACGCCACCAGTCGGCGTCGTGGATGGTGGCGGCGGTCTCGGCGGACGTGGGCACCGGCTCTCCTCGTGGATGGGCGGAGTCTCTGGACTCCGGGGTTCGCATGGAATAATTTAGACTCTAAATATAGAGTCGCGAGTCCATTATTGTGACGCCGCGCGGAGCGCGTCAAGGAGGCCGTCGGAACGTGAAGGGAAGAAGCGAAGCGGGCCCCGTCGGGCCTCACGTCGTTCGCCTCGTCACGGCCCGGACCGTGCTCGGCGAGCTGCGCCGAGGCGGGCCGCTCACGGTCACCGACCTCGTCGAGCTCACGGGGCTCACGCGTGCCACGGTGATCGCGGTGTGCGAGGACCTCACGCGCCGCGGCTGGGCCGAAGAGCTGGACCCCGACCGTTCGGGACCGCAGCGCGGGCGGCCCCCGCGCACGTTCGACTTCCGCGCGGCCGCGGGCGTCGTCGTCGGCCTCGACGTCGGCGCGCACAAGACGACCGCGCTCGTCGCCGATCTTCGCGGCAGGCTCCTCGGCACGGCGTCGCGCGGCCTCCCCCGCGGCGCGCGGACGGCCGAGGCGAGGCTCGACCGCGTGAGCGGCGCTGCCCTGGCCGCGCTCGGCTCTGCGGGCGCGGGGCCCGAGAGCGTGCTCGCCGTGGGTGCCGGGGTCGCGGCTCCGGTCGACCGCGAGGGCCGAGTCGCCGAGGGCTCGAGCTTCTGGGAGATGTTCGACGTCGGCCTCGCCGAGGCGCTGCTCGAGCGGCACGGCTGGCACGTGCTCCTCGAGAACGACGCGAACCTCGCCGCCCTCGCGGAGCAATGGCGCGGGGCGGCCCAAGGTGTCGACGACGTCGCCGTCCTCCTCGCAGGCGAGCGCCTGGGTGCAGGACTCATCGAATCGGGCAGGCTCCTGCGCGGGCGGAGCGGAGGGGCGGGCGAGCTCGCGTTCCTCGCCCTCGTCGACGGCGCGGCGGGCCCGCACGGCATCGCGCCGCTCGCGCGCGCGTGGGGGGCCGAGGCGGCCGCCGCGCCGGGAGGCCTGGCCCGCCTCGCGCCGTCGGACGTCACCGCCGAGGCGGTCTTCGCCGCGGCCGACGACGGCGACCCCGCCGCCGTGCGCGTCCTCGCCCGGCTCGCGGGGCGCATGGCCCGGGTCGTCGCGGTGCTCTCGACGCTGCTCAACCCCGAGCTCGTGGTCCTCGGGGGCGCAGTCGCCCCGGCGACCGCCCGCCTCCTCCCCCAGATCCGGGCCGAGCTTCCCCTGCTCACGAACACGCCCGCGCGCGTCGAGGTGTCCTCGCTCGGGGGCGAGGCGGTTGCGCTCGGTGCCGTGCGGCGCGCGCTCGACGACGTGGCCGAGCGGGCGCTCGAGATCGAGCTGCCGGGGGCGCCGAGCACGGGTTCCCCCGGACACATTTAATTCCCCCGCGACGGAGGCAAATGTGACAATCACGCAAGAATCCGCGTGGTCGCGAAGCCATATCCCGGACATTCACGCATCGCTCCAGCAGAAGCCGTCGCGTGATCAGCGGCACGGCTCCTGAACTGGCGCCGTCGAGCCTTGTGGCCCTGCATCCACGCGCGTAGCGTGCCAAGCGGCAGGCAAACGACAGGAAGCCGACCATGAACAGTTCACCGGTCCTGATGGTAGGCGGCACGGGGTTTGTGGGCGGCCAGGTCGTCACTGCGCTGCGGGAGCGGGGGAAGAGCGTGCGGGGCCTCGTGAGGCCCGCGTCGGACGCGTCGCGGCTCGAAGCGGCCGGCGTGGAGATTGCCCGCGGGGACATGATGGACCTCGACTCGCTCGTGCGCGCCATGGAGGGCGCCGACGCGGTCATCACGACGGCGGCCGGCTATACACGCCACAGCAAGGGCGACACGGCCGAGATTGACGTGACCGGGAACCGCAACCTCGCCGACGCGGCCGCACGAACGGGGGTTCGCTGCTTCGTCCTCACGAGCATCCTCACGTGCGACCAGACGCCCGACGTGCCGCATTTCTGGCACAAGAAGCTCATGGAAGACCGGCTTGAACAGCAGCAGGTCCCGTTCGTGGCGCTTCGGCCCGGCGCGTTCCTCGACCAGATCACGAGATTCGGCGGCGATCCGTTCGCCAAGGGCAGGCTTTCGTGGATCGGCTCCCCCGGGACCCGGATCACCTTCGTGCTCACGGCTGACCTCGCCGCCTACCTGGCGGCCGCCGTCGACGCCGACATCGCCTCCGGCGAGCGCATCGACATCGGCTGGGACCGCCCCGTGAGCATGCAGGACGTCGCCGGCATCTCGAGCCGGCTCCTCGGGAGACCGATCACAGTCCGGTCCGCGCCAACCGGACTCATCCGCACCGCGGGCCGCGTGCTCGGCCCCGTCATGCCGATGGCGAGAGACATGGGCTCGATGCTCAACTGGTTCGAGACCGGCCGCTACGTGGCGGACACGACCCGCCAAGCCCAGGTCTTCGGCGTTCCCACCGCCGAGGACGCGATCGCCCGATTCATCACGGGCCTGGGGCACCCGCTCCGCGCATGACGACGATCGGCCACCCGTGCGCCGTCATGCGCGAATGCGATCACCCGCTCGACGACACATATAAGGCATGTTCTCGAAAAACAAATGTGACATGCATATGAGACATTCGCAACGACATCCAGGGCAACGAATGTCTCGGAATACCGTCAAATGCAGCCACGTCGCAGCCCGAACGGAATGAGAATTTCTCCGATCTGACCTTGACACTGTCGCATAAATTAACCAAGAATTGCCTTATGCCAACGACGGACGGCACGGGGTCGATCCGCGGGCCAACCATTGGGGGAATGGTGATCAGCAAGAAGTTTGTTGCCGCGATCGGGACCATCGGATGTCTTAGCCTCGCACTTTTGGGATTCAATCCTGGCGCTGCCGGGGCAATGACAGAATCGGCATCCGAGCCCGCCGACGCCATGAATCCTCGCCACTCATCCGCCATCCTCGAGGAAGTCGAGGTGACGAGCAACCCGCTCGTGGCGGAGGTGACCTCGTCAGACAAGATCGGGCGCGTAAGCGCGACCATCACGCAGCCGGGCCAAATCACCCCGCCGATCAGCCTACCGACTGGACATCAGGCGGCCGTAGGCGGCCGCGCGAAAGACCGGGGACTAAAGAAGCTGAGCACAGCCATGCGCGACACAACTATCCAGACGAGTGCGCTAGAGGATGGCATGCAGACGATCATCATCTTTGACTCCGCAAATGCCGCCAGAGACGTCACCTTCAAGTTGGAAGTCACGCCAAACCTCACGCCAATCGTTCGGAGCACCGGCGCAATCGACTATCTGGACAGCAAGGGCACAGCCGTCGCTGGGCTCGCCGCACCTTGGGCCATCGATGCTAACGGGCGGAGTGTTCCGACTACCTTCAGCCTTAGCGGAACCAGTTTGGTACAGCACGTTGAGTTCGACGAGCGGACGGCCTTCCCAGTCGTTGCAGATCCGCAGTGGTGGCAAATGGGGATCTCAGCTGCTGCTGGTGCTGCCGTCGGTGCCGCTGTGGTTGCAGCAGTTCCGGGAGTGGGTCCGACCGTCGGAGGGATTGTGGGAGGCTGCGTGGTCGGAGCGTTGAATGCGATGTGGGATGGCGCAGACTTCTGGGGAGGCTTCTGGGGATGCGTCTCAGGGGCGGCCCTTGGTGCCGTTGCAGGCATGGTCGGAAGTATCGTAAAGAATGTTCTCGGTTCTCGTGGGATCGGCGTGTAATGACGGAAAATAAGTGGGGAAAAATACTCGGATTCACAGCTGCGAAGCGGCGTGACAGAGGAGCAACCAAGACCGTTGTGGAACTCGTGGGCTTCATGCTATTCACGGCAGGAATCGCTAGCCTACCCTGGGGAAGCGTCGGAACGAGCATCTCCATCACCGCCTTGGGAATAGCCGTATTCTGCACAACGCTACTTCTGAAAAACAACTCGTAGCTGCCGAAGGGGGTCCGGAACCGTGATCCGGACCCCCCTTCGAGAGAAGAACGATGATAAATCAGCCCCGCGGTGCAGCTCAGGGAACCCGCTGGCCCCGCGCCGTCTGGAAGAGCGCGAACCACTCGGCGCGCGTCATCGCCTCCGCCACGGCTTCGGCCCCGGCGCAGGCCCGGATCCGAGCGGGGTTCGCTGAACCGATGACGGGCCCGATCCGCGCTGGGTGCCGCATGAGCCAGCCGAGCACGATCGCCTCGGGGGTCACGCCCTTCGCGGCTGCAAGCTCGGCGACGAGCGCCGACGTCGCCCGATCGGCGTCGCTCGCCTCGGCCGGCGGACGCCCCGTGTAGCGGCCGCCCGCGAGAGGCGACCACGCCTGGAGCTCGATCCCGTGACGCATGCAATGCTCGAGCGTGCCGTGGGGGAAACTCACGCTGGCGCCGTCGCCGTGGTTGACGAGCACGGCGCTCTCCGCGAACGCGTGGTGCCGCAGGCTCAGCTCGAGCTGATCCGCCGCGAGGCGAACGGGCAGATGGTCCTGGAGCGCGTCCATCTGGGCGGCGGACATGTTGGAGACGCCGATCGCGCGGATGGCGCCGTCCGCGAGGAGACGCGCGACGGCGTCGCCCACCTCTGCTGGGTCGAGCAGCGGGTCCGGGCGGTGCAGGAGCAGGAGGTCGAGATAGTCGGTGCGGAGGCGGCGCAGGGTGCCTTCGACGCCGTCGAGGATCGCCTTCCCGCTCAGGTCGTAATGGCCGAAGCCCCCGGCCTCGCCGAGCCGGATGCCGACCTTGCTCTGGATCTGGATCCGGGCGCGCAGCGACGCATCCCGCACGAGGAGCTCGCCGAAGACCCCTTCGGACTTGCCGCGGCCGTAGATGTCGGCGTGGTCGAAACGGGTGATGCCGATCGAGAGCGCGGCCTCGACCGCGTCCGCGGCGGCGTCGATGTGCTCGGGCCCGTAGTCGGGCGCGTCCCACGGGCCACCGAGGCCCATGCATCCATAGATCAGGCGGGAATCCACCTCGCCATCCTAGACCGGAGGCGCGCTGCGACCGGCTGCGTGACCCGGTGGGCAACCGCGGCCAGGCCGAACGAGAGCGGAAGCGCGATCCAGCCGACCTCGAGCCAATCCGAACGGTTCAGGACGCCGAGCACGCACAGCACGGGATAGTGCCACAGGTAGATCTCGTAGCTGATCCGCCCCACGTAGGCCACAGGACCGAAGGAGAGCACGCGATGGAGCACGCCTTCCGGGCCGCGCACGATCGCGAGGACAAGGAGGAGCGTCCCGAGATCGGCGCTCAGGACGTCGATGGTCGAAAACGGCTCGATCGAGGACCGCAGGACGCTGAGTCCCAGCAGGGCGAGGCCGGTGATTCCTGCCCATTTGCCGACCGTGAGCTTCGTGGCGTGGAGTCCGAGGGCGAGGGCGCATCCGGCCATGAGACCGCACGCGCGCAGGATGAAGGACACCTCGGCCGACTGCGCCTCGGCCGCGAACGCGGCGAGGACGAGAATACCCGTGGTCGCGGCGGCACCGACGAGGGCCCACCGCCGGCGGCCCTGCAGTATCCACACGAGGACCGGAGGCCACAGGGCGTAGAACCATTCCTCGACCCCGAGCGACCACGTGTGCTCGTAGGGGGAAAGAGCCGTCGCGCCGGATTCGGCGCCGATCGGCATGACGTAGAAGAGCGAGAGGGCCGTGCCGCCGAGGGCGGTCGAGAGACCCATCGTGATCGCGATGGGGACGAAGACGACGGCGAGCATGAGCACGAGCGGCGGCCCGAGTCGGGCGAGCCGGCGGAAGTAGAAGCGGCGGAACGAAACTGCCTTCCGCGCGTCGTGCTCCTCGAGCAGGAGCGTCGTGATGAGGAACCCGGACAGGACGAAGAAGACGTCGACGCCGCCCGCACCGCCGAAATGTGCAGGCATGATCGCGTGATACACAGCGACAAGCGTGATGGCCACGGCCCGGAGCCCGTCGAGCGCCGGAAGGTGGCCGAGCCGCGGAGCATGTCCTCGGGCAACAGACAACGATTCGGTAACGGTCACCTGATTCAGCCTAACCCCCGAGTCTGGGAGCCGTTCACAGGAAACGCTTTCAGCGCCCGCCCGCGCAGGTTCTTCCCAAGGGTTTCCCCGCGGCTGTAGCCCGAAGACTACATGAGCGCCTGCCCCAGCGCCGTCCCGATGATCCGGGCGCCTTCCTCGGAAGGGTGCACGCCGTCGTCGCTCATGCCCGCCGCGTACCGCTCGCCGTCCCGCACGCCGGCGACGGCGTCGACGAACGTCCAGCCGCGCTGGGCCACGAACAGTTCAAGGGCCTCGTTGAAGGCCTCGGTGCCCTGCGCATTGTCGTTGCGGGGCGGGATCGCGGACACGACGACACGCCTCGCCCCGACCGTCGCGACGATCTTCTCGAGATTGGCAGCGGTCACGGAAAACGGCACATTCCGGGCGACGTCGTTCGTCCCCGCGATGATCGCGAGGACGTCAGCGTCCTCGGGCCCGGCGTTCGCCGCCATGACCTCCGTCGTCGCCCCGCCGCGGGCCCAGCCGCCCACGAAGCGGAGGTCCGGGCCGACGGCATACGTGATCCAGGAGAGTGAGCCCGTCCTGCCCCCGAGGAAGTCGGGGCTATTCGCATAGGTGATCGAGTCCCCGATGGCGGCGAAGCGGACGAGGTGCTGCACCGGGGGCCACGCGCGCTCTCCCGCCGCAGCGATACCCGAAGGCTCACCCGACGCCTGAGCCGGCGCCGCCTGCAGCATGCCGGGCCTCCCCCACGAGGGATCCACCGCCCACATGACAGCTCCCAAGGCCGCGAGGGCGAGCATGGCTCCCCCGACGATCACCGCACGCCGACGCCGCATCTCGGCCCCCATTTCTCAAGGGCTCCCCGCACGTCCAGAATGGACCGCGGGTGAAGACGACGAAAGCCCCGGAGAACCGGGGCTTTGAGTCGTAGCGGTGGGGAGGCTCGATCTCCCGACCTCACGATTATGAGTCGTGCGCTCTAACCAACTGAGCTACACCGCCATACGAAAAGGGCCACACGCTCCGGCCACAGCCGTGGACGCGAACCCTTTTCAGAGAGCCCCCCACGGGAATCGATCCCGTGACCTCCATCTTACCAAGATGGCGCTCTACCACTGAGCTAGGGGGGCAACAGACAGATACTTTACCGGAGTCCCCAGCCTCCGAACAAATCGCGAGGCCCCTCGCCCCCGCGAGGAGGCCGGGGGACGCAGAGGGCCGGCCACTCGCCATGAGTGGCCGGCCCGAGCAAGAGGATCAGGCCCTATCAGCCGCGGCTGCCGCCGAAGCGACGGGCCCCGCCGGAGCCGCCCTTGCGGCTGCCGCCGAAGCTGCTGCGGCCTCCGCGGTCGCCCCAGTCGCCGCTGCGCGAACCGCGGTCACCGAAGTCACCGCTGCGCGAACCGCGGTCGAAGCCGCCACGCCCACCGCGGTCGCCGAAGCCACCGCGATCGCCGAAGTCACCCCGTCCGCCGCGGCCGCCGTCGCGCGCGCCCCAGTCACCGCCGCGCGAGCCGCGGTCGAAGCCGCCGCGCCCGCCCCGCGGGCCGCCGAAGCCGCGGTCGCCGCCGCGATCGGCGTCGTCACGCGCGGGCCGACGGCCCGAGTCGAGCTCGAGCTTGATGAGCTCGCCGCCGATCCGCGTCTTCGAGAGGGCCTTCCACTGATCGCCCGTGATGTCCGCGGGGAGCTCGACGAGCGAGAAGTCCGAGCGGATGTCGATGCCGCCGATCTGGCTCGAGTGGAAGCCGCCCTCGTTCGCGAGCGCGCCCACGATCGAGCCGGGCTGCACGCGGTGGCGGCGGCCGACGGCGATGCGGTACGTCGCGCTGCCCTCGGCCGGTCCGCGGGCGCCACGGCCGCCCTGGCCGCGATCGCCCCGTGCGCCGTCGCGCTGAGTCCTGTCGCCGCGCTTCGCGAAGTCGGGGACGCTCGGGAGCTCCTCGACGAAGAACGGCGCGTCGCCCTGGACCATGACCGCGAGCGCGGCGGCGATCTCGGCGGCGGGCACGTTGTGCTCGGTCTCATAGGAAGCGATGAGGTCGCGGAAGAGCGAGACGTCCTCGGACTCGAGCGTCTCCGTGATCTGGTCCGCGAACTTGCTCATGCGCAGCGAGTTGACCGTCTCCGCCGTCGGGAGCGACATCTGCTCGACGGCCTGGTGCGTGGCCTTCTCGATCGCGCGGAGGAGGAACTTCTCGCGCGGGGTCATGAAGAGGATCGCATCGCCGTTGCGGCCCGCGCGGCCCGTGCGGCCGATGCGGTGCACGTAGCTCTCGGTGTCGTGCGGGATGTCGTAGTTGATGACGTGGCTAATGCGCTCGACGTCGAGGCCGCGCGCCGCGACGTCCGTCGCCACGAGGATGTCGATCTTGCCCTCGCGCAGCGCCTCGACCGTGCGCTCGCGCTGGGCCTGGGCGATGTCGCCATTGATCGCGGCGGCCTGGAAGCCACGCGCCTTGAGCTTGTCCGCGAGATCCTCCGTGGCCATCTTCGTGCGGACGAACGCGATGACGCCGTCGAAGTCCTCGACCTCGAGAATGCGCGTGAGGGCGTCGAGCTTGTGCGAGCCGACGACCTGCACGAAGCGCTGGCGGATGTTCGTGCCGGTCGTGGTCTTCGACTTGACCGTGACCTCTTCGGGGTCGTTGAGGTACTGCTTCGACATGCGGCGGATCTGCGACGGCATGGTCGCCGAGAACAGCGCAACCTGGCGGCCCTCGGGGGTCTCCTGGAAGATCCGCTCGACGTCGTCGGCAAAGCCCATGCGCAGCATCTCGTCGGCCTCGTCGAGCACGAGGTACTGGAGCTGGGAAAGGTCGAGCGAGCCCTTCTCGAGGTGGTCGATCACGCGGCCGGGCGTCCCGACGACGACCTGCGCGCCGCGGCGGAGGCCGGCCAGCTGAGGGCCATAGGCGGAGCCGCCGTAGACGGGCAGGACCGTGAAGTCCTCAAGGTGCTTCGCGTATGACGTGAAGGCCTCGGCGACCTGGAGCGCGAGCTCGCGCGTCGGGGCGAGGACGAGGGCCTGGGTCGCGCGGGACGGCCCGTTCTGGTCGTGCAGCTCGGCGAGGCGCGAGAGCGCGGGGACGGCGAACGCGGCCGTCTTGCCGGTGCCGGTCTGGGCGAGGCCGACGACGTCGCGGCCCTCGAGGAGGAGCGGGATCGTGGCGGCCTGGATGGGCGAGGGCTTCTCGTAGCCGACGTCGCGGAGCGCGGCGAGGACGCGCTCGTCGATGCCGAGATCGGTGAAGAGAACGCCGCGCTCTTCGGTCTCCTGCGGGGCTTCGTCGTTGATGGTGTCGATTGCGGTGTCGAGGGTTTCAGACATGGGTGTCCTCAGGTCGGGGAGCCTCATGCGGCTCGTCGGTCAACTGCCGAAGCCCGGCGCTCTCTCAATCCCATGGCAGGACTTCTCGCTGCATTCGGCGCCACACGCGCACGTCAGCGTTTTCTTCAGCCGGCTCCCCTATGAAACTGCCCGCCCCTGCGGGCCCCAACACGCACTACTCCTGCCTCAAGAATTGGGCAGGAAGAGGGAATCCGGCGCAGTGGGGGATACAACTACTGTACAGGAACGACGACGGCGCCGCTCGCCGTCGTCGTCCATCGGGCCGTGAGCTTGGGCACAGGAGGGGACGCGCCGCCGTCGTTCGCGCTCAGGCCCGGCCGAGGACCCTTTCGATGTACGGCCGCAGCTCGGACGCGATCCGGAGCGTGCCCTCGGCCTCGGCGTCGAGAAGGGCCTCGGCCTGCGCGGGCGTCGGATCGGCGAGCCACTCCCCCACCCGCACGCCGTGATCCGGGACATGCTCGACGTTGAAGGGCTCGCCGGCCTCGAGGTCCCCCGGCGTGATGACCCGGAGATACGCCCCGCACAGACCCGAGCCTATGAACCGCTTGACCCATCCATCCTCGCCCACGCGGCGCGCGAACGTTGCGCATGGGACGCGGGGCATCGTGACCTCGAGCACGGTCCCGCCCGGGAAGCGCCAGCGCTCCCCGATGACGGCGCGGCTCGCCGTGATGCCCTCGACCCGGAGGTTCTCGCCGAAGTAGCCCGGCGGGATCTCGCGGCCGAGCTCGCGGGCCCACAGCGCGGCGTCGTCCTCCGAGTAGGCGTAGACGGCCTTGTTCTCGCCGCCGTGGTTCGCGCGATCCGCCTGCACGTCGCCATAGACGCCCAGCCGGCGCACCCGCACGGGCCCCTCGACCGGCCGCTTGTCGATCGCAGTGACTCCCACGGTCCCCGAATCGGGCAGGAGCTGCTGGACGCGGCAGACGGCGACGATGCGTGCGGTCTTCATGGAGCACAGCCTAGCCCTCGACGCGTTCCCGCGGGATCCCGATCCGCGGCGCAGAGAGACCGGGCGCCCGCCTACGGATCGAAGCGGTATCCGATCCCCGCCTCCGTCCTGAGATGGCGGGGATTCGAGGGATCCCGCTCGAGCTTGCGCCGCAGCTGCGCCATGTACACGCGCAGGTACTGGCTCTCCTTCGCGTACGCGGGCCCCCAGACCTGCATGAGGAGTTCGCGCTGGGTCACGAGGGTGCCCGGCTGGCGGACGAGCACCGCGAGGATGCTCCACTCCGTGGGAGTGAGGCGCACGTCTTTCCCATCCCGGACCACGCGTCGGGCCGCGAGATCCACGCTGAAGTCGCGGGTCTGCACGCGCGGCGTCTCGGGCCTCGCGGTCCCTCGGCGGGCAGCCGCACGGAGGCGGGCCATGAGCTCCTCGAGGCCGAACGGTTTCGTCACGTAGTCGTCGGCGCCCGCGTCGAGGGCCTCGACCTTGTCTTCCGCGCCGTGCCGGGCCGAGAGGACGATGATCGGGACCGACGACCACTCCCTCAGCCGTCGGATGACCTCGACCCCGTCCATGCCCGGGAGCCCGAGGTCGAGCACGACGATGTCCGCAGGTGCCTCGGCCGCCGCCGCGAGCGCCGCCTCGCCCGAGGACGCCGTCACGGCCTCGTAGCCATGCACGCGCAAGTTGATCTGGAGGGCGCGGGCGATCTGGGTCTCGTCCTCGACGACGAGCACGCGCGTCACGGTGCGCTCACCGCCGAGGCCGGATCGCCGTCGTCGCCCGCGCGCTGCTGTGCCGCGCCTCGGCCGCCGCCGACCGGCGGGTGCGCGCCGCCGTCGTCCTCTGCGAGCGGCAGGACGACGCGCATCGTAAGCCCGCCGCCCGGCGTCTGCTGCGCCACGATCCCACCGCCCATCGCTTCGGCGAAGCCCTTCGCGACGGCGAGCCCGAGCCCGATGCCGCTCGCCTGCGCGCCGGAATCCCCCGCACGCTGGAACGGGCTGAAGACCGCGAGGAGCTGCTCGGGCGGGATGCCGGCCCCATGGTCGACGACGCGCAGCTCGCCCGAGCCCCGGCCGCCGGGGCCGGCCCCCGCGAGCCCGGCCTCGAGCTCGATCGGCGAGCCGGGCGCATGCTTGACGGCGTTCTCGACGAGGTTCGCGACGACACGCTCAAGGAGCACGGGATCGGCGACGACCGCCGGGCCGCCGTCCGAGACGCGGTCCTCGATGCGCGCCGCGACGTCCGCCGGCCACTTCGGGATGCCCTCGCGCCAGCGCACGGTGCGCAGGAGCGGAGTGACGCTGTCCGCCGAGATCCGGGACATGTCGAGCAGGTTCCCGACGAGGGCCGAGAGCCTGTCCGTGTAGTCCTCGATGGTTGCGAGCAGCTCGGCCCTCTCCTCGGGCGCGAAGTCGACGCCCGGCTGGCGGAGGCTGCTCACGCTCAGCTTGATCCCGGAGAGCGGGGTGCGGAGGTCGTGGGAGACGGCGCGGAGAATCGACGTCCGGATCTTGTTCCCTTCCTCGAGGCGGCGGTTCGCCTCGCGGCTCGACGCCAGCTGGCGGCCCTGGCGGATCGCCACGAGATAGGCGCCGAATGCCTCCATCATGCGGCGTTCGGCCGGTTCGAGGGCGCGTCCGCCCGCGAGGAGGGTGTAGTCCTCGTCGGCGACGACGACGTCGTCCGCGGCGGGAGGCGTCACCGGCGGCGCCGAGCCGGCGCTCGCGACGACAGCCCACCCGGGGCCAACCTCGAGCGTGCCGGGCTCGCGGCGGTCGAGGAGCGTGACCGCCCGCAGGCCGAGTGCGGCGCGCACGCGCTCGAGGAAGTCCTCGATGCTCCCGCCGGATCCGAGCATCCCCCGCGCGAGCTCGGCCATGGCGCGGGCATCGGCCTGGGCGCGGGTCGCCTGCTCGTAGCGGCGGGTCGCGGCGCCGACCGCGAGCCCCACCGCGCACGCGACCGCAATGAAGATCGCGAGCTCGCCGACGACCTGCGGGTCTGCGATCTGGAAGCTCCCAATCGGCTCGACCGAGAAATAGTTGAGCAAGAGAGCGCCGACGACCGCGGCGAAGGCCGCAGGCCACAGACCGCCGACGACGGCGACCGCGACCGCGGCGGCGAGCTGCACGAGCATCGTCATCGCCACGTTGCGGTACCCACTCGCGACGACGATCGCCTCGACCACGCTGGGCAGGATGACCGCGAGCGCGAGCCCCCAGAGCGTGCGACGGCGATCCAGCGTGCCCAGCTTCGCGAGCCCGAGGCGGTGCTCGCGGGCGGGGAGGAGCGGCGCTCGCTGCGGCATGTGACCATGCTTGCACATCGCGAGAGGTGGCCACGGGTCGGCGAGAGGTGGCCACGGGTCGGCGGGAGGTGGCCACGGGTCGGCGAGAGGTGGCCACGGGTCGGCGAGCGCGGCGGGGTTTCGCGTCATAGTCGCGGGGGCCGCGGCTCTCCCTTGGCAAGAGGCGCAAAGCGCGCCCGAAGCGGGAAGGACTTGACCATGGCCGGACGATCACTCGAAGGCCTCTGCACCGCGCTCGAACACGCCCTCGCCCTCGGGGACGCCAAGGCGCTGCGCTCGCTCTACCTCCCGACGGCAGTCCTCGTGCTCGTCGTCGGCAAGGCCCGCTTCGAGGCAACCCCCGAGGACGCGGCAGTCGACCGGGCCCGGCTCGGGCTTCCCATCGGGATGACCGTGCGGAGCATCACGGAGATGGGCGGCTGCGGCGAGATCATCCTCGACTGGTCCGTCTCGGGCGTCACGTCCGACGGGACCGTCCTGGACCTCGCGGGCGACGCCGCGCTCACGTGCACTCAAGTCGCCGGGGACTGGTACATCACCTCGGAGCAGCTGCGCGGCTACGAGCGGGCCGGAATCAGTTCCGCGTCACGGATCCCATAAGGGAGGCGATCGGCCGCAGGAAGAGCGGCCGCGCGAGGAACCACGCAGCGACGATGACGACGATCGCGGCGGCGAAGAATCCGAACCCGAGCCAGCCCTCGCCGTCGTTCGAGGCGAACATGTGGTTGAGGTTCCGCAGCGCCCCCGTGGTGAGCACGAGGAACACATGCACGACGACGAACGCAACGAAGTAGATCGCAATCGGGAAGTGCATGGCCCGGGCCGCCTCGATCGGATAGGCGTTGTTGAGGCGCGGCGCCTTGGCGGGCCACGCGCCGGACATGCGCAGGCCCGTGAGGACGGCGAGCGGGGCGGCGATGAACACCGTCACGAAGTAAGCGAGGAGCTGCAAGGCGTTGTAGTTGACCCAGCCGTTCTCGAGCGGCCAGTCAAGGGACGCGTACTGGATGACCACCGAGAGCGCGTGCGGGAACACGTCCCAGCCGGTCGGGACGATGCGCTTCCACTGACCGGTGGAGAACAGCAGGATCACGTAGATGAGCCCGTTGAGCACCCACAGGGCGTCGAGCGTGAGGTGGAACCACAGGTCGAGGCTGATCTTCTTGGGCTGGCCCTTGGTCTTGATGAGGCCCTTGTTGTTGCGCTTCCAGTAGCCCTGAGGCCGCGTCGTGTACCGCACTTGGATTCCCGAGCGCACGATGAGCACGATGAAGAACACGTTGAAGAAGTGCGACCAGTTGAGCCACAGGGGCAGTCCCGTGGGCGTGTCCGCGGGGAGGGCTGCATGGCCTGGGTAGGTCGCGATGAACTGCGAGACCGCCTCGGTGCTGCGCAGCCACCTGGCCAGCAGGACGAGCAGCCCGAGCACGATGATTGCGCCGACGGCGATCGCGGCGGGCTTGAACCAGGCCGCCTTGGTCCAGGCGGGAGCGGTCGTGGGCGACGACGGCATGTTGACAGGGTCCTCTCGGGTTACAGTCGGCTGATCGCCTGATCGAGGTCCGCGATAAGATCCTCGGCGTCCTCAATGCCCACAGAGAGGCGAATGAGGTTCTCGGGAACGGCGAGCTCCGTCCCCTTCACGGACGCATGGGTCATCTCGGACGGGTAGTTCATGAGGGACTCGATCCCGCCGAGCGACTCGGCAAGCGTGAAGAGCTCGGTGGACTCCGCGACCTTGCGCGCCGCGGCCTCGCCACCCGTGAACTGGACCGAGATCATGCCGCCGAAGCGCCGCATCTGCTTCGCCGCGAGTTCGTGGCCCGGGTGGTCGGGCAGCCCGGGGTACAGGACGTTCTCGATGCCGGGTCGCCCCACGAGCCACTCCGCGATCTTCTGCGCGTTGTCCGAGTGGCGCTCCATGCGCACCCCGAGGGTCTTGAGGCCGCGCGTCGTGAGGAACGCGTCCATGGGGCCGGAGACCGCGCCGACCGCGAACTGCACGAAGCCGATCTTCTCCGCGAGCTCGCCGTCGTTGACGACGAGGGCGCCCCCGACGACGTCGGAATGCCCGCCGATGTACTTGGTCGTCGAATGCACGACGACGTCCGCGCCCAAGGCGAGCGGGTTCTGCAGGTAGGGCGACGCGAAGGTGTTGTCGACGACGAGGAGGGCCCCGGCGTCGTGCGCGATCTCGGCGAGCGCAGCGATATCGGTGATTTTCATCAGCGGGTTGGACGGCGTCTCGACCCACACGAGCCGGGCACGGTCCTTGCCTTCGGCGGAAACAGCCGACCGCACGCCGTCGAGCGCGGACATATCGATTGGCGTGTTCTGGATGCCCCACGGGCCCAGGACCCGGTTGATGAGGCGGTACGTGCCGCCGTACGCGTCGTTGCCGAGCACGATCCGATCCCCGGGCGAGCACACGGCTCGGATGAGCCCGTCCTCGGCCGCGAGCCCGGAGCCGAACGAGAACGCATGGCGGCCGCCCTCGAGCGCCGCGAGCTGCTCTTGGAGCGCGTCGCGGGTCGGGTTGCCGCCGCGGCCGTACTCGTAGCCCGAGCGCAGGCCGCCGATGCCGTCCTGCGCGTACGTCGAACTGAAGTGGAGGGGTGGCACGACCGCGCCCGTGCGGGGCTCGAACTCCTGGCCCGCGTGGACGGCGCGGGTGTTGAAGCCGGTCTGGTGCGTTTCCGCGGTCTCGCTCATGCTTCGCTCCTCTACTTGTTCAGGCTTGCCAGAAGGTCGTGGCGGGTCACGATGCCGATGGGCGCGCCGACGAACGTCACCATGAGGGCATCCTCCTCGGTGAGCATCTTGCGAGCCGTGGCCTGGCTCTCGAGCGAGCCGATGACCGGCAGCCGCGGGCCCATGTGCTGCGAGATCTTGTCCGTGAGCTTGGCCTCGCCGCTGAAGAGCTTCGCCGAGAGCGTGCGCTCGTCGACGGCGCCGAGCACCTCGCCCATGACGACCGGCGGCTCGTTCGAGAGGATCGGGAGGTGGCTCACGCCGTACTCCGTCATGATGTCGATGACGTCGCGCACGGTTTCATTCGGGTGCGTGTGGACGAGGTCCGGGAGCTTGCCGTCCTTGCCGCGCAGCACGTCCCCTACGGTCGCCTCGGATTCGCCGGGGAGGAAGCCGTACGAGCGCATCCAGTCGTCGTTGAAGATCTTGGCGAGGTAGCCGCGGCCGCTGTCCGGGAGGATGACGACGACGACCGCCGACTCGGGCAGGTCGCGCGCCGCGCGCAGGGCCGCGACGACGGCCATGCCCGACGAGCCGCCCACGAGGAGGCCCTCCTCGCGTGCGAGGCGGCGGGTCATCGCGAACGAATCGGCGTCGCTCACGGCGAGGACCTCGTCCGGGACGGCCTTGTCGTAGTTTGCGGGCCACATGTCCTCGCCGACGCCCTCGACGAAGTACGGCCGGCCGCTGCCGCCCGAATACACCGATCCCTCGGGATCCGCGCCGATGACCCTGACCTGGCCGCCCTCCGACTCGGGGCGGTCCTTGGAGACGTCCTTGAGGTAGCGGCCGGTTCCCGTGATGGTGCCGCCCGTGCCGGCGCCGATCACGATGTGGGTGATCTTGCCGTCCGTATCGGCCCAGATCTCGGGGCCCGTGGTCTCGTAGTGGCTCGCGGGGGCGCCGGGGTTGGAGAACTGGTCCGGCTTGAACGCGCCGGGGATCTCGCCGACCAGCCTGTCCGAGACCCCGTAGTAGGACTGGGGCGATTCGGGCGGAACCGCCGTCGGGGTCACGACGACCTCGGCGCCATATGCCTCGAGCACCGCGCGCTTCTCCTCGCCGACCTTGTCCGGCACGACGAAGATGCACTTGTAGCCCTTCTGCTGGCCCACGAGGGCCAGGCCCACGCCCGTGTTCCCGCTCGTCGGCTCGACGATCGTGCCGCCGGGCTCGAGCTGGCCGGAGCGCTCAGCCTCCTCGATCATCTTGAGGGCGATACGGTCCTTGATGGAGCCGCCGGGGTTGAGGTACTCGAGCTTGACGAGGACCGTTGCCTTGATGCCCTCAGTCACCTTCTGCAGCTTGACCAGCGGCGTGTGCCCGATGAGCTCGACGACGGAGTTGGCGTATTTCACGCCCCCAACTCTATCCGCTGGGGCGGTGGTGGGAGGTCTCGCGCGACGCCCTGCTTAGCACGATGATCTTTCCGAATGGGCGAGCCGTCCGATTGACTTAATCGAACACACTTTCGAAAATAGAGGTATGTCCCTGTCTCTCCCCACGCTGCTCCCCGCAGCACCCGCAGCCTCCGGCGCGGGCACGCTCCAGGAGCTGCAGGAACGCATCCACGTGCTCCAGGGGCGGCGCAACCGCGAGGGCTCGTATCCCGTGCTCCCGTGCTTCGCCCCGCTCCTGCCCTCGGGCCTGCGCGGCGGCGCGGCCTACTCGCTCGAAGTTCCACTCTCCGTAGCCATGGCCCTGCTCGCGGGCGCCTCGGCCGAGGGGCAGTGGTGCGGAGCCGTCGGGTTCCCGGACTTCGGCACCGAGGCCGCCGCGGGCTTTGGCATCGTCCTCGACCGGCTCGTGCTCGTCCCCGATCCCGGGGAGCACTGGTTCCCCGTCGTCGCGGCCCTCGTCGACGTCCTGCCGCTCCTCCTCGTCCAGGGCCCCGGGCGCGTGGCGCCCGGAGAAGCCGCAATGCTCGGATCGCGGCTGCGCGAGCGGGCCGGAGCGCTCCTCGTGCTCGGGCCCTGGCCCCAGAGCGAAGCCGTCCTACGGGTGCGCGGCACAAGCTGGGAGGGCCTCGGCGAGGGCCACGGCCATCTCTCGCGGCATCGCGTGGAGCTCGAGCTCACGCAGCGCGGCCTGGCCCGCAGCGCCGTCGTCGACCTCGGTGCGCCGGGCGTCGTCGCGCTCCGGACGGGGGCCGCGCGGCCCCAGGCCGCGGGGGGCTGGCCGTGAGCGGCGCCGTCCGAGCCCTTGTCGTCTGGTTCCCCGACTGGCCGCTCGTGGCCGCCCAACTCGCGGGCGAGCTGCCGGATCGGGTCCCTGCAGCCGTCATGGAGAAGGGGCGCGTCGCGGTGTGCTCGGCGGAGGCGAGGAGCGCCGGCGTCGTGCGGGGACTGCGCCTCCGCGAAGCCCAGTCACGCTGCCCGGACCTCGTCGTGGTCCCAGCCGATGCCGCCCGCGACGCCCGCGAGTTCGAGCCCACGCTCCTCCGGTTCGACGAAACGCTCCCCGGCGTCCAAGTCCTCCGGCCAGGGCTCTGCGTGCTGCGGGCGCGCGGTGCCGCACGCTACTACGGGAGCGAGGAGGCCGCCGGCGGCGCGGCCCTCGAGGCCGCCTCGCGGCTCGGGCTCGAGGTCCGGGCGGGGATCGCCGATTCGGTCTTTGCGGCGGAACAGGCGGCGCGCACGGCCCACGACCTCTCTCCCCTGCTCGTGCTCGCGCCGGGGGCCTCGCCCGCGTTCCTCGCACCGCTGCCCGTGCGCGTCCTCGGGGACCCCAAGCTCGCTTCGCTCCTCGTGCGGCTCGGAATCCGCACCTTGGGAGACTTCGCCGCCCTCCCGCCGTCGGACGTCCGCTCGCGGTTCGGGCCGGAGGGCCTCGAAGCCCACGCACGGGCGCGCGGGGAGGACGCGCGGGCGGTTGCGCCCCGCGTGCCGCCCCCACCGCTCGAGCGCGTCGCGGACTTCGAGCCCGGGCTCGACCGCGTGGACCGGATCGCCTTCGCCATCCGGCCCACGGCCGAGGAGTTCGTCGAGGGGCTGCGGCTCCAGGGGCTCGCGTGCACCGAGCTGCGCGTCCAGATCACAGACGACGCCGGCCAGCGTTCCGAACGCTGTTGGGGACACCCGCAGCATTTCGGCGCAAACGACGTCGTGGACCGCGTGCGCTGGCAGCTCCAGTCCGGGCCCACAGACCCTCGCGCGCGCTCGCCGAGGGCCCCGTGGCGTTCGACGGGGGACGGCCTGGCCGCGCCTGTCGTGCAGCTCCGCCTCTCGCCCGAGCGCACGGACCGGCTCGGGCGACGCGGGCAGGCCCTCTTCGGGGGCGTCGACGAGCGGCTCGACCACGGTCTCCGCCGTCTCCAGAGCATGCTCGGGCACGGCTCGGTGCTGCACCCAGTCGCAAACGGGGGCCGCCTCCTCGCTGAGCGCTGCCTCCTGCTCCCGTGGGGCGAGGCCCCGCCGTCGGGCACCGCAGCCCACGCTGCGCAGCCATGGCCCGGGACCGTCCCCGAGCCGCTCCCGGCCACGGTGTTCCCCGAGCCACTCCCCGTCGAGCTCGTCGACGACGCCGGGTCCACGGTCCGCGTGGGGCCACGCGGGGACCTCATGGCACCGCCTGCGTGGTTCCGGCCCGACCCGGGCCAAGGCCGCAGGAAGGTCCGAAGCTGGGCCGGCCCGTGGCCGCTCCGGCAGCGATGGTGGGACGCCGATCAGAGCCGCCACGCCGAACGGTTCCAGATCCTCGACGGCGACGGCGAGGCATGGCTCCTCCTCGGCGAGGACGGGGCCTGGCGGGCGGAGGCCCGCTACGACTGAGCGCGGCTGTGTGGCGTGGGGGCGCAGCCGTCCCTCGACGACAACCGTCTGAAAGATGCACAACCGTCTGAAAGATGCACAACCGTCCCTCAGACCCGGGTTTCAGGGACGGTTATGCCGTTCAGGGACGGTTATGGCGCTGAGGGACGGTTATGGCGCCCCAGGCGAATCCAGGAGGCACGAATGGGGTGGAACAACCCGCCAATACCGTGGCAGCAGCTCCACGACATCCTCGAAGGCAAGGAGGTCACGCTCCCCACGAGCAAGGCCTCGTCCGAGCCGGGCACGGAGAAGGCCGGCACTGGCAGAACGGCCGGCACTGGCAGAACGGCCGGCACCGACGGGAAGGCCGGCAAGGGCAAAAAGGGACGGCCCCCGACGCCGCGCACCGGAGCTGGCCGCGCCCCCGAACTGCACGACGGCGGGGACAGCCCCGCGTGGACGCGGAAGCGCGGCCCGTATATCCCTCTGCCCCTCGTGCCGGGCAGCGCGGCCGGCGTCGTCCCCGACATCGCGGCTCCGGACGGGGCCACAGGTTCGGCCGCGCCGGGCGGCGAGGCAGCGCCGGGAGGCGAGCGCGCGTCGTCGTCCGTTTCCGTCCCCGCGCCCGCCACGCCCGCCACCCCAACAGCCCTGCCCACGGTCCCGTACGCCGAGCTCCACGCGCACTCGCACTACAGCTTCCTCGACGGCGCCTCGTCTCCCGAGGAACTCGTCGAGGAATCGGTCCGGCTCGGCCTCCACGCCCTCGCGATCACGGACCACGACGGCTTCTACGGCGTCGTCCGCCTCGCGGAGGCCGCGGAGGCGTATGGGCTCAAGACCGTGTTCGGCGCCGAGCTCTCGCTCGGGCTCGGGGGCCCGCAGAACGGGGTCGCGGACCCAGAGGGCGAACACCTCCTCGTCCTTGCGCGCGGCGAGGAGGGCTACCACCGGCTCGCGGGGGCGATCACGGCCGCCCAGCTCACGGGAGGGGCCGAGAAAGGCCGCCCCGTCTATGATCTCGACGGCCTCACAGAGAAGCTGCGGGGCCATTGCCTCGTGCTCTCGGGCTGCCGCAAGGGCGCCGTGCGCCGGGCGCTCGAGTCGGGAGGGAAGCCCGCGGCCGCCCGTGCACTCCGGGAGCTCGCGGACCGTTTCGGGTGGGGCGCCGTCGCCGTCGAGCTCTTCGACCACGGCAACCCGCTCGACAGCGCGCACAACGACGCGCTCGCCTCGATCGCCGCGCGGCTCGGCCTTCCGACGGTCGCGACGAACGCCGTCCACTACGCTGAGCCGTCCGGGCACCCTCTCGCGACGGCCGTCGCCGCCGTGCGCGCGCGCAGGAGCCTCGACGAGCTCGACGGCTGGCTCCCCGGGGGCGACGGCGCCCATCTGCGCAGCGGCGCCGAGATGGCGCGCCGCTTCGCCCGCTATCCGGGCGCGGTCGAGAACACCGTCCGCTTCGCCGACGAGCTCGCGTTCCCGCTCCGCGCGGCTCGGCCCAAGCTGCCCCGGCAGAAGGTCCCGCACGGGCACACGCCCATGTCCTATCTGCGCGAGCTCGTGGACCACGGCATCGCCGAGCGCTACGGCACGCCCGGCGGCCAATGGAGGAGCACGGCCTCGCCCGAGGAGGTCCGCGAGCGCGTCGAGCAGGAGCTCGCGGTGATCGAGAAGAAGGACTTCCCGGGCTATTTCCTCATCGTCTACGAGATCGTGCAGTTCTCGAAGGGCCAGGGCATCCTGTGCCAGGGCCGGGGCTCGGCCGCCAATTCGGCCGTGTGCTACTTCCTCGGCATCACGGCCGTGGACAGCATCCGGTACCGGCTCCCGTTCGAGCGCTTCCTCTCGAGCCTGCGCGAGGAGGAGCCGGACATCGACGTCGACTTCGACTCGGACCGCCGCGAAGAGGTCATCCAGCACGTCTACGAGAAGTATGGGCGGGCGAACGCGGCGCAGGTCGCGAACGTCGTGAGCTACCGGCCCAAGAACGCCGTGCGGGATGTCGCGAAGGCGCTCGGGTACAGCCAGGGCCAGCAGGACGCGTGGTCCAAGCGGCTCGAGCGGTGGGATGGGCTCGCGACCGAGGCCGCCGAGGCCGGGGAAGCGGCGCAGCAGAAGGCGCAGCAGAAAGACGACGACGACGACCGCATCCCCCCGCGCGTCGTGGCCCTCGCCCAAGAGCTCCTCGGTGCGCCTCGACACCTCGGCATCCACTCGGGCGGGATGGTGCTCACGGAGCGGCCTGTGGGCGAGGTCGTGCCGATCGAGCACGCCCGCATGGAGAACCGGACGGTGCTGCAGTGGGACAAGGACGACTGCGAATGGATGGGCCTCGTCAAGTTCGACCTCCTCGGCCTCGGCATGCTCGCGGCGCTCCAGTACTGCTTCGACCTCGTGGACGAGCACTTTGGCGAGCGCTGGCGCATCGAGGACATCCCGAAGGAGGAGCCCGCGGTCTACGACATGCTGTGCCGGGCCGATTCCGTGGGCGTGTTCCAGGTCGAATCCCGCGCCCAGATGAGCACGCTCCCGCGCCTCCGGCCCCGCAGCTTCTACGATCTCGTCGTCGAGATCGCGCTCATCCGGCCCGGGCCCATCCAGGGCGGGGCCGTGCACCCGTATATCCGGCGACGCGCGGGCGAGGAGGACGTGACGTACCCGCATCCGCTCCTCGAGCCCGTGCTCGAGCGGACGCTCGGCGTCCCCCTCTTCCAGGAACAGCTCATGCAGATGGCCATGGCGATCGGCGGCTGCAGCGCCGAAGACGCCGATCTGCTGCGCCGCGCCATGGGGTCCAAGCGCGGCGTCGAGAAGATCGGGAGCCTGCGCGAGAAGCTCTTCGCGGGCATGGCCGCGAACGGGCTGAGCCACGACGAGTCGAAGGCCATCTACGCTCAGATCGCGGCGTTCGCGGACTTCGGCTTCGCGGAGTCGCACTCGATCGCGTTCGGCGTGCTCGTATACGCGAGCTCGTGGCTCAAACTCCACTACCCCGGCGCGTTCCTCGCGGCGCTCCTGCGCGCCCAGCCCATGGGCTTCTACTCGCCGCAGACCCTCGTCGCCGACGCGCGGCGGCACGGCGTGACCGTGCTGCGCCCCGACATTCTCCGCTCGCAGGCGGAGGCGTGCCTGGAACCTCTCGCTCACGAGGGGGCCGGCGAGCCCCGCGGCCTCGACTCGTGCCTCGACATCTTCCAGCCGGACATCGGGGCCTTCGACCCCGAGGCGCCCGACGACGGCGCCGCTCACCGCCGCGACGCATCCCGCGCCGTGCGGATGGGCCTTTCGAGCGTCACGGGCATTGGGAAGGATCTCGCCGAGCGGATCGTCGCGGACCGCGAGGCCAACGGCCCGTTCCGGGAACTCGCCGAGCTCTCACGCCGCACAGGCCTGAGCGCAGAGCAGCTCGAGTCCCTCGCCTCGGCCGGCGCCCTCGAATCCCTCGGGCTCACCCGGCGCGAGGCGCTGTGGCGGGCCGGGGCGGCCGCGCTCGAGCGGCCGGGCCAGCTCCCCGGCACCCAGCCGTTCGTCCAGCCGCCCCTCCTGCCGGAGCTCAGCCCCGAGGAAGCGGTGGCCTACGACATGTGGGCCACGGGGGTCGCGACCGACGACCACCCCGTGCGGCACGCGCGCGAGGCCCTCGATGCCCGCGGCGTCCTGCGGATCGACGGGCTGCGCGCCGCGGAGACGGGGAGCCGGGTCGAGGCCGCGGGGATCGTGACGCACCGGCAGCGGCCCCAGACCGCCCAGGGAATCACGTTCATGAATCTCGAGGACGAGACGGGGATCCTCAACATCGTGTGCAGCATCGGGGTGTGGACCCGCTACCGGAGGGTGGCCCAGGGCGCGGGGGCGATGATCGTGCGCGGCCTGCTCGAGCGGTCGAAGGAGGGCGTCACGAACCTTGTCGCAGACCGGCTCGAGGCCTTGCCGCTGCGGGCGAAGACCTCGAGCCGGAACTTCCGCTGACTGCTATTCGGCGGGCGCCTGCGGCGTGTTCTGCCACAGGCCCAGGACGTTGCCCTCGGTGTCCTTGAAGTACGCCGCGAAGCCCATCTCGCCGACCGGGATCTTCGGGGCCACGGTGCTCCCGCCGAGGGACTCGATCTTCGCGAGCGCTGCGTCGATGTCATCGACGTCGACTGTGACGACGGGAGACTGCGGGAACTGCTCGTTGCGCGTGTACATGCCGCCGTTGATGGCCCCGGGCTCAAGCGGGGCCCCGGTCTCACCGGACGGCGTCGTACCCACCATCGTGTAGTCCATTCCGGGAACGGGCATGATGTTCCACCCGAACGCCTCGCTGTAGAACGTGCTCGCGCGGGACGCATCGTCTGCGGGAATCTCGAAGTGCACAACTTGTCCGGCCATAGTGTTGCCCTCTTCCGGTGGGGGTGCCGAGCGTCGGATGAGCGCCCTACGGCGATTCTTCGGGCCTGCCACAGGGGCGTCAAGGGTCGAGCAGCAGGGTGCGCCGGAATTGTCAGGGGGCCGTGGCATGATGCTCGGGTGACCTTGGCTCCCCCGCTCGCGCGCACTGCACCCGCCGCATCCGCGTCGGGCTCGCCGGACGCCGAGGGCGTGTGGGAGGCCCCCGAGCACTATTCCCTCGCCGCGACGTGCTTCCCCCTTCAGAGGGGCGACGGCGACCCGGCCTTCGCGCGGCACCCCGCCGGGCTCTGGACGTCGTTCCGCACGCCCGATGGCCCGGTGTCGCTGCTCGTCACGCACGCCGGGCGCGAGCTGCGGGCACGCGCCTGGGGCGAGGGGGCGCCGTCGGCCGTGGCGTCCGCGCCCGCGCTCCTCGGGCTCACCGATGCGTGGGAGGCGTTCGACGCCGACCCCTTCCACGCGACGCTGCCTCCCCTCGTGCGCGAAGCACGACGGCGGAATCCCGGCCTGCGCCTGCCCGCGACGGGACGCGTGGTGGACGCGCTCGTGCCGACCATCCTCGAGCAGAAGGTCACGACGCTCGAGGCGCGGCGCGCCTACCGGTACCTCATGCGCCGCTTCGGCTCCCCGGCCCCGGGGGCGGGCCGCATCGCCCCGGCGGGACTCGTCGTCGCGCCGTCCGCCGCGGAGTGGCTCCGCGTGCCGTCGTGGGAATGGCATCGCGCGGGCGTCGGGCCGCAGCGCTCGGCGACGGTCATGCGCGCGCTGCAATCGGCGTCGGCCCTCGAACGCCTCGCCGCGAAATCTGCCGCCGACGCCGCCGCGGCGCTTCAGAGCATTCCGGGCATCGGCGTGTGGACGGCGGCCGAGGTCACGCAGCGCACGCATGCGGACCCGGACTCGATCTCGGTGGGCGACTATCACCTCGCGAAGTTCGTGGGCTTCGCGCTCACGGGCGAGCGCACGGACGATTCCGGGATGATCAAACTGCTCGAGCCGTGGCGCGGACAGCGGCAACGCGTCGTGAGGATGCTGTATCTCGCGGGGGTCCGCGCCCCACGCTTCGGCCCCCGGATGACGGTCCAGGACCACCGGGGGCACTGATCCACTGGCCGCGGGGAGTCCTCCCCATGGCCTACGCGGATCGCCCGGCTCTAGGGTGCTGGCGGCGGTACGTCCGCCAGAAGCCACATCAGCGATGACAGGGGGTCGCCCGTGGGACACAAGGTAGGGGCCGACGTCGAAGCGCTCCGCAGCGCAGGACGGTCGATGATCGCACGGGCTGGGGGGCTCGAGCAGTGCTCGCGGGAGCTTGACCGGATCGCCCAGCTCGAGACCGTTTGGGCCGGGCAAGACACCGATTCTTTCCAGGCCGCGTGGTTCCGCGGAACCCGTCCGCAGCTGACGGCGGTTGTCGCGGCGGTGCGATCGGCGGGAGAGACGATGCTGCGCAACGCGGACGCGCAGGAGGCCGTGAGCAATGACCTCGGCGCCGAACTCGCGCCGATCCCAACTCCGCGCCCCGACCCGAACGCAGACCATTCGGTGCCGCGCTACCCGAATCAGGGGCAGGCGGATCTGACCGACGCGCAGCTCCGCGATCTCAAGGACAAGCTGCGCGACGCAACGGACATCACGACGGGCGACGACTTCGTCGGCAACGGCGGCGACATCGCGAGCCTGCGGGATGCCTTGGCCAAGCTCTCCCCCGCCGAGCTCAATCAATTCCTCGCGAGCCTCTCCGACGACGAGCTGCGGCGACTCGGCCAGACCGTCGGAGGCGACAACAGCGGCCTGTTCGGCGGCGGGACGAACGCGTTCGACCGCCAAGACCTCCTCGACCAGCTCCTCTCGAAGGCATCGCCCGATCAGGCCCGCCGCGTCGAGTCGCTCATCCCGTGGTACCAGCCGGACGCTCAGGCCATGGGTGATCAGGCCCACGGGCAGACCGGCGACCACAGCAACGCGTGGATGACGCCGAACGGTCCCGTCATCTCCGACCACCCGCAAGGCCCGGCAGACATCCGCCAGGGAGGCTACGGAACGTGCGTCGTCGATTCGTCCGCGGGGGCTCTCGTCAACGCGGACCCGAATTGGGCGAAGGACCATGTCGTGGAGAACGCGAACGGCACCGTCTCCGTCAAGCTCTACGAAGACGGCCACGAGCATTGGGTCACGGTCTCAAAGGACCTTCCCGATGACGGGAGCGGCGGCCAGAAGGGGGCCAAGCCGGGGCCGGGCGGCAACTGGAACGCGTACGTCGAGAAGGCGCTCGCCCAGGTCTACGCCGACGACGACTCTAACGACGGCCCGGGCGACAAGACCTACGGCCCCGGCAACTACCGGGCCATCGAGGGCAATTACGGCCCGGACGTGCTCAAGTACCTCACGCCTCAGGGCACAACGCAGGACCACGACCCCGGGACGCTCTGGCAAGCCGCGCACGACGGACGGCCGGCCATCGTCTCGACCTTCGGCACCAAGCCTGACGGAGCGCCGGACGGTTACGTCGCGGGGCACGAGTTCTTCGTCGTCGGCACGGACGGGGACAAGGTGATACTGCAGAATCCGTGGGGCCCCACCGAGACGAAGCTCGTCATCACGCAGGATCAGTATTCGAAGTACTTCCAGAACGCGACGGTGGTGAACCGATGAGGCGGCCCGTCGTTCTGGGCGCCGCCGCGCTCACGACGCCCCTCGCCGCCGTCCTCGCCGCCGTCGTCGCCGGATGCGGCGCGGAGACCCAAGCGCCCGAGCCATCCGCGTCGAAAGGAACCAGCATGTCTGCCGACTGCCAGCACACGGGGGCCTACAAGCTCGTCCCCTCCGTCAACGGCTCCTACCCGCTCCTGCCCACATCCCCGCGGGGAGCGGCTGCGACGCCCCGGGTCCGCATGGTCTCGGCCAAGCCCCACGCGACGCCGCCGACGCTCGACGTCTCGATCACGGCAGACGACCCCGCACTCGGCGGTCCGAAGGAATTCGCGGGCCTGACAGTAGGATCCGCCGCCGAATTCGGCGGTTATACGGTACGGGTGACGGACATCTGTGACGGCGAGGCCTGGTTCGACGTCGTCTCACACCCCTAGCGCGCCCCGCCCGAGCGCCGCACCTAGACTGACCGTATGCCTCTCGCCATCACGGGTGCCGTGCTGCTGGTTCTCGGGCTCGTGGCGGTCTTGACCGGCCTCCTGCCGTGGCCTGCCCTCGGGATCCTCGCGGACCGCGTGGTCCCGATCCTCGCGTTCGTCGCGGCCATCACGGTGGTGACCGAACTCCTCAACGCATCCGGGCTCTTCGACTGGTTTGCCTCCCACTTCCGCCGCTGGGGCCGCGGGCGGGCCTTCGCGCTCTGGGTGCTCGTCGCGGCGCTCTCGCTCGCCGCGACGGTCTTCCTCTCGCTCGATACGACGGCCGTGCTGCTCACGCCCATCGTCGTGATCCTCGCGAAGCGCTGCGGTCTCGCTCCTCTGCCGTTCGCCCTCACGGCCGTGTGGATCGCCAACACCGGTTCATTGCTCCTGCCGGTATCGAACCTCACCAATCTGCTTGCGCTGCACGCGCTCGGCGACGTATCGCCGGGGACCTTCGCCGCGCGCCTGGCGCTGCCCGCTCTGTGGTGTGCGGCGGTGCCGCTGACCGCGGTGGCCGTGCTGTTCCGTCGCGAGCTTGCAGCGCGCTACGACCTGCCGGGCATCCGCAATGTAGCGGCTCCTGCACCGCGGATCCCCTCTTCCGGTCCCGGCGCGACCGAACCGACGGTCCGGGCCGGGGGCGCGGACCGAGTGCTCCTCGCGCTTTCCGGATGTGTGCTTGTCCTCCTGCTGCCCGCCCTCGTCTCGGGCGTGCCGGTGTGGATCCCGGCGACAGCCGCGGCCGCGGTGCTCACCGCTGCGTTCGGCGTCCGGCGACGTTCCGCGCTCTCGTGGTCGCTCGTGCCGTGGCAGCTCATCGTGTTCGCGGCGGGGCTCTTCGTCGTCATGGAGACCCTCCAGGGCCTCGGGGCGCGGGCCCTCGCCGCGGGGCTCCTCGGGTCCGGGGAGGGCCCGTTCGACCTCGTCCGTGTCTCCGCCGCCGGGGCGCTGGCCTCGAACGCCATCAACAACCTCCCGGCCTATCTCGCCCTCGAGCAGGCCGCTGGAAGCCCCGCCCGGCTTGTGGCACTCCTCGTGGGCGTCAACGCGGGCCCGCTCGTGACGCCGTGGGCGTCCCTCGCGACCCTCATCTGGCACGAGCAGCTCCGGCGCCTCGGCGTCAACATCTCGTGGTGGGGCTATGCCGTGGCCGGCGTCGTGCTCGTGCCGCTCCTGATCGTGCCGGCCGCGCTTCTCGCGGCCCTCGCGTAGCGCCGCCCGCGCCCTGCCCAGATTGGGGCGCGAAACAGCGACGGCGCCGCCCCCAGCGGGGAGCGGCGCCGTCGGCTTCGGCTCGGGTTCAGTTCTCGCGCGAAGCCTGAGCCTGGGCGACCTTTCGGTGGACATCCTCCATGTCGAGTCCCTTGACCGCGGTGATCACCTGCTCGAGCGCCGCGGGCGGAAGGGCGCCGGGCTGCGAGAAGACGAGAACCTTCTCGCGGAACGCCATGAGCGTCGGGATCGACGTGATGTTCGCCTGGGCGGCGAGCACCTGCTCGGCCTCGGTGTCGACCTTCGCGAAGACGACGTCAGGGTGCTTCTCGGACGAGGCCTCGTAAGTCGGCGCGAACTGGCGGCACGGGCCGCACCACGAAGCCCAGAAGTCGACGAGGACGATGTCGTTGTCCTCGATGGTCGGGGCGAACTCCTCGCCGGTGATGTTCCTGGTGGCCATGTGCGAACTCCTCGGGTCTAGCAACCGGTTATATGGTCAACGGCCTTGTCTCGGGGTTCATTCCCAGCTGCGGCAAACTCAAACCGCTGCGGGCTCATGTTCCGTGAGGTATACCCGGCCCGCCAGCGCGATGGCGAGCGCCACGACGAGCGCGACGGCGGCCACGTAGAACGGCACGGGCGCACCGAAGTCCTCCCCGAGCTTCGCCGCGATGTACGGCGCAAGGGCGCCGCCCATCCAGCGCACGAAGTTGTACCCCGCGCTCGCGACCGGGCGCGGCGAGTCGGAGACGCCCATCGCGAGCTCCGTGTACACCGTGTTGTTGACGCCGAGGAACCCTCCCGCGGCGATCACGAGGACGACGACGGCGGGCACCGAGTGTGCGGCCGCGGCGATGCCGAGGCCCACGAGGTCGAGCGCGAGGAGCGCGAGCATGCCGGCGAGGACCTTGACGTCGCCGAAGCGGACCTGGAGCGACGGGGCGACGAACACGGACGTGAGGGCGAGCGCAACGCCCCACCCGAAGAAGACGGCGCCGATGCCGTACGCGTTCATGCCGAGGATGAACGGCGTGAAGGCGAGCACCGTGAAGAAGCCGAAGTTGTAGAAGAAGGCGCTTCCCGCCGTCGTCCGCAGTCCCGCGTGGCCGAGCGCGCGGATCGGGGCGCTGAGCTTCGTCTTCTGCGCGGGGACGGGAGTCTTGGGGAGCATCGTGACGAGCGCGATGAACGCGATCGCCATGAGCGTGGCCGTGCCGAAGAACGGTGCGCGCCACTGCCAGCCGCCCAGGAGGGCGCCCACGAGCGGGCCCAGCGAGATGCCGAGGCCGAGCGCGGCCTCGTAGAGGATGATCGCCGTCGACGTGCCGCCCGACGCGACGCCCACGATCACCGCGAGTGCCGTCGCGACAAAAAGCGCGTTGCCGAGGCCCCAGCCCGCACGGAAGTCGACAAGCTGCCACACCGAGTTGCTCGTGCCCGAGAGGGACGCGAACGCGACGATGAGCGCGAGGCCGATGAGGAGCGTCTTCTTGCCGCCGATCCGCGACGAGACGAAGCCCGTGAGGAGCATCGCGATCGCTGTCACGAGGAAATAGCTTGTGAAGAGGAGCGAGACCTCGCTCGGCGTCGCCTTGAGGTTCACCGCGATGGCCGGGAGGATCGGGTCCACGAGGCCGATGCCCATGAACGCGAAGACGGCGGCCGCCGCTGTCGCCCACACGGCCTTCGGCTGGCGGAAGAAGGACGCCTTTTCGGCCTCGAGGGTGGTGTGGACTGCGGACTCGGCAGTCATGCGATGTTCTCCTTGGGGTTCGAGAGGGTGTGGAGGCGCTCGTTGATCTTGTCCATGACGGGCAGCGCGGCGCGGAGGGATTCGAGTTCCTCGGCGTCGAGGCCGCTGAAGGCGGCGACCATGCGGGCGGTGCGGCGGCGGTTGGCGTCGGCGGCGGCCGCGTCCCCGGCTGGCGTCCGGACGACGACGACGGCGCGCGCGTCCGCGGGGTCGGCGCGCCGTTCGATCAGGCCGGCCCGCTCGAGGCGGCCCACCTGCTCGGTGGCGGACGGCACGCGGACCCCGAGGTTCTCGGCGATCGCCCCCATGCGGAGACCCTCGCCTGCGAGCATGTTGAGGATCGACGTCTGCGTGGTGCTCAGCCCTGTGGCGCCGTCGAGGCGGCGGCTCACGAAGACGGCTAGCCGGAGTGTGCTGCGATAGCGTTCCGCGAGGTCTGCGAGCTCCTGATCATTCATACTTAGGTATCCTAAATGTTAGGGACCCTAAGCTCAATCGGGTGAGAGCTAGATCACGGTCACGGCGTAGCCGGAAACGCACCGGGCGCCCTTCGCCGCGAATGTGCTGCGGGTCCGCAGCCCAATTGCGGGGACGCGGCACGGGTGCGAGGACGCGGCACCGGTACAGGGACACAAAACACCCCCGGTCCGAAGACCGGGGGTGTTCCCGTAGTGCAATTTCACAAAGTGGCAGATGAGGGATTCGAACCCCCGTAGGCAATGCCAGCTGATTTACAGTCACTTGGCGGCCATCACGGGCCGTCTCGCACGGTGTCGTCTTCCTTGATTTGGTGCGGATCCCCGGGGACATGGACCACCCGCCGTGGTGCCCCGTTTCGGGTGCTCACGTGTGGTGCGTGCGCACAACGTGCTCACATCCCGGGCTGATGCTTCGCCACCTCGTTCTTCATGAACTCGAGGTGCGCCTGGCCCGCTGACATCGGCGGCTTGGATCCGGGGATGCCGGCGGTGTCGCCTACGAACCGGTCCCCGACCACGGAACGCCAATAGGCCGGCGACACTTCGGCGGCGATCCTTTGCGTCGATTCCTCGATTTCCAAGGCAAGGATCTGGAGCACGCCGTTACCCGTAATGGCATAGGTGTACTGCTTCTCATCCGTGTCGGTGTAGCGACCATGCCTGCCGTCGGTATCGAACGCAACGCTCATGAGCTTTCCCCTTCCATCTTGCCCGCCGCCCCCAATGACGGCGAGTCACAACGCGAGGTTACCGGCACAGACTGACAACGCAAGGAAAATACACCCATGACGAACGACATTGCAGCCCAAGCGCTCCGGGGGGCGACGACGGAGGCCGGATTCTTTCCCGAGCGGACTTGGACTATCGCACAGCTCGCCGAGCTGCTGCAGGTTGATCCCAAAACGGTTGCCAGAAAGGTCCAGACCCGTGAGTGGCCTCACCTCGACCTCGGACCCAGGACCAAGCGTTTCACCGAACAGCATGTTGCCCGGATCCTCGCCATGAGCGAGTCTCGACCGCCGACCCAAGACACGACCCGTCGGCGTGGCCGCAGACGGATCGTGTGAGCACCTTTCGCCAACGTCTTGATTGACGCGTCCAAGTCGGCGTAGCATCGCCGTGCGATACCTCATGGGGAAGGGACACCACAATGAAGGGGGCCGCCATCTGCACGCTGGTCTGCCCGGGGATGCCGAAGTTCGGCCCTCGCCTGAGGAGGCCCCCGGACAGCAGGCATGCGTAGTCGATCCACGAGTCCTGGTACAGGCTGTTCGCCTGCCCATTGAAGTTCGCCTCGTAGTCGTTGCTCGCCGTGATCGAGTCGCCCATGGCGGCGACCTTCGCGCCCCAGTTCGGCTTGGCGTAGGCGCCGAGAGGCATCGACAAGGTTGGCTCGGTCAAGAGGCTCATAGATGTGCCGTCCTTAGAGGGGCGAGGAGGATTGATCGGTCATCAGCTTTCACGCCGCTGACCTGCGGAAACTTCGGGTTAATGCACGATGTGGGCACTAGGCGTTGCCGATCCGGGTGTATGCGGCGTCCCGCGCGGCGGCGCCGATCTCCTGCTGGATCTTGGTGACCATGTTCGCGGTGATGTCCCGCCCGTCCAGGTAAACGTGCACGACCGGTTGGACTATCACGGGCGCCTGCTGCTGCTGCGGTGGGAGCTGCCCGTGGCGGTTGATGTAGTCGAGAGTGCCCGCACCGACGGATTGAGCCGACGGCCGACGGACCACGAACTCGCCCGGGGTGAGCATGGCAGGAACGGTGTCTGTGCCCCGCGCGTACGGGTTGGCCGGGCCGCCGGCAGCGAGATAGGAGATCCACCCGCCGTGCGCGTGCGCCTGCGGGGCGCTGCCGTTGCCCACAAAGAGGCCATCCGCAGACGAGGTGGTGTTGATCTGGTCGTTGACCACGGTCATGTGGATGGTGCGGTCATGCACGGACTGAATCGTCCTTTCCATGATCGCGATCTGCGCGAGCGCCTGTGACGTGTCCACCTCGAGCTTCGTCGGGGTCGGTTTGAAGTCGTTCACGTCGTACAGCTTCTCGATGTACGCCTTCACGGCGTCCGTGAGGAGGCCCTGCTTCTGCATGTTCTGCTCGAGCTGGTCCTTCGCCGCCGCATATGCCTTCGTGCCGTCCTCGGTCTTTCCCGTGGCCTGAGCGGTCGCCTGCGCCGCGGCCTGATCGGCCTGGGCCTTCTGCTGCAACGCAGACTGGTTCGCGAGAGCAGCGTCGGTGGTCCCATCGATCGCCTTGCCGTTCTGCTTGAACGACTGCGTCACGCTGTTGGTGGCTTTGGCCGCGTTCGTCTGCGCCTGCATCAAGTTCAGGTGCCCGCCGTTGAGCGCATCGAGGGCCTGCTTGAGGAGCCCGGCTGCGTTGTTCTCGAACTGCATCTGCAGCGTGGCGTTCGACGTAGCGCCCGCGGTGCCCTGCTGGGCGATCTGAGCCGCCATGATCGCCCCGACGGTGGTGTTGTACTGCGTGGCCAGGGCTTGGAGGGCGGACGTCTGGGACTGCGTGGCCGACGTGTTGCCCTGCTTGGCGTCGGCGCCTTCGGCGTCCATCTGAGCCATGAGGCGAGCGGCGTCGACCGCGTTGTGGATGGCAGAGCTGTTGCTGTCCACGGCGCCGCGCAGCACCTGGGAGTCGGTGACGAGGTGCTTGTAGGTGTCGGAGTTCGTCTGCCCTGCAAGCTCGATGTTACGCATCTTGCGATCCATCGTGTCGAGCGCGGCATTCAGCTCCTTGGACGCATCGGCGTTCCCGAGGGTCGTGTCGAGGAGGGTCTTCAACGAGATACCCTGCCGCTCCGCCGACGCGGCTGCACCATCGCTTGCGAGCTCCTGGGCGGCCTTGAGTCGGACGTTCTCGCCGATCGTGTTGTTGTCGTCCTTCACGGCCTGCGTGTAGGTCTGGGTGGCCACGGTGAGGCTCTGGGTCGACGATGCGGCAGTGGCCGAAGCGACCGCGATCCCCGCGAGCGTCGCGGCGAGAATCCCGACGACTGGGACGGCGAGATTCACACTGACGCCGAGCGCGCTCACCTGCAACGCGCTGAGGGCTGATGTCTCGCCGAAGACCGCGACGGCGCCCTTCGCGATCGTGAAGGCCGGGCCGATGGAGAGTGCGCCGGCGGCAAGCCCTGCGAGGACGGGCAGCGGGAGCGCATTGAGCGCGCCGGTGACGCCGTTGAGGATGCCGATCACGTCCGGCCCGAGCGGGGCGAACGCTGCCACGATGTGGCCCGCGGTCGTGACGAGGTTCTCGATGAGGTTCACGGTGCCCGGCAGATTCGCCTGCGCGTAGTTGAGGAAGTCGCCGAACCCTTGGGACGTGGCGAACTGGTCTAGCCAGCCTACGAACCGGGACAGGTAGAGGGCACCGTCGTCGATCAGGGGTTCGGCCCGTTCGAGGCCGGTGAGGAACGCGTCGAGGGCACCGCCGGTTACGTTCCCGAGCGCGGAGCCCAGGTCGCCTGTGAGGCGGTTGAGCACGGGCATGCGGTCGTTGATGTTCGCGACCGCACCGTCGAACGAGTGGAGCATGGCGAGCGCGGAGGTGTGGCCGAGCTGGTCGAGGTCGTCTTTGAGGGTCAGGATGCCGGCGCTGTACCGGTCCCCTGCCTCGGTGCCCTGGGCCATCTCGTCCTTGACGCCCTTGACGGCGAGGAGACCGGCCGCGCCCATAGCCGTGAATCCGAGCCCGAGACCAGTGGCACCAGCGGCGAGGGCGGCAGCCCCACCCAACGCGACGGGCGAGAGCGCCACCATGGCGCTGAGCGCGGAGACGCCCTCCCACTTCGCTTCGCTGTTCTTCTTCTCCGAGTCGGTGTCGTCGTCGAGGAGCGATCTGCGGGCGGCGATGGCCTTGTTGAGGCCTTGGCTCGCGACGATCAGCGCGTTCTCGGCACGGAGCTTCTGCTGCTCCGTGGCGGCGGAGTCCTTGTTGACCTTGTCGAGGTTGAGCTGGGCAATGCGCAGCTTGCCATCCGCGATGGCAAGGGCCTCGAGGGACGCCTGGGCCTTGGCGGTGTCCACATCGGCCTTGAGCTTGATGTTCTTGCCGTCGAGCTGCCGGGCTTCATCTTTGGCTGCGCCGAGCTTCCGCTGGAACTCGTCGCCGTCGAGGACGAGCTTGGCGGTGATTGAGCCGACGTTGGTTGAATCGCTCAATTCCCTCTTCTCTCAGTCGGTCGCTTGGTTGAGTTCCTGGGCGACGATTTCAATGCAGGTCTGCTTCTCGCTGAAGACCGAGCTCGTCAGGTAGAAGGACTGCCCCACCTCGTGGTGGAGCGTGCTGCCGTCCTTCGACACGCCAAATTCCTGATAGCGCGCGTAAGGTCCGGGGAACCGCACGGTTGCACCGTTTTCCTCGGGGATTACCTCGGCCTCTGCCCGCAGGTTCCCTGTTTCGAGCGGGGCGCGATCCACTGCCACCTGTTTCAGGTGTTCGGCCGCCTTGGCCGCTGCTGCGGGGAAAGCCGCGAGGATCCTCTCCTCGAACTCCCCCGCCGCCTCGTCGAAGCTGACCAATGCTCAGCTCCCCGTCTTCTCATCTGCGGAAACGTCGCTTGTGCGGGCCTTGCGTGCACGCGGCTTCTTCTTGGGAGCCTCCGCGGTTGTGTCCGCGATCTTGGCAGCTGCCGAAGGGTCGGCCAAGAGGAGTTCAGGGTTGTTCCATGCCCGTTCTGCGGCGTCGCGCCCATGTACGAAGTCGACGAGCGCTGTCATGGTCACGCGCTGGACGAGGGCGGGTGGAGCGCCGTCCTTCTCTAGCTCGCTGAGGGCGATGCCGAGGAGAGCGGGGGCAACGTCCGAAAGTGTCGTTCTTTGGTTGGCGACGCGCCGATGCAGCTCGCTCGCATCGTCACCGATGGGCTGCGGCAGGGTGTAGGTCTTGCCGCGGAGGTTGAGTTCGATCGGGCCGACGACCTCTTCGTAGCTTTTGAATGCCAAGGTGTTCAGGCCTCCTTGATTGGAACAGTAAAGACGGGGCTTGTGCCAGATTCTGTGATGGTCACGCCGTCGAGGAGGATCTGGGTGAAGCGGAGGTCTTTAATCCGGACCTGAAGCTCGTTGCCGGGGCCGTAGCCGATGACCTCGGCGATAACCCCGGTCCCGGTCGTGTTGGCGTTGAGCGTGAATTCGACGGGTGTACCGATGAGCTGGGCCTCGTAGCTCGTCATCGGCCCTCCTTGACCCGCGCCATGTAGGCCTGCTGGGCTGCTTCGGCTTCGGGACTGGGCAGCGACGCAGGCAGCTCACGCATCCGTGCGGCCTGAGCATTGAGGGTCTGCTTCGCGTTCGCGACGACGGCCGCCCAAATTTCGGATTTGTTGGCTTGGTAGAACGCGGGATCAGCGAGCTGTTCCGGGGTGTAAGGGAAATCTGCCATCTGAGCACTCACAATCCGTGGACGACTTCGTCGAGCATCTCGAGGACGAGAGACCGACCGGGCGTGTAGATGTGCCGGCGACCGTCGGGGCCGTCGACCCACGAGGTTTCCGGGTGCATGCCCGCGAACGTAACTGGATTCTCGGGCTGAGGGTTGCTCGCAAGGGCGGTGGCGAGGCCGTGGACAGCGGCGTTCTTCGTGGCGATTGCCTCAAGGGCTTCGGCGATTGGGCCGCGGGCCTGGTCGAGGAGCTGCCGCACCTGGGCCTCGATGTCCGCGGTCGCGGTCGTGTAGAAGGTCTCGACGGCCTTCGCGGCGGCTTCCTTGGCCTGCTGGTCTGCTAGCTGGCGTGCCTTGACGTCAGCGGCAGCGCGGCGGAGTTTGGCCCATGAGACCCGCTTCTCGGCCTCGATGAGGCTGTCCTGGGTGATCGTCTCGTCTCCGGCCTTCACAGCGGCGGTGAGGGCAGTTACGGCGTCCTGCGCAGCCGAAATCTCCGCGTCGGCGGCGGCGAGGATGGCGTCGGGGGTGTCCGGTGCGGGGTCGAGCGGGGTGTTGCGCTTGGTGGGGCTCATTCGGTGCCGCCCGTGAGCCGGTGCATGCGGGCGAGAGTCTGGCGTCGCTCGAACTCCGCCACGAGCTCGGCCGGGGTTCGAGCGGCCTCGACCCTCTTGTCGGGCGTGCCGAAGAGCGCCGGGTGGAGCTCGCGGGCCTCTGACTCGTCGACCTCGGTGAATCCGTGCCGCAGGTAGAGCTTTCCGGCCACGGTTTCGCACAGCACCTCGACGAAGTGGTCGTGGTCGACGCTCTGGACGTCGCCGCCGTCCCATTGGACGTAGTGGACTCGGTTTTCTGGCATTGGGGTTTCAGCCCTCCTCGGGCTCTGCGGGGAATTGGGACTCGTCGATCAGCCAGACGCGGCCCATCCGATAAGCGCGAATGTCGCCGCGTCTGGCCAATCTTCGAAGCAGCTGTTCGGAACAGCCTCGCCTGGAGGCCGCCTCGGCTACTGAAATCATTTTCCCATGTGCTACAGTTTGAGGTTTCGCTGTCGAAACAGTGTTCGGAAAGGCGGCCTGCATCGTGGCGGCTTTCGCGCTGGCGTGCACGAACGCGAGGCCTAGCCTCGGGTAGCCGCCCCCGTTCCGTCGCGCATCCTCAACGAGCTTGCCCTGAGCCCAACTGCTCAGCGCCGCCCAATCCTCGGCGCTGAACCACACCGAGCCGTGGACGTCGACCGAGTACCGATCGCCTTGGGCCGTCACGCGCCGTCCTGCAGAGTCAGACGGGCCAAGGCGTCATCCGTGGGCCTCCACGCTTCGGGAGGGGCTTCCTGGTGGCCCACGATGGCCGCGAACGGCATTCGCGGCAGTGAGCCGTCGCCGAGGTGCCAGCTTTCCATGAGCTGGGCCGCGTAGGTGCCCTCGAGCAGGACCACGCTTTCCGCGCCCGTGGCGGCGTTCACGAGCCATCCACGGGCCCAACCTTCCGGCGTGGGCGGCAGGCCGAGCTGGGCGGCTTCGTCGGTGTCGAGGAGCTGGATACGAACGGCGACGTTCGAGTCCTTCGCCACAGCAAGGCGGGGCGTCGGGTCGATCGCGTCGGCAGCAGGGTCATATGCGAACCAGCCGAGAGGTCGCCCTTGGGGCCAGTCGCTCGGCCACCCGGCGGTAAGGCGGCGGAACATGCTGAGACGCACGGGCACCATGCCAGGCGCGGCCTGATTCGCGGCCTCAGCGATCATGAGAGCTACATCAGCGTCCGCTACGCCCGTCACGCGGCCGCTGAGCTGTTCGGCCCGGAAGCACACGAGCACGGCGTCACGATCCTCCCACGGCAGCCCGAAGCCGGCAGGGTCACCGTTGACGTGGACGAAGTAGGGTGCGGCGGCGTTCATTCCGCCGCCTCGGGCGTGCACGCATCGTGCGAACAGGTGGCGTCCATGCACGTCAGAGGCAAGGAAGTTGATGTGCTGTCAGCCGCCGCGAGAAACGATAGCCAGTGAGCGGGCACGGGAATCCCGATTCCCTGACGACGCTGCACCTCTCTCCGCAGATCCGCCAGCGGCATCGGTCCGGGATCGTCGCTCCTCACGCGCGCGTAGGGGCGACTGGTCGCATCGATTGTCATGGGGTTGGGTTCTCCTTGGTTCTGGCTCGGCGGGCTGCGAGGGTTGGGCAGTTGGCCTTGTGCTTGGTGCGGTATGCGACGGGCGGGGAGTTGTCGGGAACTCCGCTGTAGAAGATGGGCAGCTCAACGGCACGGCACCCTGGGCACTGCGGTCGGCTCACGAGGTTTTCTCCTCGAGCTTGGCTGCGAGCTTCCGGTTGACAATGCGAAGAGCGGTGTTCGACGCATCGAGGCGCACGATGAGGTAGGCCAGCTCTCGACGGTTGAATGGTTGGGTCCATTTCGGTTCGGCCCAGTCCTCGGGAACCGTGGTCTGACCTCTCATTGCTGTGTCCTGGAGAGTTCTTCGAGCATGCGGGCTTCGACTTCGTCAACCCATGGGCCTGTGGCGAGCCATGTGGCTGCGGAGGGCACGTAGTGCTTGGGGTCTTCCGAGAGAGCCGCGTGGAGGGCTCCGAGTTCGCCTAGGATGCGCTCGTGGGTGGCGAGCGTAGTGGCTGTGGCGTAGGACGTCTTCGCGAGGCCCTTGTCTGCTTTGCGGGGGTAGGACTTCCAGAACTCATCGAACCGGGCGTTGAAGGTCGACGTGTCGTCACTGTCGAGTTCGGGGAGAGAAAAGCTATCGCGCGCGAGAAGGTGAGTCGAGAGCCCTGGGTCGGGTCGGGTGTCCTCGTCCCGTTCTTTCTCTTCTTTTTTCTCATGAAGTAGTACTCCTCCGGGGGACATCTCCGTCCCCCCTCTTGGGTACGAATTTGTCCCCCTCTTGGGTACGAATTTGTCCCCCTCTTGGGGGACAAATTTGTCCCCCTCTTGGGGTACGAATTTGTCCCCCTCTTGGCCGTTCCTGGGCTGCGCGATCCACTGGACTTCGGCGCGGCCGTCGGTCTCCGAGACGACTGGGACGTACGTCTCCGCGGGGTCGAGGGCGAGGGCGTATCTGGCGCGGTGTCCGATCCTGGCGCGGCCGTCTGAAACGACGGCGCCGGCGTTGCGGAGCTCGGCGATCGCGCGTTGGATGAGCTTTTTCGCGTTGCCTGCTTTGCCTCCCGGGTCGAGGCCCATCGCCCGGGCGGCCTGCTCCCAGCCTCCCCAGTACACCGGAGGCTGGTCCTTGTCGAGCGACACGAGCGCCATGTAGACGAGCAGGATCTTCTCCCTGTGCCCGAGGTGTGACCAGTCGTCGAAGACCTTCTTGACGTTCCCGGAACCCATCAAAAGAGTCCTTCCTGCGTCCCGCTGGTGGCCCCCCGGGGCTTGTCGGGGTGCTGGATGCATCGTTGGCCGAACTGGTCGACGATCTGGCGGCAGGATGCCCCTGAGCGGGTTCTGGCGCCGCATGTGCGCCCGAGCGCGGTCAGGACGTCCTTGGGCAGGGAGCCGAGGCGTTCATGGGCCGGGATGGGCACGGCGACGTTCTGGCGGTTGGGGTCGGTGTCGAGGAGCCACGGCCAGACTGTGCCGTCAGCGTCGATGCACTCGGCGAGGCGGTAACGGGTATCTTCAAGGGCGACGACGCTCATCGGGAGCGCCTTCGCGCCGTCGCCCTTCCGTTGCTGGGTGCTCACGCCGTGGTCTCCCCGAGGAGGGCGTTGACTCTCGCGCACATGTCCTCGCTGGTGCCGCCTTGCTCGATGATCGAGTTGATGGCCGCGCAGATCCGCTCCAGCGTGCTCATCGTGCGACCCCGTCGAAGTAGTCGTGGCGCCGCCGGATCTCGCTGAGGGTGCGCTCGAGCTCGAACACAGCCCGCATGCTCAGCCGGACGGCCCCCTGCGCGGTGGGCTCGCCCTCGAGCCACACATCGACGGCGTCCGGCTTGTCGTGGCCGCCGACGATCTGCACCATGACTGCCGCGGGTACGCCGTCCTTGCCGCCATCGCCGTTGGTGAATTCCTCGAATCCCCCACAGAGGAGTTCGGGGTCGTGGTCGGGGTACGCGCACCACGGACGGTGCCCGGCCTGGGCGAGGGTGTCGCCCTCTTCCTCGAGGGCGACGTAGTTCCTGTCGAAGACGAGTTCCGTGAGCCCTTCCGGGCCGAGCCGTCGCGTGACGTCGTGCCCGAACGGGACCATCGTGCGTACGCGGCTGTCATGGATGCTGACGAACTCCATGCTGCGCACGATTCGCGTCGGCGAGAGGTCGACGGTCTCGATGGTTTCGGTGGTGGTGGTCATGATGACGATTCCCCTTTTCCCCGTTTGTTGCTTAGTTGCTGTGTTCGCCCGTGTTCACATCGCGCGCTTGACCGACGCTGTCGCAGGTCACGGGCTTGCCTGCTGAGTCCCGGTCAGCCGCCACAGCTCAGGCCGCCTTGTCGCCGTCGAGCCATTCGAAGAAGGCCTTACGCGGGATCAGCACGCGCCGGCCGATGCGCAAGGACGGCACAGTGCCGTCCTTCACTGCGGTGTACATCGCACCTCTGCCGATGCCCGCGAGCGTGGCGGCCTCCTCGACCCTCAGCGGGCGCCGATCGTTCTCTGCTGTGTTCACTCGAAGGCTCCTCATCCCCTTGCCATCCCGACTCACCCGTTTGGTTCATCGCCATAGTGCCAGAATAGCTCTTGTACCAAATGGGTGTCAAACGTTCTGTGGCGTTCTGGTTCATGTCAGGTTAGGCTGGTCGGCATGGAAGAGAAGAGCCTCAATGACGGACCCCTCGGGGAGAACCTGAAGAACTTCCGTGACAACGCGGGTCTAACGCAGGCCGAGCTTGCGGAACGGCTCACGCTGCATGGAATACCGGGGATGTACTCGCAGACGATCGCGAAGATCGAGGGTGGCAAAAGGACACTCAAGTTCGAAGAGGGCGTCAGAGTTGCGGAGATTCTCCACATTGACCCCCAATGGCTCCTCGGGCCAGGAGACCCCGCCGCGCTTCAAGTCGTCGTCGCCGAGAGGGAACTCAACGCGTACAAAAAATCCCGCGACGAGGCAATTGACAGACTCGAGGCTCTGATCGAGAGGCGACAGGATCTCCTGCCGTGGATCGACGACTGGCTGAGTGATGCATCCTCTGATGACCCCGCGATGGCGGAATGGCTGGAGAAAGTACGCGTCAGGGTCGACGAAGAGCTCCGGATGCCCGTCAGCGACGATATGCGGGAGCTGTTGCCGGATCTTGAGCGCCTGATCGGTGAGCGCCAGAAACCCAAGAGAGGAAGGAACAGGAAATGAGCGACATAACCCGTCGTTGCGGCTGCCGCGACGAGGAGGGGAGGCAGTACACGGCTGGGCGGAAGTGCCCCAAGCTCAAGGATCCGCGGCACGGCAGCTGGGGCTACCGGGTCTCGGCCGGCACTATGGCGGATCCGAAGCCGGGTGCCCCTGGTCACCGCAAGCGCCGCTACCTGACCGGGAGCGGGTTCGACCGGAAGAAGGACGCCGAGGAGGCTCTGGACAAGGCTCTCAGGGCCTATCGCGGCCAGGGTGAGAAGTTCTTCGACCGCACCACAGTCAGCGACTACATGGGCGACTGGCTGGGCCGCCTCGAGCGCGACGGCGACCACAAGCCGAGCACCCTGCGCATGTACCGGTCATACGCGGAGCGGCACATCATGCCAGACCTCGGCGAGAAGAGGCTCATCAAGGTGACCCGCAACGATGTCGCCGTGTTCATCGACGGGCTGCGTGCGAAACACCTCATGGACCCGAAGCTCGGCGTCCCGGTCAAGGGCCCTGATGGGAAGCCGAAGCCCCTCGGTGCTGTGACGATCCGCCGTGTCGTCGCGACTCTCTCGTCAGCGCTTGGGGACGCCAAGAAGCGGGGCCTGATCGAGGCCAACCCTGCGGAGGATCAGGAGCTGCCGACGGCCGCCAAGAAGCCTCTGACGGTGTGGGAGAAGCACGACGCCGCACGGTTCCTCGACGGGGTCGCGGGTCACCGGCTGGGTGCCCTGTACCGGCTCGTGATCTTCACGGGCTTGCGCCGCGGCGAGGTCTGCGGGCTCAAGTGGGAGGACATCGACCTTGTGGCCGGCCGCCTGACGGTGCGAAGGAACCGCGTCCAAGTCGGCCCGGACGTGGTGGAAGGCGAACCGAAGACCGAGAAGGGCAACCGGGTTGTCATGCTCGATCCGTCGCTCGTGACCCTTCTCGCGGGCTGGGCCAACCGGCAGGACGCCGAGCGGAAGGCGTGGGGCGAGGCCTACACCGAGACGGGCCGCGTGTTCACGTATGAGGACGGCCGCGACCTCCGGCCCGAGTATGTGTCCAAGCTGCTCGATACGGTGATAGCGGGCCTCAAGCCGCTCCCCCGGCTGCGCTTCCACGACTTGCGGCATCAGTTCGCGTCGATCCTGAACGACCTCGGCGAGGACATCGTGACCATCTCGAAGCTGATGGGACACGCGAACACAGCGATCACGTCCGACCTGTACACGCACGCTTTCGAGGACAAGGCGCGGCGGGTCTCGGTGGCGGCGTCGTCGTGGCTGGCGCCCGCGGAGGAGCCCGCCTGAATCGCACCGTGCTCACAACGTGCGCACATTGCCCCGTCTGAAGGCAAAAAGAAAGACCCGCCGTCCCCTCGATCGAGGTTCTAGCGGGCCTGACTTCCCCGGATTCCCGGGGATCGGTGGCAGATGAGGGATTCGAACCCCCGTAGGCAATGCCAGCTGATTTACAGTCAGCCCCCTTTGGCCGCTCGGGTAATCTGCCGAGCACACACAACGGGCCGGGCCTGAGCCTCGTTCCGCTGGGCGAGCAAGACAACCTTACAGAACATCGGGCCACCAGTCGAATCGGCGCAGACGCGCCCTCACGTTACGCCTCAGAGGACGTGTTCGAGCCCGGGCCGAGGATCTCTCGCTCGAGCTTCGCCTCGAACATCGCGGCCTGTTCGGGCGTGATCTGGCGGAGCGCGACGGCTCGTTGGAGGTCGTCGTGGATCCCGCCGAGTCTGGCGATGGGGGCCTGTGCCGGCGCCATGACGATGCCCGCCGCGAGCGTCGCCGCGACGACCCCGCCGGCAGCCGCCGCAACCCCGCCGACGACGGCGCGCGCCGTCGCCCGTGCCCGCCGCGCGCCGTCGTCCGCGGCTGCCGACCCTGCGGACCCTGAGCCGTGACGTCTCGCCACCTTTCCTCCTTCGAGAGCTTCCGTCCTGTTCAACGGTCTCTCCCGACCGTGCGCTCCCGCTGGGCTTCGGCTATGAGTGAACTGTGACCGGAGGCCGCGCTCCGCGCACACGCACTAGGCTTGGCCCCAGACAACATCGCGAGCGCCGCCGGGCCCCGGCGCGCCAGGGTAGGAGGCAGCAATGGCTGATTCGACGTTCGACGTGGTGAGCAAGGTCGACAAGCAGGAAGTCGCCAACGCTCTCAACCAGTCGCAGAAGGAAGTCGCGCAGCGGTACGACTTCAAGGGAGTCGGCGCCGAGATCGACTTCAGCGGCGAGAAGATCCTCATGAAGGCGAATTCTGAGGAGCGCGTCAAGGCGGTCCTCGACGTATTCCAGTCAAAGCTCGTCAAGCGCGGCATCTCGCTCAAGTCGCTCGACGCCGGGGACCCGTTCGCGTCGGGCAAGGAATACCGCATTGAGGCCTCCATCAAGGAGGGCATCTCGCAGGAGCACGCCAAGAAGATCACGAAGCTCATCCGCGACGAGGGCCCCAAGAGCGTCAAGGCCCAGATCCAGGGCGACGAGCTGCGCGTCTCCTCGAAGTCGCGCGACGACCTCCAGGCCACGATCGCGCTCCTCAAGGGCTTCGAAGACGCGGACCTCCAGTTCGTCAACTTCCGCTGAGGCCGGCCAGTATCTCCTTGGCTTAGCGGCGTGTGCTGCCCTGAGCCGCTTCTCCGTGGGATATCCCGCAAGGAGAAGCGGCTCAGGGCAGCACTTGCTTGGTGCGGCGACACCTAAGGCCACCGGCAGCCCGCACCCCCTGCCCAGCGCCGCGCGGGCCCGGCCGCCCCGCCCGGGCGACTACGGCGCTGGATGCAGCGCGTCGTACGTGGCGAAGCGCGGCTGGGCCACCCGCAGGACCCCCACGAGCGCTACGCACATGAGGGCGCCAACGACGACGGCGGTGCCCTCGCCGAGCAGGCCCGCGAGGCCGCCGGAGAACACGTCGCCGAGGCGCGGCCCGCCGGCCACGACGACCGTGAAGACGCCTTGGAGGCGGCCGCGCATCGCATCGGGCGTCGCAGCCTGCAGGATCGTCGAGCGCAGCGCGGCGCTCACGGAATCGGCGGCACCGGCGGCGACCATGCACGCGACCGCGGGCACGACCCACCACGTGGCGCCGCCCGGCGTCGTCCGTCCGGCCCCGAGCACCACGAGTCCGAACGCGAGGATGCTCGCGCCCCACGCGACGACGGCGATCTGGACGCCGCGGCCCTGCCACCGCACGCGCCCGACGGGCCCCGAGAACAGCCCGCCGAGGAAAGTCCCCGCGGCGATCGCCCCGAGGAGGGCTCCAGCCGTGGCCGCTCCCCCGCCGAGTGACAGCGCAGCGACGGCGGGCAGGAGGGACCGCGGCATCGCGAAGACCATCGCGCAGAGGTCGATGAGGAACGTCATGCGGATGTTGGGACGCGTGCCGAGGAACTGCAGCCCCTCCCCGACCGAACGGAGCCCCGCACGCCGCACGCGGCCCTCGGGCGGGAGCGGCGGGAGCCGGAAGAGCGCCCACATCGCGGCCGTGAAGCTCAGCACGTCGAGGGTGTAGGTCCATCCGTACCCCACGCTCGCCACGAGGGCGCCCGCGAGCAGCGGACCCGCGGCCCCGCCGAGGCCGAACGTGATCATGTTGAGGGAATTCGCCGCCGCGAGAAACTCGGGCCGGATGAGCCGCGGAACAATCGCGCTCCGCGCAGGCATATTGATGCCGGATCCCAGGGCCTGGAGCGCCACGAGGGCGTAGATGAGCTCGACGTTGTCGAGCCGGAGCCACGCCTGGAGGGCAATGAGCGCGCTTGTGGCCCACAGGAGCGAGGACGACGCGATCGCCACGACCCGCCGATCGTATGCGTCGACGACTGCGCCGCCGTAGAGCCCGGCAGCGACGAGCGGCACGAGCGCGACGAGCCCCAGAAGGCCGACGTTGAAGCTCGAGCGGGTGAGGTCGTAGACCTGAAGGCTCACGGCCGTGAGGGTGAGCTGGCTTCCGAGGATGCTCAGGAGCTGCCCCGACCACATCCGGCGGAAGTCCGGGCTCTCGCGGAGCGGGGAGACATCGGCCAGCAGACTTCGCACCGGGACAGACTACCCGGGGCCGAGCAGGCGCTGGCCCGAACGGACGAGGGCGCGGCGCCGGCCATGGGGACGTCTCCCCATGCCGCTCGGGGCACCTTTCACGCTAGGGTCCATATGCACGGCGCAGACTGGGCCGCACCTTTAGTGGGGGAAGGAGAACGCATGGCCATTCGTTCGGGAGCCAACGTCGAGGAGCTCCGGGCGCTCGCCATGCAGTTCGGCAAGGCCGCCCAGAACGTCGACCGGCAGGGCCAGCAGCTCACGGCCCTGCTCCCCCGCCCCGATGTGTGGGCCGGGTCCGACGCCGAGGAGTTCCGCCAGCGCTGGCACCGGCAGCACGGCCCTGCGCTCAAGGCCCTTTCCCAGCGGCTCGACGAGGCGTCGAAGACCCTGTATTCGAACGCGGCGGCTCAGGAGGCCGCGTCCGAGGGGTCCACCGGCGCCATCGGCGGCTCGCCCGTCGGGCCAGGGGGCGGGCCCGGCACACCCGCCGGACCGGGTGGCGCGCCGAGCGACCTGAGCATTCTCAACGACATCTTCGATACGGGCAAGGACGCCAAGAAGGTCGGAAGCGCGCTCTGGAGCGCGATCTCCTACAGCATCAACGCCGAGAAATGGGCCCAGGGCAAGGAGCTCTTCCAAGACTGGGCGAGCGTGGGCTCGCACCTGCGGGACGGCGTGAATTCGCTCCGATCGGGGGACAGCCTGTCCGAAGCGTTCCAGTCGGTTCGCTCGGGCATCCCGTACGCGCAGGCCTTCGAGGACGCAGGCAAGTTCTCCCAAGGCCTGCGCTGGGCGGGGGCGCTCGCCGCACCGTTTGCGATCGTCGGAGGCATCCACGACGCCATCAGCCCGAGCCACGACGGCCTGCGGGGCGTCGGCGACCGGGTCGCAGGAGGCCTCTCGGTGGTCGGCGGCGTCGGGAGCATCATGCTCGCGACGGCGGGCGGTGCCGCGATGCTCGGCCCCATCGGCGCGCCGGTCGTGATCGGCGCGGGCCTCGTCGCGGCGGGGTGGGCGCTCGGCAACGCGATCTATGACCACTGGGGATCGATCACGCATTTCGCAGGCGACGTCACGGGCACAATCACCGGGGCGGCTTCCGAGGTCGCGAGCGGGGTCTCCCACGCCGTGAGCGGCGCGGCGCATAGTGTGGTGAGCGGCATCTCGAGCGCGGCGAAGTCCGCCACGAACTTCATTGGAGGGATCTTCGGATGACCCAGTCACAGATCACGTGGACCGAGCGGGATGTCCGGGCGGCCGCATCCGTCCTCGACGCCGCGACCGACGAGGGGCACGTCCTGCCGACGCTCACGGACGAGGAGGTGCTTGCCCTCGATGGGCCCTCCCGCGAGCAGCTCGTCGAGCTCCCGTGGGTCGCGTCCCAGGAGGTCGGCAAGGACATGGCCGCGGCCGTGGCGCTCCGCGGCCTCCTCGCGAAGGGCATCGCCTATCCTGTCCACGCCGAGGGAAGCCTTGACCCCGTGGGGCTCGAGGCGAGCGTCGACATCACGGGGGCGCTCGTGCTCCGGCGCACGGCGGCGCGGCTCGTCCGCTTCGAGCGCCAGGTCTCGACGGGCAGCGCCTGGCTGTACGCCTACGTGCACGACGGCGGAATCCTCACCGAGGCGGTCGACGAATCCGGCCTCCATGAGTTCCGAGCGGTCACCCCGGGCGGAATCGGCGGGCTCGTCGCGGGCTTCGTCGACCCGCAGTCCGTCGCGAGCACCGACGGCGCGCCCGAGTCGCTGGACCGGTCGGAGTTCGAGGCCGTGGCGCTCGAACGGCTCGGAGAGGTCCTCGCGGTGACCGTAGCGACCGCCGTTTCGGCCGACGGCGCCGAGCGCTCCTTCACCGTCTACGTCTCCCGGTCCACCGTCACGCTCCTCGTCCCGGAGGAGAGGGAGGGCCAGACCCGGGTCGCGCTTCAGCCCGTATCCGGCCAGACGCTTCAGGGGACGCTCGCGGCACTCGTGAACTCCGCGGCATGACGGCCGCTGAAGCGAGGCTCGTCGACGGACAGACGGGGAAGCCGATCCGCACAGTCGCGAGCACGGGCGAGCTCTTCGCCGTCGCCCCGGCGGGGCGCGTCTTCTGGGCCCGCGTCCTCGACGCCGTCGTCGTCCTGGTGGTCGCGGGCGTCCTCATCAGCGTCGTTGCCTCGGCGCTCGCGCGCACGGCGGCCTCCGGCTCCGCGATCTTCGGAGTGTGCGCGGTGGCGTGGTTCGCCGTGGTCTTCGGCTATGGCGTCATCGCTGGGACGGCGGGAAGCCTCGGCGACCGCGCGGCCGGTATCCGGGCCATTCGGCTCGACGACGGGACTGGGCCCGGCCCGTGGCGCGGGGGCTGGCGTGCCGTCCTGTGGTCGTTCGCCCCGCTGTTCGTCGTCTTCACGGTCACGGCCGTCTTCTCAGGCGGGCCGGTTGACGTGTGGACCGCGCGCTACGCTGCCCGCGACCTGCGCGCGGGGATCGAGCGCGGCACGGCACCCGTGCCCGATCCGCGCGTCGCCCTCCGTGAAGCCCGGGAGCGGGAGCGCGAGCGGCGCCGCCAAGCCTGAGCCCGCGCCCCCCGGACCTCCGCAGGGAGCGACCGGGTGTTCAGCGCCCGATCTGGCCGGCCATGGCCTCGAGCCGCGCGATGCGGTCCGCCATCGGCGGGTGCGTCGAGAACATGTTGGCAACGCCGCCGCCGCGCTTGAACGGGTTCGCGATCATGAGGTGGGACGTGTTGACGAGCGACTGGTCCTGCGGGAGCGGGTACTGCCGCACGCCGCCGTCGATCTTGTTGAGCGCCGAGGCGAGCCCGAGCGGATCGCCCGTGAGGCGTGAGCCGTCCTCGTCGGCGTCGTACTCGCGGGTGCGCGAGATCGCGAGCTGGATGAGGCTCGCGGCGAACGGCGCGAAGAGGGCGAGGACGAGCAGCGCGATCGGATTCGCGTTGCGGTTGTCGCGGCCGCCGCCGAAGAACATCGCGAACTGCGCGACCGAGGTGATGACGCCTGCCACGGCCGCCGCGATCGAGGACGTGAGGATGTCCCGGTTGTAGACGTGCATGAGCTCGTGGCCGAGCACGCCGCGGAGCTCGCGCGCATCGAGCATCTGGAGGATTCCCTCGGTGCAGCACACGGCGGCGTGCGCGGGGTCGCGCCCGGTCGCGAACGCGTTGGGCGCCTGCGTCGGCGAGATGTAGATGCGCGGCATGGGCTGGTTCGCGCGCTGCGAGAGCTCGCGGACAATTTGGTACAGCCCCGGCGCCTGCTCCTCCGTGACGGGGTAGGCCTGCATGGACCGGAGCGCGATCTTGTCGCTGTTCCAGTAGCTGAACGCCGTCGTCGCGAGGCCGATGACGGCGAAGATCCAGATGGGCGCGGCGCTGCGGGTGCCGACGCCGATGAGCGCTCCGATGCCGAGGAGCACGGCCCAGAGGACGCCGAACAGGGCGGCCGTCTTGAGTCCGTTGTGATGGTTGTGCACAGTGACCTCCTGCTCCCTCAACGAACGAATCAGCCCGCTTGCTCCCCAGTTTCCCCGGGGTCCGCGAGGAAGTCCTCGACGATCGCCAGCAGGCCCGGATCGGCGAGGATGCGGAAGTGCCCGACCACGGGAAGCACTACGTTGCGGGCGCCGTCGAGCCTCGTCGCGCGGCCGATGAGCGGGTCCACGACGGCGCCGACCGAGACGATACGCGCGTTCGCCTCGAGGTTCTTCGCGAGCGAGCCCATGACAGGGTGTCCCGCGTGGAACGAGCGCAGCGGCCGGGTGGGGGCGTAGCGGGAGTAACGGGCTCCTTCGAACGGGGTCGAGACCGCGAGCATGCGCCGGACGAGTCCCTCGTCCGCATACGCGGTCATGAGCAGCTTCCCGATGAGCCCGCCCTTGCTATGGGCGACGACGACGGCGCCCCGCACCCCGAGCGCACGGAGCCGTCCGGCGACGGCCGCTGCGGAGTCCGGGATCGTGCGGCGGTTGTAGCCGAGTTCGGGGACCGCGATGACGCGGTGCCCGCGGCCCTCGAGCCTGCGGCGGAGGGGGTCCATGAACCCGGCGGGTTCGTAGACCCCCGGAATGAGGACGACGACGGCGGGGGCCGTCGTGTGCGTGGAGCCTCCGGCCGCGGTGCCCGGCGCGGGGGCGATCGTGAGTTCCCCCGTGCTGCCCGCCGCCGTCGCGCGCCCTGCCGTGCTCTCGGCCCGGAGCGCCGCCACCTGCCGGACGAGCGCGTACCAGGCGTCGAGAACGACGCCGCCCGCGACCGCAAGCGCCGGCGGCGGCATCGCCGTCGTTCGCATGGCAGCGTCCATGGATGGCTCCTTCCAGGCAAGGGGACGGACCCCGTCGCGGGGACACGCCGTCCCCCGCCGCCCAGAGTAGCGAGCGGAGCTGTGTTCCGCCTGTCACACGGCCCAACCCGCTCGGCAAGGCGCTTTATTGTGAGCTGATCAAAATAAATGCTTCAATGGGGTCATGGAACCGATGCACGGGATCGAGGGCTGGACCTCGGCCCTCCGCGATCACGGGCGACGGGTGACCCGCCAGCGGCTCGCGGTGCTCGACGCCGTCGATCGCCACCCTCATTCCCCAGCCGACGCGATCCTCGCCCAGGCCCGCGAGGCGCTCCCCGAGCTCACGCCGCAGTCCGTCTACGTCGTGCTCGGCGACCTCACGGACCTCGGCATGCTGCGGCGCTTCGAACCGCCGCACTCCCCAGCCCTCTACGAGACGCGCGTGGGCGACAACCATCACCACGCCATCTGCTCGTCCTGCGGGCGGGTCGAGGACGTCGAATGCGCCGTCGGCCACGCGCCGTGCCTCACCCCGAGCGACACGCACGGGATGACGATCATGATCGCCGACGTGACCTACGTCGGCATCTGCTCCGAGTGCGCCGCCAAGCAGGCCGCCGCGCATCCCGCCGCGGGATTGCCGTCCTCGTAGGCGGACCCGCGATCAGCCGAGCGCGGCGCGGCTCGCCGCGAGCTCGCGGATGAACGCGTCGACGATCTTCTCGAACGAGGCGGTCGCCGCCGGGCGGTCGCCGAAGATCACGTAGTCGTACAGGACCCCGATGACGGCCGCGATGAACGTCCGCGCCAGCACCGCAGCCTCGTCGGCGGGAACACCCTCGTGCTCGAGCCACGCCGCAAGGAACCGGCACCACGCAAGATAGCCGGTCGCGCTGTTCCCGCGGGGCTGGGGAGCCACGACGTCCTGCACCGCGGCCTCGAACTCGAGGCGCTGGAGGTGCCGGCCGCGATGGTCGAGCGAGTTCTCGAACACCGCCCGCGCCCACAGGACGAGACCGTCCACGGTGAGACGGTCCGCCCCCGGCCGATGAACATCGAAGCGGGACTCGATCCCCCGGATGATCTCGGCGACGAGCTGTTCGCGGTTCCCGAAGTGGTAGACGAGAACGTAGCTGCTGATGCCGAGGCCGTCGGCGAGGCTCCGGAAGGTCAGGTCCGCTAGCGTCTTGTCCAGAAGGAAGTCAAGAATCTGCTCGAGCAGCTCCGTCTTGCGCTCAGGCCGTGGCGGTCTAGCCATAAACCGATGTCCTCGCTTCGACCGTCACACGCGTGAGTGGCCGTATAGTGCCTCCATCCCCGCCTGCGATCCTACAGGCGGTTCAGGACACGCGGCTCGCGACGCCCTCGACGTCGTTCGCGTCGACGGCAGCGCGGGCTTCCGCAAAACGATCGTTGAGACGGGAATTCCGCTGTCCATATGCAAAATAGATTACAAGGCCCACCACAAGCCAACCGGCGAAGTAGATCCACGTTTCGACCGCCAGATTCGTCATGAGGTAGAGGCACAGGAGCGCCGAGACGACCGGGAGCACCTTCCCGAACGGAACGCGGAAGGACGGCTTGAGGTCCGGGCGACGGCGGCGCAGCACGATGATGCCGAGGCTCACGACGACGAACGCGGAGAGCGTGCCGATGTTGATCATCTCCTCGAGCACGTCCACCTGGGTAAGGCCCGCAACCACGGCGACCAGGACACCGCACAGGATCTGGAGGCGGGCCGGCGTCGACCGCTTGTCCGAGGTGACCGAGAGCGCACGGGGCAGGAGGCCGTCGCGGCTCATCGCGAGCACGACGCGGGCAAAGCCCATGAGGAGCACCATGATGACCGTCGTGAGGCCCACGAGCGAGCCGAACGCGATGACCTTGGCGGCGTCCGTGTTGCCCACGGCCTCGAACGCCGTGGTCAGGGTGGGCTGCTCGGCGGCCGCGAGCGTCGTGTACGGGACCATGCCCGTGAGCGCAAGCGAGACGAGGATGTAGAGGAGCGTCACGGCTCCGAGGCCCGCGAAGATGCCGCGCGGGAGAGTCTTCTGCGGGTCCTTGACTTCCTCGGCGCTCGTCGCGACGACGTCGAAGCCGATGAACGCGAAGAACACGAGCGCCGCGCCCGCGAAGACGCCGAAGAGTCCGTACTGGGCCGGGGCGGCGCCGGTAGCGAACGCAAACAGGGACTGCTTGAGCACGGCCGTGCCATCGCTGCCGTGCGCCGGGACGGCGGCGGGAACGAACGGCGCGTAGTTCTGCGCCTTGACGTACATGAAGCCGACGACGATGACGAAGAGGACGACGGCGATCTTGACGATCGTGAAGACGTTGCCGACGCGCGCCGAGAGCTTCGTGCCGAGGACCAGCAGGACGGTGAAGACCGAGACGATGAGGAACGGGCCCCACACGAGCTCGATTCCGCCGAGGTGGATGCTCGGCGGAATGCTGAGCCCCACGAGCGAGAAGACCTTGCTGAGGTAGAGGCCCCAGTACTTCGCGACGACGGCCGCCGCCGTGAAGAGCTCGAGGATGAGGTTCCAGCCGATGATCCACGCGAGGAGTTCGCCCATGGTCGCGTACGTGAAGACGTAGGCGGAGCCCGCCACGGGGATCGCCGTCGCGAACTCCGCGTAGCACATGATCGCGAGCGCGCACGCGACGGCGGCGACCGCGAACGAGACCGTGACGGCCGGTCCCGCGAAGTTCGCGGCAGCCTTCGCACCGACCGAGAAGATGCCGGCGCCGACCGCGACCGCGATGCCCATGATCATGAGGTCCCACGTGCTGAGGGAACGCTTGAGACGCCTGCCGGGCTCGTTCGAATCGGCAAGCGTCTGCTCGATGGGCTTGGTGCGGAGGATCTTCATCGTCTACCTGAGGGTCGGGGCGGCCGGGGCCAGAACAAACCCGTTAACCTTAGGAGTCCACCTCATGGGACGCTCAAATCGTCTCGCCATGCGGACGGTTGGGCGTGGGCCGGCCGAGCGAGGCCACTCGTCGCGGTTGGCAGTCCCCTTATCGCTTGGAAGTCCTCTTGAGGGTGACTTCTGGAGCGATAAGGGGACTGCGGCCTGCGACGAGGCGACTTCCCGTGAACGTCGTGGGCTAGAACTCCTCGGTGTTCGAGACCGGAGTGCTGCCCTGTTCCATGACGGCGGTGCCCGAGACCCCCGGTGCCGTGCTGGTGAGCCAATCGAGCACGAGCGGCGAGACTTGGTTTCCTCCCGTGTAAGGAGTTGTGCACGTGATCGTGGAGACGTTCGTCGTGAAGTCGGTGACCGGAAGCGAACACGACCACGGCGACTGCGAGCCCGGGCTCAACACCGACTGGTACTTCACGGTGACGACCGCGGCAGTCGACGTCTTGGGAGGGTTCGCAGGGCTAACGCCAAGCTGAATCGTGTCCGAACTCGGGACCCCCGAGGTGGGGGTCGACGTCGCGGTGAGGGTGTACGGGTATGTCGCAGTTGGGCTCGGCGTCGGCGTCGGGCTTGGGGATGCGACCGGTTCAGGAGCCGGAGCCGGTGCCGGGGCGGGCGCAGGCGCGGGGGCCGGCTGGCGCGCGGGCGCGGCCCGCTGGACCGGCGCCGGCGCGCCCGCAACAGGTGCGGGCGCGGGGGCAGGCGCCTCCGTGGGCGCCGGCGAGGCCGCGGTGGTGGCGGGAACTGGTGCGGCGGCCAGGCCCGCTCCCCCACCTGACCCGGACGAACCCGCATCCGGGGCCGACGCGGCGGGCGAGGGGGCGGCGGCGGGAGGCTCCGGCGTCGTCGTCAGGGCCGCGAAGGCGATCCCGCCGATGACGGCCACGGCAGCGACCGCGGCACCAAGCGCAAGGTTCCGCGGCCCAAGCTTGTCGAAAATCCCCCGTAGCCACGCGAGGAACCCCACGAATAGCCCGCCGCCCACGATCTTCCCGGCCGCCGGCAGAGCGAACGGAAGCGCGGTGACAAGCGGGAACACGATTCCGCGCATGCCGTGGCCCACGTCCTGGAGCTGGAGCAGGGCGGCCGTGCACCGCGGGCAGTCGTGGAGGTGCTCGCCCACTTTCGCCTCGTTGCGCGGGCTCAGCCCGTTGCGTGCGTACGCGCCGAGCTTGTCGGCGAACCCTGCGCACGCGTCCTCGACGGCCGACGCCGAGACGTGGGCCTGGAGGTACGCCTGCCGGAGGCCTTCGCGGGCGCGCAGCGCGAGGGCGGAGACCGCGTTGGGCGAGAGGCCGAGGAGCGGCGCGACCGCGGCGGGCTGCATGCCGTCAACCTCCGTGTACCAGAGCACGGCCTGCCAGCGCTCGGGAAGGGAACGGAAGGCGGCGGCGACGGCGTCGGACTCGAAGCCCGCGAGCACGGGGTCGTCGTACGGCTGCTCGCCCTCGTAGCGCTCCATCTCGTCGCTGAGCGTCTGGCGATTCGCCTTGATGTTCCCGCGCGCTGCGAGGCGCGAAATGGACGTGAAGAGGTAGGCCCGGAAGAACGCGTCCGGGCCGGAGCCGCTCCGCAGGGCCGTGAGGACGTTCGCGAAGCCCTCGGCGGCGAGGTCTTCGGCGTCGCTCGCATTGCGCGCGTAGCGGCGCGCGAGCCCGACGGCGGCGCTATGGTGGCGCTCGAAGAGGCGCGCGTACGCTTCGGTGTCCCCGGCGCGAACCTCAGCGATCAGCTCGGCGTCGCTCGGGGCAGCAAGTGCCGCGGTCGCGGGATCGGCACGTGCGGTCATGGATTGTTCCTTCCCGCTGTTGACGGTCACGCATACGTGAGTCTCGGGTATCGATTCTATGACGTGAGTTCCGAGGCGAATTTCGCGTCATAGGTGCGAGGTTCTCGCCTCTCAGCACGTATGACCCACCTTGTGACACCGAGGAGTCGGCCGAAGGGACACGACCAGCTCCTCCGTTCTTGGCGTCACGACGCGCTCTGTGGTTCCTGGCGCGTTGCGAGCGACTGGCTGTGTCCCGAGGTGATGGATCTGGTCCGCTCCGCGTCCCGATCGGCGTCGGCTGCGGGCCTCGAGCCCTCCGTGCGCGCCCTCGGACGGGCCCGCGCCGAACAGGGCGTCGGCGCCGCGGAGGCCGTCATGGACCTCTTCGCGTTCTTCGGCGCGCTCGGCATGGCCGCGCCGGCCCAGCTTGTCGCGGCGTTCGCGGAGACGTGGGCCGAGTTCGCGGACGGCTGCTGCCCCGGCATCTCGTGCGTCGACCCCGCCACGGGGCTCTCGACGTGGGCCCACTTCCGCGCCCGCATCTATGAGCTCTACTCGGAAGACGATGCGGCGGGCGACGGCGCAGCCACCGACGCGAGGCTCGTCGCCGTACTGCGGCTCCCCGAGGGGACGGCGAGCGTCGCGTCACTCCCGTGGGAGGTCCAGGTGACGCTCGGGCGCGAGGTTCTCGATGCGTTCGCGGGCTCCGCGGCGGTACTGAGCCACACCGGCGCGACGATCGCCTCGCTCATGCCGCGCGCCAAGGGGGCGTTCGCGAGGCTGCACGACGCGGCGGCCCGGCTCGACCGGCTCTTCCGCGTCGAGAAGGGCCGCGGGTGCCGCCTCGACGTCGAACCGCTGCCGAGGACGGCGAACGGGGTCGCGCTCCTGCTCGAGAGCCTGCGCCGCTGACGCGTTCGGGGGTCAGTGCTTGCGCTTGCGGGAGATGCGCACCATCTCGTCCCGCGGCACGACCTTGACGCGCTCGCGCTCGACCGCGGCTCCCTGCTCCGCCGACTCGGCCGTGAACTTCTCGCCCAGCGACTTCTCGTGCGCGTCGAGCTCGTTCCAGCCCTCCCACGTCGTGTACTCGACGCCGCGTTCCTCAAGGAGCGCGATGATCGCGTGCTCGTCGGGGTTCTGGGCGGGCGGCAGCGAGTCGCGGTCTTCGAGGAGGCAGCCGATCGTCTCGAGCGCGTCGCCCTTCGTGTGGCCGATGAGGCCCACGGGTCCGCGCTTGATCCAGCCCGTCGTGTAGACGCCGGGAACCGGGCTGCCTTCCTCGTCGAGGACGCGGCCGCCGTCGTTCGGGATGACGCCTCGGTGTGCGTCGTACTCGAGCTCGGCCAGCTCGGAGCCGTGGTAGCCGATCGCGCGGTACACCGCCTGCACCGGGTAGTCCTCGAACTCGCCCGTGCCGCTCACGTTGCCCGTGCCGTCGAGCTCCATGCGCTCGAAGCGGATCCCGGCGACCTTCCCGGGGGCCTCGGGGGAGTCGTAGATCTCGACCGGGCTGTGGAGGAAATGAAGGTGGAGGCGCCGCGAAGCTCCCGTGTCCTGGTCCTCGGCGATCCAGTTCGCGAGGGTGTTGACCATGGTCTTGACCTGGTTGTTCGTGCGGATCGCCTCGTCCGAGGCCTCGTCGAACTCGAAGTCCTCGGGGTACAGCACAATGTCGACGTCTCGCGAGTGCGAGAGCTCACGCAGCTCGAGCGGCGTGAACTTGACCTGTGCGGGGCCTCGCCGGCCGAACACGTGCACGTCCGTGACGGGGCTGCCCTTGAGCACCTGGTACACGTTGTCCGGGATCTCCGTGACAAGGAGGTCGTCCGCGTGCTTCGAGAGCATGCGCGCGACGTCGAGGGCCACGTTGCCGTTGCCGATGACCGCGACCTCCTTGGCCTCGAGCGGCCAGTCGCGCGAGACGTCCGGGTGGCCGTCGTACCACGAGACGAAGTCGGCGCCGCCGTACGAGCCCTCGAGGTCGGCTCCGGGGATCTCAAGCTTCGCGTCCTTGATCGCGCCCGTCGCGAAGATCACCGCATCGTAGAAGTGCCGGAAGTCGCTCAGCGTCACATCGCGCCCATACGTGACGTTGCCGATGAAGCGGATGTCGCCTCGGTCGAGCACCCTGTGAAGGGCGTTGACGATGCCCTTGATGCGGGGGTGGTCCGGCGCGACGCCGTAGCGGATAAGCCCGTACGGCGCGGGGTACTGGTCGAAAAGGTCGATGCTGACCTCGAAGTCGCCGCCCTTGACCTCGTTCGACTTCGTCAGGATGTCTGCCGCGTAGACTCCGGCGGGCCCGGCGCCGATGATGGCGACGCGCAGCGGTCGTGCAGCAGGGACGTTGGTCACGGGATGATCCTTCCGGCGGCGTGCGCGCAGGATTGGGCGCGCAACCTCTTATTGTAGTTCGCGTGCAGACCTCGACGCTCCTGGGACTCGGGCCCGGCGTCGTCGTCGCCGTCGTCCTCCTGACCGCGCTCGCCTCAGCCGTGCACCGCTGGGCGCTCGACGGCGGCTGGCGGCCGCCCGCCACGGCAAGCCTTCGCGCCGTTGGCCAGCTCGCCGTCGTCGCCCTCCTCGTCTCCCAGCTCGGGAAGGATCCCCTCCTCGCGCTCGCGTTCACGTTCGCGATGTTCGTCATCGCGGTCGTGACGGCGGGGCGGCGCGCCGACCGCACTCGCTGGTGGTGGGCCGCCGCGCCGATCGCGGCGGGCGTTGCGCCGCCCGTGCTCATCCTGCTCGCGACGGGCGTGCTGCCGTTGAACGGGCTCGCGCTCATCGCGCTCATCGGCCAGCAGGTGGGCGGCGCGATGACGACGACGAGCCTCGCCGCACGCCGGGTCCTCGCCGAACTCGACACACGGCGCGGAGAAGTCGAGGCCGCCGTCGCCCTCGGCTTCGAATGGCGGCCCGCGCGCCTGCTCGTGGCCCGGCATACGGCCCGGGAAGCCCTCATTCCCGCGCTCGACCAGACCCGGACAGTCGGCACGGTCACGCTCCCGGGGGCGTTCGTCGGCATGGTGCTCGGCGGGGCCAGCCCCGTCGACGCGGCGATCGTCCAACTCGTCGTGCTCGTCTCGCTCGTCGCCGTCTCGGCGATCGCGGCCGCCGTCGCGCTCCGGCTCTGCGCGTCGGGGCGCTGGACCCACCGGATGGCCTGAGCTCGCGGACCACCCCCCGCAGGAATACCTGACAGGGGCATTCCCGTTGTACGGTCGTGACCGTGACGCCCGACGCCCAGCCCCAGCAGACTGCCCGAAACTTCGGCACGAGCCGCACGGCCTCGTCGCCCACGGCCGGCCTGCTCTACGGGATCGGGGCCTACGGGCTCTGGGGCCTGCTTCCGCTCTATTTCATGACGCTTATGCCGGCCGGCCCGGTGGAGATCGTCGCGGACCGGGTCGTGTTCTCCGTCGTCGTCTGCCTCGTGCTCATCTCGGCGACGCGCTCGTGGCGCGCGCTCACGGCCGCCTTCCGCTCGCGCCGGACTTTCGGCGCCCTGACGCTCGCCGCCATCCTCATCGCTGTCAACTGGCTCACCTACACGTACGGCGTGCTGAGCGGCCAGACGATCGAGGCCTCGCTCGGGTACTTCATCAACCCGCTCGTGAGTGTGCTGCTCGGCGTCCTCGTGCTCAAGGAACGGCTCCGCCCGCTCCAATGGGCCGCGGTCGGGATCGGCTTCGCAGCCGTGCTCGTGCTCGCGATCGCGTACGGGCGCGTTCCGTGGATCGCCCTCATCCTCGCGTTCAGCTTCGGCTTCTACGGCCTCGTCAAGAACCGCGTCGGGGCGACAGTGACGGCCGTCACGAGCCTCACGGTCGAGACGGTGGTGCTCGCGCCCCTCGCTCTCGCAGCCATCGGCTGGCTCGGCGCCGCGGGATCGCTCACGCTGTTCGGCCACGGGCCGGGCCACCTTGGCCTGCTCGCGCTCAGCGGCGTCGTGACGGCGGTTCCCCTGCTCTTCTTCGGCGCTGCGGCGCGGCGGCTGCCGATGTCGACGATCGGCATGCTGCAGTACATGGCGCCGCTGCTCCAGTTCATCCTCGCTGTCACGGTGCTCGGCGAGCACATGGGCCCTGAGCGGTGGGTCGGCTTCGGGATCGTGTGGCTCGCGCTCGTCGTCCTCACCGGGGACATGCTGCTCGCGACGCGCCGGCGCCGCAGCGCAGTTCGCGCCGCACAGGCACGCGCCGAGGCGGCGTCCGCGGCGTAGGCTGCGGCGCCGGGGCGTCGACTGCATGCGTGGGATCCGATCACCGCAGCGAGATCGAAAAACCGTCCCTGAGCGGCATGACCGTCCCTTGTATCGCGAGCCAAGGGACGGTCATGCCGCCAACCGACGGTTATGCAGCCGCGCGATGGCCGCCAGGACCGGAAACCGGTCAGCCGGCGAGCCGTCGGGCCCGTTCGAACGCAGCGAAGACCTTGGCTGGGATCGCGCCGGGGATCGACAGATCGGCCCATCGGGCTCGGACAAGGGTCCATCCCTCGTCGACAAGCGCGTTCTCGCGGCGGCGCTCGGCGAGGAGGACGGCGTCAGTCGGGCGATAGTCGAAATACTTGGCCTCGCCGTCGAACTCCAGGATCACGAGGACGTCGGGCCACGCGAAGTCAGCACGAAAGCGGCCTGCCGACGTGGAAATCTCGAACTGAAGCTCGGGTGCGGGAAGCCCCGCGGCGAGGAGCGCAAGGCGCGTTCGGGTTTCACCGGGCGATTCGGACCGGCCGTCGAGCAGGCTCGAGAGCCGCTCGATGCGGCGGGCCCCTCGACTCGCGCCCGTGCGGTCCGCCGCGGCACGGATGCCTTCGAGGCTCGCTCCGAGCCGCAACGCGTGGTCGCCCACGATCGCCGCGCGTTCAACGTCGAGCGTCCGCGCACAGTCCGCCACCGTGCGTTCGAGGGACGTGGCCCGCGCGATCTGCCCCAGCCCCAGCGGAACCTCGACGACGTCGTCGTCTGGCAGGGCGAAGCGGTGGGGTGACACGTCGCGACCGTGGCTCGCGCGCGACACCGAATACGGCACGGTGACATGGATCTCGGGGCCAACGCCCCAGGTCGAGCAGCCCAGGAGGCGGGCCGCCGAGACATGGCTGTAGACGGAGGAGCCGCGGCCTGCGAGCCAGTGCGCCTCGATCCGCAGATGGTCCCTCTCCCAGGGCGTCAGCGATTGCCACAGCGTCCGGCGAACGTAGACGCCCCGCCGGACCCGGACCAGGACGCGGTCCCGGACGGCTGCGGCCAACGCGCGCTCATCGAGGCCGGCGGCGTTGAGCTGTTCCGTCGAAGCGACTCTCAGCGCGGGCCATCGTGTGTCAAGCAACGTCGTGAGCTCGAGGGGTGCCATGAGCGCAGTCTTGCCCATCTCGTGCCCTCGGCGCGCGGTCGGAGGGCCGTATGTGGATAACGTCCGGCACCGCCCGGCGTCCTCGCGCGGGACCCACAACGTCGTGACGCCGCATAACCGTCCCTGAGCGGCATAACCGTCCCCCATATCACGAGCCAAGGGACGGTTATGCGGGCAAGGCACGGTCATGCCGCCAAGGGACGGTTATGCGGGCAAGGCACGGTTATGCGCAGGACGGGCGGCCACGCCCCCGAGAGACCGTCACGCTGCAGGGACGGCCCTACGCCCCTCCGTCCCCTTGAACAGGCGGCGCGCCATGAACGAGTGCCCCCCGGCGTAGGCCACGAGGCCGACGACGCCGAGCGTCGCCACGAGGACGGTCGAGCCGCCGGACACGAACGTCACGATGGCCGCAAGCGTCCCCGCGACGATGGCGTTGAAGCACGCGAGGAAGAACAGCGTGCTCGAGTAGGCCTGCAAGAACATCGGGCGCGGCGCACCGAGCGAGTACGTCGCGGCGACGCCGGCGCTGTCGTCGCGCGCCGAGGTCACGAAGCGGTCGAGGACGGACGGGTCGAGCTCGCCGTACGCTCCTCGCAGGCGGTTCATGCCCGCCACGAGCCGGTGGTCCTCGACGCTCCCGAGCGTCACGCGCAGCAGCGTGAGCGTGCCCAGAATGAGCAGCACCGACGAAAGCCCCACGGCCATGACCCAGAACCCGGGCCCGAACCCCGTGGCCTGCGCGACGAGGGCGAGCACGACAAGCGCGGCAGAGGAGACCGTGAGGTGGATCGAGATGCGGCTCATGAGCTCGCTCCACAGCATGCTGCGCGTCGCGAGAAGGCTCCAGTGCTCGGTCGCGAGGATCTGGACGACGACGGCGGCCGGAACCTCGCGGAACTCCGGCTCGCTCGGCGCGGCGTCGGCGAAGGTGCGGGGAGGCAGGGCGTGCGGGTCGGCGGTCACGGGGAGCCGCTCGCCGTCGTCGTCCGCGCGGTGATGTGCGTGATCTCTACGCTCGTGCTCTCCCGCAGGATGCTCGCGACGGTCGAGACCTCGAAGGTCTCCAGGACGAGGGTGCGGAGCTCCTCGGGGTCGGCGTCGCCGGTCACCTCGACCTCGAGCACGATTCCAGTCGAGGACGTGAGCGTCTCGTCGAACCCACCGGCCGCGCGGACGGCCACGGGCCCGAGGCTCAGGCCCGCGCGGGCGGCCGCCGTGTGGAGGTCGTTGAAGAGGCACGTCGCGACCGCGAGGTGGAGCATATGGCCGCCCGTCGGCACCCCGACCGAGACTCGGGCCGCGCGAGTCTTGTGGTGCTGGATGAGCAGATCCGCCGTCGGCACCGGGATCCGCGCGTCGTCGGGGCTCGCCGTCGCGATGCTTGCCGCGAAATCCATGCGACCATCATGAGCCGTTGCGGGGCCCTTGCCCAGCCCCGTCTCAGCCGAGCGGGCGCGACTCGGCGCCCTCGTATTCGAGCGGGACCACGACGAGCGGAACGGGCAGCGAACGCAGGATCTTGTTGGCCGTCGAACCGATGAAGATCCGGTGCTTCTGGGCCAGGCGGCTCGAGCCGATGATCACGAGCTCGCCGTCGCGCCAATCGAGGCTGTCGACGGCGGCCTCGAGCGTCCGTCCATGGGCGACGGCGACGCTCGCCTCGTGCCCGTGCGGGAGCCGATGCGCGGCCTCCTCGAGCACGGTGTTCGCGTGCCGATGCGCGGCGTTGATGTTCTCGCCGTGCCCATTGGCCCCGAAAGGCCTGTCGAGTTCGACGAGCGAGACGAAGCGGAGCGGCACGTTGCGCCGGCCCGCGGCGACGAGGGCGACGTCGACGGCGGCGTCCGCTCCCCGCCGTCGCCCGATGAACGCCGTGAGCCGCTCGATGGGCGCGGTGCGGTGATAGCCGCGCGGCGCGAGGGCGACGGGGACGGGCGACGCGTGGAGGAGCGAATTCGCGACGCTTCCCACGGTGTAGCGCTTGAAGAGGCCGTTGCTCGCGGCCCCCACGATGATGAGCGCGGCCTCGAACTCGACGGCCGCTTCGATCAGGACGGCCGCGAAGGAGCTGCCCTGGCGCACGTGGAACTCGGCCGCGACGTCCGCGGGGACCATGCCGAGCGCGGTCCGCTGCGCCTCGAGGACCTGCCGCTCCTCCGGGCTGACGCGCGCTCCGTCGGGGTTCGCCGCGACGTACGGGGCGTTCTCGCCGAGCACGAGCATGAGATCGAGCTTGGCGCCCTGGGCCCGGGCGATCGCGATCCCGAGGGCGACGGCGTCCGCGCCCCGCTCATCCGGCTGGTAGCCGACGACGTACCGCATGTGCAACCTCCCTGCGTGACACAGCAGACTCTACGACAACGGCGCGCCCTTGGTGAGGGCGCGCCGTCGTCGGTCTCGCGAGCGGAGTCAGGAATTGGCGCGGATCGCGGCCTCGAGGACGTCGAGACCGTCGGCGAGCAGCTCGTCGCCGATCACGAGCGGCGGGAGAAGGCGGATCACGTTGCCGTACGTGCCGCACGTGAGGATGATGACGCCCTCCTTGAGGCAGTAGTCGGCGATCTTCTTCGTGACTTCGGCGTCGGGCTGCTTCGTCGTCCCCGCGCTGCCCTTCTTGACGAACTCGATCGCGAGCATGCCGCCGCGGCCGCGGAGGTCGCCGATGATGCCGTCGCCGAGCTCGTCGCGAAGCGTCCCGAGGCGGCCCTTGACGATCGACTCGATCTCGCGGGCGCGGCCGCGGAGGTCCTGCGTCTCCATCGTCTCGATGGCTGCGAGCGCCGCGGCGCACGCGACGGGGTTGCCGCCGTACGTGCCTCCGAGGCCGCCGCCGTGGACGGCGTCGAGCAGCTCGGCGCGGCCGGTCACCGCGGAGAGCGGCATGCCGCCCGCGATGCCCTTCGCCGTCGTAATGAGGTCCGGCACGACGCCCTCGTGCTGCACGGCGAACCACTCGCCCGTGCGGCAGAAGCCGGACTGCACCTCGTCCGCGATGAAGACGATCCCATTCTCCTTCGCGAACTCCGCGATGCGCGGGAGGAAGCCCTCAGCCGGGACGATGAAGCCGCCCTCGCCCTGGACCGGCTCGATGATGATGGCCGCGACCTGGTCGGAGCCGATCTGCTTCTGGATCATGAGGATCGCGCGCTCGGCGGCCTCCTTTCCCGTGATCTGCGGGTTCTCCTCGCGGAACGGGTAGCTCATCGGCACGCGGTAGATCTCGCTCGCGAACGGGCCGAAGCCGTACTTGTACGGCATGGCCTTCGCGGTGAGGCCCATCGTGAGGTTCGTGCGGCCGTGGTAGGCGTGGTCGAACGCGACGACGGCGTTGCGGCCCGTCGCGACGCGCGCGATCTTGACGGCGTTCTCGACCGCCTCGGCGCCCGAGTTGAACAGGACGGTGCGCTTCTCGTGCTCGCCGGGCGTGAGCTGGTTGAGCTTCTCGGCGACGGCGACGTACCCCTCGTAGGGGGAGACCATGAAGCACGTGTGCGTGAAGTGCTCGACCTGCTCCTTGACGGCGCCGACGACGGCCGCGTCCGACGCCCCGACGGTCGTCACCGCGATCCCCGAGCCGAAGTCGATGAACGAGTTGCCGTCGACGTCGTGGATGATGCCGCCGTCGGCGTCGGCCACGTAGACCGGGACGGTCGAGGCGACGCCCTTCGCGACGCTCGCGGCACGGCGGGCGGCGAGCTCAAGGGACTTGGGGCCGGGGAAGTCCTTGAGGACCTGGCGCTTCTGCTCGAGGCGGTAGGTGATGTCCATGGAGGGGTTCCTTTCTGGTTCGCGGAGGGGCTCGAGCTCAGGCATCGATATGGCCTCAGGCATCCAAGCTGCTCATGACATGCTTGACCCGGGTGTAGTCCTCGACGGAGTACATGGAGAGGTCCTTGCCGTAGCCGGACTGCTTGAAGCCCCCATGCGGCATCTCCGCGGTGAGCAGGATGTGGGTGTTGATCCACACGGCGCCGAAGTCGAGGTCGCGCGCGAGGCGCATCGCGCGGCCGTGGTTCGAGGTCCAGACGCTCGAGGCGAGCGCGTACTCGACGTCGTTCGCGAGCTGGACGGCCTCGGCCTCGGTCGTGAACTTCTGGACCGTGACGACGGGGCCGAACGTCTCCTTCTGCACGACATCGTCATCCTGGTGGACGCCCGTGATGATCGTGGGCTCGAAGAAGAAGCCCTTCTCCCCCGCGCGGTGGCCGCCAGTCTCGACCGTCGCGTAGTCGGGCAGGGACTCGACGACGCGGTTGACGGCATTGAAATGGTTGACGTTGTTGAGCGGGCCGAAGTAGTTCTCGGCGTCGTTCGCGTGGCCGGTCTCGAGCGTCTTCGTGTGCTCGACCATGAGGCGCACGAACTCGTCGTGGGCGGCTTCCTCGACGAGGACGCGCGTGATCGCCGTGCAGTCCTGGCCCGCGTTGAAGAACGCGAACTCCGCGATCGCGGCGGCCGACTTCTTGAGGTCCGCGTCCGCGAAGACGACGGCGGGGGCCTTGCCGCCGAGTTCGAGGTGCGAGCGCTTGAGGCCCTTCGCGGCGCCGGTCGCGACCGCGATGCCCGCGCGGACCGAGCCCGTGATCGAGACGAGGCCAGGGACGGGGTGCTCGACCATGAGCGAGCCCGTGGCCGCGTTGCCGAGGACGACATTGACGACGCCGGCGGGGAAGATCCCCTGGATGAGGCGCGCGAGGACGAGGGTCGATTCGGGCGTCGTGTCCGAAGGCTTGAGGACGACCGTGTTGCCGGCCGCGAGGGCGGGGCCGATCTTCCAGATGGCCATGAGGAACGGATAGTTCCACGGCGCGACCTGGGCGACGACGCCGATCGGCTCGCGGCGCACGAAGGACGTGTGGCCCTCGAAGTACTCGCCCGCCGACTTGCCCTCGAGGAGGCGCGCGGCCCCTGCGAAGAAGCGGAGCTGGTCGGCGCCCGCCGCGACCTCTTCCGAGGCGATGAGGGAGCGGACCTGGCCCGTGTTGCGGTGCTGGGCCTCGACGAGCTCTTCGCTCGCGGCCTCAATCGCGTCGGCGAGCTTGAGGAGGAGGCGCTGGCGTTCGCCCGGGGTCACGTGCTTCCACGTCGCGAACGCGGCCTCGGCGGCGGCCATGGCGGCATCGACGTCGTCGCGCACGGAGATGGGTGCCTTTGCGACTACCTCGCCGTTCGCCGGGTTGACGACGTCGAGGACCTCGGCACCGACGGGGGTCACGAACTCGCCGTCGATGAAGTTCTGCAGGGTCTGGAGCATGTTCCGAGACTAAGGCGACCCACGCCACAAGCTGTATGGCCGAATGCACTGGACTGGAAGCGACTTATCGTGCGATCGACTAGCGCCCGCTCTATAATCCACGCATGGCCCTGACCCTGTCCGCACTGCTCAGCGCGCCCGGCCTCGGGCTCTCCCTCGCCGGCTCCGCGACGTCGACGCTCGAACGGGAGATCGCGTGGGTCGCCGTCACGGAGCAGGAGAATCCCGCGATGTTCCTGACCGGCGGGGAGCTCGTCCTCACGACCGGCGTGCGGCAGCGCACGGCCGAGGAGCAGCGGCGGTTCGTCCGCGTGCTCCAGCGCGCGGGCGCCGTCGGCATCGGCTTCGGCGTTGGCCTCGGGCACGATACAGTCCCGGCAGCCCTCGTGGCCGAGGCGAACCGCTGGGGCCTGCCCGTCATCGAGGTCCCCTACCAGACGCCCTTCATCGCGCTCGGGAAGCTCGTCGCCGACTCGCACTCGGCGGACCACTTCGCGAAGCTCGAGCGGCTCATCGCGGACCACCAGGTCCTCGCGCGCTCCCTCCTCACTGGCGGCGGGCTGCCCGAGCTGCTCAAGCACCTCGGCGGGATGCTCGGCACGGAACTCGTGCTCACGCAGTTCACCGCCGAGCTCTACTCAAGCAGCAAGGACGCCGGCGCCCCGACCATGGACCGCTGGGTCCCGTTCCCCGTGCCGACGGGCCGCCGCGACGCGTGCACCCTGTGGGCCAAGAAGCCCTTCGACGATTCCGGCATCGTCGGCTACGCGCAGAATCTCATCAGCATCGAGCTCAACAACCTCACGAAGCAGCGCCAGGCCCAGCGGGCGCTCGCGGGGCAAGTGATGGCCGACGTCGTCCGCGGAGCCCTCGACACGGACGAGGCGTCGCGCCGCCTCGCCGGGGTGGGCGTCAACTCGACGCGGCGCAACGTCGTGCTGCTCGCGGAGTCGGCCGCGCACCACAAGAACCTCCGCGGCACGACGCTGCCCGCAACGCTCGACGGCGCCGTGAGTGCAATGGTCGACCACGACCTTGTGGTGGTGGTCGAGGACGACGGCGGGCGCGCGCCCAAGCTCGCACGGAACCTCGCGGACCACCTCGTCGAGGCGGGCATCCACGCGACGATCGGGATCGGCGGGAGCTACACGAAGCCGAACGGACTGCGGTGGAGCTACTTCGAGTCCAAGGAAGCCGCGGCCCGCGGGCTCGAGGTCAACGAGCCCGAGCGGCTGAGCCTGACCTCGCTCCTGCTCTCGAGCGAGGACGTTCCGCTCGCGGACATGGCGGGCGAGGCCATCGGGCCGCTCGTGCGCTTCGACAAGCAGCACGGATCGGAACTCGTGCACACGCTCGAGGCGTACCTCAACCTCAACGGCTCCGTCGCGGCGGTCGCCGACGAGCTGAGCCTGCACCGGAACACCGTGCGCTACCGGCTCGCGCAGATCGCCGAGCTCACGGGCTACGATCCGGCTGTGACCGCCGACCGCGTCCAGCTCTACCTCGCCCTCGCGGTGCGGAGGGTGGCCCGCGCCTGACACCCACGGGGGTGACCCCCGGAACGGCGGGCCGCCATCCAGAGGTCACCTCCCGAGGGTGATCCCCGACACACCCGTGCCCGGACAGTCAAGCGTCTTGCGCTCAACGACATGTCCCCCGCCCACCGAGCGGTGGACACTGCTTCTCATCGCATCAACGGCGACCCGCACGAGCGGGCCGCAATAACGCCGCATCCCCCTGAAATAGCGGCAATCGAGAGGCAGATATCCGATGAATCGACGCGTGATCGGCGTTGCGGCTCTCGCCGCGGCCGCCTTGGTGCTGAGCGGCTGCGGCGGAGCGAGCAGCGGCTCCTCGAACTCCCCCATCGTCGTGGGCTCGATCAACACCCGCAGCGGCCCTGCGACCTTCCCCGAGGCGAGCCAGGCCGCCGCCGCGGTCTTCGACGCGTTCAACCAGGCCGGCGGCCTCAACGGCCGGAAGATCGACTACAAGACGTTCGACGACAAGGGCGACCCGGCGACGGCCTCGGCGAGCGCCCGCGAGCTCGTGGGCAGCGACAGCGCTGTGGCGCTCGCGGGCTCGGCGAGCCTCCTCGAATGCCAGGTCAACCAGAAGTACTACGAGCAGGAGAAGATCCTCTCGATCCCCGGCATCGGCGTCGACCCGGGATGCTTCAGCAGCCCGAACATCTCTCCCGCGAACGTCGGCCCGTACAACGACATGGCGCTGACCCTCTACTACGGCTCGGAGAAGCTCAACCTCGACAAGATCTGTGTGCTCCTCGAGATCGCCGGATCGACGCGCCCGGCGTACCAGGGCGCGATCGATGCGTGGTCGAAGGCAACCGGCAAGAAGCCGTTCTACATCGACGACACGGTCCAGGTCGGGGCGTCCGACTTCACGCCGTACATCGTCAAGGCCAAGAACGCGGGCTGCAAGTCGGTCGCCATCAACGCGATCGAGCCCGACGCCGTCGCGCAGGTCAAGGCCGCGAACGCCCAGGGCTGGAACGACGTCACGTGGCTGTACCTCACGAGCGTCTACAGCGACAACTTCGCAAAGGCCGTCTCGAACGCCGGAGCGGGCATCTACGTGCCAGCCGAGTTCTACCCGTTCACCGACGCGTCGAACCAGGCCAACAAGGAATGGCGCGACCTCATGGCGAAGAACAACATCCCGCTCACCTCGTTCAGCCAGGGCGGCTTCCTCGCCGCGAAGTACCTCATCCAAGCCCTCCAGGGCATCAAGGGGGACATCACGCGCGAATCCGTCACGAAGGCCCTCCACGAGCTGCAGCCCATCCAGAACCCGATGGTCGGCACGCCGTACACGTTCGGCACCGCCGCGAGCCACGCGAACAACACGGCCGCCTGGCCGATCAAGCTCGCGAGCGGCACGAACGCGTGGCAGTCGAGCGGATCCGACTGGATCAAGCTCCCGCAGTAGCGCCCCAGCAGCGCTGCGCCGCGAGGGGCGGGCCGACGACGACGGCTCGCCCCTCGCGCTTCACGTCACCGTCCCTGGATCGAAAGAAGGAAAGTCCAATGCTGCAAGGCGCGCTCGCCGGCCTCGCCGCCGGGGGACTCTATGCCGCGCTCGCCGTGTGCCTCACACTCATGTCCCGGCTCGTCCGGGTCGTGAACTTCTCACAGGCCGCGACGGGCATGTTCGGCGCGTTCGTCGCCGTCTGGCTCGTCACGGCCGCTGGGCTTCCGATCTGGCTCGGCTCCCTGCTCGGGATCGTGCTCGCGGGCCTGCTCTCCGCCGCGATCGGGTGGATCGCCGCGACGTGGCTCTCCGAAGCGAGCACGACGGCGCGCTCCGCCATGACCGTCGGGCCGCTCCTGGCGCTCATCTCGCTCTCATTCATCCTGTTCGGGAACAAGCCCCAGCCGTTCAGCCCCATCCTCGGCGGCCCGGCGTTCGAGCTCGGCGGCGTCGTCGTGAGCCAGGTGACCGTCGCGATGGTCCTGCTCGCCGTCGTCGTCGCCGTCGCCGTGCAGCTCATCCTCACCCGGACGGCCGTCGGGACCCAGCTCCGCGCGCTCTCCGAACGGCCGACCACAGCCGAGCTGCTCGGCATCCCGTCCAAGCCGCTCTCGATCGCCGTGTGGGCGGCCACCGGCGTGATCAGCGCGATCGCGATCGTCATCGTGGCCCCCTCGCAGTCGAACGATGCGACGAGCCTCGCCATGCTCATCGTCCCGGCCTCGGCCGCAGCGCTCCTCGGCGGCTTCACGCGGCCCGGCCTCGCCGTCGTCGGCGGCCTCGCGCTCGGGGTGCTCTCGGGCCTCGTGGCCCAGATCGAGGAGGTCGCGCTCATCCGCAACTTCCTCCCCTTCCTGTTCATCGTCGTGCTGCTGCTCTGGACGCAGCGAAAGGAGGTGTGGGACTCTGCGCGCTAATCCCAGCCTCGTGCGCGCCGGCCGGCCGTTGCTCGCCGCCGTCGCGGCCCTCCTCGTGGGGTACACCCTGAGCATCTCGCTCTCGGGCTATTTCGTGTTCTTCGCCGTCTCGGCCGTCACGGCCGCGCTCGCCCTCCTCGGCCTCGGCATCGTGACCGGCTCGGCCGGCATGATCGCGTTGTGCCAGCTGACCTTCGCCGCCGTCGGGGCGTGGGTCGTCTCGCTGTTCAACGTCATGGAGGCCCCCGGCGGCTTCATCGTGTGGCTCATCGCGGGCGGGATCGCCGCGGGCGCCGTGGGGATCCTCGTCGGACTGCCCGCGCTCCGTCTGCGCGGCGTCAACCTCGCCGTCGTCACGCTCGGCTTCGCCGCGGCGGCCGACGTCACACTCCAGCAGATCCAGTTCCCCGGGTCGAAAGACGGCATCCCCGTCGAGCGGCCCGACGCGTTCTCGGACGACCGCGAGTTCTTCTTCTTCAGCGTCATCGTCCTCGTGGTGTGCGCGCTCGGCGTCTTCTGGCTCCAGCGCAGCCGGTGGGGCGCGAGCTGGAAGTCGGTCGCGTTCTCGGAGCGCGGCACGGCGGCCGTCGGGCAGAGCGTCCGCACGGCCAAGCTCACGGCGTTCGCCGTCTCCGCGGCCCTCGCCGGCATCTCCGGGGGACTCCTCGCGGGGCAGGTCCAGCTCCCGTACGCCTCGAGCTTCACCCCGATCCAGTCGCTCGCGCTGTACGTGCTCGCCGTCATGAGCGGCACCCAGCTCATCGACATGGCCGTGTTCGGCGGCATCATGTGGGTCCTCGTGCCCGAGCTCCTCAAGCGCTTCGGCATCCCGCAGGATTGGGGCTTCGTGATCTTCGGCGCGCTCGGCGTCCAGGCCCTCACGAGCGGCACCAACCTCGGCGAGGAGCTCCGCGCCGCGTGGTGGACGCGCCGCGGCAAGGGCACGCACGACGGCGGGGCGTCACCCGCGTCGCCGAGCCCGGCGCCGTCGTCGTCCGCTCCCGCAGGGATCACGCGGGGCGAGCGCCCAGCGGGTGGGCTCGCGCTCGCCGTCGACCATCTCACGGTGCAGTTCGGCGCCCTCAAGGCGCTCGATGACGTGAGCGTCGAAGTGCCCGCGGGAACCGTCATGGGGCTCATCGGGCCGAACGGCGCGGGCAAGTCGACTTTCGTCGACGCGATCTCCGGGTTCCTGCCCCGCGCGACCGGCACGATGCGCCTCGGCGGCACGCACCTCAACGGCCTCTCCCCCACGCACCGCGCGCGGCTCGGGCTGCGCCGCACGTTCCAGCAGGACCGGGTGCCGCCGTCGCTCACAGTCGGCGCCTACGTGCGCTTCGTGGCGCGGCGGCACGTGAGCGACGCCGAGCTCGCCGACGTCCTCGGCTTCTTCGGGTGCCCGCCCGCGGGGACCCGACTCTCGAGCGCGGACATCGGGACGCGGAGGCTCATCGAAGTGGCCGCCAACGTCGCCGCGAAGCCGAGCCTGCTCGTGCTCGACGAGCCGGCCGCCGGCCTCTCCCACGAAGAGCACGTAGCCCTCGGCGAGCGGCTGCGGACGCTGCCCTCGACGTATGGGATGTCCGTGGTGCTCATCGAGCACGACCTCGACCTCGTGCGCGCCGTCTGCAGCCAGCTGACCGTGCTCGACTTCGGCAGGGTCCTCGCGAGCGGGCCGCAGGACGAGGTCCTCGCGAATCCCGCCGTCATCAAGGCCTACATGGGCGAAACGGAGATGCTGTGAGTTCCCTCGTGCTCGACAACGTCACGGTGAGCCGCGGTGCCGGCCCCGTCATCTCGGGCGTCTCGCTCGCCGTCGGTCGCGGCGAGGTGACCGCGCTCGTCGGCCCCAACGGTGCCGGCAAGACGAGCCTGCTCGATGGCATCTCGGGGGTCGTCGGGATCTCGGGCGGACGCATCCTGCTCGACGGCGAGCCCGTCGAGAGGCTCTCCCGTGTGGCGAGGGTCAGGCGCGGCCTCCTGCACATCGAGCAGGGCCGCGCCGTGTTCCCGTCCCTGACCGTACGCGAGAACCTGTCACTGACAGCGCGCACGGGGGCGGACCTGGACGCGGCAATCGGGCGGTTCCCCGAGCTTGAGAAGCGGATCAACTCTCCAGCCGCGCTCCTCTCGGGCGGCGAGCAGCAGATGGTCGTGCTCGCGCGGGCATTCGCCGCGAAGCCGCGGGTCCTGCTCATCGACGAGATGTCGCTCGGGCTCGCGCCCGTCGTCTTCATGCGGCTCCTGCCGTACGTCGAGGAGCTCGCGCAGGCCGGAGCCGGCGTGCTGCTCGTCGAGCAGTTCACGCACCTCGCACTCGGCATCGCGCAGGAGGCCCTCGTCGTGGCGGGCGGCAAGGTGGGCTACCACGGCCCCGCCGCCGCGCTCCGGGACGACTCCGAGCTCCTGCACCGCGCGTACCTCGGCGGCGGGTGACCCACGTCCAGGGGTCACGTCCTGCTCGTGCGCCAACGTTCAAGGGTCACGTCCCGCTGGTTGAACCAACGGAACGTGACCCTTGAACGCGAGGTCACCCACGAAAGGTGACGGATGAACGGGCTCAGCCCGCGGTGACCGCCGCGCCGTCGTTCGAGATCGCGACCATCTCCTCGCGGGAGACGACCTTGACGCGCTCGCGCGCGACGGCGCCCTTGTGCGTCGGGGCCGGCTCGGCCGCGGCGCCGAGCGCCTTCTCGTGCGCGTCGAGGGCGAGCCAGCCCTCCCACGTCGTGTAGTCGACGCCGCGCCCCTCGAGGAGGGCGACGACGGCTGCCTCCTCAGGCTCGACGGCGGACGGCAGCTCCTCGCGGGCGTCGAGGATGTGGCCGATGGTCTCGAGCGCGTCGCCCTTCGTGTGGCCGATGAGGCCCACGGGACCACGCTTGATCCAACCGGTCGTGTAGACGCCCGGCACGAAGGCGCCGTCGGCATCGAGGACACGGCCGCCGTCGTTCGGGACGACGCCGCGGCGGTGATCGAACTCGACGTCGGGAAGCGACGAGCCGAAGTAGCCGATCGCCCGGTAGACGGCCTGGATCGGGTATTCGAGGATCTCACCCGTGCCGCGGACGTTGCCCGTGCCGTCGAGCTCGGTGCGCTCGAAGCGCATGCCAGCCACACGGCCGGGCGTCTCGGCCGAGTCGACGATTTCGACCGGGCTGTGCAGGAAGTGCAGGTGCAGGCGGCGCGACGCCGTGAGCTCGGAGAGCTCCTCGGGCTGCTCGGCGATCCAGTTGGTCAGCGTGCCGACCATGGTCTTGACCTGGTTGTTGCTCTGGATCTCGCGGTCGGAGGCCTCGTCGAACTCGAAGTCCTCGGGGTAGAGGACGATGTCAACGTCGTGCGAGTGCGAGAGCTCGCGGAGCTCGAGCGGGGTGAACTTGACCTGCGCGGGGCCGCGGCGGCCGAACACATGGACGTCCGTGACCGGCGACTCCTTGAGGATCCGGTACACGTTGTCCGGGATCTCGGTCACGAGGAGCTCGTCTGCGTGCTTCGACAGGACGCGCGCGACGTCGAGCGCGACGTTGCCGTTGCCGATGACCGCGATCTCCTTCGCGTCGAGCGGCCACTCGCGCGAGACGTCCGGGTGGCCGTCGTACCACGAGACGAAATCGGCCGCGCCGAACGAGCCCTCGAGCTCGATGCCCGGAATGTTGAGGTCCGCATCCTTGATGGCGCCCGTCGCGAAGATGACGGCGTCGTAGTGGCGCTGGAGGTCCTCAAGCGAGAGGTCCGTGCCGTAGTCGACGTTTCCGAAGAAGCGGATGTCGCCGCGGTCGAGGACCTTGTGCAGGGCGTTCACGATGCCCTTGATGCGCGGGTGATCCGGAGCCACGCCGTAGCGGATGAGGCCGTACGGCGCCGGGTAGCGGTCGAAGAGGTCGATGCTCAGCGTGAGCTCGCCCGAGGCGACCGGCGCGCTCTTCGTGAGGAGGTCCGCGGCGTAGACGCCGGCCGGGCCGGAGCCGACGACGGCGATACGCAACGGCCGTTGCACAGAACCGCGCTCCGCGGTGCCGCGGGCGGGGGCGGGGTTGGTGTTCGACACTGCGGTGTTCCTTCGTTGTGGGTGATCCGTTGCTGCGTAACTGTCGTTTTGACGGCTCATAACGACAGTTACGGAGCAGTCGTTAGGGGTGGGCGTGAAAGGGCTGGTGGGTTCGGAAGTGTGCTGGCGCGTAGGGGGAAACTCTGACGACGTCCCCGATCACGATCACGGCCGGGTTCGCGACGCCGACAGCCGCGGCCTGTTCGGCAATGGTCCCGAGAGTCCCGATCGTGACGCGCTGCTGCGGGGTCCAGCCGCTCTCGACGATCGCGACGGGCGTGCTTGCCGGCAGCCCTCGGTGGCGGAGCTGCTTGACGGAGTGCGCAAGCCGGCGCACGCCCATGAGCAGAATGACGGTGTGGTCGGGCCGGGCAGGGATTTCAGTGAGTTCCTCGTGGCCCGTCACGACGCTGAAGCCCGTCGCGAGCCCGCGGTGGGTGACGGGGATCCCGGCGGCCGCAGGCACCGAAATGGCACTCGTGACTCCTGGCACCACCTCGACGTCCACGCGATGCGCGCGGCAGAACTCGGCCTCCTCGCCGCCGCGGCCGAGCACGTACGGGTCACCGCCCTTGAGCCGCACCACGACGTTCCCGGCCCGCGCCTCGTCGACGAGGATCCGGTTGATCTCGTCCTGCGTCGCGCTGTGAGCGCCGGGGGCCTTCCCGACCTCGATCACGCGGGGCCCGCCCTCGGCAGAGTCGGGAAGCTCCGAGAGCAGCCCGCGCGGCCCGAGCCGGTCCGCGACGACGACGTCCGCCTCCGCGAGCAGCTGGCGGCCGCGCACGGTGATGAGCCCGGAGTCTCCCGGGCCGCCGCCCACGAGCGCGACGCGCCCGGCCCCCGAGCGATGCCGCCGCAGCGGCAGCCGGCCGGTCTGGAGCGCGAGCACGATCGCGTCCTTGAGGGCCTTGGCCCGGAGAGGGTCTCCCCCGGCGTTGACCGCGACCGTCACGTCATCGACGCGTGCGGAAGCAGGCGTCCACGCGGTCGAAGTCTCGTGGTCGGAGGCATTGACGCACCATACGCGGCGCGCCTCGGCGTCGGCGGCGACCCGCGCGTCGACCTCGGCAACACCCGTCGCAGTCTGGGCGAACCAGGCGCCGTCGAGATCCGACGTCGTGTAGTCGCGGCGCACCCACGTGAGGAGGCCAGCGTCCGCGAGGCGAGCGACGTCGTCGCCCGCCTCAGGCGCGACGACGGTGACGACGGCGCCCGCGTCCAGAAGCGCGCGGACCCGGCGCCCCGCAACCCGGCCCGCGCCGACGACGAGGACCGGCTTGCCGAGGAGCCGGAGCGACGTGGGGAACAGGTCGCGGCCGCTCATCGCGAGCCGCCCGCAAGTAGCCCCTGGCGCATCATCTGCTCCCCCCCGCAAGTAGCCCGCGGCGAAGCAACAAGCGCCGCTCGACGGGCCCGAACACAACGAGCTCGACAAGGATCCCGACCGCGAGGATCGCGAGGATCGCACCCATGACGATCCCCATGTCGCTCAGCGTGCGCCCCTGGTCGAGGAGCGAGCCGAGCCCGAAGCCGAGCGAGCCGCCGACGGCGATGATCTCCGCCGCCATGAGCGAGCGCCACGAAAACGCCCAGCCCTGCTTGAGCCCCGCCACGTAGCCGGGCAGCGACGCCGGCAGGATGACCTGGAGCGCGAGTTCGAGCCGCGACGCGCCCAGAACCTTCGCGACCGAACGGTAATGGGGCGGGATCTGGTCGACGCCCGCAATGAGCCCGTTCACGATCGACGGGATCGCGCCCATGAGCACCACGAAGTACACGGTCCCGTCCGTGAGCCCGAACCAGATGATTGCGGCGGGAACCCACGCGACAGATGGGAGCACCTGGAGCCCTGAGACGAGCGGTCCGAACGCGCGGCGCAGCGGCCTGACCTGAGCGAGGAGGAGCCCGAGCGGCGTGCCGACGAGCACCGAGACGACGAAGCCGAGCAGGCCGCGGCCAAGCGAGGTCGCGATGGCCTGCTGTACCTGGCCTTCTTGCCACAGCTGGCCGAGAGTCGCGGCGACGTCCAGCGGGCCGGGCACGAGGTCGTGCCGCTTGAGGCCGAGGGACGCGACGATCTGCCACACGAGGAGGAGGACGACGACGGCGCCAACCGGGAGCAGGACGCGGCTCCAGTCGCGCTGCCGGAGGGAACGCTCGGACTGAAGCTCGTCGAGGCCGGCCTCGAGGGCGCGGAGCTCGTCGGCAGATGCCTCGATCGGCACGGCCACCTCCTCGGGCGCGGGGACTGCGTCGGCTCCCGCCGCCCGCGGGGGACGGTCGAGTTCGGTCACATTACTTGCCATGGCGTCGGATCTCCTCGCGCAGGCGGGTCGTGATGTCCGCCGTCAGGGCGGCGACAGCAGCGGCGTCGTCCTTGACGACGCCGGGCACGTCCCACTCGCTCACCACGCGCCCCGGGCGGGACGAGAGCAGGAGGACGCGCTGCCCGAGGCGCACGGCCTCGCGCACGTTGTGGGTGACAAAAATAATCGTGCGGCCGGTCTCGCGCCAAATGCGCGTGAGCTCCTCGTGGAGGAGGTCCCGGGTGATGGCATCGAGGGCGGCGAACGGCTCGTCCATGAGGAGGACCTCGCGGTCCTGGCTCAGTGCGCGGGCCAGGGCGACGCGCTGGCGCATGCCCCCCGAGAGCTCGTGCGGGCGCTTGTCCGCGGCCTCGCCGAGGTGGACGAGGTCGAGGAGCTCGATTGCGCGGGCGCGCCGCTCGGCCTTCTCGACGCCGCGCAGCTTGAGCGCGAGCTCGACGTTGCCGCGCGCCGTGAGCCACGGGTAGAGCGCGGCGTCCTGGAACATGAACGCGGCGCCATCCGCGGGCACCTCGAGGGCGCCCGCGGACGGCCGCTCGAGGCCCGCGATGATGTTGAGCAGCGTCGACTTGCCGCACCCGGACGCGCCGAGCAGGGCCACGAACTCGCCCGTGCGGATCGTTGCGGTGACGCCGTCAAGGACGGGCGCGCCGTCGCCGAAACGCTTGCCGAGGTTCTCGAGCAGTACCGTCATGCGTGGCTCCTAGTCCTGTCCCAGCCCTGCGGCGCTGACCTTCGCCTGGCCCGAGATCCGGTTGAGGATGCTGAGATCGAAGAGCCCGTGGAGGTCGGCGGGCTTCGTGACGCCCGCGTCGACGCCGTCCTGAAGCAGCTTCGGGTACGTTCCCGCGAGCGGATCGGTGGTGAACGTGATGTTCGCGAGGGCCCGGTCGATGACGTCGCCCGGGAGCTCCTGGCCCGCGGCCGCCTTGAGGCCTGCGTTGACGGCCTGCGCCTTCTCCGCCGGGGTGGCCTTGTTGAGCCAGTCGACGGCGGCGACGTGGCCCTTGAGGAGCGCTTCGACGGTCTGCGGGTGGTCGGCGGCGAACTTCTTGCTCACGATGAGGATCGTCGTCGTGAAGAGGCCCGGCTTGCCGGTCTGCGAGCCGTCCCACAGGTCCTTCTCGTCGACGAGGACCTTGCCGCCCGCCTGCAGCACGAGGCGGGACGCCCACGGCTCGGGCAGCCATGCGCCGTCGAGCTGGCCGTTCTGGAAGAGCTTGAGGGTCTGGGCGTTGTCGGTCGGGTTGATCGTGACGTCGCCGGTGCCATTAGGCGTCGTCTTGAGGCCCTGCTTCGCGAGCCAGGCCCTCAGGGCAACGTCCTGCGTCCCGCCGAGCTGGGGCGTCGCAAGCTTCTTGCCCTTGAGGTCCGCCGCGGAGGAGATCCCAGGCTTGACGACGAGCTGGGCGCCGCCCGCCGCCGCGCCCGCGATGACCGCGACGGACTCGCCGTGGCTCTGGACGAACGAGTTGATGGCGGGGTTCGGCCCGAGGTAGGCGGCGTCGATCGCGCCCGCGTTGAGGGCCTCGATCGCGGCGGGCCCGGCGTTGAAGACCTGGGTCGTGAGGGAGTTCGTTCCGGCGTCTTTGAGGGCCTTCGCGACGAGGCCCTGCCCGACGCCGATAAGCGCCGGGGCGTGCGTGACGTTGCCGAAGTAGCCGAGCTTGAGCTGCGCCGCGGGGGTGCCGGTCTGGGCCGCGGCGGTCTGACCGGGCTGGCTTGCGGCCTGGTTGGCGTTGGCGGTCAGGAACGCGGCGCTCGCCGCGAGGAGGGCGACGACGACGGCGCCGACTCCGATCCACAGGCCGCGGCCACGCTTGGCGCCCTTCGTGTGAGTCTCGGCGGTGATGCGGACGGTCTTCGGCTCGGTCTCGATCTGGGTGTCGGGAGTGGGGCTCTTGCTCATGGGGAGTCCTCGGAATGCTCGCAGGGAAGGGTCGGAAGGTCGGCTGGGCCTAACGACGGGCCCGACATCGGGGCATTCGCCCCATGGCGCGGGTCATGATTCTGCGGAACATGCCTTCCAGCCTAGGGACGGCCTTCCGGCGGCCCAAGGGCCCGGTCATGGTCAGTCACGGTGCGTCACGCAGCGTCACACAGGGTGCACCCCGCGCTACGTCGTTCGCCCGCCCCTGCCGGAAAAGCGCTCATTCGCGGCCTGCTCGATGGTCAGGCCGTCCCCGTTGTCCACGAGGGAGACAAAAAGGGCCAAGGCCGCCTTTCCGAGAATCGACTCGTACGTCTCGTCGTTGACGAGGGGCTCATCGAGGCCCGCGAGCAGCCGCACACAGAGCCCCTCCGAGACCGCCTGGAGGATGATGGTGAACTCCTGCACCGAAAGTCCGCGCCGCAGCGTGAACCCGTAGACCTCGGCTACGCGACCGTACAGGTCGGACCACGAATCTGCGAGCGAGGCGTACATCCGCTTGAGCGCGTCGGAGACGTCGTGATCTGCGGACGCGGAGGCAACCGAGAGCAGCCGGAGGCGATACGCGGGTAGACCGAGAATCAGATGGGCGCCCTCGTAGGCCACGCGGTGCACCGCCGTCGCGAAGTCGGCGCCGCCGCCGAGCAAGGCCTCCGACCACGCGATGAGGGCGTGCTGCACGGAGTGCTGCAGCGTCAGCATGGCGTAGGCGATGAAGTCGTCAAGAAAGTCGTGATGGCTGGGCCAGCGATCACGGAATTTGGCCACCGTCGGCGAGAGGTGCGGAAACTCCACCTGGGCCCGCAGAACGATGCGGGGCCGCGAGAGATAGTCGAAGGTCGGCGGCCCGCTTTCGGGCACGGTGTCCGCGTCCTCGACGAAGAGGAATTCGGACAGCGCGAGCGCCGAGTTCAGAAAGGCACGCGTCAGTTCGGAGTTGGCCAAGCGTGCCCGGTTCTTGGCCTTCACCCGGTTGAGCTTCGTGAGCGTGGCCGAGAGATCGAATTCTTCGAAGTTGTTCCAGGCAGCGTGAGCCGCTGACTCCATAGGTCAAGTAGAGCCCGCGGTCCGTTCCCCGTCACGAGTAGTCGGTACGCGAAGGCCCCGGGCGCCGCGGGCCAAACCTCTTGGCCGGTACGCAAAGGCAGCGGCGCCCGCCACCGCGAGGTGACGGGCGCCGTCGTCGTTCGCCTGGGGCGCGCCGAGCGGGCGCGGGCCTAGATCCAGTACCGCTCGTCCTCCGTGTCGCCCGGGTGGGGGCGCACCATGCCCGCGGCGAGCGTCGAGCCGTCCTGCGGGTCGATCACGAGGAAGGCACCGGTGCGGCGGTGGGCCGCGTACGGCTCGAGCGGGAGCGGAGCGGCGAGCCGGAGCTGGGCCTCGCCGATGTCGTTGAGCTCGAGGCCGTTGGCGGGGGCGACTTCGAAGCTGTCAAGGTCGAGCTTGCCCGTCACCGAGCGCACGAGGGCGCGCACCGTGGACGTCCCGTGCTTCACGAGAACCTTGGCGCCCTCCCGCAGGGGCTTGGTCGAGAGCCAGCACAGCGAGCCGTAGAGGTCCGCGGTGCTCTCGGGCAGCGTCCCGGCGGCGGCAATGGTGTCGCCGCGCGCGACGTCGAACTCGTCCGCGAGGCGCAGCGCGACCGAGAGCGGCGCGGCGGCCTCCTCAAGCGAGCGACCGGCGACGTCGATGCCCACCACCGTCGTCTCGCGAGCGGTCTGGCCCGGGGTCACCACGGAGACGCGGTCACCCACGCGCACGATGCCCTCCGTGACTTGGCCCGCGTACGCGCGGTAGTCGCGGAACTCGCCCTCGTCGAGGCCTGGCGCGAGCGCACCCTGCGGACGGATGACCGTCTGCACCGGGAAGCGGAAGGCCTCCTGGGCGTCGTCGAGCTCGTCCGTGCCGGGCAGGGTCTCGAGCAGCTCGAGCATGGTCGGGCCCGTATACCACGGGGTGCGGTCCGAGCGGTCCACGACGTTGTCGCCGTCGAGCGCCGACACCGGCACGGCAACCGCCTCGCGCAGGCCGAGCTCAGCGGCAACTCGCGCGACATCGGCAGAGATCGCCGAGAAGACAGTCTCGGAGAAGTCCACGAGGTCGATCTTGTTGACCGCGACGACGACGTGCGGCACGCGCAGGAGCGCCGCGACGGAGAGGTGCCGTCGCGTCTGCTCGAGCACGCCCTTGCGCGCGTCGATGAGGAGGACGACGGCGTCGGCCGTGGAAGCCCCCGTCACCGTGTTCTTCGTGTACTGCACGTGGCCCGGGCAGTCCGCGAGGATGAACGTGCGGCGGTCGGTCGCGAAGTAGCGGTACGCGACATCGATCGTGATGCCCTGCTCGCGCTCGGCGCGCAGGCCGTCTGTGAGCAGCGCGAGGTCGAGCCCGCCCTTCTCCCCACCGAAGCCGCGCGCCTCGGAGGTGCGGGCCACGGCGTCGAGCTGGTCGGCGAGGATCGCCTTCGAGTCGTGGAGGAGCCGGCCCACCAGCGTGGACTTGCCGTCGTCGACCGATCCGGCGGTCGCGAACCGGAACAACGTTCCGGAAGGCACAGTGCCCTGTTCGAGGGTTGTTTCGGCAGTCATCAGAAGTACCCGTCCTTCTTGCGGTCTTCCATCGCCGCCTCGGAAATGCGGTCGTCGGCGCGGGTCGCGCCGCGCTCGGTGAGGGTCGAGGCCGCGACCTCGCGCACAACGTCAGAGACGGTGAACGCGTCCGAGAGCACGGCACCCGTGCAGGACATGTCGCCGACCGTGCGGTAGCGCACAGTGCGCACGACGACGTCCTCGTCCGGCCGTGGCAGGCTCACCTCGCCCACGGCGCGCCACATGCCGTCGCGCCGGAACACGTCACGCTCGTGCGCGTAGTAGATGCTCGGCAGCTCGATGCCCTCGCGCTCGATGTAGCGCCAGATGTCGAGCTCGGTCCAGTTGCTGATCGGGAACGCCCGCACGTGCTGGCCCACGGTGTGGCGGCCGTTGTACAGGTTCCACAGCTCGGGGCGCTGGTTGCGCGGGTCCCACTGGCCGAACTCGTCGCGCAGCGAGAGGATGCGCTCCTTGGCGCGGGCCTTGTCCTCGTCGCGGCGGCCGCCGCCGAACACGGCGTCGAACTTGTTGGCCGCGATGGTATCGAGCAGCGGGACGGTCTGCAGCGGGTTGCGCGTGCCGTCGGCGCGCTCCTGGAGCTCGCCGCGATCGATGTACTCCTGCACGGAGCCCACCACGAGCTTGAGGCCCAACCGCGCGACCGTCCGGTCGCGGAAGTCGAGGACCTCGGGGAAGTTGTGGCCCGTGTCCACGTGCAGCACGGGGAACGGGATCTTGCCGGGCCAGAAGGCCTTGGCCGCGAGGTGCAGCATGACGACCGAGTCCTTGCCACCCGAGAACAGCATGGCGGGACGCTCGAACTCCGCAACGACCTCGCGGATGATGTGGATCGACTCGGCCTCGAGCGCGTCGAGGAGCCCGAGGTGGGCAGCTCCGGCTTCCGCGGGCGATGCCGCCCCCGCCCCTTCGCGGGACGGCATTGCCGCAAGCGGCAATCCGTCCCGCTCAGGCAGGCCCGATGCCACTGCCGGGGCGGCATTGCCCGCTCCAGCCTCAGTGGGCACGTCAGCCTCGCTCAGCTCCCCGACCGCGCCGAGGCTCTCGTTGGTGTAGGTGCTCATACGTGGAGTCCGCATTCTGTCTTGTCGGTTCCGGACCAGCGGCCGGCTCGGGGGTCTTCTCCTGGGGCGACGGCGCGAGTGCACGGCGCGCAGCCGATCGAGAGGAACCCCTGGGCAAGGAGAGGGTTGACGGGCAGGATGTTGTCTTCCGAGTACTGGACGAGCTGGTCGAACGTCCACGGCGCGACCGGGTTGACCTTGACGAGGCCGTTCTTCTCGTCAAACGTCACGAGCGGCGTGTTGGTCCGGGTGGGCGCCTCGTCGCGGCGAACGCCCGTGAACCACAGCTCGTAGCCCGCGAGCACTCGCTGCAGCGGCTCAACCTTTCGGAGCGCGCAGCAGCGGGCGGGGTCGCGGGCGAAGAGGTCCTTGCCTTCCGCGGCGTCCTGCTCGGCGACGGTCCGCTTCGGGAGCACGTCCACGATGTTGACGCGCAGGTTCTCGGCGACCTCGTTCCGCGTCTGGTACGTCTCCGGGAAGTGGTACCCGGTGTCGAGGAAGAGGACGTCGACGCCGGGCAGCTGGTCCGCGACGAGCGCGGGCAGCACGGCATCGGCCATCGAACAGGCGACGGCGGTCGCCTCGGTCGCGAAGTTCTTCGCTACCCAGGCGATGACCTCCTCGGCGGAAGCGTCCCAGCCGAGCTCGGCCGCGCCAGCCTCGGCGAGGGCACGAAGCTCCTCCGCGGAACGCTTGGCGGGCTTGCCCGGGTGGGTGGGCGGGTTACCCGAAGACTCTGTGGTCACTGGAGTGCCTCCTCGTCGGCCGCGAGGGCCCATTCGGCAAAGCTCTGGTTCTCGTCGGCGCGGCCCGCGAGGTAGCTCCGCGTGACGCGCTCGACGTAATCCGGAAGGTCCTCGGTCGTCACCTTGAGGCCGCGGACCGTGCGGCCCGTTCCGGCCTCCGAGCGGATCTCGGAGGCGAGGCCGCCGCCGAGGTGCACCTGGAAGCCAGGCGTCTGGCCGCCGTTGCCGTCGGGCAGAAGCTGGCCTTTGAGCCCGATGTCCGCGGTCTGGATACGGGCGCACGAGTTCGGGCAGCCATTGACGTGCAGAGTTAGAGGTTTGAGCAGCTCGTTGGCCCCAGTCTCAGGTGTAAAGCGCTTTTCCAGCTCAGCGACAGCCGCCGTCGCCGTGTCCTTCGTGTCCACGATCGCGAGCTTGCAGAACTCGATGCCCGTGCACGCGATGGTCGAGCGCCGCCACGGGCTCGGGTTCGCGTAGAGTCCGATCTCCTCGAGGCCCGCGACGAGCGACTCGACGCGGCCCTCCTCGATGTCGAGCACGACGATCTTCTGGTGCGGCGTGGTGCGGAGGCGCTGCGATCCGTGGGCCTCGATGAGGTCGGCGAGCTTGAGCAGCACGTCGCCGGACACGCGGCCCACGGTCGGCGTCGCGCCGACGTAGAAGCGGCCGTCCTTCTGGGCGTGCACGCCCACGTGGTCCCCAGGCGTCGTCGGCTTTTCGGCGGCGGGACCGTCGGGAAGGGGGGACTCGAGGTACTCGGTCTCGAGCACCTCGCGGAACTTCTCGGCGCCCCAGTCCTGCACGAGGTACTTGAGGCGCGCGCGGTTGCGCAGGCGGCGGTAGCCGTAGTCACGGAAGATGCTCGTGACGCCGGCCCACACCTCGGCGGCACGCGACGGCTCGACGAACGTACCGAGGCGGACGGCGAGATGCGCCGCCGTCGAGAGCCCGCCGCCGACCCACAGGTCGTAACCCGGGCCGAGCTCGGGGTGGACGACGCCCACGAGGGCGAAGTCGTTGATCTCGTGGACCACGTCCTGGCTCGGGTGGCCCGTAATAGCGGTCTTGTACTTGCGCGGGAGGTTCGCGAAGCTCTCGTCGCCGATGTAGCGGTCCGCGATCTCGCGGATCTGCGGCGTCGGGTCGATGATCTCGTCGGCCGAGATCCCGGCGACAGGGGAACCGAGAATGACGCGCGGCACGTCGCCGCACGCCTCAGTCGTGTGCAGGCCGACGGCCTCGAGGCGCCGCCAGATCTCCGGCACGTTCTCGACCTCGACCCAGTGCAGCTGGATGTTCTGCCGGTCCGTGATGTCCGCGGTGCCGCGCGCGAAGTCGCGTGAGATCTCGCCGATCACGCGGAGCTGCTCAGTCGTGAGCGCACCGCCGTCGATGCGGACGCGCATCATGAAGTAGCGGTCCTCGAGCTCCTCGGGCTCGAGCGTCGCGGTCTTGCCGCCGTCGATCCCGGGCTTGCGCTGCGTGTAGAGGCCCCACCAGCGGAAGCGGCCGTGGAGGTCGGTCGGGTCGATCGAGTCGAACCCGCCCTTCGCGTAGATCGTCTCGATCCGCTCGCGGACGCTCAGGCCGCCGTCTTCCTGCTTCCACACCTCGTTGGCGTTGAGCGGCTCGGTGCCGTCGACCTTCCACTGCCCATTGGGCTTCGAAGAACGCGGGCGGCCCGCCTTCGCAGAGGCACGTTCTGGGCGCGCGAGGGTGGCATCAGTCATGTTTCGAGGGTACGGACCACCCTCGGCGTGTCCCCAGAGAGGGTGCAATGCGATGTCACCGGGGGAAACATTTCTTCGCATTCGCGTCACGGGGAATGCGCGGCGCGTGACCCCCTCAGAGGCGGGCGAGGGCCTCGTCGAAGCGCTCGAGCGCGATCTCCGCGACCTCAGGCGCCGGAAGCAGCGGCGCGGCCACGACGTCCGCCCCCGCCTTCGCGAGCTGGTCGTGGAAGTAGCCCGGCGCGAGGAGGTAGCTCGCCACGACGATCCGCCCGACTTCCTCGGCCCGCAGCTCGCCGACGGCGTCCGGGACGCTCGGTTCCGCGCTCGCGCCGTACGCCGCGAGCACGCGGTTGGGGACGAGGTGCCGCAGCATGTCGGCGAGCCGCTCGACGTCGTCCGCGGCCGCCGGATTGGACGAGCCCGCCGCCGCGAGGACGACGGCGTCTTCCGCGGTCAGCCCCGCCTCGCCGAGCCGCTCGGCGAGGACGCGCGCAAGGCGGGGATCGGGGCCGAGGGGCGCGGCCGCCGTCGTCCGCTCTCGGGACTTGACCGCCCGGCCGATGTCCACCTTGACGTGGTAGCCCACGCTGAGAAGAAGGGGGACGACGACGGCGGGCGCCTCCGCGGGCAGGCCGGCGACGACGTCAGGCAGCTCGGGACCGTGGACGTCGACGTACGCGTCGAGCACCGTCACGTCCGGGCGGGCGGCGCGGAGCTCGTCGACGACCCGCAGAATCGCGGCCTTGCCGTCCGGGTTGCTGGTTCCGTGGGCGCACGCGACGAGGATCGGCTGGGTCATAGTGGGAGCCTACCGGCGGCGGGGATCCGGCGCCGTGCCGATTGGCTAGGATGATCGTGTGAGCGAAATATTCTTGGAGAAGTTCCGCGCGCTTGTCCCCAAGTACCTCGGCGAACCCTGGCAGCTGGGCGACGGGATCTCCGAGAAGGAGCTCGACGAGGCCCTCGAAGAGCACGCATTCACGATCCCCCTCGCGCTGCGCGAGTTCTACCTTGCCCTCGGCGGCTCAGAGCTCATGGAGGCGTACCACTACTTCTGGGACCCCGAGGAGCTCGAGGTCGACGACGAGGGCTTCCTCATGTTCCTCGAAGACGAGGAAGAGCAGTTCACGTGGGGCTTCCGTGCGGGCGACCTCCGCGTCCCGGATCCGATCGTCTACCGGAAGAACAACGCACGCGGCGAGTGGGTCTCCGAGGACGGCACGTTCTCCGAGTTCACGTTCGACATGTTCGAGTGGGTCTTCTCCGAGGACGAGGAACACGTCTAGGCCCTGACCACACGGCGTCACGTCACCAGAGCGACTATTGAAGTCCCCTTATCCCTCGGGAAGTCACCTTCAAGCGAACTTCCCGGAGGATAAGGGGACTTCCCTTTGCGTGCCAGCGGGTTTCACGCTCCCAGCCGCCCAAGATTGGACACGTCTAACAGCTTCCCGAAAAAAGTTGACCGCAATCACTGGACATATGACAGATCTGTCATATGCTTGTTAACGGGTCCACTTCAGCCTCCAGTGGATCCGGGTGCGAACGGAAGAGGGCCCTGGCGAGCGGAATCCGCAAGCCAGGGCCCAGCCGTTTAAGCAGGGGCACACAAAGGGAGATAAGCGCGGTGGCCACAGCAGCTGGGCTGGTCGCCGCGCCTCGCCCTACTACGCCCGGCGATCGACGACGGCGTCCGCGAAGGCCGTGAGCGAGGCCTTCACCACACCGTCGGGCAGGGGACGCAGCGCGGACTTCGCCGCGTCGGCCCACTCGCGGGCAACGCTCCACGACTCGCCCGTGACGGGGTGCGCCGCGAGTGCCGCGACGGCCTCGGCCAGGGCCTCATCCGACGTCAGGTCGCCGTCGACGAGGCGGAGGACGTCGGCAGCGGACTCGTCGCCGCGAGCCGCTGCACGCCGAAGCAGCAGCACGGGCAGGGTGGGCACACCCTCGCGAAGATCCGTCCCGGCCGATTTGCCGGACGTGACCTTGCCGCCGGTCACGTCGATGACGTCGTCGGCGAGCTGGAACGCGACGCCCACGCGCTCGCCATACGCCACGAGCACATCCTCGTACTCCGCTGGCGCGCCCGCGAAGATCGCCCCCATCTGCCCTGAGGCGGCGATGAGCGAGCCGGTCTTGTCGGCGAGCACGGAGAGGTAGTGATCCACGGGATCCTCGTCCTCGCGCGGGCCCACGGTCTCGTGGAGCTGCCCGAGGCACAGGCGCTCGAACGTGCGGGCCTGGATCGAGAGCGCGCGGCCCCCGAGCTCGGAGACGAGGATCGAGGCGCGCGCGAAGATGAGGTCCCCCGTGAGGATCGCGACCGTGTTGCCCCACACCTCGTGGGCGGTGGGCGCACCACGCCGGTACGGCGCGGAGTCCATCACGTCGTCGTGATAGAGGGTCGCGAGGTGCGTGAGCTCGACGACGGCGGCGGCCTGCAGGACCTCGGGCCGCGTCCAGTCGCCGAGGTGCGAGCACAAGAGCGTGAGGAGCGGGCGGATGCGCTTGCCGCCGGCTTCGACGAGGTGCCGGCTCGTCGCATCGGCGAGCGGATCGGAGTTCGCGATGGCCTCGCGCAGGCGCTTCTCGACGCGGGCCATGTTCGTCGTGATCGCAGGGCCCAGCTCCGGGTCTCCCGCGATCGCAGCGAAGCCCGCGGGCAGCTGGATGCCGGCGGCGATGGCCGTCGTGGTCGGGGCCGGCTCCTGTTCGGGGCTCCCGTGTCCCGCACGCGTCCAGCTGTGTTCAGTGTTTGTCACGGGTCAAGCCTAGCTTCGGGTGGGCGGGTGGGTTGAAAGCCGGTGATGTTCGATGTTGCGGGCGTGAGCGACTCGAGCAACCGGATGGCCCGGTCTTCGAGGCTACCGCCGCGCCGTTCGGTGAGGTTCGCGAGCAGGCGGACGACGACGCGCATGAGCGCGGGCAGCGGCATCCCGGTGCGGAGCGCGAGGCGCATGACGGCGGGGCGGCCGATGAGCGCGGCGAACGTCCGGCCGAGCGTGAAGTGGCTCCCCCACTGCTCGCGCACGTAGTCGGCGTAGGCACGCAGGCGACCGTCGACGTCGTCGTCCGCAGGCCGCGCGCGGCCCGACGCCCGCTGGGCTGCTGCGGCGTCCACGAGGAACTGTGCCGCGTAGCGCCCGGACTCCATCGCGTAGCTGATCCCCTCGCCGTTGAACGGGCTCACCATGCCGCCCGCGTCGCCGAGGAGCGCCATGCCGGGCACGACGTGCGGCGTCCGGTTGAAGCCCATCGGCAGCGCGGCCCCGCGGACGGGGCCCACCTGGTTGGCCTCCGTGAAGCCCCATTCCTCGGGCATCCCGGCGGTCCAGTCGCGCAGCACCTGGCGGTAGTCGAGCTTGCCGAACTCCTTCGAGGAGTTGAGGATGCCGAGGCCCACGTTCGAGGTCCCGTCCCCGACGCCGAACACCCAGCCGTAGCCGGGGAGCGGCTTGCCGTCGCGGCCGGGAAGCTCGAGCCAGCCTTCCATCCAGTCATCCTCGTGGCGCGGGCTCCTGAAATACGTGCGGTACGCGACGCCGAGCGGGCGGTCGTCGCGCTTCGTGAGGCCGCGCGAGAGGGCGGCCCGAGTCGAGTTGCCGTCGGCCGCAAGGACGACATCGGCGCGGAACTCCCGCGTCTCCCCCGTCTTCCGGCCGTCCTCATCGAGAAGCTGCGCCCTCGCACCCACGACGCGCCCGCCGTCGTCCGTGAGCACGTCGGTCACGCTGTGGCCCTCGAGGATCCGCGCCCCGGCCCCCTCGGCGTGGCGCGCGAGCGCCTCGTCGAAGCCCAAGCGGGTGCGGATGAGCCCATACGCGGGAAACTCGCCGCCCTCGGGCCAGGGAAGCTCGAGCGTGCGCCCGCCCGCGATGAACCGCAGGCCGCGGTTGCGCCGCCAGCCATCCGCCTCGGCATGCGGCAGGCCGAGGAGCTGGATCTCGCGCACCGCACGCGGCGTGAGGCCATCGCCGCAGACCTTCTCGCGCGGGAAGCGCGTCTTCTCGAGCACCGTCACGGGCACGCCCGACCGCGCGAGGTAATGCGCCGCAGTCGAGCCGGCGGGGCCGGCTCCGACGATGAGAACCTGCATCAGGGCGCGCCGTCAGCCCGCCGCCCGGCGCGCGCGCCGGATCTTCCCGACCGGGCCCGAGTGCACAGGCGCCTGGCCGGGCTTCGTCGCGCGGTGGACGGCGACGATGCCGCCCGAGAGGTTGCGGTACGCGACGCTCTCCCACCCCGCGTCGGCGAGCCACGCCGCGAGATGGTCCTGGTCCGGCCACGCCCGGATCGACTCGGCGAGGTAGATGTATGCGTCCGGGTTGGACGACGCGCGGCGGGCCACTTCGGGGAGCGCCCGCATGAGGTACTCGAGGTACATCGTGCGCCAGAGGGGGTTGACCGGAGACGAGAATTCGGCGATCACGAGCTTCCCGCCCGGCTTCGTGACGCGCAGCATCTCGCGGAGCGCGGCGTGCGGGTCCGTGACATTGCGCAGGCCGAAGGAGATCGTCGCGGCGTCGAACGCGTTGTCGGCGAACGGGAGGTTCGTTGCGTCTCCGGCGACAAAGTCGATGTCGGGGCGGCGCCGCTTCCCGACGCGCAGCATGCCGAGGGAGAAGTCGCACGCGACCACTTCGATGCCCGCGTCGGCGTACGGCTCGGCGGAGGTCCCGGTCCCTGCAGCGAGGTCGAGCACGCGCTGGCCGGGCTTCGCGCCGACGGCGTCGAACACCACCTTGCGCCAGCGGCGCGTCTGCCCCAGCGAGAGGATGTCGTTGACGACGTCGTAGCGAGGCGCGACGTCGTCGAACATGCTCGCGACTTCCTCGGGGAGCTTGTCGAGTGATGCCCTCTTGCCTGTGCTGGTCACCCTGCCCATTCTGCCAAACTTCCGCTGCCGCTCAGGACGCACCCACCGCACCCGCCGCGGGCCGCTCTCAGAACTTCAGGAGCACCTTGGACGAGCCCGTGCTGCGATCCCCCGCGACGCGGAACGCCTCGGCGGCCTCCTCGACGGGGAACTCGTGGGTGAGGATCGGCTCGACGTCGAGGCCGTCGGCGAGATACTCGAGCGCGGTCGAGATCTCGTCGACGAAGCGGAACGTGCCGCGGTAGTCGATCTCGCGGAACACGAGCTCGGCGAGCGAGACCTCGAGCTTGCCCGCGGGGAGGTTGCCGACCTGGACCACGATGCCGCCGCGCTTGACGGCGCGGAGCACGCTCGTGACGGCGGGCGGGGCGCCGGAGGCCTCGAACACGACGTCGGTCGCGGGCAGCTCGCCGCCCTCGGCGAGGTTGACGACGTCGTGCGCGCCCATCCGGCGGGCGACGTCGAGCGATCCGGCAGCGAGGTCGCTCGCCACGACGCGGGCCGCGCCGGCCTTCCGGGCAGCCGCGACGACGAGGACGCCGATCGGGCCGGCGCCGTTGACGAGGACGGTCTTCCCCGCCACCGAGCCGGCCCGGTTGACGGCGTGGATCGCGACGCCGAGCGGTTCGGCGACGGCCGCGAGGCGCGTGCTCACGCCGTCGGGAACGGCGCGGAGCTGCCTCGCGGGGATCACGCTGAGGCCCGCGAACGCGCCCTCGGTGTGGGGGTGGTACGCGGCCGAGCCGAGGTAGCGGACGGACTCGCACAGGTTGGGACGGCCCGATGTGCAGAACTCGCACTCGCCGCACACGGTCGCGGGATGGATCGTGACCGCCTGCCCAACCTCGAAGCCCGTGACCTCGGAACCGAGGCCGGCAATCCGCCCCGCGACCTCGTGGCCGAGGACCATGGGCTCACGCAGGATGCTCAACCCCGCTGCGCCGTGCTTGACGTAGTGGAGGTCGCTGCCGCAGATGCCGCCGTATTCGACCGCGACGAGGGCGTCGCGGGGGCCGAGCTTGCCGGGTTCGGCTGGATCGAGGCGCAGGTCACCGGCTGCGTGGACGACGACGGCAAGGCTCACGGGGGCTTCCTCCTTGAAGGGTGGGGTTGATTCCATTCAAACACTCCACGCTGAACAGTGTCCAGAGTGTTGAACAGCATAGGGGACCGCGCGCGCGTACTCTTGATCCATCATGAGCTCCCGTTTGCGCGCCCTCACCCTTGATCTGGGCCCTGTAGATCCTGGCGCGGGCGGCACACACTTCCCCCACGGCGGGCTCGCAGGCGCGCTCGAGCACCCGGACGCGCTGTGCTGGATCCGGCGCGGCGAGGGTCATGTGGGCTTCGGGGACGCAGCCCGGTTCACGGCGAAGGGCCCCGACCGCTTCATCGAGGCCGAGGCGTGGTGGAAGCAGCTCCTCCTCGACGCGGACGTCGAGGACGAGGTCCGCCACCCGGGGACCGGCCCGCTCGCATTCGGCTCGTTCGCCTTCTCCCGGATCTCCGCCTACGAGTCGCGGCTCATCGTGCCCGAGCTCGTCGTCGGCGTCCGCGAGGGTCGCGCCTGGGCCACCCAGCTCACGGCCGACGGCAGCCGGCCCACGCGCGAGAGCCTGCGCGCCGCCGTCGGCCACTGGACCGCGCCGCGTTCCGCCGCCGGCAGTTCCTCCGCGGGCAAGCCCGGGGCCGCCAACGGCACGCACCTCGCGGTGCGGCCGGGGAGCCTCGGCGAGCAGCGCTGGATGGCCGCGGTCGCGTCCGGGGTGCGGCACATCCGCGCGGGCGAGCTCGAGAAGCTGGTCCTCGCGCGCGACGTCGTGGTCGAGGACGACGGCGGGATCCCCCGAGCGCTCGTGCTGCGGCGCCTCGCGTCGGCGTACCGGGACTGCTGGGTCTACGGGGTCGACGGGCTCGTCGGCGCGACGCCCGAAATGCTCATCCAGGTCGAGGGGCGCACTGCGCAGGCGCGCGTGCTCGCGGGCACGCTCGACCGCCGCGACGCCGACGGCGCGGGCCCCGGCTACGCGGAGCGCGTCCTCGCAGGGTCCCCGAAGCAGCGGCACGAGCACCAGATCGCGATCGAATCCCTCACGACCGCGCTAGAACCATTCGCCGAGGCGCTCAACGCCCACGACGAGCCGTTCATCCTCGAGCTCCCGAACGTCTTCCACCTCGCCTCGGATGTCAAGGCCGAGCTCGCCGAGATCGAGGGCCACGTTCCGACCCCGCTCGCGCTCGTCAACGCGCTCCACCCCACGGCCGCGGTGTGCGGAACGCCCACTCAGGTCGCGGGCGAGCTCATCCGCGAGCTCGAGGAACTCGACCGCGGCCCGTACGCGGGGCCGGTCGGTTGGCTCGACGGCGCGGGGAACGGGGAGTTCGGGATCGCGCTGCGCGGCGGCGTGATCGAAGGGACGACGGCGGCGCGCCTCTATGCGGGCTGCGGCATCGTGGATGGGTCGTCGCCGGAGTCCGAGCTCGCCGAGACCTGGGCCAAATTCCGGCCCATGCTCGAGGCGCTAGGAGTCGAGCGCTAAGCGCGCCTTCTGCCGCCCTGGCCGGGCGGCTCGTCCGGCATGCCAGATCGACGTGTCCGGGATCTCAGACTCTTGCGCCGGAAGCGGGCTTGCACTTCCCCTCGATTCGTTGTCCAATGGTGAAACTAAAGTTGCATGTGACGAACATCTCATCGGGGCGGGGGCAGCCACTAGGATGGATGTCGCTTTAGCACCTGATTGCCAGTACCTCCAAGCAAGGGACGACATATGACTTTCACCACGAAGCTTGCCGTAAAGAGCGCTGTGGTACTTGCGGCAAGCGCACTTGCGCTCACCGCCTGCACGAACGCCTCCGAGACGGGCGGCGGCGCACAGCCGAGCGGCTCCGGATCCGCGGGCGCCAGCTTCGATCCCAGCTCGGTCAAGAAGGACGACTCGCTCGCTTCGCAGGTGCCTGCCGCGATCAAGTCGAAGGGCACGCTCACGGTCGGCTCGGACACGACGTACGCCCCGGCCGAGTTCCTGGGTGGCTCCGACAACCACACCCCGATGGGCTACGACGTCGACCTCGCGAAGGCAATCGGCGCGACGCTCGGCCTCAAGGTCGACGTCGAGACGGCGGAATTCACGGGCATCCTCCCCGCGCTCGGGCCGAAGTACGACCTCGGCATCAGCTCGTTCACCATCACGAAGGAGCGGCTCGGCGCGGTGAACTTCGTGAGCTACTTCAACGCGGGCGTCTCGTGGGCGGTGCAGAAGGGGAACCCCAAGAAGTTCTCCGTCGACGACGTGTGCGGCAAGTCCGTCGGCGTCCAGACCGGAACGACCGAGGCGGACGAGGTCAAGGCCCTCAGCGACAAGTGCACCGCGGGCGGGAAGAAGGCTGTCGACATCGTCTCCCTCGACAAGCAGACCGACCTCAACACACGCCTCGTCAACGGCGCCCTCGACGCGATGTCCGCCGACTCGCCCGTGATCAGCTACGCGATCACGCAGACCAACGGCGCGGTCGAGAAGATCGGCGACACGACCGAGGTCGCGCCCGAAGGCATCGCCATCGCGAAGGGCGATACCGCCCTCGCAGACCTTATCCAGAAGACGGTGACCAAGCTCATCGCCGACGGCACCTACAAGAAGATCCTCGACACGTGGAACAACTCCGAAGGCGCCGTCACCAAGGCTGAGCTCAACCCGTCCGTCTCCTCGTGAATGTCATGACCACTCATCGCGCGGAAACCGCTGAAACCGCGAAGCAGGGCGGCGCACCGGAACTGATCAAGGCAGTTCCGGTCCGCCACCCCGGCCGCTGGGTTGCGGCCGCTGTCATCCTCATCCTCGTGGCTCTGGCCGTCCAGAGCCTCGCGACCAACCCCCGCTTCGGCTGGGGCACGGTCGCCGCTTACATCCTCGACGTCAACGTCTTCCGGGGCGTGGGCTGGACGCTCCTGCTGACGGTCCTGTCAATGGTGCTCGCGATCATCCTCGCGGTCATCCTCTCGTTCATGCGCGAGTCGGACAACCCGATCCTGCGCTGGTCGTCGTGGTTCTGGGTGTGGTTCTTCCGCGGCACTCCGGTCTACACCCAGCTGCTCTTCTGGGGCCTCGTAACCGTGCTGTACCCGAGCATCTCCCTCGGCATCCCGTTCGGTCCCGAGCTGCTCAACGTCGTCCTGAGCGACCCGTCGAAGGGCTTCGTGCCCGCTGTGCTGGGCTTGGGCCTCAACGAATCCGCGTACCTCGCCGAGATCTTCCGGGCGGGACTCAAGTCCGTGGACAAGGGCCAGATCGAGGCCGCCGAGGCACTCGGCATGCGCGGAACGAAGATCATGTGGCGCATCGTGCTCCCGCAGGCGATGCGCGTCATCGTTCCCCCGACGGGCAACGAGACCATCGGCATGCTCAAGACGACCTCGCTCGTCCTCGCGGTGCCGTTCACCCTTGACCTGACGTTCGTCACGAACGCCCTGGCCAACCGCACGTACCAGCCCATCCCGCTGCTCATCGTCGCGGCCTTCTGGTACCTGCTCGTCACGAGCATCCTCATGGTCGGCCAGCACTACATCGAGAAGTACTACGGCAAGGGCGTGGACAACCTCGTCGCGGCCGCCGTCAACCCCGCAGCGGCCAAGGCCGCCGCCGCAGGACTCGGCCCCGCGGCCGAGACCATGCCGGGCGGGCCCACCGTGGCCGGCGAGACCGTCGAGGAGAGTGGCCGATGAGCGCCGCAGCCCAAACCAGCCCGAATAACCAGCCCATGCCCTCCGTCTCGCCGTCCCTGGCCGGAGCCCGGGACCTCGTGCGGATCGAGGGGGTGCACAAGTACTTCGGCGAGCACCACGTGCTGCGCGGGATCGACATGACGGTCAAGCAGGGCGAGGTCGCGGTCCTCATCGGCCCCTCGGGGTCGGGCAAGTCCACCCTGCTGCGCTGCATCAACCACCTCGAGACCATCAGCGCCGGCCGGGTGTGGGTCAACGACGAACTCATCGGCTACCGCGAACGCGGCGGCAAGCTCCACGAGCTGCACGTGAAGGAGATCGCCGCCCAGCGCCGCAACATCGGCATGGTCTTCCAGCGCTTCAACCTCTTCGGCCACAAGACCGCCCTCGAGAACGTCATCGAGGCCCCCATCCAGGTCAACGGCCAGGACAAGGCCGCGGCCAAGAAGCGTGCCGGGGAGCTCCTCGACATGGTCGGGCTCGGCTCGCGCATGCACCACTACCCCGCCTAGCTCTCGGGCGGCCAGCAGCAGCGCGTCGCGATCGCCCGGGCCCTGGCCATGGACCCCGACCTCATGCTCTTCGACGAGCCCACCAGCGCTCTGGACCCCGAGCTCGTCGGCGACGTCCTGAACGTCATGAAGGACCTCGCCCGGACGGGCATGACCATGATCGTCGTCACCCACGAGATCGGCTTCGCCCGCGAGGTCGGGGACACCCTGACCTTCATGGACGGCGGCGTCGTCGTCGAATCCGGCAACCCCCGCGACGTCATCGCCAACCCCCAGCACGAGCGCACCAAGAGCTTCCTCAGCAAGGTGCTCTGAACGCCAGGCCGCTCATCAGGCGAGACCTGGCCACGCAACGCACGAGAGGTGGCCACGCATCGGGAAATCCCCGACGCGTGGCCACCTCTGTTCGTACCCGTGGCCACCTCTCGCCCCACCCGTGGCCACCTCTCGCCCCACCCGTGGCCAGATCCCACCCGGGCGGGCGCGCCGTCGTCAGTAGTCGACGTTGCGCCGGAGCTTGTTGCCGAGCCAGAGCATCGCGAGGCTCACGACGAGGAAGCCGACGGCGATACCCACCCCGAACACGGCGACGCCGCCCCAGCCGCCGGCGCGGGCCGGGTCGATGAACCAATACGGGTACCACCCGACGAAGGCGCCGCGGACGAGCGAATACACAAGGTAGGCAATCGGGTACAGGAGCCACCACCAGAGGTGACGAAGCTCAAGGCGGGCGAGCGGCGGCTGGAACAGCCAATCGGCCACCATCACGACCGGCATGACGTAGTGCGTGACGGCGTTCACCCACGGCGCCACGATGCCGACGTCCTGGTTGGAGAGGAGGAGACCAAACACGATCCCGACGATCGCGATGGCGATCGTCGCCGTCCCCCGGATGACGTCGTCGGCCTCGCTCGGCCGGCGCCCCACGAGTACGCGGTAGCCGCTGATCGCAAGCACCACGGCCGTGAAGACGTTCGAGAGGATCGTGAAATAGCTGAAGAAATTGACGATGTCAGCACCGTGCTGCGAGCTGATGACGAGCTGCGTGCCGACGGCCGCGAAGGTGAGAGCCGCGAAGAAGAAGCGTGCCCCCACGAATATATTCCGCTTCATGGGTCAAGCTTCCGCGAGACGGCGCCGCGGCGCCGTCCGCCACGCCGGAATCTACCGGTACCCGATGCGGTGCTGCGGCGCGACTGACTCCGCGACGGCGGACCGCACCCGCCCGTGCAGCCCGCGCAGGCCGGCGCGGTCCACACGGGCCTCGATGATCTCCCGGCCGCCCGACCTCGGCCGGGCCAACGCGGAAGCCGCCTCCGCCGTCGTCCGCACGAGGGTGTGCCGCACGCCGTAGCCGGCCGCGAGCGCGCGGAGATCCGCTTGGTGCGGGGTGCCGAAGAGGCGTTCGACGGCGGCCGCGGCCCCCGCGCTGGCTCCGTCGCCGCCCACTCGGCCGTGCTCGAGGAGCCCGAAGATCGCCCCGCCCGAGTCGTTGAGCACGACGATCCGCAGCGACGGCTCGGCCTCCCCCACGCCGAGCAGGAGGCCCCCGGCGTCGTGCAGGAACGTGAGGTCGCCGAGGAACAGCGTCGTCTCGATCCGGTTCCCGAGCCAGAGACCCGTCGCGGTCGAGACGGTGCCGTCGATGCCGGCGAGCCCGCGGTTCGCGAAGACGCGCGCGCCGGGCTCCGTGGCCGGGGACGCCGCGAGGTCGACGTCGCGGATGCCGTTCGACGAGCCGAGCAGGAGCTGGCCCGCCGTGCTCTGCCAGACGAGCTGCGCAAGCCGCGGCCCGGAGAGCGGCGCCGCGGCGAGCACCCGGTCGAGCGCCTCTTGGGCGGCGGCCCCCGCAAGGAGCCACGTGTCAAGCCAGCCTTCAGCTCCGCGGCCCGCGAACTCGGAGAGCTCGTCGAGATCCGCGACCAGCCGCTCACGCCGTCGCCCCTCCTCGAACCACGCGACGGGGCGAGGGTGGAACAGCGCAGTCTCGACGCCGTCGCGTGCGAGGAGCGCCGTCACGGGGCGGCTGAGCGTGGGCCGCCCGAACAGCACGACCCGCTCGATGCCCTCGCCCGGATGCGCGTCGAGCAGCACCCGGTACGGCCCGACGGCGTGGGTCCCGAAGCGCGCGTTCGACGACGGCTCCGCGAGGAGCGGGAGCCCGTGGGCCGCCGCGAAGGCCTCGGCGAGCGGCCCGGCACCGTGCCCCGCCATGACGACGGTACGCCGTGGCGGGAGCCCGCCGAGCGCCGCAACGGCGGGCCGGCGGTACGCGAAGCCCTCGGACGGCGGCTGCTCCCACCCACCCGCGGGCGGCGCCCACCCCTCGGCCGGGACGAGCGGCTCGCGGAAGCACACGTTGAGCTGGACGGGCCCCGAAGGCACCCCTGGGAGCAGCCCCGACGCGGCGCTCAGCGCCGTCCGCACGGCCGACGACGGCGACTCCCCTGCCGCGACCGACGTCGCGAAGCGCACGTGCTCGCCGAAGAGGTCGAGCTGCTCGGTCGTCTGGTTCGCGCCGGTCCCATGCAGTTCCTCGGGCCGGTCGGCCGAGAGGACGACGAGCGGAACCTCGGCGTGGTTCGCCTCCATGACGGCGGGCAGGACGTTCCCGACGGCCGTGCCGCTCGTGGTGAGCACCGCCGTCGGCCGCCCCGACGAGAGCGCCGCGCCCAAGGCCGTGAAGGCCCCCGCCCGCTCATCGATCCGCACGACGAGCTCGAGCAGCCCGCGACCCTCGGCCTCGGCGAGGGCGTACGCGAGCGGAGCACTGCGGGAGCCGGGGCACACCACAACGCGACGGACGCCGCCCGCGAGCAGTCCGGAGACCACTTCGCGGGCGGCGTCGAGGGAGCCGAGAGAAGTCACACTTCCATCGTAGGCAAGCGGAGGGCCGCGCGGCTCCGCGAAACCTGCACTTCTCGCGGCAGCCCGCTACTTCTTCGCGTGGACCGCCGGGAGCACCTGCACGATCGCGGGGCGCGGCGCGCGCACGGCCTCGGCGGGGACTGCCGCGCCAGCCGAGACGAGCCCCGGGACGTAGTCCGGGAAGTACGAATTCGGCACCGTGAAGGTGCCCTCCTCGCCCGGATGCTGAACGGCGACGAAGACGTGCCGGTCGGCGTCGCGCACCACCGGCCCGCACGTTTCGGCGTCGCGCGGCACCGAGAGGAACTGCTCAACCTTGCCGCGCTCGGGGCCCTCAAGGGTCACGCGGAAGAGGCCGTCGTTGTAGCCGATCGAGCTCGGGGCGCCGTCCGTGGCGAGCCACATGTAGCCGGACGAGTCGAACGCGACGTTGTCCGGGCACGAGATCGGCGAGACCTCGTCCGCGGGGTAGCCGCCGAAGTACGTAGATTGATTCGTGGCCGGGTCGCCACACACGAGCAGCAGGTTCCACGCGAACGTCGTCGCGGTCTGGTCGCCGCCGTCCTCCGTGATCTCGACAATGTGGCCATCGCGGTTCTGCCGGCGGGGGTTGGCCTCGTCCGCGGGCGCGTTCGAGCCGACGCCGCGGTTCGAGTTGTTCGTGCAGACCACGTAGACCTTGCCGGTCTCGGGGTGCGGTTCGACGTCCTCGCACCGGTCCATCTTCGTGGCGCCTGCCAGGTCCGCGGCGAGGCGCGTGTACACGAGCACCTGCTCGACGCTCATGCCGGCCACCGCGGACTTCCCGTCGACGACGAGCGGGAGCCACTCGCCGCGGCCGTCGAACGCGCCGTCGCTCGGCAGCTTGCCGGAGCCGTCGACCTCGGACGACGGCGAGTTCCCGGCAAAGCGCGCGACGTAGAGGTTGCCCTCGGAGAGCAGCGTCTTGTTGTGCTCGCGGTCGGCCTTACCGGTGCCGGGCCGGTAGACGCCCTTCGAGACGAACTTGTAGAGGTAGTCAAAGCGCTCGTCGTCGCCCGAGTACGCGACGACGCGCCCGTTCGCGGCGATGCGGACGTTCGCGCCCTCGTGCTTGAAGCGGCCGAGCGAGGTGTGCTTCTTCGGGGTCGACGTCGGGTCGAGCGGGTCGACCTCGACGATCCAGCCGAAGCGGTTCGCCTCGTGGGCGTAGTCCGGGGTCCGGGTATCGAAGCGCGGGTCGTCGAGCTCCCACCTGCGGTTGGTCGGCTTGTCCGCAAGCCCATAGCGCTTCTCCTCCCTCGACGTCCCGGACGTGCGGAAGTAGCCGTTGAAATTCTCCTCGCCCGAGAGCACGGTGCCCCACGGCGTCGTGCCGCCCGAGCAGTTGCCGAGCGTCCCGCGGACGGTGCGGCCCTCCTGGCCCCTGGGGTCGCTCGGGTTGGCCAGGAGCGCAGAGCCGGCGGCGGGGCCGGTGAACTCATACACCGTGTCGGAGAGGTAGCGGCGGTTGAGCGGGGCGCCCTTGACGTAGCGCCAGGCCTCATTCTTGTTCTTCCGTTCGAGTTCGACGACGCTCAGTCCGTGCGCTGCGCGGGCGACGGCGCGGACTCCGGCCGGGTCGGCAGTGGCCTGGGCGTCGGAGAACATGATGCCCTCGTTCGTGTACTCGTGATTCGTGAAGAGGACAGCCCGCTTCCCTGCGGTTCCGGGGATCTCGATGACGTCCGTGTAGTCGTTGTTGTAGCCGAACTGGCGGGCCTGCGCTGCGGCCGTCTGGTGCTCGAGGTCGAACGCGGGACTGTCGTCGAAGAGGCCGTCGCCCCAGCGGATGATCGGCCGCCACGCGTAGCCCTCGGGCACCGTGAACTCGTCGACGAGCTTGTCGACCGGGCGGATCGGGGTGAAGTCGAGCTTGGTGTTCGAGGATGACACAGCCTCCGCGCGCCCGGCCGCGCCGCCCGTGAACGCGAGCGTGAGCGCGCTCGCGAGGCCCAGGCCGAGGGCGGAGCGGCGCGAGAGCTCGCCCGCGACGATGTCCCGTAAATAGCCGTTGGACGACGTATTGCAGACGTCGCCGAGGCACGCGTTGTCGCACTTGAGCGCGCACGTGACGGCGCTGCGCTTGCCACGGACGTGGTCGAGCATGGGCAGGAGCGGGCGGCGTTGATCGAACATAGGGTTCCTCCGGGTGCAGGGGTGCTGAGGTGGACGGGCCTCAAGCTGAACATTGGCAGTCAAAACCCAGTTGGTTTTCAGGTTAATTTCAGGAAAACCTGCTCCGGCCCAAGAATGTCGGAGCCCGATGGGAGACTGTGGCCATGGCCGACACCGCCGAACACCGCCGCCTTGCAGAGTCCCCCGGGGACTCGGACCCCTGGCGCCTCTGGGGGCCGTATGTCGCCGGACGCCAGTGGGGAACGGTCCGCGAGGACTACTCCGCCGATGGCGACGCGTGGAACTTCTTCCCGTTCGATCACGCGCATCGCCGCGCCTATCGGTGGGGAGAGGACGGGATCGCCGGGCTGTGCGACCGGTTCGGCTTCCTCAACTTCGGCCTCGCGCTGTGGAACGGGGAGGACGATCGGCTCAAGGAGCGCTATTTCGGCCTCACGAACAGCCAGGGCAACCATGGCGAGGATGTGAAGGAGCATTGGTGGCACCTCGACGCGACGCCGACGCATTCGTGGGCCCAGACCTTGTATCGCTATCCGCAGGCCGCCTATCCCTATGAGGATCTCGTGCGCGTCAACGGGTCCCTCCCGAGGGAGGACCCCGAGTATGAGCTCGCCGATACGGGAGTGCTGCGCGAGGACCGCTTCTTCGACGTCGAGACGGTCTACGCGAAGGCCTCGCCCGACGACGTGTGCGTGACGATCACGGCCACGAACCGCGGGCCGGATCCCGCGCCGCTCGATCTGCTCGCGCAGCTCTGGTTCCGCAACACGTGGGCGTGGGGCCGCGACGACCGCACGCCGCTCATCCGACGCGTGCTACCGCCGGAGCTGAGGCCGGGCGGCGTCGTCGCCGTCGAGGCGAGCCACGGATTCCTCGGCACCTACCTTCTGGCCGCCCAGACCGACTCGCCGTCCCACGGCGCGCCCGAGGTGATGTTCTGCGACAACGAGAGCAACGACGTCGCCCTCTTCGGCGCCGCCAAGAACCGAACGGCACACCCGAAGGACGCGATCGACGCCGCGATCGTGCGCGGGGACCGCTCGCTCCTCAATCCGGCCGAGACGGGAACGAAGGCTGCGTTCCGCTGGCACTTCGCGTCCATCGCGCCGAGCGAGAGCGTGACCGTCCGACTTCGGTTCACGGGCGAGACGCTGCCGCTCGAGCCGTTCGGGCTCGGGTTCGACGACGTCCTCGCGGACCGCGCGCGCGAGGCCGACGAGTTCTACTCAGCGGTCCTTCCCAACGCGAGCACCGAGGACGTTTTCGTCGCCCGGCGCGCCTTCGCGGGCCTCCTGTGGGGCAAGCAGCACTATCGCTACTCGGTGCGCGAATGGCTCGAAGGCGACCCCGCCTTTCCACCCCCGCCACCCCAGCGCCGGGCGCCGGACGCGAGGAACACCGGCTGGCGGCATCTCGCGCTCGCGGACGTGATCTCGATGCCCGACGAATGGGAGTACCCATGGTTCGCGTCCTGGGATCTCGCGTTCCACTGCACGGCGCTCGCGCACATCGACCCGGAGTTCGCGAAGAGCCAGCTCGTGCTCAAGTGCCGCGAGTGGGCGATGCACCCAGACGGGCAGCTCCCCGCGTACGAGTGGGCCTTCGGCGACGTGAATCCGCCCGTGCACGCGTGGGCCGCTTGGCAGATCTACTGCATCGACGGCTCGCGGGATGCGGACTTCCTCATGCGGATCTTCGCGAAGCTGCTCCTCAATTTCTCGTGGTGGGTCAACCGCAAGGACGCCGACGGCTCGAACCTGTTCGAGGGCGGCTTTCTCGGGATGGACAACATCGGGCTCTTCGACCGATCGAAGGGGCTCCCCGCAGGGCATCGCCTCGAACAGTCCGACGCGACGAGCTGGATGGCGTTCTATTGCCTCACGATGATGCGGATCGCGCTCGAGCTCGCGCGCGGGGACCGCGTGTGGGACGATCTCGCGACGAAGTTCCTCGAGCATTTCCTCGCGATCGCGGAGGCCATGGACACGTTCGGAAGCGCGGGCGTCTCGCTCTGGGACGACACCGATGGCTTCTTCTACGACGTGCTCGTGGGCGAGGACGGGAGCCAGGAGCGCCTTCCCGTGCGGAGCATGGTCGGGCTCCTGCCGCTCCTCGCGGTCGCGGTCGCACCCGAATGGGCCGTCGACGGGCTGCCCGACTTCGCCCAGAACCTGCATTGGCTCCAGCGGCACCGGCCGGACGAGACGGACGCGCTCGTGCGGACCTCGAACGGCTCGCCGCTCACGCTCGCGGTCCTGCACGGGGAGAGGCTCGAACGCGTCCTGGCGCGGCTTCTCGACGAGAACGAGTTCCTCTCCCCGTTCGGCATCCGGTCTCTCTCCGCGGCCTACCGCGTTCCGTACACGGTCGACGTCGCGGGCCAGCCCATGAGCATCGCCTATCTCCCGGGCGAGTCGGACTCCGGCCTGTTCGGGGGCAACTCGAACTGGCGCGGGCCCGTGTGGTTCCCGGTCAACGTCCTCGTGGCGGACGCCCTCGCGGTCTACGCGCAGGGCGCAGGGGCGGACCTCGCCGTCGAGTTCCCCACGGGCTCCGGCACGAAGGTGCCGCTCGCCGAGGCAGCGCGCAACCTCGAGGAACGCCTCGTGCGGCTCTTCCGGGCGGACGACGGCGGGCGTCGGCCCGCCACGCCGCGGCACCATCCGTCCGGCCCGCTCTGGGACGTGCACCCGACGTTCAGCGAGTATTTCCACGGCGACACCGGCGCAGGCCTGGGCGCGTCCCATCAGACGGGGTGGACGGCCCTCGTGGCACACCTGATCTGCCACTCGTAGACCCCTAGCGTCAGGACGCGGCGAGCACCCCGTAGCACCGCCGCAGCCGGTCGAGCCACCATGCCCGGCGCTCGGCGGGCGCGGCATATTCGGCGAGCAGCGCCAGATCCGGCGTCACCGCGCCGGACACCACCGGGCCGACCGGCAGGAAGCCGCCACGGGGCACGAGGGCCGGCCGTGCGACATCGTGCGAGAAGAGCGCACCCGTGCCAAGCCCGCACGCGTAAGGCAGTTCGGGCAGCGCGGCCGCGAGGGCGACCCCGGCGGCGAGTCCGATCGAGGTGTCGAGCGCAGAGCTCACGACGGCGGGAAGCCCGGCCTCACGCACGATCGCGAGGGCGCGCCGTACTCCCCCGAGCGGCGCCGCCTTGACGACGATGAGATCCGCGGCACCCGCGCGGGCGACCCGCAGCGGGTCCTCGGCCTTGCGGACGCTCTCGTCGGCGGCAATCGGCACGGGCGTCCCGGCCGCCGCGAGCCGCGCGCGAACCTCGGCGAGGCCCTCGATGCCCGCGGCGGGCTGCTCGGCGTACTCGAGTCCATAGGGAGCGAGGGCCGTGAGCGCGGCGACGGCCTCGGCCACCGTCCACGCGGCATTCGCGTCGACGCGCAGGGCCGCGTCGGGCAGGGCGTCGCGCACCGCGGCGACGCGCGCGACGTCGTCCTCAAGGCTCTGCCCGCGCTCGGCGACCTTGACCTTGACGGCGGTCACCGCGCCGTATTTGGCGAGGACCTCGGGGACGCGGTCGGCGGACACTGCGGGCACGGTCGCGTTGACGGGAATCCTGTCCCGCACCGGGGCCGGGAAGCCCTCCCACGCCGCTTCGACGGCGGACGCGAGCCAGCGGGAGGATTCGGCGTCGTCGTACTCGAGGAAGGGCGCGAACTCGCCCCACCCTGCCGGGCCGCGCACGAGGAGCGCCTCTCGCTCGAGCACCCCACGGAAGCGCACCGTGAGCGGAAGGCGGACGACGGCGGCGCTCGCCTCGAGCTCCGCAAGCGGTGGGAGGGCGCGAGCAGACATCATGCCACGACCCTCAGCACGAGCCACGCGGCCGCACCGCACGCGCCGATCACGAGGGCGAAGGAGAACAGCCACACGGCCGCGGGAATCCCGGTCTTGCGGGCGAGGATGAAGGCGTCCGAACTCGCGAGCTCGCGTCGCCGGGTCGTGTGGACGGTCACGAGGTTCCACCAGTCGCGCACCGCGCCGAACACGAGCGCGACGCCCACGCCGAGCGTGAGGTGCCCCTGCAGCCCGGGCGGCACGGCCACGACGAGCGCCGCGACCGCGAGGATCGTCCCGCTCAGGATCAGGACACCTTGGAGGTTGCGGATGAAGAGGAACACTGCGACGAGGACGACGACCGCGGCCGAGAGCGCCGCGCGGCCCCACCCCGCCGCCGAGGCCCAGACGAGGGCCGCACCCACGACGGCCGGCGCCGGGTAGCCCCAGAAGCCGAACCATACGGCGCGGCCCCGGCCCAGGCCCTGCGTCGTGCCGCCCTGGTCCATGCGAAGCGTGATCCCGGTGACGCGCATCCCCGTCGCGAGGCCCGCGAACGCGTGGCCGAGCTCGTGGACGATCGTGACGAAGCGGCCGAAGAACCGCCACAGGATGGGGATCGCGCACAGCGCCGCCGCCCCGGCGACGAGCCACACGAGCTCGGGCAGGGGCACGGCCAGCGGTGCGGTGTGGGTGAATCCTTGGACGAAGGCCGTCCACCAATCGTGAAGCATCGCTCACGACCCTAGCGGACCCGGCTGGGCCCACCGAAAGATCTGCCGAGGATTGGGCAAGGTTTCCGGTCGGCCCTCCGTCGGCAGTGTGGGATGGGGGACGAAGTGCTTTCGAGAGGACTCCGGGAAAGGGGGTGCGCGGCATGCCGGCGCTCAGTTCCTCTGCCTCGGCGACGGAGTCCGATTCGCCGGCGCCCGGCGCGACAAAGCAGCTGGTCGCTGCCGGGTGGCGGCTTGGGGCCCTTCCCTCGGCCTTCGGGGCTCGGGGCCTGGCCGAGCTCGTGGGCCTCGTGTTGGCCGTGGCGCTGGCCCTGCTGGCCGTAGTGCACTTGGATGCCACCGATCGCTCATGGCTCCTGTATTACGACTCCGACTCGGTGCTGCCCGCACTCGTCCGCGGGTCTGTCCAGGCCGGGCAGCCGCAGGATTGGTTCCTCTCGGCCGTGCTCTTCATCCCGGAGATGGGACTGTATTTCGCCTTGGCCGCGCTCGGACTCGGGGTGAAGGGCACGCTCGCGCTCAACGCCGTCGTCAATCTCCTCCTGCTCTACGCCGCGCTCAGGTTCCTGAGCGGCATCGCCCAGCGGGCGCTGCCGCCATCGCGTCGCGTCGGCGGTGCCCTCGTGGCGTTCGCCACGGTCGTGTTCCTGATGCTTCTCGAGGACTCCCCTCGCGGGGACACGTTCGAGATCGCGTCGCTGCTGGCAACCACGACGTACTACGGCCTGACCGTGCTCGCGTCGATCACGGCAACGGGACTGGCAGCCCGTCTGGTCACTGCGCCGCCCAGCAGACGCCGACGGTGGCAGGAAGCCGCACTCACGGCCATGAGTGCCGGGGCGACCCTGACCAATCCCCTATACCTGGCATGGGCCGCGATGCCCTTGGTGCTGGTCCTCGCCCTCATGGCCGGGCGACGCGTCATCGGGTGGCACCGCTTCCTGCGGGTCGGGGCCTTCCTCCTATTGGGCGGCGGCGTGGGGTTCGCGGCGAGAATCCCGTTCGCGCACCTTGTCGCCAAGGACGGGCCCGACTACGCCAAGCCCGGGCTCGCCGCCTGGGCCGCCCTCCGGTATCCGCTGAGCCTCGCCGACCGTACTTCGACGATCCCCGGGGCCCTGGCTCTGACCCTGGTCGTCGCGCTGATCCTCGTCTCCGCGATCGTGTACCGCAGATCCCTCGCGTCACGGGATGCGACGACATTGATGGTCTCCGGAATAGGTTGGGTGGCGCCCGTGGCGGTCCTCGTCGGCTCGATCGCCCTCGGCGCGTACACCCCGCGGTACGTCCAGCCGCTGTTCTTCGCCCCCGTGTGCACGCTCGTTTTCGCGCCACGGCTGTTCCCCCATGGCATCGCCTTCGTGCGCCGCCTTTCCAAGCGGGAGATTCGGAGGCTGCTGGCCAGCATCCTCGCAGTGCTTCTGGTCGTGTCGGCTGGTCTGACGCTCGCCCTGGGCAGGTCGGCCGCCGTCGTCGACCCGGACATCCAGTGCGTCGACGCGTGGACCACTGCGAACCAGCGCACCGGCGCTGGAGACTTCTTCAGCACGCGCGGGCCCAAGGCCTATCTCGCCGAGCCCTACCGCCTGATCCAGGTCGACTACCTCTTCCGCGCCTATCCTTGGCTCGCCGATCGCGCGGACTACTCCCGATCCATGGTGTCGTTCGTGCTGGCCGACTCCCTGACCGAGTCCGAGCATCCCCGGCTCGCGTTGCCGCCCGCCGCGCGCACCGCGCCATCCACCACCATCCGATGCGGCCGGTACACGATCACGGACTTCGGCACCGACATCCTCCCCATCGGGCCAGTCCCTGCCCACTTCATGCAATGACGCCGCAGCGCTCTTGTTGGGCCCACCGCTGAGGCGTCGCCTCCCGAGGGCGCAGGAGAGGACGACGACGGCGCCGGGCCGCCGCGAGCGGCGCCATCAGCGTTGCCCCGATACCCGGGCCATCCTGAGCGGCGCCTTATTTTGTCGGTGGCGAGTGGGATGGTTGGTCTATGGGGGAAATCATGGGGGAAGAACCGGCCGACGGTCCTGCGGACGATTCGGCGGACGACGGCGACAAGTCGCCTGCGCCTGGCGCGGGGCCTGCGCCTGACGAGCCGGGGGGTGCTGCGCTGTCCCCGGCCGCTGCGGAGTTCGAGGCCCGGACCGAGTTCGCCGACCGCCTGGTCGAGACGGTCCGACTGCTCGAGGCCCAGGAGTCCCGGATCCACGCCCTGCGGGCGCTGGTCGTCTCCGAGTTGCACGCGCACTTCCGCCGCGGCGCCAGGGACGCCCTCGAAGCCGCCGACGCCACCCCGATCACCGCCTCCGAGGTCGCCGCGGCCCTGAACGTCTCCGCACGCACCGGCCACGCCATCGTCCAAGAGGCCCTGGCCCTGGCCGACCCCGACCTCGCCCCCGTCCTCGAAGCCCTCGGCGCAGGCCGCCTCGACCGGCGCCGGGCCAGGGCCGTGATGGAGCACGCGTGCGCGCTCCCGCCCGGCCAGGGCGCACGGTTCAGCGCCGCCGCAATCGAGATCGCCTGCCCCGCCGACCCCCACCCGGCCCCCAGCCCTGGAGCCCTCTCCCGCCGGCTCCGCCGCCTGGCCGAGGACTACCACGACGAGCCCCTCGCCGCCCGCAAGGAGCGCGCCGCCGCGTTCCGCCGCGTCGACCTCGAACCCGGCAAGGACGGCATGTGCTGGCTCACCGCTCATCTGCCCCTCGAGGTCGGGGCCGCGATCGATACCCGGCTCGAGGCCATCGCCCGCTCGCTCCAAGGCCCCGATGAAGTCCGCGGGATCTCCCAGTTGCGCGCGGACGCCTTTCGGGACCTGCTCCTGGACTCCGCCCTTCCGGTGTGCGGACCGACGGCCGCTGGCTCGCCCGTCGCGGGTGCGTCCGCCGCTGGAGTGCCCGCAGTTGGCTCCCCCGCAGTTGGGCCGGGCGCCGAGGGAGCGTCCGTCGCCGGAGCATCCAGGGCCGGCTCGCGTGCGGTCGGTCCGCTTTTAGCCGGCTCGCCAGCCGCGGGAGCGCCTGCGGTCGGCTCGCCCGCAACAGGACGGCACCGCGCCGAGCCGCTCGGCGGCTCCGGGCCGATGGGAGGGGTGCGCACCGAGCTCGTCGTGACGGTTCCTGCCCGGACCCTCACAGGCGAGAGCGAGGCGCCGGGGGAGATCCTGGGCCACGGGCCCTTGGACGCCCCGACCGCCCGGCTTCTGGCCGCGGAGGCGGCGTCGTGGACGACCATGTTCGTCGACCCGCACAACGGTGCCCCGCTCGCCCTCGGACGACGCCGCTATACCCCCTCCCTCGCGATCCGCCGCTTCCTCGGCGCCCGCGACCGGGTATGCAGGTTCCCCGGCTGCGACAAGCCAGCTTCTGCCACCGAAGCCGACCACACCACCGAATGGCAGCACGGCGGAACCACCGACACCGCCAACCTCGCCCTCCTCTGCCGCGAACACCACCGCCTCAAAACCCTCGGCCACTGGAAAGTCCAACACCTCCCCCACACCCACGAACCCCCGCACCACCAGCACCCACACCCCGCCCCCGAAACGAAACCCGAATCCGAGGCCGAACGACCACAGCCACCACAGCCCCCTCCCGGCGGCGGAGTCCTCGAATGGACCTCCCCCACCGGACGCCGACACCTCACCTACCCCGAAACCGACCCACCCCCACCCTTCTGACAGCCCCGCCGAACCCCACCCCGCAGCAAGCACCCACAGCGATGCGAGCGACGGACCCTAGCGCGGTGTCCGCGAGGGAGTCAGGATGCTTGCATGCAGGGCACCCCGTTCCGGCCCCAGGTGACGGTGCCCGACGTTGTCGGCCTCCACTTCGACGAAGCACGAGACGTTGCGTCTGGCGCCGGGCTGGTCCTCGCCCAGAGGGACGCCGATGGGCCACCACTCTCCGCGCTCGCGTGGAAACGGCGCTGCCTCATCGTTGGTCAACATCCGGAACCCGGAGCAGCAGCGCTCAAATGGGACTCGCTCGTTGTCGACGTCATCATCGACGACGGACCCGCAGGTGTGCGCAAACCTCGGCGTCCGTTCCCGGGCGAGGGCGAGGCCCGGGCGGCCGAGCCAGAACCTCACAGGCCAGACCCTCACCGGCCAGACGAGCGGTGAGCCTGCGGGCTCCAACGCCCTTCGGCGCGCCCACAGGCTCGTGTGCCACGCTTGGGGTCATGGCTTCCATCCGCATGCACCCCGATACGCCGAGCCCTCCGCGGCACGGGCAGCCGATCCGCGACAGCATCGCGGGGCCTGGCCTGTTCATCGCGGCAGCCGTCGCCTCGGCGCTCGGCGTGGCCGCGACGTATGGATTCTTCGTCCGGACGACCACGGGGCAGTACATCGACGAATCAGCCCTCGACGAGGCTGTCGACGTATACGGCAGGGCGGTGAAGGCCGCCCTCGGGTTCCTCGACGCGCTGCCGACCATCGCCGTCGTCGTCGGGGCGGCCGGGCTGCTCTACGCGGCGGTCGTCAAACGCCGCTGGTTCGCGGCCGCCGTCGCCCTCTCCTCTGCGGCGGCAGCCAACCTCATCACCCAAGTCCTCAAGGCGTACGTCTTCACCCGCCCATTCCGGGGCGTCGAGACCCTCATGGAGAATTCGCTGCCCTCGGGCCACACGACCCTCGCCGCCTCGGCCGCAGCCGCTGTCTTCCTCGTCGCCTCGCCCTCGAAGCGCCCGTTTGTCGCGTTCGCAGGGAGCACCTTCGCGATCGCCTCGGGCGCGGCCACGCTCGTCAACCAGTGGCATCGCCCTGCCGATGTCGTCGCGGCGTTCCTGGTCGTCGGCGCGTGCACGGCACCTGCCGGGTGGCTCATCATGCGCGTGGGCTGGCGCTGGAACGCGTGGCAGGGTTTCGGCAGCGGGTGGGCCGCGTCGCGGCTCTGGCTCTCGCTCCCCCTCCTCGCAGGCCTCGGGGCAACGGCCCTCGCCGTCTCCGTGCTTGTGCGGATCGCCCCGGGCAGTGGCACGGCAAGTACGACTCATTACTTCTGGGCAGGGGTCTCGCTCATCGTCATCAGCGGCTACCTGCTCTGTATCGCCGCGACGTGGCTCTTCAGCGTGGCCGCACGGCGGGCATGAACGAGCCGCACAGAGACACATGACGACGCCGCGCAACCCGTCATTGCGCACGGTGGGCCGGGCAGCTACGCTAAGGCTCGTCCATTCATTGGACTAATCAGAACGGCACGACTGCTATTGGGGGCAGCCGTGCCGTTCTTGTCAGCGATACGTTCTTGTCAGCGATAGCCGTCGACGATCGCCGCAGCGATCTCCTTGTACGCGCGACGGGTTTCGGGGCGTACCGTCTCGAGCGAGACGAGGTCCCCGTCGGCGACGGCCCGGTCGTGCGGAACGCTGATGAGCGTGCGGCACATGCCGGCGAGGGTCGCCTCAATCGCATGCTTGTCGACCCGACCCGAGACGTCATCCTTGTCCGTCACCACGACGATCGCGTTCTCCGCGAGCTCGGCGAAGCCGTGGCCCGCGAGCCACGCGAGGGTGTCCCGCGCCCGCTTGGCCCCGCTCACAGCAAAGCCGGACGCGACCACGACGTTGTCCGCACTCTCGAGGATCCCCCGCATCGAGGGTCGGCTCACGCCCGTCCCGCAATCCGTGAGGGTGACACCGTAGTGCAGGGAGACGAGCCCGTAGATCCGCTGATAGTCCTCGGCGCGGAGCGAGTCCGAAATATCCGGATCCTGCTCCCCCGCCAGGAGACGCAGGCGTCCCACCTCGTGGAGGTACCGATCGAGCGCGACCCGCGAGTCGCCGTCTCCGAGCTCGCGCACGAGACGCGTGATGTTCAGCTCGCGCTCGGACTCGTACGCCCCCTCGCCGAGGGCGCGCTCGATGAGATCGCCCGCGTCTGGATTCGCGTCAATCGCGCACACGCTTCCCGAGCGAAGGTCCGCGAGCGTGAGCCCGACGCCGACCGTCGTCGACGTCTTGCCTACCCCGCCCTTGAGCGAGAGGAACACCGTGTTCCGGCTCCCGTCGAGGCGACGACGGATGCGCCGGTCGAGTTCGGCCTCGGCCTCCTCCGCCGCGGTCGGGCCGAGATTGAGGGCTCCGCCCGTAATGCGGTACAGGAAGCCCCTGAAACCTCGGGGCGCAACACTCGGCGCCGCCTTGACGAAGCCCGCGGGCTGCTCGGCGCGCGCCACCGCCTCGGGGAGTTGGGCGGCGGGAGCCATCCGCTCAGCGAACTGCTCGGCCTCGACCGTGGCCTCCACGGGCTGCTCGGCAGGCACCAACGCCTCGGCGGGCATCAAGGCCTCAGCCGGTGTCACGGCCTCAGCCGGCATGAAGGCCTCAGCCGGCACCGCGCCCGCGGGCACAAACGCCGGTGGCTCGCCCACCCATTCGGAAGGCTCGGCGGTCAGTTCTGGCTCAATGGCTGGTTCCGGCGCGGCGGCCAGTTCCGGCTCAACGCCTGGTTCCGGCGACGCGGCCTGCTCCGGCCCCGGCTCGGGCTCGCCGATCATGCCGCCCAACGACGGCTGGTCACCGGCGGCGACCGGCTCCCCCGCGTCCTGACCGCGGACGACGGCGGAATCCGGGGCGGCGTTCAGCGCCGACAGCGGCGGGGCCTCAGGAAGCGGCGGCACGACGGCGCGAAGGGGGCGCGTATCGGGCTCGGCAGGAGCGCGGTCATCGGCGGGGGTCTCGATGCTGCCCAGTGCGGGGCCAGGCTCGACCCATGCCTCGTGCGGCTCGACCGGGGGCGCGGCAAACAGCTGGTCCCACGTGAGCTCGGCGTGCTCGGCCCGTGCGGCCTCCTCGGCCTCGCGCATCTTCCTCAGCTCACGCCGGGTCAAGTGCCGTGGGGCGGCCTCGCCGGAATCGCGGGCGGGATCCCCGCCGTCGCCCGGATCGCGCCCCAGCGCGGCCTGCGCGGTCTCCGCCTGCTGCGTTCCGTCGTCGACCATCCCGCCCCTTTCGTACCCGACCGCTGGTAACTCTAGTCCAGCCGGACCGGCCCAGTGGAGCCTCAGGTACTAGTGCAGGCTGTGAGGCGCCCGGAGCCGCGAGATGAACAGCCGCGACTGTTCGGGGCCGTACGGGAGGATCGGGATCGCCTTCGTCGCGTCGTTGGGCGATTCGCGGGTGGCCTGGCGCGCGGAGCGGACTGCCATCGCCATGGTCTCGGCCATCGTCCGCACGGTGGAGTCCGTGCTGAGTGCGCCGTGGCCGGGCACGAGGTGCTCGTACCTGTGCCGCAGCGCCGAGATGTGCCGGAGGACGTCCGCCCACTCTTCGGGGTAGGAGTCGCCGAACTCGGGGTAGGCGCCCTCTTCGACGAGGTCGCCGCTGAAGAGGGACGACGGGGTGCCGACGAGGAGGTCGCCGTCCGTGTGCCCCCGCCCGAGGTAGAAGAGCGTGACGGCCTGGCCGCCGAGGTCGACGAGCACCGGCTGCTCCCGGACGATCGCCTGGGGAACAACGATCTCGGTGTCCTCGCCCTCGGCCGCCGCCATCTCGGGTTCACGGCCCGCAACCTCGACCCGCGCGGCGTCTCCCGAGGCGGCGATGGCCGCCGCCGCGTTCTCGTGCGCCCAGAATTCGTTGACCCCGGCCGCGCGGAACACGGCGTTGCCGAAGAAGTGGTCGTAATGGGCGTGCGTATTGACGACGACGAGCGGCAGCTGCGTCTTCTCCCTCACCGCGTCGAGGATCAGCCGCGCCTGGCGCGGCCCTTCGCCCGTGTCGATCACGAGGGCCCGCTCGGCCCCGATCACGAGCCCGACGTTGAGCCGGAGCGGCTCGAGGCTGAGCGTGTACGTGTCTCCACCGAGGTCGCGCCAGTGAGCCATCGCCGCATGTCCTAACTTTCGAGGCTAGCCAGCCGGTCCGGCTGTGGGTCCGATTCTGCCATGGGCTTCAGAGGTCAGCGAGGATGCTGCCGGGGTGTTCGACTGCGTCCGCGACGTAGCGCAGGAAGCCTCCCGCGGTCCCGCCGTCGCACACGCGGTGATCGAACACGAGCGTGAGTTCCACGACTTTGCGCACCGCGAGCGCGCCCTCGACCACCCACGGCCGGTCCAGGATCCGGCCGACGCCGAGGATCGCAGCCTCGGGGTAGTTGATGATCGCCGCGCTCCCGTCGACGCCGAACACGCCATAGTTGTTGAGCGTGAATGTGCTGCCGCTGAGGTCGGCCGGCGTCGCCTTCCCGTCACGGGCGACGGCGGTGAGCCGCCTGAGCTCCGCGTCGAGGCCGCGGGCGCTGAGCCGGTGGGCACCTCGGATGCTCGGGACGACGAGGCCGCGCTCGGTCTGCGCCGCGAAGCCGAGGTTGACGCCGTCGAACGCGACGATCTCCTGGCTGCCGTCGTCCGCGGTTTCAAGGCGCGTGTTGAGCTCGGGGAACTTCGCGAGACCGGCGACGACGAAGCGCGCGATGAACGCGAGCAGGCTCGGCGTGCCCTCGGGGTCGCGGCGCTTGAGGTCGGCGCGGAGATCGACGAGCTCAGTTGCGTCGGCGTCGACCCACACCGTGGCCTCGGGAATCTCGGTGCGGCTGCGCGTCATCGCCTGGGCGACGGCGCGGCGCACCCCGCGCACGGGGGTGCGGGAGGCGATCGCGAGCAGAGACACAGCGTCGACGTCCGTTCCCGCCGCGGCAGGAACCTGGGCCTCGCGTGCAGTTCGGGCTGTCGGCGCACCCGTCGTGACGCGAGCCGCGTGCTCAACATCGCGGCGCAGGATGAGCCCGTCCGGGCCGGACCCGGCGAGCGTCCGCAGGCTCACGCCGAGCTCGCGGGCGAGCTTCCGCACGAGCGGGGACACGACGCGGACCGCTTCCGTCCGCTCCGCGGTGGCCGCGGCCGTGGCCGCGAGCGAGCCCTCCGGAGCGGCAGCCGACGGCGCGGAGTGGCCTCGGCGACGGCGCCGCCGCCCGCCGGAGGATGACTCGGACGTCCCGTACCCGATGAGCACGTTGCCGGAGCCCTTGGCTGAGCCAGCGCCGCTGGCCGCGCCAGCGCCCGCGCGCTCTTCCGTGCGATAGGCCTCGGCCGCGCCGGACGCGGCCTCGGGGGCACCAGACGCGACCGCGGCGGGCCCGCCCTTCTGCGACGCGGCATCGTCGATGCTGATGAGGGGTCGGCCGACGTCGAGCGTCTCGCCCGGCTGCCCGTGCAGCACGGCGACGATCCCGGCGAACGGCGACGGCACCTCGACCACTGCCTTGGCCGTCTCGACCTCGACGACGGGCTGGTCGACGGCCACGGAATCGCCCACGGCGACGAGCCAGCGCACGAGTTCAGCCTCGGTGAGACCTTCGCCGAGGTCGGGCAGCAGGAATTCGCGCGTCATCAGTCCTCCCACTGGAGCTCGTCGAGGGCGTCGAGAATGCGGTCAACGCTCGGCAGGTACCAGTGCTCGAGCTTGGGCGGCGGGAACGGGATGTCGAAGCCGGTCACGCGCCGCACGGGCGCGGCGAGCGAATGGAAGCAGCGCTCCTGGACTCGCGCCGTGATCTCCGAAGCCACCGACGCGAAACCTTGCGCCTCCGCCACGACGACGACGCGCCCGGTCTTGCGCACCGAGGCGCACACCGTCTCGTCGTCGAACGGGACGATCGTGCGCAGGTCCACGACCTCGACGGAGCGGCCCTCGGCGGCCGCGGCCTCCGCCGCAGCGAGGGCGGGCGGGACCGCGGGCCCGTAAGCGATGATCGTGGCGTCCGTGCCGGGCCGGACGACGCCGGCACGCCCCGCCGCCTGCCGCTCAGCCTTCGCCTCGAACTCGATGCGCAGGGCCTCGAGATCCACGGCTTCCTTCGACCAGTAGAGCTTCTTGGGCTCCATGAAGACGACGGGGTCGTCGCTCGCGATGGCCACGCGGAGGAGCCGGTAGGCGTCCGCAACGGTTGACGGCGTGAAGACCTTGAGGCCGGGCGTGTGGGCGTAGTAGGCCTCCGACGAGTCGCAGTGATGCTCCACGCCGCCGATTCCGCCCGCGTACGGGACGCGGATGACCATGGGCAGCGTCACGCGGCCGCGCGTCCGGTTGTGCATCTTGGCCACGTGGCTCGCGATCTGCTCGAACGCGGGGTACGCGAACGCGTCGAACTGCATCTCGACAATCGGGCGCATGCCGTTCATGGCCATGCCGAGCGCCATGCCGACGATCCCGGACTCGGCGAGCGGCGTGTCGAAGCAGCGCTGCTCGCCGAACTCGGCGTTGAGCCCGTCAGTGATCCGGAACACGCCACCCAGCTTGGCGACGTCCTCGCCGAAGACGACGACGCCGTCGTCCGCGCGCATGGCGTCCGCCATCGCGGTGGTGAGGGCCTTAGCGAAGGTCACGGGCTCGGGGCCTGCTGTGGCAGCCGCTCGAGCTGCGGCGGCTTCGGCTACGGTGCTCATCAGAGTTCCTTTCCCGACTGCTCGTCGCGCGAGATTTCTTCAGCCAGGAAAGTCGCCTGCTCGCGCAGCTGTGGGGTCGGTTCGGCGAAGACGTGGCGGAACAGGTCCTGGGGATCGAGGCTCGGCTCGGTCCCGAGGCCGTCGCGGAGCCGCTGGGCGACATCCTCGGCGTCGCCCGCGAAGGCGGTTTCGACGTCGTCCGTGAGATGCCCAGTCGAGCGGAGGTAGTGCCGCATGCGGTTGAGCGGATCCTTCGCCGCCCAGGCCTCGACCTCGGCCTGGTTGCGGTAGCGGGTCGCGTCGTCGGCGTTGGTGTGGGCCTGCATGCGGTAGGTGTTGGCCTCGACGAGGAGCGGGCCGGAGCCGGACCGGGCGAGGGTGACCGCGCGGTCGAGGACCGCGAGGAGGGCCACGATGTCGTTGCCGTCCACGCGCTCCCCTGCCATGCCGTACCCAACCGCCTTGTGTGCGAGCGACGGCGCGACCGACTGATGCACGAGCGGCACCGAGATCGCGTACTGGTTGTTCTGGACGAAGAACACGACCGGGAGGTGGAAGACCGCGGCGAAGTTGAGGGCTTCGTGGAAGTCGCCCTCGCTCGTGGCGCCGTCGCCGCACATCGCGAGGACCACGGTGTCCTCGCCGCGCAGCTTGGCCGCGTGGGCGACGCCGACGGCGTGGAGCAGCTGGGTGGTGAGCGGTGTGCTCTGGATGCCGACCTTGTGCGCATGCGGGTCGTAGCCGCCATGCCAGTCGCCGCGGAAGAGCGTCATCGTCTCGACGGGGTCCACGCCTCGCGTCATGACGGCAACCGAGTCGCGGTAGGTGGGGAACATCCAGTCGCCCTCGCGCAGGCAGAGCGCGGCGGCGACCTGGCAGGCTTCCTGCCCATGGCTCGACGGGTACACGGCGAGACGGCCCTGACGGACGAGGGCCGAGTTCTGGTCGTTGACGCGCCGCCCAATGACGAGCTGGCGATAGGCCTCGAGCAGTTCGTTGTCGCTCGGGACGGGGTACTGGTGCCCCGGGCTCGAGCCGCGCTGGTCCTCCGGGAGCATCGTCCCGTCCTCGGAGAGGATCTGGATCTGGCCGTGCACGGGGAGCATGTAGTCCTCAATGCTGATCCCGAACCGCTTCACGGCCTCTTGGGCCTCCGCGGGAATGGTCATGATGCCTCCTCGCAGCATGTGTGTTGACACAAGTATCGGTTCCATGCGGGTTTCGTATCCAGAATTCCGGCGAATCTTGGAATTTTGCTCACCTGAAGGAAGAATCTGTAGACAAAGCACCGCGAATGACCCAGATCACAGGAGCCCCCGTGGACGATGTGGACCGCGCCATCCTTGCCCAGCTCACCCAGGACGCACGGCAGTCCGTCACGACCATCGCCGAGAACGTGCACATCTCCCGAGCGCACGCCTACAACCGGATCGCGAAGCTCCAGGAGCAAGGGATCATCACGAAGTACACGGCGCTCGTGGATCCGCTCAAGGCAGGGCTGCGGTCCAGCGCGTACGTGACCCTCAAGGTACGTCAGCACTCGTGGCGCGAGCTGCGGGAGCAGCTCAAGGCCATCCCCGAGGTGCACCACATCGCGCTCGTCGGCGGGGACTTCGACGTCATCCTGCTCGTGCGGGCCGTGGACAACACGGACCTCCGCCGCGTCGTCTTCGACCAGCTCCAGAGCATGCCGGGCGTCTTGGACACGCAGACGTTCCTCGTGTTCGAGGATCTGGACACGAGATAGCCGTGGCGGCAGGGCCCGGCGACTGCAGGCGGAGTGTCGACCGTCAGCCCGCACGAGGGAGCTTGCAGCGATCCTTCTGGACGACGGCGTCGTTCAGGCGGCACCCGGCAGTCGGAGTGGTGGTGAGAAGTATTCGTGGCCCGTTGGGGTGATGGTGAGAATATCGCCGTGCGTGACATCTCCGTCGTCGTCGCGAGCACCAACCACCGCTCGTTCCCAGCCGGGCGATTCCTTGGCGTAGTTGCAGGCTTCGCAAAGACCTTGGCCGTTTTCGGCACTCGTCTCACCGCCGAGAGCGGCCGGCACGACATGATCGATGTGGCGAATAGGAGCATCACAGTACGGGGTCCGGCAGACCTGGTCGCGGATCCTGATGAACTCGGCCAACGCGCGGGGGAACAGACGTGATCTCGCATCCATTGCCGCGAGCTCGCCCGTCGAAGGGTCAAGGAACAAGCGCCTCAGCCACACGCCCGCGAGCGCCGACGCCCCGGGACCTGTCTCGGCGGCCCGTGCCGCAGGACCCGCACCGCTTATTCCACGACCGGCACCGCATTCGCTTCGAGCCGTGACGGCCACCATCCCTCGAGCCTCCTCCGAGGTGATGCTCCCGTACCTTCGAGAGTGCAGCGACTTCAGCCAAGCAGATACCCAATATATGTGTATTGGGTATCTGCTTAGCTGAAGGAGGCTGGAGTACGACTGTGCAGCGGGGCACACTCGCCAACAGGCCGCCTGGGCTGGGGACGCGGACGCGAGCATGCGGCGGCCGCCGGGAAGGCCGCGGAGTTCCTCGTAATCCATCGCCTTCGCCAGACCGTAGAGGAAAATCCCCGCCGCGGCCAGGCTCATCCAGGTGCACGAGATCCACCGAACAGGAACGAAGGCATTGATCCCGGAGAGGATGCCGCCGAGTACGAGCAGCGGGCGCTGCAGCGTGACCGCTGCGATGTACGTGAGCTTGTACGCCATGCCATGGTCGTCGATCTGCAGATCATCGCCCCCAGTGTCCATAGCCACAGCCTGCCTGATCGGCGCCCATCCGCAGCGGAAGCTCCAGGAGAACGTGAGGGCAAGACTCAGCGCGTCCGCTGGTCGTCTCAGTGGTGGAATGCCTCGCCGTGACCCGGATCCGGGAAAGGCGCGTCCGCCGAGTCCAGGAACGCGACGGCGCCGCGAAGGTCCTCGAGGAAGCTCGACGCGAGGTCCCGTGTGAACCCGTTCCGCACCACGACACGCTGCACCGTCAAGTCCGCGAGCCCGTCCGGCATTGGATAGGCAGGCACGAGCCACCCCGACATCCGGAGCCGATCCGAGAGGTGGTGAAGGTTCCACTTGTCCGTGTGGCCCGGCTTGAGCCGCCACGCGAATACCGGGATGTCGGAACCGTCGTTCCAGAGCTCGAACGCCTCCATCGCCCCGATCTCGCGCGCAAGGTACTCGGCCACGTCGCGGCACGCAGCATGGACAGCCCGGTAGCCCTCGACCCCGAGCCGAAGGAACAGGTAGTACTGCAGGAGCACCTGGGCGCCCGGGCGCGAGAAGTTCAGCGCGAACGTCGGCATGTCCCCGCCGAGGTAGCTCACGTGGAAAACGAGATCCTCGGGCAGGGCGTCCCGATCCCGCCAGACGACCCACCCAAGCCCCGGATACACGAGCCCGTACTTGTGCCCCGACGTGTTGATCGAGGCCACGCGCGGGAGCCGGAAGTCCCACACGAGCTCGGGCTGGAGGAACGGCGCGACCATCGCTCCCGAGGCCCCGTCCACGTGGATCGGCACGTCGAGGCCGGTTGAGGCCTGGATCGCGTCGAGGACCGCAGAGATCTCCTGCACGGGCTCGTACATTCCCGTGTACGTCACCCCCATGATCGAGACGACGCCGATCGTGTTCTCGTCCACGTACTCCTCGAGCGCGTGCCCATCGAGGACGCGGTGCTCCTCGGAGATCGGCACGTAGCGGGCCTCGACCTCGAAGTAGTTGCAGAACTTCTCCCAGCACACCTGCACGGCCGAGCTCATGATGAGGTTCGGCCTCTCCGTGGGCTTCCCGGCGGCCCGGCGGGCGTGCTGCCACCGGCGCTTGAGGGCCAGGCCGGCGAGCATGCAGGCCTCCGACGAGCCGATCGTGGAGGTGCCGACGGCGTTGGCGGGGTCGGGTGCGTTCCACAGGTCAGCGAGCATCCGCCAGCAGCGATGTTCGATCTCCGCCGTCTTGGGATATTCGTCCTTGTCGATCATGTTCTTGTCGACGGTTTCTGCGTACAGATGCGCAGCCTCGGGTTCCATCCACGTTCCGACGAACGTGGCGAGGTTGAGGCGCGCGTTGCCGTCGAGCATCGCATCGTCGTGGACGATCTGATAGGCAGTCGAGGGCAGGGACTCACCCCCGGGGATCGTGAAGCGGGGGAATTCCGTCGATTCGCCCGGCCGACTGAACAAGGGGTTCAGCTCGACGTTGGCCGAGGCTTGGAAGTCGGGAAGGGACTGGTGAGTTGCTCTGCGAGAGGCGGTCACCCGCCCAGCCTAGGAGACCATCACTTCCCAGAGAACACCGGCTTGCGCTTCTCTTGGAAGGCCTTGAAGCCTTCGCGATAGTCGTCCGAATCGCACAGCGCGGCCTGCGCCTTGTTCTCCGCATCCATGGATTCCCACAGCCCGAGGCGGCGGTCACGGATCTGCGCGACGAGCTCCTTCGAGGCCACGAACGCGCCCGTCGCGCCCAACGCGACCCGGGTCACGACAGACCGCGTCCGCTCAAGCAGCTCGTCCGCCGGGAATGAGCGGCTGAAGAGCCCTGCCCGCACGGCTTCGTCCCCGCTCATGAGCTCGCCCGTGTAGACGAGGTCGAGCGTGCGATGCATGCCGAGTCGCTCGGTGAAGTACCAGTGGCCGCCTGAATCGAGCGTCGCCCCGAGGTTGGCGAACGGCGAGCCGATCTTGGCATTGTCGGCGACATAGACGACGTCGGTCGCGAGCAGGAGCCCGAGGCCCACCCCGAGCGATGCCCCCTGGGCGGCCGCGAACGTCGGCGCCGGGAACGCCGCCATCTTCCGCATGAGCGGCGTGACGAGCCCACCTAAGTAGCCGAGCACGTCGTCGTCGGCCGGGTCGACGCCGGAGATGTCCCGGCCCGCACAGAACGCGCGTCCGACGCCGCGCAGGAGCAGCGCGCGGACCTCGCCGCGGGAGGCGGCGGCAGCGGCGTCGTCGTACGCCTGGGAAAGTTCGGCGAGCGCCGCGGGGTCGACGGCGTTGAGCTTGCCGGGCGCGTCGAGGACGACCTCGGCGACGCCACCCTCAATCGTGAGCGAAATCATGAACGTCTCCTAGGCGCTTGGATCAGGCGTCGAAGTCGACCGAAACAGCCTCGGACGTCGGCCGCGACTGGCACGTCAGAACATATCCTCGCTCGATCTCGTCCGGTTCGAGAGCGTAATTCTCGGCCATGTCGACGGTTCCCTTGACGAGCTTCGCACGGCACGTGCCGCACACGCCGCCCGCACACGCGAACGGGACATCCGGGCGGACGCGCAGGGCGGCATTGAGGATCGTCTCGTTCGCGGCCACGGGGCTCTTGACCACGCCCTGAAGCCCGTCGAGGCGGAACTCGATCTCGAATGTCTCGCCCGACTCGTCGTCGACCACTGGCCGCCCGATGTTGCCCTCGAGGCTGGTCGGCGTGCCGGTCGTGAAGAGCTCGAAGCGCACATTCTCGGGCTCGACCCTGCGGGCCGAAAGCGTGTCCCGCACGAGCTGGACGAGCTCGAACGGCCCGCAGAGGAACCACTCGTCGACGTCGTCCGCGTGGATCACCGTATTGAGCAGCGTCGTGAGCTTCTCGGCGTCAACGCGGCCCGAAAGGAGCGGCGAGATGCGCTGCTCGCGCGAGAGCACGTGATGCAGCGCGAAGCGCGAGGGGTATTTGTCCTTGAGGTCCGCGAGCTCCTCGACGAACATGACGTCCATCGCGGCCTTGTTCGCATAGATGAGGTCGAAGCGCACGTTCTCGTTGGCGGCGAGGACGGTCTTCGCGATCGCGATCACGGGCGTGATCCCCGAGCCCGCTGCGACAGCGACGAACGTGTGCTCGCGCTCCGTGTCGATGCTCGTCGGGTCGTTGAGGCCCGTCATCTTGTGCTTCGAGATGAACGCCCCAGCGGGGCTCATCACATCGAGCGTGTCTCCGGGCTTGAGGCTCTCGTTCGCCCACGTGGAGAACTGACCGCCGAGGTCGCGCTTGATCGCGACCCTGATCTCGCTGCTGCCGTCCTCGAAGCGCTGCGGGGTCGCGCAGATCGAATAGCTGCGCCGGATCTCGCGCGGCTCGCCCGACGCGGGGTCAGGGAGCTGCGAGCGGAGCGCGACGTACTGCCCGGGAACGTAGTCGTACTCGTCGGCGAGCGCGGCGGGGACGCCGAACGTCACCTCGATCGCGTCGTTCGTGAGGCGGCGGACGTCGCTCACCGCGAGAGTGTGGAAGGACGCACGACGGCGGCCGGTCGCCTCGGGGGCTTCTGTCACCTGGTCAGTCATGTGTTGGCCTCAAAATCATCAGAGCACCTTGAAGTAGTCGAAGGGTTCGTGGCAGTCCTGGCACACGTAGAGCGCCTTGCACGAGGTCGAGCCGAAGCGTGAGAGCTCGCGCGTGTTGAGCGAATGGCAGCGCGGGCACTTGACGGCGAGGCCGAGCCGGATGGGGCCCGCCGCGGCGCGGCCGGTCGGCGGCGCGATGCCGTATTCGGTGAGCTTCGCCTTGCCCTCGGCCGTCATCCAGTCCGTGGTCCAGGCCGGTGCGAGCACGAGCTCGACTTCGACCTTCTCGTGGCCAGCCTCGTGGAAGACCTTGGCGAGGTCGTCGCGGATGGCATCCATCGCGGGGCAGCCCGAGTACGTCGGGGTGATGGTGAGCCGCACGGTCCCGTCGGCCTCGACGTGGCCGTCGCGCAGGATCCCGAGGTCGCGGATGCTGAGCACGGGGATCTCAGGGTCGTTGACGGTCGCCGCGAGGGCGATGACGTCGGCGTCGGTGGTGATCACGCTGTCTCCCTGCACAGTCTGGCTACCACGTCGCGCCCGGATGCTTGCGGGCGAGCACCTGCATCTCGGCGAGCACGTAGCCGAGGTGTTCGCTGTGCTCGCCGCCCCGCCCGCCGCCGCGCGCGCGGGGCACCTGCGGCACGGTGAGCGTGGCTTCGTCGATCACGGCCGCGATTTCGGCGTCGAACTGCTCGCGCAGGCTCGCCGGCCGCACGCCCGCCTCGCCGATCCGCTCGACGAGTTCGTCATCGTCGAACAGCTCGTCGACGTACGGCCACAGGAGCTCGAGCGCGGCCTGCATGCGGGCGTGCGATTCATCCGTGCCGTCGCCGAGGCGGAGCGTCCACTGCGTCGCGTGGTCGCGGTGATAGTCGACCTCTTTAAGCGCCTTCGCCGAGATCGCCGCGATCGTCGCGTCGCTCGAGTTCACGAGGCGCGAATAGAGGAGGTGCTGGTAGATGGAGACCACGAGCTGGCGCGCGATGGTCACGCCGAAGTCCCCGTTCGGCTGCTCGAAAATCCACGCCGAGCGGAACTCGTCCTCCTCGCGCCAGTACGCGAGCTCGTCCTCGGACCTGCCGAGCGCGTGGCCCGCGTAGATGAGGAAGGAGCGCGCGTGGCCCAGGAGGTCGAGCGCGATGTTGCCGAGCGCGATGTCCTCCTCGAGCTCCGGGCCGCGCGAGATCCAGCGGCTCAGCCGCTGCGCGAGGATGAGCGAATCGTCGCCGAGCCGGAGCGCGTACTCTGCGACGTCGTCGTTCGGCTTGTCCGGGCGGAGCGCGATGTCTTCGGGGCGCAGCGCGTTGCCGGGCGTGACCCGGGTTGCCGACGCCGCGGCGTCGCCGAAGCTGTCGAGGGAGTGGTCTTGGTGAATACTCACAGGTGCTTCACGCCTTCGCTCTTGGTGTAGTACGTCGCGTGGCGGTAGTCCTTGCCCTGCGGCGACTCGAAGAACGAGCCCTTCGCGTCGGGGTCCGAAGCAGTGATCGCGTCCGAGGGCACGACCCAGATCGAGACGCCCTCGTTGCGCCGCGTGTAGAGGTCACGCGCGTTGCGCAGTGCCATCTCGGCGTCGGGCGCGTGGAGCGAGCCCGCGTGGACGTGGGAGAGGCCGCGGCTCGAGCGCACGAAGACCTCCCAGAGGGGCCAGATGTTGGGCTGTTGGCTCGTGGTCTCGTTGCTCGCTGTCTTCTGGCTTTCCGTGTTCTGGCCCATCAGGCGGCACCTGCCTTCTTCTGTGCTTGCTTGGCCGCGTAGGCGCGCGCCGCCTCGCGGACCCAGGTTCCGTTCTCGTGGGCCTCGCGCCGCCGCGCCATGCGCTGCGCGTTGCACGGGCCTCGGCCCGAGATGACGTCCTTGAACTCCTGCCAGTCGAGCTCCATGTGGATCCACTGGCCCGTCTCCTCGTCGAAGCGGAGGTCGGGATCCGGGAGCGTGAGGCCGAGGACCTTGACCTGCTCGGCGATCATGCCGACGAAGCGCTGGCGCAGCTCGTCGTTCGAGAAGCGCTTGATGTTCCACGCCATGGATTGCTTCGAGTTGGGCGAGTCGTCGTCCGGCGGCCCGAACATCATGAGTGCGGGCGCATAGAAGCGGTCGACGGCGTCCTGCGCCATCTGCTTCTGCGCGGGCGTGCCCTGAGAGAGCTCGAGGAGGATCTCGAACCCCTGGCGCTGGTGGAACGACTCCTCCTTGCAGATGCGCACCATTGCGCGTCCGTAAGGTCCGTAGCTTGCGCGGCACAGCGGAACCTGGTTCGCGATCGCGGCACCGTCGACGAGCCAGCCGATCGCTCCCATGTCCGCCCAGCTGCGAGCCGGATAGTTGAAGATCGACGAGTACTTGGCCTTGCCCTCGAGCAGCTGCTGGTTCATGACGTCGCGCGGGGTGCCGAGGGTCTCGGCCGCCGAGTACAGGTAGAGCCCGTGGCCGGCCTCGTCCTGGACCTTGGCCATGAGGATGGCCTTGCGCTTGAGGCTCGGGGCACGCGTGATCCAGTTGGCCTCCGGCTGCATGCCGATGATCTCGGAATGCGCATGCTGCGAGATCTGGCGCACGAGGGTCTTGCGGTAGGCCTCCGGCATCCAGTCCTTCGGCTCGATGCGCGAGTCCTCCGCGATGATGCGGTCAAAGTATGCCTGCCCCGCCGCGTCCTCGGCGGACAGCTCAGGGGCGGGGCTTTCGTTGCTGGGTGCGGGAACGGGCTGCAGCTTCGCAGCGGCCATGGCTCCTCCTCAAATAATTACCGACCGTTCGTTCAGAATATGTGGGGGCCCCGGCTCCGTCAAGCCGACCAGCCCGGTTGGCGGCCGCACAGCGAACACGGCAGAAACCTCGGGCCCGCTGGATAGCATGGCTATCCAAGCGCCCTCCCACCGGATGAACGGAACCCCATGGCCCGACGCCGACCTCCGCCCTGGGCCAGCGCCGCCCTCAAAGTGCTCGCCGCCATCGTCGTCGTCGCGCTCGTGCAGGCCTTTGCCTTCAAGCTAGGCCGCATCCCGTCGGGCTCCATGGAACGGACCCTTCGAAGCAGCGAGGCTGGCGGCGACCGCGTGCTCATCAACCGCCTCGCGTACCTCGCGGGCGCGTCCCCACAGCCCGGTGACATCGTCGTCTTCACGCGCCCGGCCACGTGGGCTGCGGACGCCCCAGCCGATTCGGCGGGCGGGCTCGCCGACGTCGTCCGCAGGTTCGGCGACCTCACCGGCATCGGCCCGTCCCACGAGGAGCACCTTGTCAAGCGGGTCATCGCCCGCGCGGGCCAGACCGTCGCATGCTGCGACGCCGACGGGCGCCTCGAGCGCGACGGGCAGGGCATCGACGAGCCCTATGTCTTCGAGGACCTCCCGTTCGTGCGCGGCAGGCTCGACTGCACGACGGCGCCGCGCTCGCTCCGCTGCTTCGGGGCCTTCGCGGTGCCGGAGGGTCAGCTCGTGGTCCTCGGCGATCATCGCTCGGTGTCAGCGGATTCGCTCATCGCGTGCCGCTCGAGCCAGCCCGCCGATTCGGCGCCGTCCCCGGAATCCTGCGTCCGCACCGTCGCGCTCGGCGACATCGTGGGTCGCGTCGACGTGCGGATCTGGCCTCTCGGTCGGCTCGGACCGGTCGGCTAGGAGCCCGGCGCGGCCGCCGGGCCCGTCAGGCCATGCCTTTCTGGACCAGCCCGTTGGACTCAAGCTCATCGATGGCCGCGGCGAGGCTCGCCTCGTAGCCCTCCGGGAGGCCGACCTCGGGCGCGATCCGCTCGGCGATCCCGGCGAGGCTGAGCGGCGTGTCGAGTGCCCGCCAGACCGTGGGCGCGATCCCGCTGAGGCGCAGTACGCAGTGGCCCACCATGGCGAGCAGTTCCTCGGTTCCGTCGCCGCGCGTGACAGTCACGGCGTCCACAACCTGGGCCCGGCGCACAAGTCCGCCATTCGCTGCGGCATCTTTGTCGCCGCCCCCGCGGTCTGCGCCGGCAGGACAATCGGCACCGCTGTCTGGCTCCGACGGCCCCTGGAGGGCGGATGCCCACGCACGGTGCAGTGGCTCTCGATCGAGCAGCGAAGGCAGGAGGGCCTCGAGGTCGCGCGCGTCACGATACCTGACGCGCACGGCGCCGCCCGCCGCATCAAGCGTCGAACACAGCCACGCGAGCGGCCGGTCGATCCGCGCGAGCGACGACGTGTGCGGCGCGAGCTCGACGACCGCCTCGGCATGACTGAGCTCGACGACCTGCGGCCGGCCCGCCGCGGCATCCGCGGAGGCATCGTCGTCGGGGCAGCGATCGAGGAGGACGACGGCGCCGAGCGTCGCCTCGTGCGGCGAGCGGCGCAGCCCCGCGTCATCGGGTCCGATCTGGCGCTTCGGGTGGCCAGGGTCGTCGGCGATGAGCGAGAGGGGCTTCGCGTAGGGCACGAGGAATCCCGAGCGGTCGAGCGCGACGGTCTCATCCGTCACATAGCCCCACCCGGCACCGAGGACCCGGGTCACCGTGGTCTTGCCCATGCCCGAACGGCCGACGAACGCGACGGCGCGGCCCGTGGCAGGATCCGCGAGCGCGGCCGCGTGCAGCATGAGCAGCTCCCCTGCCCGCGCCTCGATAGCGCGCAGGGTGACCGTGCTCGTGAGCTCGGACGCGAAGCGCTCGGGCGATTCCGCTTCGATCGAGGTGATCGCGTGCGCCGTCCGGACGCTCGCGCGGAGCGCGCCGGGGGCCGCGTCGCCGATCATGGGGCGCCAGGCCGAGTTCGGCGCTAAAGGGGTCTCGCCGGACCCGGGAGGAAGGGTCACGTCGGGGACAGGCGCCGCCTCCGCGTCGAGACACCTCGACCAGGCCCGTCGGAGGGCGGCGGCGAGCTCGGGCGTGAATCCGTCCCCGAAGACGACGTCGATCTCTGCCCCCAGCGCCCGGAGCCGCAGGCCGTCCGGCCTCATGCGATCGCCTCCGCGAAACCCTGACGCTCGAGCTGAGCGAGGAATTCGGCGAGCTGACGCGCCATCTCGGCTGCGCCGTCGTCGGCTGCAGTCCCGGCGCCGCCCGCATTCCCGGCGCCGCCGTCCGCGGTGTAGACAAAGATGTCGCGGAGTTCGGCAAGAATGTCCGCGTCGGTGCGGATTCCGTCAATGAGCCCCCAGATGATAGCGGCGGATCCGGTCAAGACGACAGGCCTCTCCGCCTCCAGATTGAGCAGGGCCACCCGCCCTTCGTCCTCGATCGAGACTTCGGCAATATGTGCACATTTGCGCCAGATTGGCATCGCTTTTCCTCCCCCCATAGGTACCCCGGGCCTTGGCGAAGTCCGCCGTCGGGGCAGACTGATCCTAACCGCAGCACTGACACGACAAGAGGGACCGTGAGCGAGCAGACCGCAGCCCGAAAGAAAAAGAAGAATCGCACAGCGATGTACGTTCTCCTGAGCGCGCTGCTCGTCGTCGTGCTCGCGGCGGTCGCGGCACTCATCTATCTCGGCACCCTCTCGCGAAGCTTCGACACCCAGACGAAGAAGCTCGAGACGGTGTTCCCCAGCGAGTCGGCGAGGCCGCCGGCCGCATCGCCCGCAGCGGACGGCAAGGCGGCCCTGAACATCCTGCTCGTCGGCTCGGACAGCCGCGACGCGACGATTTTCCAGGCCGAATCGGGCACGCCGTCCAATCAGCGCTCCGACACGATGATGGTCGTACACGTCCCAGCAGACCGGAAGAACGTGTACGTCATCTCGATCATGCGGGACCTCTGGGTCCCGATCCCGGGCCACGGCAGCGCGAAGATCAACGCGGCCCTCGCGTTCGGCGGGGTTCCGCTCATGGTCCAGACCATCGAGTCCGTGCTCGGGCAGCGCCTCGACCATGTCGTGTTCATGGACTTCGAGGGGTTCAAGAGCCTCACGGACGCCGTCGGCGGCGTGCCCGTCACCGTTCCCAAGGCGTTCACGGCCCAGCAGTCGGGGAACACGCGGTTCGAGGCCGGGACCCAGACGATGAACGGCACCCAGGCCCTCGCATTCGTGCGCGAGCGCTATGCGTTCCCCGACGGCGACTATCAGCGCGTCCGCAATCAGCAGATCTTCCTCAAGGCCCTCGTCACGAAGCTCGCGACGCCCCAAACCCTCGCGAATCCCGTCACCCTCGCAAATGTCGTCAACGAGTTATCGTCGTATCTCACGGTCGATTCCGGATTCAACTCGGGGGCCGTCGTTTCTCTCGGACTCGAACTGGGAAAAGTGCGCCCAGGCGACATTGTGACATTCACGCTGCCCACAAATGGGACGGGCTGGTCTCCTGACAGCCAACAGTCGATTGTCCTCTTCAACCAGCCGGCCACGAGCGGGCTGGCCGACGCGATGGCCAAGGGGACCATGCCTCAATACGTCGCGGACAACAAGCTGCAGAACGGGAACTAGCGGGAAGACAGGGCCGCCGCGGGCCCCATCACGTCCCCGCTCGGCACTGGCTAGGGTGGGCCTATGAACGAAGCGCTCTCCCCCGCATCAGCCCCGCCCGTCGCGAAGAAGGTGCCCACGCTCCGCACGCACCACGGGGACACGTTCGCGGACCAGTACGAGTGGCTGCGGGACAAGGAGAACCCTGAGGTCGTGGCGCATCTCGAGGCCGAGAACGCGTACACCGAGGCCGTGACCGCGGACCAGCAGCCGCTCCGCGACGCGATCTTCGCCGAGATCAAGGGCCGCACGCAGGAGACGGACCTCTCCGTTCCGAGCCGCCTCGACGACTGGTGGTACTACGCGCGCACGGTCGAGGGCCAGCAGTACCCGATCTACTGCCGGGTCGCCGCGGAGCGCCCCGCCGGCCCAGCCGACACCCTCGCGTCGTGGACGCCGCCCACCGTCGCCCCCGGCGTACCGGTTCCCGGCGAGCGGGTGCTCCTCGACGGCAACGCGGAGGCCGAGGGCCAGCCGTTCTTCGCCCTCGGCGGCGCGACCGTGAGCCGCGACGGCAGCCTGTACGCGTACGCGGTGGACAACGCGGGCGACGAGACGTTCACGCTCCGCATCAAGGACCTCGAAGCGGGAGAGGACCTGCCGGACGTCATCGAGCGCGTGTTCTACGGGCTCGAGTTCTCGGCCGACGGCCGCCGCCTCTACTACGTCGTGGCGGACGAGTCCTGGCGTCCTCACCAGATCCGCGTCCACACGCTCGGCACTCCGGCCGAGCAGGACGAGGTGTTGTTTGAAGAGCGCGACGTCGCCCAATGGACCTCGCTCGACCTCTCGAGCGACCGCCGCTGGCTTCTCGTGAGCATCGGCAACTCGGAGTACAGCGAGACCCGCTACCTCGACCTCCATGCCCCGGAGGCGCGGCTCGAGCTCCTGCTCGGCCGGGAGGAGCGCGTCCTCCACGCCGTGGACCTCTTCGAGCACGACGGCGCCGCCCACGTCCTGCTGGTCCACAACCGCGGTTCCGAGGGCGCGAAGGCCGTCAACAACATGGTCTCCGTCGCGCCGCTCGCCGAATTCGCGAAGCCGCTCGCGGAGCAGCACTGGCAGACCGTCGTCCCCCACGACGACGCCGTCAAGGTCGAGAGCGCCGAGGTCACCACGAGCCACCTCGTCGTCTCGCTCCGCCGGGACACGATCGAGACCGTTCGCTTCGCGCCCCTCACCGAAGCGCTCGCGGCGCTGAACCCGACAGCCGGTGGTCGCCCTGCGCCGTCGTTCGCGGAGCCCGCGTTCGGCGAGGAGCTCTACACGGCGGGGGCCAGCGTCTCGGACTACCGCGCGCCCGTCGCGCGGCTCTCCTACACCTCGTATTTCACCCCGCCCCGCGTGTACGACTACGTCCTCGCGACCGGCGAGCTGATCCTGCGCAAGGAGACGCCCGTGCTGGGCGGCTACGACCCCTCGGACTACGTCGCCGAGCGCGCGTGGGCGACGGCCGACGACGGCACCCGGGTTCCGCTCTCCGTGCTGCGGCGGGCGTCGGTGCGCCCGGACGGAACGAACCCCGCCCTCGTCTACGGATACGGCTCCTATGAGGTGAGCATGGACCCGGCCTTCGCGATCCCGCGCCTGAGCCTCCTCGACCGGGGCGTCGTGTTCGTGATCGCGCACATCCGCGGCGGCGGCGAGCTCGGGCGCCGCTGGTACGAGGACGGCAAGAAGCTGCGCAAGAAGAACACGTTCACGGACTTCGTCGCGGCCGCGGACTGGGTCGCGGCCGCGGGCTGGGCCGATCCGCAGCGCATTGCGTGCATGGGCGGCTCGGCGGGAGGCCTCCTCATCGGCGCGGTGCTCAACGCGGCGCCCAAACGGTTCGCCGCCGCCGTCGCCCAAGTCCCGTTTGTCGACGCCCTCACGACGATCCTCGACCCCGAACTCCCGCTCTCCGCGCTCGAGTGGGAGGAATGGGGCAACCCGATCGAGGACGCCGACGTGTACGCGTACATGAAGTCCTACTCGCCGTATGAGAACGTCCGGCCGGCCGACTACCCCACCGTCGCCGCGGTGACGTCATTCAACGACACGCGCGTGCTGTACGTCGAGCCCGCAAAGTGGGTCCAGGCGCTGCGGGAGGCCTCGACGAGCGGCCGTCCCATCGTGCTCAAGACCGAGATGGACGCGGGCCACGGCGGCGCCTCCGGCCGTTACGAGGCGTGGAAGGACCGCGCGTGGGACTACGCGTTCATTGCGAGCGCGCTGGGGGCGCGCGAGCTGCTCGCCTAGGGCCCTGGCCTAACCGGCCACGGCCGCACGGACGACGGCGGCCGTCGCCTCGGCGATCGCGCGTTCCTCGTCCGTGGGCACCACCAGGACGGGAATCGCGGAGTCGGCGCGCGAGATGATGCGCGGCTCGGGCGAGCGGACGGCGTTCGCGTCCTCGTCGAGGGCTACGCCGAGCGCGCCGAGCCGGTCAACGACGAGGCGGCGGAACGCCGTCGAGTTCTCGCCGATGCCGGCCGTGAAGACGATGGCCTTCGCCCCGCCGACGGCCACGTGGTACGCACCGACGTACTTCGCGAGCCGATACGACGCGACGTCGAGCGCGCGCTGCGCCTTCGCGTCGCCGCGCTCGGCCGCGTCGACGAGCGTGCGCATGTCATGCGAGCCGCCGAGCGCCTTGAGACCGGACTCGCGGTTGAGGAGGTCGTCGATCTCGTCGGGGCTCAGCCCCTGCCGCCCGAGGTAGACGAGGATCGAGGGGTCGATGTCCCCCGAGCGGGTCCCCATGACGAGGCCCTCAAGCGGCGTGAAGCCCATCGAGGTATCCACCGACTTGCCGCCGTGGACGGCCGTCGCGGAGGCGCCGTTGCCGAGGTGGAGGATGACGCCGTCGAACGCTTCGGCGTCGACTCCGAGGAGCGCCGCGGCGCGCCCCGCGACGTACTCGTGGGACGTCCCGTGGAAGCCGTAGCGGCGAATCCCGTGGCGTGTGTAGAGCCAGTCGGGCACTGCGTAGCGCCACGCATGCTCGGGCATGGTCCGGTGGTAGGCGGTGTCGAAGACGGCCACCTGCGGGAGCTCGGGCCACTTCTCGGCGATCGCACGGATGCCGACCACATTGGCCGGGTTGTGGAGCGGCGCGAGCGGGTTGAGGCGCTCGATGGCGCGCGTGATCTCGTTGTCGATGAGCACGGGCTCGGCGAACCGCTCGCCCCCGTGCACCACGCGATGCCCGACGGCGTCGATCCCGCGCCCCGCGAGCGCGCCCCGCAGCGCGTCGTCGACGAGCTCGAGCGCCGCCTCGTGGTTCGGGATGCCCGGCCCGCCGTCCTCGGCCGGGAACCCGATGCGTTCGACGATGCCCTGCACGAGGACGTCCCCGGCTGCGACGTCCCGAAGCTGGTACTTGAGCGACGATGATCCAGAGTTGATGACGAGGACGAGCACAGCTACTCCTTGGAGGATTCGGCCGGGACGAGGGCAGCTTGGGCCTGCACGGCCGTGATCGCGACGGTGTTGACGATGTCCTCGACCGTGCAGCCGCGCGAGAGGTCGTTGACGGGCTTGCGCAGGCCCTGGAGGACGGGGCCGACGGCGACGGCCCCCGCGGACTGCTGGACCGCCTTGTACGTGTTGTTGCCCGTGTTGAGGTCCGGGAAGATGAACACGGTCGCCTGCCCCGCGACATCGGACCCCGGGAGCTTCGTCGCGGCGATGGAGGCGTCCACGGCGGCGTCGTACTGGATAGGACCCTCGACGGCGAGCTCGGGCTTGCGCGAGCGCACGATCTCGGTGGCGCGCCGCACCTTGTCGACCGTCGCGCCGGCGCCCGAGCCCCCGGTCGAGTAGCTGAGCATCGCGACCCTCGCCTCGACCCCGAATTGTGCGGCCGTCTCCGCAGAGGCGATCGCGATGTCCGCAAGCTGCTCCTCGTTCGGCTCGGGGTTCACGGCGCAGTCCCCGTACACGAGGACTCTGTCCCGGAGGAGCATGAGGAAGACGGAGGAGACGATGGCGACGCCGGGGCGCGTCTTGACGAATTCGAGGGCCGGGCGGATCGTGTGCGCTGTCGTGTGGGCCGCACCCGAGACCATGCCGTCGACGATGCCGAGCTGCACCATCATGGTCCCGAAGTAGCTCACGTCGAGCATCGTCTCGAGGGCCTTCGCGAGGTCGACGCCCCGGTGGGCGCGCAGCCGCGCGTACTCCTCGGCGAACTTCTGCCGCAGCTCGCTCGTGGCCGGATCGACGATGCTGATGCCGTCGAGGGAGATGCCGTTCGCGGCGGCCGTCTCCCGCACGAGCGGATCGCTGCCGAGGAGCGTCAGGTCGCACACGTCGCGCCGCCGGAGGATCTCGGCCGCGCGCAGGATCCGCACGTCGGTGCCCTCGGGGAGCACGATGTGACGGCGGTCGGCGCGCGCCCGGGCGATGAGCTCGTGGAGGAAGCGCAGCGGCGTCATGTTCTCGGGCCGGGGAAGGTTGAGGCGGTCGAGGATCTCGGCGTCGTCCACGTGTTTCGCCCACGCGCCGAGCGCCGACGCGACCTTGCGGCGGTGGCCCGTCCAGATCTCGCTGCGCACGGCCGAGACGTCGCGGGCCGCGTGATACGTGTCGTCGGCGTACGCGAAGACCGGGAAGGGCGCGGGAGCCAGGAGCGGGAGGATGTGCGAATCCGGGGGCAGGCCGCCTGTGAGGATCATTGCCGAGGGCACGGGGAACTCGGGCGAGAAGGTCGAGGCGAGGGCCCCGACCATGATGTCGGCCCGGTCCCCCGGCGCGATGACGAGATCCCCCGATTCGAGCGCCCCGATGAAGTTTGCGACGCTCATGGCTGCGACCTTGACTCCGCGGACCTCGCGTTCCATGTCCGCCTTCCCCGCGATCTGGCGGAGCCCGAGCGCCGTGGAGACCTCGCCCGTCGTCGGCCGCGAAATCTCCTCGATCTCGGGCAGCACATACACGGGCCGCTGGAGGCGCCCGGGGCGGATGGCCGCCGAGATGTCCTCGAGGTGCTCGGGATCGGCACGGTTGACCATCATGACGAGCAGGCTGCAGCGGGCGGCGAGGAGTTCCTTGCGCGCAACGTCGACGGCGTCTGCGATCTCCTCGGGCGCGCGGCCCTTTCCGCTCACGACGGCGACGACGCTGCATCCGAGGTCGTTCGCGAGGCGCGCGTTGAGGTCGAACTCGACCGCCGCATCCTGGCCCGTGAGGTCCGTGCCCTCGACCACGACGACATCGCACCGCGCCGCGATCTCGGAGTAGAGCTCGACGCATCGCGCGCCGATCTCCTCGCGCCGCCCCTCGGCGAGGAACCGCCGGACTTCGCGCATGGTGAGTCCACCCCGGCAGACCGATTCGTCGAGTCCGTAGCGGGACCGGATGAGGGCCACCATCGGATCGCCATCGCGATCATCGCGGACGATGGGCTTGAAGAAGCCGATGCGGTCGGTGTGGCTGTGCAGGGCCTCGGCGAGCCCAAGCGCCACGAGCGATTTTCCCGACCCGGGGGTCGTCGCGCTCACATAGATTCCCTTGGACATGCTCACTCCTCGAGCCCGCACCGTTTGACCAACATCCTCGCACCACGGCGCTGAGCCCGGCACCGTGCGGGCCACATGACGCCTGTGTGCCTTGACACATCCGCGCTCATGGGATTACCTAATGAACATTCGGTAAAGAAATGCGAGGTCACCCATGAGCAACGCCGCTCGCCCGGAAGCCCTGTCCCAGCTGGCCCACAGTCCCAGTACGCTGGCCCACCCCATCCTTACCGACGACTACGCGACCGAATGGATGGGCCTCGAAGTCCTCGCGCTCGGGGACGGGAGCGCGACCGTGGCGACGACGATCCGCCGCGAGATGCTCAACGGCTTCGGGATCGCACACGGCGGAATGATCTTCGCCATCGCAGACTCAGCATTCGCCCTCGCGTGCAATCCGCACACGCCCGAGGACGACGACAACACGATCACCGTCGCCGCCGGCGTCGACGTCAACTTCCTTGCCCCCGCCCACGTCGGAGAGCGCATCACCGCCGTCGCCGAGCGCCGTGCCCAGACCGGGCGCAGCGGCCTCTACGACGTCCAGGTCTTCGCGACGGCGTCGCACAACACAGTGGCGCCGGGCAACACGCCCGCCGGGTCGCCTCCGGCAGCGGACGACGGGGCGTCCCCGGCTCGGGCGACCCCCTCGGGCACGCCCGCGCCGAGGCTTATCGCCGAATTCCGCGGGCGCTCGCGCACCATCCCGAAGCGCTAGCGCCACACCCACAGTCCGTCTCGTACATCCTCCCCGCCCGCCCTCCCCGCTTCCCCACCCGCCCGCCACGTTCGAAAGCCCCGCCATGACCCACAGTTCTGCTGCCGCCGCCCACCCCGCCCCCGCCCGCTCGGCCCCTCATGCCCCGACCTCCTTCGGCCGCGCGATCCTCGACGCCGAGGAGACCATGTCCCGAGACCAGATCGAGGCACTCCAGCTCGCGCGGCTCCAGGAGACCCTCCAGTACGCGTATAGCCGTGTCCCGCTGTACACGCGCAAGTTCGACGAGGCCGGGGTGAACCCGAGCGACCTCAAGGAACTCGCCGACCTCGCGAAGTTCCCGTTCACGACGAAGGAGGATCTCCGCCAGGCATACCCCTTCGGCATGTTCGCCGTCCCCATGGACCAGGTGGCCCGCATCCACGCGAGCTCGGGCACGACGGGCCGACCGACCGTCGTCGGCTACACCAAGCAGGACCTCGACACCTGGGCGACGCTCGTGGCCCGCTGCCTCCGCGCGTCCGGCGTCCGCCCCGGCATGAAGGTGCACAACGCGTACGGCTACGGCCTCTTCACGGGCGGCCTCGGCGCGCACGCGGGCGCCGAGAAGCTCGGCGCGACCGTCATCCCGATGTCAGGCGGCCAGACCGAGAAGCAGATCCAGCTCATCGGCGACTTCGCCCCGGACGCGATCCTGTGCACGCCGACGTACCTCCTCACCATCGGGGACGCGATGATGCACCAGGGCATCGACCCGCGCTCGACGTCGCTCAAGTACGCGGTCCTCGGGGCCGAGCCGTGGACGCAGGAGATGCGGCACGAGCTCGAGGAGATGTTCGACATCAAGGCCTGCGACATCTACGGCCTCTCGGAGGTCATGGGCCCCGGCGTTGCCGGCGAGGCGGTCGAGACGCAGGACGGGAGCCACATCTGGGAAGACCACTTCCGCCCCGAGATCGTGGACCCGTTCGATCTCGGCACCGCACTGGAGGACGGCCAGACCGGCGAGCTCGTGTTCACGTCGCTCACGAAGCAGGCCCTGCCGATCATCCGCTACCGCACGAAAGACCTCACGGCCCTCCACGCTGGATCCGCCCGGCCCGGCCACCGCCGCATGGGCCGCATCTCGGGCCGCAGCGACGACATGATCATCCTGCGCGGCGTCAACCTCTTCCCGTCGCAGATCGAGGAGATCGCCCTCCGCATCCCCGAGCTGAGCCCCCACTTCCAGCTCGAGATCACGCGGCCCGAGGGCCGCAGGATGGACGAGCTCACCGTCAAGATCGAGCCCCGAGAAGGGACGACGACGGAACAGCGCAGCGCAGCGGGCGCGACCCTGCGCCAGCAGATCAAGGTGCACATCGGCTCGTCGTGCCGCATCGACGTCGTCGAGCCCGGCTCGCTCGAGCGCTCGAACGGCAAGCTCCGCCGCATCTACGACCTGCGCAAGAAGAGCTAGCCACGCCCGCGCCCAGCCAAAGCCTCGCCCAGACGCCGAATTAGACTTGAGCCCATGCCTTCCGCCGCCGCAACAGAGACACCCGGACCCGGCCCCACGGGGCGCCGAGGCCGGCCGGGCTACGACCAGCAGTCGGTGCTGAACGTCGCGGTCGAGGTGTTCAATCGGCACGGCTACGACGCGACGTCCATGGGCATCCTCGCGGAGAACCTCGGCATCTCGAAGTCCGCGATCTACCACCACGTGCCCTCGAAGGAGGACCTGCTCTCCCTCGCCCTCGAGCAGGCCCTCGGAGGGCTCGAGTCCGTGTGGGAGGCGCCCGAGACGCAGCACGGGACAGCCGAGGAGCGCCTCGAGTTCGTGGTGCGCTCGACGGTCCGGGTCCTCACCGAGAGGCTCCCGTTCGTCACGCTCCTCCTGCGGCTCCGCGGCAACACCGAGACGGAGCGTAAGGCCATGGAGCGCCGGCGCGGCTTCGACCGCAAGGTCGCCGAGCTCATCGGGGAGGCCCGCGCCGAGGGGACGGTCCGCAGCGACATCGATCCGCGGACCGTCTCGCGCCTCCTGTTCGGCACGGTCAACTCCATCGTCGAGTGGTACCGGCCCGGCGGTGCGCTCACGCCGGAAAGGCTTGCGGACGACGTCGTCGCCGTCCTCTTCAACGGGCTGCGGGCCGGGCGGGCGTAGTTAGTGAACACTTGCTGAATTGATCGGCAACTCTTGCTTTTCGGGCTCACGGCGGGTCTAGGGTCTTCACGGGGACCGTATTCGCACCTTGATGAGGGACATCCGTCGCCTCGAGAAAGACCTTTCCTGATGCCGAAGCTCAGCATCCGCACGGCCGCTGCCGCGAGCGCCTTCGGGCTCGCTGCCGCGGCAGGCGGATCCATCGCCGCCGCCCTGCCCGCCCACGCCGCCTCAACGTCGACGCCCATCAAGCATGTCGTCGTCATCTTCGGGGAGAACGTCTCGTTCGACCACTACTTCGCGACTTATCCCAAGGCCGCCAACACCCCGGGCGAGAAGGTCCAGGGGACGGGCGCCGCGGCGTCGTCCTTCACGGCCGCGCCGAACACGCCCAAGGACATCAACACGCTCGCGAACGCGAACCTCCTCGCGCCGAACAACCCGAATTCGGTCCAGCCGTCGCGGCTCACGCCGGGCCAGGCCGTCACGTGCGACCAGGACCACGAGTACACCGCGGAGCAGAAGGCGTTCAACGGCGGGCTCATGGACAAGTTCGTCGAGAACACGAGCACGGACACGTGCAAGGCTCCGATGTACTCCAGTCCCGGCCTCACGATGGACTACTACGACGGCAACACCGTCACGGGCCTGTGGAACTACGCCCAGCACTTCGCGATGAGCGACAACAGCTTCAGCGACACGTTCGGGCCGTCCACGCCGGGCGCGCTCAACCTCGTCTCAGGCCAGACCCACGGCGTGACGAGCATCGACGCGCTCACGGGCAAGCAGACGGCGACGCCGGACTCGTACACGGTCAAGTCGCCCAACGCGCAGGGCGTCGGCACCCTGACCGAGGACCCGGACCCCGCGTTCGATGACTGCTCGGACAACAGCCGCAACGGCAAGCCCTACGCGCTCGCCGCGATGAGCGGCAAGAACGTGGGCGACCTCCTCAACGAGAAGAACGTCTCGTGGGGCTGGTTCCAGGGCGGCTTCACGCCGAACGGCACGAAGAACATCGCGGGCACCGACTACGCGCAGTGCACCACCGCGCACGCGAATATCGTCGGCGCGTCCCGCACCGACTACAACCCGCACCACGAGCCGTTCCAGTACTACGCGTCGACGGCGAACCCGCACCACCTCGCGCCCGCCAATGAGGCTGAGATCGGGCACAATGGCCAGGCCAACCACCAGTACGACCTCACGGACTTCGACAAGGTCGTCAACTCGGACAACATGCCGGCCGTGTCCTTCCTCAAGGCGCCGAACTACCAGGACGGCCACGCCGCCTACTCGGACCCGATCGACGAGCAGAAGTTCGTGGTCGAGCAGGTCAACGCGATCCAGAAGTCCAAGAACTGGGACTCCACGGCGATCGTCCTCGCCTATGACGACTCAGACGGCTGGTACGACCACGTCGCGACGAAGGTTCTCAACGCCTCGAACGATCCGACCGCGGACGCCGCGATCTGCACCGACGCCGCGAAGGCCGGCACCCCGATCCTCGGCGGCTACGTGGACCGCTGCGGCCCCGGCCCGCGCCAGCCGCTCCTCGTCGTCTCGCCGTACGCGAAGAGCAACTTCGTGGACCACACGGTGACGCAGCAGTCGTCGATCCTTCGGTTCATCGAGGACAACTGGGGCCTCGGCCGCCTCGGCGACGGCTCGTTCGACGCGATCGCGGGCTCGCTCGGGAACCTGTTCGACTTCACCCACGCGCGCCGCGACGGCCTGATCCTCGACCCGGCCAACGGCGCGGTCGTCCAGGCCGCCTACTGCTCGGGCAACGACGGCCTGCACCTCGGCCAGGGCGGTTCCTGCCAGTAGCCTGCAAGGCTTCTCGACGAGACGGGTTCCCGCCGAGAGGACGCACTCAAGCGTTCTCCTCGGCGGGACCCGTCTCTTTTCCGTGAGCGAAAGGCAACGTTCTGGCAACATTTTGGCCACAGCGTGGGCACTCGCGCTGGGAGGCGCCTACACTCTTTCCTGTGACCTGCATCTCAATGGCGCGATGCAGGTTTTCTCTATGCGCCGTCCACTCCTTCGGCGGCTCGTCCACGCACGCGCTAGCGCGTCGTCCCGGCGCTTGACTCGCGCGCCCGCGCGCGGGACACAAGGCCGACGACGGCTCCGTGCAGCGGGTGCCCCGGCCCAAGCCCGGTGAGTTCCTCGGCAACGGCCGCATCTGCGCCGTCCCCCGCGAGCATCGCCTGGAGGCGCTGCGCCTCGTCGTCGTCGGCCGCGTCGAAGCGAAGGGCCGCGCCCATCGCCTCGAGCAGCGCGTCCGCCGCGAGGCCCCGCTCGGCGAGCTCCGCCGCGGGGCCCACGAAGCGCTCGTGCCGGCTGAGCTTGCGCACGGGCGCGCGGCCCACGCGGTCCACCGTGTCCGGGAGCTCGGCGTTCGCGAACCGCCCCAGGATCTTGCGGATGTAGCCCTCCTGTTCGTCGGGCGCGAAGCCGTACTTCGCGACGAGGAGCGCCTTCGTCTCGGCGAGCACGGCCTCGACCTTCGCGCGGATCTCGGGGTCGGCGATCGCCTCGGCGATCTTCTCCTTCCCCGCCGCCCGCCCGAAGTACGCCGCGGAGGCGTGGCCCGTGTTGACCGTGAAGAGCTTCCGCTCGATGTACGGCCCGAGGGAGTCGACCCACGTGACGCCCGGGATCTCCGGAACATCGCCGCCGAACGGACCCCGCTCGATCGCCCACTCGAAGTACGGCTCGACGCGGACGTCGAGACCGCCCCCCGGGGCCTGGGCCGGGACGATCCGGTCCACCGCCGTGTTCGCGAAGAGGGCCTTCGCGTCGACGTCCTCGTCCGCGAGCCCGGCGGCGCGGGCCGCGGCCCGAACCTCGGCCTCGAGGAGGTCCGTCGCGTTGATGGCGTTCTCGCACGCCAGCACGGCGAGCCGCGGGGCGCCCTCCGGCCGGGCCGCGATGCCGCGGGCGATGACGGGGGCCACGAACTTGAGGATGTTCGGGCCCACCGCCGTCGTCACGATGTCCGCACGGGCGATCCGCTCGACGAGCTCGGCCTCGTCCGTCGCCGAGTTCACGGCGGCGTACCGGTCCACGACGTGGTCCCGGCCGCCCTCCCCGACCTCGTGCACGGTGTACGACGGCGTGGCCTGCAGCGCGTCGATGAGCGGCGCCGCGACGTCGGCGAAGACGAGGTCGTAGCCCGCCTCGTGGAGCAGGAGCCCCACGAAGCCGCGCCCGATGTTGCCGGCCCCGAAATGGACCGCCGACTTGGCCTGCGCTGACGTGCCCTGCGAACTCATGCGTTGACCTTTCCGAAGATCTCGAGCACCTCATCCACGGTCTGGGCCGCTTCGAGACGCGCCACCTGCTCGCGGTCCCCGAAGACCTTCGCGATCTTCGCGAGGATCCCGAGGTGCTCCTTGTCCTTGCCCGCGATGCCGACGACGAACTTCACGGACTGGCCCTGCCAGTCGATCGGCTCGGTATAGCGGACGAAAGTCACGGCCGAGGCCATGATGTGCGGCTTGGCCTCGTTCGTGCCGTGCGGGATCGCGAGGCCGTTGCCCATGAACGTCGAGACGGAGGTCTCGCGCTCATGCATCGCGGCGACGTACGCGTCGTCGACCGCGCCCGCGGCCTTGAGGAGGCGTCCGGCCTCGTCGATCGCGCCCGCCATATCCGAGGCGCTCCCGGAGAGGATCACCGACTGGGGCCGCAGGACGTTCTTCGTCTCGGCGTGGACGTGAGGTACCGTGACATGCGCTGCCGCGGCCTCCGCATCGGACGCAGGCTCGGTCTTGCCGACCACGCCCTCGAACGGATACGGCTCAGTTGCTGCCTGCTCGTTGAGCAGATCGACGATCTCGTCATACTTCGGGCTGCCCATGAAGTTGTCCACGGTGACGATCTGCGCGCTCGGGGTCTTCTGCTCGGCGCGGAGGGCGAGGTCCTGGTGGACGACGACCATGTCATACGTGTCCGTGAGGTTCGCGATCGATTGGTTGGTGACCGTGACCTCCTTGTGCCCCGCGGCCCGGATCTTGTTGCGCAGCACCGAGGCGCCCATCGCGCTCGAGCCCATTCCGGCGTCGCACGCGAAGACGATGTTCTTGATCTCGGTCGCCGTCGCGACGCCGCCAGCGCCCCGAAGCAGCGTCGACGCCATCGACTTCTTGCCCTTCATCTCCTCCATGTGCGAGGTCGCGGCCGCGAGGTCGCCCTCCTCCCTGTTCCTCGACGCCCGAAGGATGATCGAGGCGATGAGGAACGACACGGTGCACGCGAGGATCACGGACAGGATCACGCCGACGTAGCTGTCCCGCGAGGTCTGCGCGAGGACGGCGATGATCGAGCCCGGTGCGGACGGTGCGACGAGGCCCGAATGGGTGATCGCGAGCGTCGCAATGCCCGTCATGCCGCCGCCGATGGTGGCAAGGATAAGAAGCGGGCGCATGAGGATGTACGGGAAGTAGATCTCGTGGATGCCGCCGATGAACTGGATGATCGCGGCACCCGGAGCCGACGCCTTCGCCGCGCCCTTCCCGAAGAACATGTACGCAAGCAGCACGCCGAGGCCGGGACCGGGGTTCGCTTCGAGCAGGAACAGGATCGACTTGCCCTGCGAGGCGGCCTGCTGGATGCCGAGCGGGGTCAGCACGCCGTGGTTGACGGCGTTGTTGAGGAAGAGGACCTTGGCCGGCTCGATGAAGATCGAGGTGAGCGGCAGGATCCCGGCGTTGACCATGAACTGCACGACGGAACTGGCGAACGTGCTGATCCCCTGCACGACCGGGCTGATGGCGTAGAAGCCGAACAGCGCGAGGACTGCTCCCCAGATGCCCGCCGAGAAGTTGTTGACGAGCATCTCGAAGCCAGGGCGGATCTTGCCATCCCAGATGGCGTCGATCTTCTTCATGGTCCAGCCGCCGAGCGGGCCCATGATCATGGCGCCGATGAACATCGGGATGCCCGCGCCGATGATGACGCCCATCGTGGCGATCGCGCCGACCACGCCGCCGCGTACGTCGTAGACGGCCTTGCCGCCCGTGTAGGCGATGAGGAGCGGGAGCAGATAGGTGATCATCGGTCCGACGAGTCCGATGTTCGGGGCACCCGACGCGTCGTTTCCAAACCCGCCGAGGGCAGGGACCGGAAGCCAGCCAGTCTTGATGAAGAGGGCGGTAATGAGGCCCCAGGCGATGAAGGCGCCGATGTTCGGCATGATCATGCCGGAGAGGAAGGTGCCGAATTTCTGCACCCCGGCCCGCGCGGCATGAAGCCTTGTGGGGGCTGCGGTGGTCGACATGGTTCCCTGCTTTCGTGTCAGGTGGCGGCCTAGCGGCCGCCGGGGGTTGAGGGAGGAAGGGCCTCCCCGCTCGCGCCGTTCCCGCCGCCCGAGGCGTTGGAGAGCCGGTGGAGCCATTCGAGGAAGAGCCGCATCTCGGTGCCGGAGAGCTGGTCCGGGTGAGAGGACTCGAGGGTTGCGTTAAGGGCGATCGCCGCTGCGACATACGACGGCTGGCCGCTTGGTGTGCCACGGCTCGGATCGTCAAGGACTGACGGATCCGAGACCACGGAGCGGAGGACGGCGTCGCGCGTCTGCACCGAGAGGGGCAGGCCCGCGATGTCGTCCGCGGAGAGTGGTTGGTCGGGCTCGTCCGCCAACAGCATGAGGGTTACTCCGATGTTGGCGGCGAGGACGGCCCGTGCCGCTTGAGCGGGCGCCACGGAGAGCAGTCCAGCCGCGGCCGCGCGCCCGAGCTCCCGCTCGAGGAGGTGCTCAGCCTCTTCGACGAGGACCGGGCGACGGCCTGGGCCGGCGTTGCCGAACATGAGGGTGTACAGCTGCACGTGGGTCAGCCCGAAGTGGACATGGATATCCCACAGCCGTTGGACGTCTTTGATCGGGCTGGCCGATCTTTCGATCATCCCCTCGCGCTGGACGAACTCCTCGAAGCCTCTCGCCACGACAGCTTCCATGAGTCCGTCTTTGTCGCGGAAGTGGTGGTACAGCGTTGGTGCCGTCACTCCAGCGAGGTCCGTGATCTGGCGGGTGGACACCGGCTTGCCATCCGACTGGGCAAGCAGTTCCGTGGCGGCTGAAATAAGCCGTTCACGGGGCGAAGACTTAGCTGGATCTCCGCCCTGGGCGTCGTCGGCGACGCCCATGTCCGCATCACGCATGATTGCTAGCCTAGGCGATATAGCAACGCTATACAAGAGCTGAGAGTGAACTGCGCCACATCCGGCTCATAGATCCACATCGGCTCACAGATAGATCCACATCGGCTCACAGATGGTGCGCCGCCGCGTAGGCGGCGAGGCCGTCGCTCGCCAGGGCCGCCGAGACCTCGGCGATGCCCCGATAGTCCGGCACGACGATGGACTGCCCATCCGGCGAGGTGCCGGTCCCCGCGGTCGGGAGCGTGAAGAAGACCGACGACGCCGGGTCGACACCCCTCAGCGCGTAGGCGAGAGCCGCGAGCGTCGTCGGATCGAAATGCTGGTCCACGACGAGGTGGGGCGCCGCCACCGCGATGATCGCGATGGCACTCGACGCATCGCGGACTGTTCCCGTGCTGAGCAGCTGGACTATGAGGGAGCGCACGAACGTCTGCTGGTCGCGGACCCGCTGGAAGTCACCGTCAGGGAACGCGTAGCGTTCCCGGACGAATTCGAGGGCCGCCTGGCCGTCCAGCTTGTTGGGGCCGGGCGTGAAGGCGTGATGGGTGTCGAATGTCGCGGTGAACGGGCGCGTGACGTCGACGGTGACGCCGCCGAGCACGTCGACGATGGCCTTGAACCCGTCGAAGTCCGTCATGACGTAGTGGTCGATGTGCGTCTTGAGAAGCGACTCGACCGTGGCAACGACGAGCGGCGGGCCGCCCAGCGAAAGGCTCGCGTTGATCTTCGCGTTGGCATAGCCGGGTATCGCCACCCAGTTGTCCCGCATGATCGAGATCCCGTAGACCTTGCTCCGGTCCGCGGGGACGTGGATGAGCATGATCATGTCCGAGCGCTCATCCGCGATCCCGCCCGAAGCGGCCTGGCTCTGAACCGCCTGCTGGGCGCTGCCGCGAATGTCGCTCCCCAGGACGAGGATGTTCATCGCGCCGGGCGGAAGCTCCGGCAGTGAAGGGGGCTTCGTCGTCGCGCGCGGGGTCGGAGTCGGGCTGGGACTCGCGCTCGATGTCGCGGTGGTCGGCGCCGCCGTCGGCGGGCCGGGGCGCCGGGCCAGCGAGAAGACGACCACCGCGACGGCAATGAGCACGACGGCGATCGCGCCGATGATGACGGCCAATCGACGTCGTCGTGCCCGGCCCCCAGCCGCATCGGAGGGCTCCGCGCCGCTCATAACGCCACAATGGCACGCGGATCCCGCGAGCGGGAGAGGTCGCGAAAATTCGTGTGGTGAGGATCACGAAACATGCTTGTATAGCAACGCTATAGACGCTAAGGTAGCGGAATCCTCCTGCCGACGACGGCGGGCCGGACCGAGCGACGACCGCACGATGTGCGACCCCAACCACGAGACACCAGACCACCGAAACCAACGTGCCGCCCCCGCAGGGAGGCGAAGCCGGCACGACGAAACAGCCGAGAGGAATCCCATGAGTCGAGAGTTTCACGGCGTCGGTGTGACGCCCGGGCGGGTGGTCGGGCGGGTGCGGCAGATGCCGGCCCCGGTGCACGAGCCGCATGCTCATGTGGCGATCCCGGCGGGGGTGACGGTCGAGTCAGAGGCGGAGCGGATCAAGGCCGCGTCCAAGGCGGTCCAGGCCGAGCTCAAGGCCCGCGCGGCGGGGGCCGCGGGGGACGCGAGGAACGTCCTGGAGGCCACCGCGCTGATGGCGGCGGACCCGATGCTGGTCAAGGGCGCCGTGAAGCTTCTCAATCCCGCCGCCGACGGCGGCCCGCGCACGGCCGAGCGTGCCGTGTGGGAGTCCGGGGCCTCGGTCGCGGACAAGCTCAAGGCCCTGGGCGGGTACATGGCCGAGCGGGCCGCGGACGTCCTGGACGTCCGGGCCCGGATCGTGGCCGAGCTGCGCGGGCTTCCGGCGCCGGGGATCCCGGTCTCGGACACCCCGTTCGTCCTCGCGGCCGAGGACCTGGCCCCGGCGGACACCGCGACCCTGGACCCCGCCAAGGTCGTCGCCCTGATCACCTCTGGCGGGGGCCCGCAGTCGCACACCGCGATCCTGGCCCGCGCCCTGGGCCTGCCCGCCGTGGTCGCGGCCGAGGGCGTGGACGCCATCGCCGACGGCACCGAGGTGTACGTCGACGGCGCCGCGGGCCGGATCGAGACCGAGCCCGGGCAGGCCGAGGCCGACGCCGCCCGGGCGTGGGCTGCCCAAGCACAGACTCTCGCTTCGTTCGCCGGAAACAACCGCCTCGCCGACGGTTACCCCGTGCCACTGCTGGCGAACGTCGCGACGGGCGCGGACGCGGCCAAGGCCGCCGCGGCCGGGGCCGAGGGGGTCGGCCTGCTGCGCACCGAGTTCGCCTTCCTGGACCGGGACACCGAGCCCACCCACGAGGAACAGGTCGCCGCGTACGGAGCCGTGTTCGAGCACTTCGCGGGCAAGAAGGTCGTGATCCGCACGCTCGACGCCGGGGCGGACAAGCCCCTGCCGTTCCTGACCAACGCCGACGAGCCCAACCCCGCGCTCGGCGTGCGCGGCTACCGCACCGACCGCACCTCTCCCGGTGTGCTCGAACGCCAGCTCGCCGCGATCGCGGCCGCCGCGAAAGAGCACGAAGCCGATGTGTGGGTCATGGCTCCTATGATCTCGACCCCCGACGAGGCCGCAGCCTTCACCGCCCTCGCCCACGCCGCGGGCCTGCCCACGGCCGGGGTCATGGTCGAGGTCCCGTCCGCGGCTCTCACGAGCGCCCACATCCTCGTCGGCGCGGACTTCGCCTCTCTCGGCACGAACGACCTCACCCAGTACGCCATGGCGGCCGACCGCATGCTCGGCCCGCTCGCGGCGCTCAACGACCCGTGGCAGCCCGCCGTCCTGCACCTCATCAAGGCCACGTGCGACGGCGCCGCGGCAGCCCGGGCGGCGACCGGAGCACCCAAGCCCGTGGGCGTGTGCGGCGAGTCGGCCGCGGACCCGGCCCTCGCCGTCGTCCTCGCAGGACTCGGCGTAACGACCCTGTCCATGACGCCCCGCGCGCTCCCGGCCGTCGCCGCGGTCCTGGCCACCGTGACCGTCGCCGAGGCGCAGCGGCTCGCCGCCGAGGCCCTTGCGGCGCCCTCCGCGCAAGCGGCTCGGGATGGCGTCCGGGCCCACCTGCCCATCCTCGATAAACTCGGCCTCTGAAACCCACCCCAAGGAGAACTCCCATGGCAGAACGCACCGCGACCATCGGCTCCCGAGTCGGCCTCCACGCCCGCCCCGCCGCGATCTTCGCCGAGGCCGCCGGCGAATACGACTTCGAGATCACCATCGCCAAAGAAGGCGAGCCCGCCGACGAGGCCATGGACGCCTCCAGCATCCTCTCCCTCATGTCCCTCGGCGCCGAATACGGCCAGAAGGTCATCCTCCGCGCGGACCACCCCGACGCCGACACCGCCCTCGACCACCTCGCCACCGTCCTCGAAACCGACCACGACGCCGAATAACCCCACCGCGGCGTGCGCGGGCTTGCTAGCGTGGCGTGCGTGGACGGACGTTCCTCCGCGGGCGGAGGATCCCGAGAGGCCACGCAGGCGTGGCGCGAGGCCGTCATGGCGCACCATGTTGCGGCCGACGGGGGGCTCGAGTGGGTCGGCGGCGCGCCTGCCCCCGCCCGGGTCCGCGTCGTCGAGTACGACGACGCGTGGCCGGCCCAGTTCGACGCCGTCGCCGCCAGAATCCGCGGCGCGCTCGGGGACGCGGCCATCGCCGTCGACCACGTCGGCTCCACCTCCCAGGTCAACCTCCATGTGTTCGGCCCGGGCTGCCCCGAGACCGAGCGGCACCGCATGTTCCGAGAGTGGCTGCGCACCCATCCCACGGACCGCGACGAATACCGTGAGGCCAAACTCGATGCCGCGCGCGCCACGAGCGAGCAGCTTGTGATGAACTACAACCGGCACAAGGAGCCGACGATCCGGGCCATCTACGAGCGCATGTTCCGCGCGGCGGGATGGCTCGACGGCGACGGCCCGACCCCCGACGGCAAGGAGTAAGCGTGTCCCGGACCTTCGTCTATGTCGCGTGCGCGTCGGGCGGGACGGTCGACGTCCTAGCGCTTGACCCCGAAACGGGTGCCCTCGAGGCGGGCAGCCGCACAGGGGGCCTCGACCACGTCTCGTCGCTCGCCCTCGACCCCGCCGGCACGCTCTACGCGGCGTGCAATGTCGATCGGCCGTTCCCGGACGTGCCGCCGCGCGTCGTAGCACTCTCCCTTGCGCAGCGCACCGGTGCAGCGTCCGCGGGCCCTTCCCGCGAGCTCCCGGTCACGACGTGCTACGTCTCCCTCTCCCCGGACGGTCGGGCGCTCTTCGGCGCGTCGTACCACGAGGGGCGCCTGATCCGCTTCCCGGCACCGGGCGTGGCGGGCACCGTGGCAACGTTCGATTCGGGCGCGAACACCCACTGCGCCGTCGTGAGCCCAGACGGCGCCTTCGTCTATACGGCGTCGCTCGGGGACGACCGCGTGAGCTGGTTCCGCATCGACGCGTCCGGGCTCGCCCCCGCGCGCGCAGCCGGAGCGGACGACGACGGCGCCGTCGCCCCGAGCGGGCACGTCGCCACCGCGTCGGGGTCGGGCCCGCGGCATCTGCGGTTCGACGCGTCGGGCGAGCGCGCCTACGTGCTCCACGAACTCTCGGGCGACGTGGCCGTCTACGAACGCGACACGGCGACGGGGCGGCTCGCCCTCCTCCAGCGAGCCTCCGCCATCGAAGGGCTCGAGCTCGCGCCGGGGCCGGTCCGCTCGCCGACGTCGGCGGACCCGGGGCTCGGCGTCGTGTGGTGCTCGGACCTCCGGATCACGCCCGACGGCCGGTACCTCGTGGCCGCAGAGCGCTCTACGAGCACGCTCGCGACTTTCGCGATCCGCGACGGCGGCCTCCTCGAATTCCTCCGGCGCACCCCCACCGAAGCGCAGCCGCGCGGCATGGCGATCGACCCTTCGGGGAAGTATCTCCTCGCGTGCGGCGAACGCTCCGACCACATCACGGCGTATCGAATCGGGGCTGACGGATCGCTCGCTGCCGCATCCCGCGCGGCGACTGCGGGTGGGCCGCTGTGGATCGAGTGCTGGGCGACTGCCTAATATCTACCGAGAGCAATTCTTGATTCTCTAGATTTCGTTCATCAAAATCGCCTGAAAAAGGCGCCTAAGAAATGCCTAAGAATCGGCCTGGGGTCCCATCCGGGCGATTTCAGCGTGCTTGCGGTGGGCCATTCGGGGTGCTAGGTTCATGCCATCCGCTGCACCAGCCAGTCGAATCTGGCGTGAATGATCTATGGGGGATCACATGGTCAAAGTTGCCACTTCACGTGTCGCAAAAGTCCTCACCGCCGTTGCCTTGAGCGCGGGACTTCTCACGGCGGTGCCAGCCACCGCAAACGCAGCAATCGACGGCTGGACCTGGAACTGGTCCAACTGGTGGGAGGCCAACGCCTATATCGAGATCTATAACCCGTCAATTTGCCGCCAGTCGATCGCCCGCATGGGCGACTACAGGGTCTATGGCCGATCGTCCAACTGGCAGAGTCGAGCCTATGCTTCCGGGTACAGCTGGACGCACGAGGCGTACCAACGGGCATGCTGAGGAGGCACCGAGTCACCGCAGCCATTCTCGCAGTCATCTCGCTTGTCGGTTGCGGGTCAAATGCTGCGCAGACCAGAGCATCCGGAAAAATCGCCGGGAGCTTCGAGGAACTGCTCGACTTCAAGCTCTCCCGTTCTGATCTCAATGATTTTGAACGCGAGGCCTATATGCGCGCCAAGGAGACGGGGCGAATCGCTCAGGCCGACTATGACGAGGCATATGCGCGGTACGCCGACTGCATGTCCGAAAGAGGCGATCCCGTCACTCTCAAGAAGCTGCCGAACGGGCTTTACCAGGAGAAGGCAGCCCCCCTCAAGCCCGGCCAGTCACTCGAGCAGAGCATGGACATCGTGTCGGCCTGCCAGAAGATCACCGTCGGCTACCTTCCCGAGATGTTCGCGTTCCAACAGGGCAACCCCGAACTGCTGAGAGATATGGACGAAGCTGCGTACCGCTGTCTCGAACGCTCTTCGCTGGTTCCCGAGGGATACTCGCTGGAACAATTCAGCAAGTCCATGAATGAACCGGAGCCGGGCGGCGGGAGCCGTCTGAACGACATGCCTTTCGACTTCAAGTCCGATGATGTCCAGGCCTGCCTCGTCGGGGCGGGCATCGCTCTTGGGGTTGTCGACTAAACAAGAATCCGTATCCTTTGGAGGGCTAAATGGTCAATGATGGTTACGGATGCTGAGGCCGCGCCGGGTGGTGTGCGCCCTGCTGGCAATCGCTGCCCTTGCTGGCTGCGCTGCAAACAAACCGGAATTCACGCCTCCCCGCAAGCTCGCGGGGAGCTTCGAGGAATTGGTTGATCAAACGCTTGCTTTGCCGGGGATCAACGACTTCGAACGCGAGGTGTACCGCCGGGCGAAGGAGACCGGGAGAATCGCCCAGGCAGACTATGACGAGGCCTACTCAATGCTTTCTGCGTGCCTGAGCGAAGGGGGCGAGCCCATTATGCTGCGAAGGCTCAAAAATGGGATATACCGAATCCAGACCACGCCTCTGAGTCCTGGTGAGTCACTAGAGCAGGCCATGGATGTGGTCTCGGCGTGCCAGAGGACGACTACGGGCTACATTCCAGAACTTTTCAAAATCCAGCAAATAAATCCTGAACTTATAGGCGATTCGATCGAGGCCGAGTATCGGTGCCTAGAACAGTCCGGCCTGATACGAGAGGAGTACTCGCTAGAAGAGTTCAGGAAGTCGCAGCATGAGCCGCCGCCGCCCGGAAAGCGCTCGACGGACGACATGCCGTTCGACTTCTACTCTGACGAGGCACAGAGCTGCCTTCTCGGAATGATGTGATGACACGGTTGCGGGCATGCTGAGGAGGCACCGAGTCGCGGCAGCCATTCTCGCAGTCATCTCGCTTGCCGGTTGCGGGTCAAACGTCGCGCAGACCAGACCATCCGGAAAAATCGCGGGGAGCTTCGAGGAACTGCTCGACTTCAAGCTGTCTCGTTCGGACATCAATGACTTCGAGCGCGATGTCTACAAACGCGCCAAGGAGACGGGGCGAATCGCTCAGGCCGACTATGACGAGGCGTATGCGCGGTACGCCGACTGCATGTCCGAAAGAGGCTATCCCGTCACTCTCAAGAAGCTGCCAAATGGGAGCGCGGAAGCCGCCTGAAGGACATGCCTTTCGACTTCGTATCCAACGACGTCCAGGCCTGCCTCGTCGGGGCGGGCATCGCTCTTGGGGTTGTCGACTAACAAGAACCCGTATCCTTTGGAGGACCAAATGATCAAAGTTACCACTTCTCGTGCCGCAAAAGTGCTCGCTGCCGGGGCGCTGAGCGCGGGACTTCCCACGGCGATTCCAGCGACCGCGAATGCCGCCATCGACGGCTGGACGTGGAACTGGTCCAACTGGTGGGAGGCACACGCGTACGTCCAGATCTATAACCACAACCTGTGCCGACAGTCATTTGCTCGCATCGGAGACACCATCAACTCCGGGCGGAAATCGTACTGGGAGAGCAAGGCCGACGCTTCCGGATTCAGCTGGACGCACGAGGCCTACCAGCGCGGATGCTGAAGCTCCGCCACACGGCAAGTGCACTGCTGACTGTGGTGGCCCTTGCGGGATGCGTCTCTGTGACGCCCGACCAGACACCTCCGCGCAAGATCGCCGGGAGTTTCGACGAACTACTCGACCACAGGCTCTCCCTGCCCGATCTCAACGATTTCGAGCGCGAGGTCTACCAGCGCGCCAAAGAAAGCGGTCGGATTTCCCAGGCCGACCATGATGAGGCCTATTCGCGACTGTCGGCCTGCATGACCGAAAGCGGCAAGCCCATCACTCTCCGAAAACTGAAGAACGGGCTGTACCGGATCACGAGCACACCTCTCGATCCCAACGAGTCGACTGAACACGCCATAGCCATCATCTCATCGTGCGAGGATTCGACTACTGGCTTCATCCCGGAACTCTTCCAGATCCAGCAAGTGAATCCTGAACTCATTGGCGATTCCTTTGAAGTCACGTACCGGTGCCTCGAGCGTGCTGGTCTAGTACCCGACGGGTATTCTCTCGAACGGTTCAAGAAGGCCCAGCTGGAACCACCGCCACCCGGGAAACGCTCCACCGATGATCTTCCGTTCGATCTCAATTCTGAAGATTTTCAGGCATGCGAGATTGGAAAGATGTGAATCCGATCAACCTACAGGAATCGTGAAATGAAGAATCCACGGCGCGTGGTGGCCACGATGTCCATCGCCCTCGCCGCCCTCCTGATCGGTGCGGGCTCCGCGGCAGCGGTGTGCGCAGCCCTCTGGGCCGCGCCTCCGCCCAACCTCTCGGAGCCTTCGGCGCCCCGCACCGTTCCCGTTGTCTACGTCGATCACCGCGACGAACGGTCTGCCGGGGCAACCGTCACGACGTCCAAGCCAGCGGCGGTGTCGCTCGGCCGGGGAGGGACCGTCACTTCGACCGAATGCGTCGGCGGTGCCTCAATCGAGTCCGGACGGATCGTCGCCTCGATCGACGGCCACCCCGTGCTGGGACTTTCCACTGCCGTGCCCTTCTTCCGGGACCTCCGCGCCGGAATGTCAGGCCCGGATGTCGATGCCCTGCGAGCGACGCTCCGGTCCATGCGCCACGACGTTGCCGAGAAGGGCGCCTACGACTCCGCCGTCGCCCGTGCCGTCCGCGCGATCCAGGTCGAGCACGGCCTTGAGCAGCGCGACGGCGGCCTCTCGCTCCGCGACGTCATGTGGCTCCCCTCGGCCTCGACGGAGGTCCTTACGTGCGACGCGCTCGTGGGATCCGCCTACTCCCCCGGCTCACCGTTCCTCACGGCCGCGGGAACCCTCCAGAGCCTCCAGGTCGCGGCACCGGACGGATCGTCGTGGACTCCGGGCGCGCGCACCGCGCAGTTCGGCTCGGCGTCGGCGCGCATCGGAGACGACGGCGTCATCACCGACCCCGAATTCCTCCGATCTGTCGCCAGCAGCACGGAGTACACGGCCGCTCGCGCCCAGGGATCCGCAGCCAAGCCCGTGAGCCTCCGCGTGACCCTCGCCGAGCCGCTGCGGGTCGCGCGGCTGCCGCTCTCCGCGGTCTCCCCGCCCAAGGGCTCCGCAGCGTGCGTGCGAGGGGACGACGACGCCGACCACCGGCTTCGCATCGTCGGGTCCAGCGGCGGCGCGGTGCTGGGCCTGTTCGACAGCCCCGCCCCGAACGCGGCGAGGCTGGGCTGGACCTGGACCGAGGCCTCGTGCGCAGCAAGCTGACCTCGGAGCCCGCCGTGGTGCTTCACGGCGTGGGGCATGGCTTCGTCCGCGACCAATGGCTCTTCGAGGGCCTCAGCGCGACGTTCCCGCGCGGCACCATCACGGGCGTGTCCGGCCCCTCGGGCTCGGGGAAGTCCACCCTCCTCTCGATCATCGCGGGGTGGGAGAAGCCGCGCCGGGGACGCGTCGTCGTCGCCCGCGGAACGACGATCCGCTGGGTGTTCCAGAACCCCTTCGGCGTACCCCGCCGCACCGCGCTCGACCATGTTGCGCTCGCCCTCCTCGCCCGCGGGCTGGGGCGGGCGGCCGCGACGGCGGAGGCCGCCGCGCTCCTTGCCGACTTCGGCCTCGCAGGCAGCGCGGACAGCACGTTCTCGGCGCTCTCCGGCGGCGAGGCCCAGCGGCTCATGCTGGCCCGCGCCGTCGCGGGACACCCGGACCTGATCCTCGTCGACGAACCGACCGCCCAGCTCGACCGCGCCAACGCGGCCACCGTCAATTCAGTGCTCGCGGCCCTCGCGGCGCGAGGTTCCGCCGTCGTCGTCGCAAGCCACGACGCCGAGACGCTCGCGGCGTGCGACGCCGTCGTGGACCTCTCCGCCCGCGCAGCCACCGCGCAAGGGGAGGCCGCGCATGCTCATCCGTGAATGCCTCCGCGAAAGCTGGCGCAACATCGTGACGGGAACGAGCAGGGCGGCCCTGCTCGCCGGTCTGCTCGGGCTGCTGCTCGCGGCCCTCTCCATCGCGGACGCCGCGGCCGTCAATCGGCTCGACGCCCAAGCCCAGACGTACCGTTCCTCGGGCGCGGCGATCCGGGCGGCGTCCGCGCCGCATTCCATCAACCCCGCAGCATGTGAGGCGATCGCCGCCGTCGACGGAATCACTTCTTCGGGCGCGCTCAGGGACTCGGCCTCCCTCTCGCTCGGCGCGCTCGGCGGCCTCACCGTTCCGGTCTACGACGTCACGCAGGGGCTCCCGGCAGTCCTCGGGGCGAGCCACCCCGAATCCTCGGGAGCCTTTATCTCGAGCACGCTGGCCTCTCGCTGGAACGTCGAGCCAGGCGACACCGTCGCGACAGACCGAGGACCCCTCGCCATCGCGGGCCTGTTCCCCTACACCGAACGCGACGGCCGCGACCCGCGCTTCGCGAATGCCGTCCTCCTGCCGACTCCGGCCACCGGCCACTTCGACGCATGCCTCGCCGAGGTCTGGCCGAGCACGGCATCGCGGGACGGCCTCCTGCGCGGAACCGCGGACGGCCTCGACGGGAAGCCCGGCGGCGCGTCGGTCTCGCTCCTCAACGAGGCGTTCGGGCGAAACTGGCAGGGCTCGTCCGACTTCGAAGCCCGCGTCACGCGGTTCGCCCCGATCGCCGGCGCTGTTCTCGGAGCCGTGCTCGGCGCGGGAGCCACGATCCGCCGACGGCTCGAGTTCGCGGCGGCGCTCCACACCGGCGTGGGGCCCGGACGCCTGGCCGTTCTTGTCGGGGCGGAGTCGGCCATGTGGACCGCGGCAGCAGCGGCGGGCGCCTTCGCGGCGTCCGGCGCGATCGGCGTCGTCCTCTTCCGCTCGACAATCGGCCCGGCGCTCTCGACCGCGGGTCTCACGTCCGCCGCGGGAATGCTCGCCGCCATCGCGGGAGCCGTCGCGGCGACAGGGGCCGTGCGGGAGAGCCAGCTGTTCCGGCACTTCAAGAACAGGAGCTGACGAGCATCTAGTGTTGACCCATGGGGAATGAGGTGGGGACCGATTCCGCCGTGGCCGAGCGCGGCCTGAGCGCCGCCGACGTGGCCCGGCGCGTCGCCGACGGCGCGACGAACGACGTTCCGCCGCGCGCGAGCCGCAGCGCGTGGGAGATCGTGCGTTCGAACCTGTTCACGCGGATCAACGCGATCTTCGCCGTGCTCGCGGCCCTGATCTTCGCGACGGGGCATTTTCTCGACGGCCTCTTCGCGGGCCTCATCGTGGCGAACAGCATCGTGGGGATCGTCCAAGAGCTGCGTGCCAAGCGCACCCTCGATCGGCTCGCGATTGTGAGCCAGACCCGGCCTCGCGTCCGCAGGGACGGACGCACCGAGAGCCTCGCGCCGAACGAGATCGTGCTCGGCGACGTCATCGAGCTCGGCCCGGGCGATCAGGTCGTGGTCGACGGCGACGTCCTCGCCGCGCGCTCCCTCGAAGTCGACGAATCCCTCCTCACCGGCGAGTCCGACTCCATCCTCAAAGCCGAGGGTGACGCGGTGCTCTCGGGCAGCTTCGTCGTCGCCGGCTGGGGGCTGTACCGCGCCACGAAGGTGGGCCGCGAAGCCTACGCGGCCCAGCTCGAGGACGAGGCGAGCAAATTCACGCTCGTCAATTCGGAGCTCCGCAACGGCATCAACACGATCCTCAAAGTCATCACGTGGCTCCTCGTGCCGGCCGGAATCCTCTCCATCTACAACCAGCTCACCGGACGCCAGCCCCTGCCCGACGCCCTGCGCGGCATGGTCGCCGCCCTCGTGCCGATGGTCCCCGAGGGCCTCATCCTGATGACGACGATCGCGTTCGCCGTGGGCGTCGTCCGCCTCGGGCGGCGCAACTGCCTGGTCAACGAGCTGCCCGCGATCGAGGGGCTCGCGCGCGTCGACGTCGTGTGCGCGGACAAGACCGGGACGCTGACCGAGAACGCGATGGAAGTCGCCGAGCTGCGGATGGTCGCCCATGCGGGCCCGGGCTCAACCCGCGCGACGGACGACGGCGCGGCTCGCCGTGCGCTCGCTCCGCAGGCCCTCGCCGCTCTCGCCGCGGCGGATCCCCGCCCCAACGCGAGCCTCCAGGCGATCGCCGCGGCGTTCCCCGAGCCGCCGGGCTGGCAGATCGAGGGCGCCCTCCCGTTCTCCTCCGCACGCAAATACGGAGGTGCGGGCTTCAGCGGGCAGGGGGCATGGCTCCTCGGCGCCCCCGATGTGCTCCTGCCCGTAGGGTCCCCCGCGCGGAACGACGCCGAGGCGCTCGGCTCGCGCGGGTTGCGCGTACTGCTTCTCACGCACGCGGAGCGGCTCCCCGCCCTCGGCGGAAGCCCCACGGGCGCACTGCCCGTCGCCAGCGGAAGCCCCGCAGAGGCGAGCTCCGCCGTCGTCGGCAGCCCAGCGGAGCCGGGCATCGAGCCCGCGGTGCCGGGCATCGAGCCGGTCGCGCTCGTCGTCCTCGAGCAGAAGGTGCGCGACGATGCCCGCCCGACGCTCGACTACTTCGCCGCCCAGCGCGTCGCCGTCAAGGTCATCTCTGGGGACAACGCGACGTCGGTCGGCGCCGTCGCGCATCAGCTCGCGCTCCCGGGCGCGGACTCACCCCTCGACGCCCGAACCCTCCCGGACGACCGCGCGCACCTCGCGGACGTCGTCAACGAGCGCGCGGTGTTCGGCAGGGTGAGCCCCGACCAGAAGCGCTCGATGGTGCGCGCTCTCCAGTCGCGCGGACACACCGTCGCGATGACGGGCGACGGCGTCAACGACGTGCTCGCGCTCAAGGACGCGGACATCGGCGTCGCGATGGGGGCAGGCTCCCCCGCGACGCGGGCCGTCGCGCAGATCGTGCTGCTCGACAACAAGTTCGCGACGCTCCCCCACGTGGTCGGCGAGGGCCGCCGCGTCATTGGGAACATCGAACGAGTTGCGAACCTCTTCCTCACGAAGACCGTGTACTCGGTCCTGCTCGCGCTCATGGTCGGCGTTCCGGGGCTCATCGGCCTCGACGCCCTTCCGTATCCGTTCCTCCCGCGGCACGTGACGATCACGGGGTGGTTCACGATCGGCCTCCCGGCGTTCATCCTCTCGCTCGCGCCGAACCACGATCGCGCCCAACCCGGCTTCGTGGGCCGCGTCATGCGGATGGCGATCCCCGCGGGGGTGGTCATCGCGGTCGCGTCGTTCACGTGCTACCTCCTCGTGCGTCCGGCGGTCGCGACGGGAGACGTGTCCCAAGTTCAGGCCAGCACGTCAGCGCTCATGACGCTCATCGCCATCGCGCTGTGGGTGCTCGCGATCGTGGCCCGGCCGTACGCGTGGTGGAAGGTGCTCCTCGTCGCCGTCATGATGGCGGCGTCTTTCGCGATGTTCGCCCTTCCGCTGACGCAGCGGCTCTTCGAGCTGGATCCAGGCAGCGCGTCCTCGACCGGCACCGCCCTGGGCTGCGCCGCCGTCGGCATCGCCGTCATCGAGCTCGGCTGGTGGGTGGACGGCTGGCTCCGGAGAGCGAAGGCCACGCGAGGCTGAGCGCCCGCGTCCCTGGTTAGCGAGGGAGCCACCTGAGCGGTGACGAGCCGTAGAGTTCGGGCGGGTGCGGGTACTCGAGCTGTTGGCCACCGATCCTGAGCGGCGGCGGCACGAAATCGAGTTCGCCGTAGTCGCTCGAGGCCTGCCGGAGCGGGACCGGCAATGTCACCGGCTCGCCGGGTGCGGGTACGGCACGCAGGAGCTGGTTCGCCGTCGCGATGAGCGAGAGGTGCGCGCTGCCGACGACTCCACGGCGCCTTGCGGCCAGCAGGGCGACGGCGGCCGCCGCCATGCCCATGCCCGTCGCGTGGTCGAGCGCCTGTACCGGCAGCGCGCCTGGCCGCCATTCGCCGTCGCTCGCGGCCCCGCAAAGGTGCGCGATGCCGCACGCCGCCTGGACGATGCTGTCGAACCCCCGGCCGTCACGCCACGGACCCTCCATGCCCCACGCATTGATCGAGACGACCGCGAGCTGCGGATGCTCAGCCCGGAGCGATGCCGCGTCGAGGCCGAATCGGGCGAGGCCGGCCGAACGATATCCCAGAAGAACGACATCGGCCTCCGAGGCGAGAGCACCAATCCGTTCGAGCTGTTCCGGAATGCGCAGATCGGCAAGAGCGCTTCGCTTCCCGAAGTCTGTGTCGAGATGCGCGTCGAGAAGCTCGGGAAGCTGAGGAGGGTCGACCCGCAGAACGTCCGCGCCGAGGGCTGCGAGCAGGCGCGTTGCGCTCGGCCCGGCGATGACCCGGGTGAAGTCGAGGATACGGACACCCGTGAGGGGCGCGCTCGACGGCGGTGCGGTCCTCTCGCGAGCCTTCGGCGCCACGTCGTCGAGGATGACGGCGATCCACGGCTCATCGGCCGAGGCCCGTCCCATGGGGCTCGCCGCCCACTCCTCGGGACTGCGGACGGCAGCGGCAACTCCGCCGCCGGCCCGGACTGCGGCCTCGACGTCGAGTGCGGCGCGTTCGCGGAGTGCGGAGCCGAGATCTTCGGGCGTCGACAGGCCGAGCGCTGAAAGCAGGCGCGCCGCGTGATGCGGGTAGTTCGCGTGCAGGCGAACCCAGCCGTCCGCCGTTGCATGGAAGCCGGACATGGGTGCCCAGATGTCGGCGGCGGCACCGTTGAGCCGGAGCTGACGGATCGAGTCGAACGATGCCGCGATGAGTTCCGAACTGGTCGTGAACTCGCTCGTCCTGCCTCGCGACGCCTCAAGGGCTGTGAGGGACGTGGCAACGGCAACGAGCGAACCGATGGCGAGCCCCTCGACGTCGAGCGGCCCTCGCCACCACGAGCGGGGGCCATCCCACGCCGATTGGGGCAAGGCCACGTCTCCCAGCACTGGATGGAGCGCCCGGCGGAGCTCAAGGAGATCAGTCGTCACGAGAACAGCCTCGCGAGAGTCGACGCCTCGGTCAACGGCACTTCTGCGCCGCCGCGGGGGCACTCTCGCGCCACAAGTGCCTAACATCTGCCTAAGATTTCCTAGCAGTGCACTATGGAGCTTCAAACGCTGGTAGATTGCGGGTAGCAACACGCGCCTGCGACCGCAGATCTAGATACGCCATTGGGGGGATTCTGATGCCTGGAGGTACTGCCCGGCTCGCCTATCATCACTTCCATGAGGATCGATCATCACAAGGTCCTCCGAAGGTAGGCATCCCTCAAGCGAGCGACCCGTCGAACGTACCGCGGTTCGGTGAGGAAAGGACGTGGGCGCGGCTCTCTCGGGATCTCCACGACGGAGCGCTCCAGTCACTGGTTCACCTCATCGAGGTTGCTGAGAGACCGTGCCGACCAACTTCTGGCCATGCATTGGACGACGGTGAACTGCTGCGCACTTTGGTCGAGATCGCCGATCTCGCGAGGGATATCGCGTTTGAGTTGCGCCAAGTCTGCGAGGATCTTCGGCCGCCGATGTTGGACCGACTCCCGCTCCCGCTGACCCTCGACTCCCTCATCAACCGATATAGGGCCACGTTCGGGATGCACGTGACCCTCGTGGTCACCGGATATTCCGAGCCACCGCAGGGCCAACTCGCCACGTTGCTGTACCGCGTGGCGAGCGAGGCGCTCTCGAATGCCGAGCGGCACGCCCAAGCCGAACACGCAGAAGTACGGCTCGACCTTCGACCAGATTCCGTCTCGCTCGTTGTGGCCGACGATGGCCGCGGGTTCGCTGCAACCAAAGAGGACCTTCCAGCTCTCACCGCATGCGGCCATCTGGGCCTCGCCGGCATCTTCGAACGAGTCCAGGAATTCGACGGGACGGCGAGCGTGGATCGGCGCGCCGGCGGTGGCACAGAGGTTCACATCAGAGTTCCGTACTGGAGAGGGGAAACTACGTGACTTCCTCCGTGGCCGAAGGTCCGGGCGAACCACCCATCCGAGTGATCCTCGTGGACGATCACCCACTCGTTCTTGCCGGAATGGCCCGGCTCGTCGAGGCCGACCCGGCGATGGCCATGGCGGGCACCGCCACCACTGCGAAAGCCGCGGTGGAGCTGTTCGACGCAGTCTCCCCCGATGTGACGATCCTCGACGTAAACCTTCAAGGGGAGAGCGGCTTCTCCCTTGCCCGCATACTTCTCGCACGTCGGCCGGGAGCCAAGATCCTTGTCCTGAGCGGTCATCATGAGGTGCAGTACCAGCGGACAGCCTTCCAGATCGGTGCGCACGGCTACCTCCAGAAGACCTGCACGAGCGCTGAACTCTCCGCTGCGCTCGTGGCAGTGCGAGACGGACGGCTCGTGTTCGGCTCGGAGATCCACAGTCGGAATGGCCGAGTTCCCGACGTTCCGCCACTCACCCGTCGTGAGCTTGAAGTGCTCTCGCACATCAGGACAGGGTTGAGCAATAGGGACATCGCGCGGAGGCTTGTGGTGAGCGAGCGGACAGTCCACTTTCACGTCGGCAATCTCCTCTCCAAGCTCCAGTCGAGCTCCCGAACTCAGGCCGTGGCACGTGGCCGGGAACTCGGCTGGCTCAGCGACTGACGGCTCCGGCATCGGACTGCACAGAACCGGGCACCCATGCGGCGAAAGCGACACTCGCATTGTGGCCCCCGAACGCGAACGAGTTCGACATTGCCCGCCGAAGTCCCGGGGAAGGCCTGGGCTCGCGCACGAAGTCGATGTCCGGATCAAGCGGCGGGGCCGTGTGCGCCGTCGGCGGCAGAAACTGCTCCTCAAGCGCAAGAACGGTCGCGATCGCCTCGATCGCGCCCGCACTGCTGAGGCCGTGACCGATCTGCGACTTGAGGGAGCTGACCGGGATTGCGCTAAGCCCGTGGCCGAAGACCTCACGCAGAGCCGCAACCTCTACCGGGTCGTTGAGGCGCGTGCCTGTCCCATGGGCATTGACGTAGTCGATGTCCTCAGGGGCAAGGCCGGAGTGATCGAGGCACCGCCGCATGGCGAGCGTGGCGCCCCGTCCTTCGGGCTCGGGCGCGGTCATGTGGTGTGCATCGTTCGATAGGCCGTACCCCAAGACCTCGGCATGAATGTTCGCATCACGTTCAATCGCGCGATCGGCAGTTTCGAGAACCAAGACCGCGGCATTCTCTCCGAGGACGGTTCCTCGACGGTGTGATTCCTCTGCGAATGGCCTGCATGCGCTTCCCAGTGCCCCGATGCTCGCGAAACCCCCGTAGATGAGCTGGGTGAGTGTGTCGAGTCCACCTACAAGGACGCGTTCCGCCCGTCCGGCGCGGATGAGGTCGACGCCCAAGCCGATCGCGTTCGTCCCCGCGGCGCAGGCCGTGATGACAGTGAGGCAGGGTCCTGCTATCTTCCACAGATCGACAAGCGCCCTGCCGCCGCATTCAGACATCGAGCGCATCACCGCAGCGTAGTCGGGCTTGTAGCCGTGGGTCCGGTGCCACAGCGCCGAACTGATCTCGTCGGAGCCGAGCGTCGTTCCGAGGACTATCGCAGCATCCCGAAGTTCATCGGGGCCGAGGCGGGCATCGGCCCTGGCCTCCTCGGCTGCGAGCCGCAGGAGACGCGAGGGGCGGCTTCCGTCGAGTCCGCTCAGGTCAACGTCCTCGGGGATCTCGGCCGCGGCGTTGATTCCGTAGTGTGTGCCGTCGAACTTCCGGACAGGACCGAATGCCGTCCGCGCGCTCAGGATCCCCTCTTTCAGGGAGTCGACCCCGGCGCCGAACGGCGACACGCAGCCCATGCCTGTGATCACTATTCTTGTCATGCCGATCTCCTCATGGGCGCGCGGAACAGGGCTGCTGCGGACTGGCCGCGCGTGCTGTCGTGCCCCGTGACGACGACGGCGCGAGGCCGGGTGCCGACGTCAGCCCCAGAAAGCGCCGAAACGGCCAGAACACTGTTGAGTGCACTCGAGCAGGCGAACATCTCGCCTGTTGTGTCCTTCGGCCACGCGCCCTTCGAAACGAGCGATCGTCGCACGAACCCCTCCTCAGAGTGACGCAGGAGCGTCTCGGGCCACCCCGAGCCGATGAATAGGTCCGGTAGGGACTGGCCGCGGAGCACAACCTCGAGGGCTCGCGTGATGCCATCGCCGGCGTAGGCGGACATACCGTCGAGTTCGAATTCGATGTCTGAGGCGGTCGACGCCTCAACCAGCTCGGCGAGTGGATCGGCACCTCGCTGCCACGCCGCCTTGTCGGTCTCAAGGACCACCACGGCGGCCCCTTCTCCGAGCGCCCGGACGACTCGCGGAAAGCCCGTGGCGTCGAGGGCGTGCTCGTAGACCTCGGTCATTTCATCGAACCCCCCGACGATGAGGCGCTCAGCGCGACCAGCGCGCAGCAAGTCGAGCGCGTACATCAGGCTTCCGAGGCCGCCTAGGACCGAACTCGGTCCGCGGAGTCCGAACGAGATGGCGGCCTGTCCGGCCGCGGCATTCGCCACGACGTTGGGAAAGAGCAGCGGCGAGATGATCGGATCGTCTGAGAGCACGTCCGCGACGACCTTGCTTACCACCCCTGCGGAGCCGAAGCTCGTGTCGAGGACGAGACCGGTGTCTTCTACGAGGTCGGGGGCGTCGAGACCGGCATGCCGGAGCCCCTGGGCGACGGCCGCCGTCGTGATTCGGCTCACACGGTCCATCTTGCGTAGGAGCCGCCGAGGCACCCATGGCAGGGTTTGGGCGTCGTCCACGCGCCGGACGGGAGTCGCGCCCTCAGCTGCGCGCTGGGCCGCGGTTCCACCGAAGGCGGCCTCAAGGATCTCCGTGGCCGTGCCCGGCAAGCTCGTGCAAAGGCCATACCCGGTGACCACGACGCTCATCGTGCGGCCTTCCCATCTCGCACACTGGACAGGACCGTATGGACGGTGAACTGGGCTGCGGCGCACGGCTCGCCGTCGATGCTCGCGGTGACCCTGTACTTGCTGACCTCGCCGAGTTCCGCTTCTCGAACAGCCTCCATGCGGATCACGTCGCCTGGCACGGCCTCGCGGACGAAGCGGACTCCGTCGATCCTCGCGAGTCTGGAAGAGACGAGCTCTCGGTCGAGAGGCTTGAGGAAACGGCCCACTTGGGCCATCGCCTCGAGCAGGATGACGCCGGGAAGGACCGGGCGCTCGGGGAAGTGGCCGGCGAACCACGGCTCAGTCGCGCTCACTGCCTTGACGGCGACGGCGCGCTCGGAGCCAGCCTCCTCCACGCGATCAATGAGGAGGAAGGGGTGACGATGCGGGAAGAAGTCGGCCATGCTCGCGGGCGTCCCCGCCGAGGTGGGCTGTTGGATCATGTCAGCGCTCCTCGAACCGGAAGCGGACGAGGCCGATTCCGAAGAAGGCGAGCGAGAAGGCCACGAGCACGCCGACGCTCGGCAGGATCTCAAGGCTGTCGGCTCCCTTCATGATGATGCTCTGATATGCCTGCATCGCCCAGCCTTGCGGGGTCGCGAGGGCGATGCTCTGCATGAAGCCCGGCATCAACGACAACGGCACGTAGCAGCCGGCAACGGTTGCCAGGGTGAACACGAGCAGTGTTGCGAGGCCCGTGGCCTGCGCCTGCGTTTTGCTCAGCGAGGTGATCATGAGGCCGAAGCCGTTGGCGGCGGCGACCGCGGCGCACGTCACAAGGAACAGCGCGGCGGGGCTTCCGAGCGTCATCCCAAAAGCCAGACGTCCGACGGCGAAGATCACCACGACCTGTACGAAACCGATGAGGATGGTCGGCAGGAGCTTGCCAGCGAGGATCGAGGACCGGCTCACAGGGCTGGTGAGCAGGCGCCGGAGCGTGCCGCGTTCGCGCTCCATGAAGAGGTATTGCGCGATCGTCGAAGCGATAAAGAACAGGAACGCGACAGTGAAGCCAGGGATGTACTGTTCCGCGGCTGTGGGCTGCGCCGATGAGTCCCGATTGCCTGCTCGGCTCGTCGTGAGGCTCACACCCTGCTCGTTCGCGACCGATTCCGCCAAAGCTTCGGCCTGCGGATTCCCGGATGACTTGACCGCCTGCCCCAAGCGCGCCGCTTGGGAGGCCGCGTGGGAGGCATGGAGGGCTGCCGAGATCTGGCCATAGAGGAGCTGCGCGTTCGTCAGCTGGGACGGGTCCTCGTAGAAGTCGATGCCCTTGCCATCCCTGGACACCAGGACAGCTCCGATCGACTTGCCCTGGTCTACAGCTGCCTTGGCGTCGTCAGCATTGGTCGCGCGCCACGTAATGCCCGGGATCGACGTAATGGTCTGGGCGACGGCCTCGGCCTGGGTGCCAGACGCCGCGACCGGAATCGTGACGGGCGAGTCGGACTTGCCACCGCCGAAGACGCCGCCGAGGGCGATCGTCAGCACGATGCTGAACATGAGGGGCAGGACGAACAGGTTGATATACGTTCCGCGGTCTTTGGAGAGGATCAGGAGGTCTTTCCAGAAGACGTGAAGGGTTTTCACGGGCGGTGCCTTTCTGTGGTCAAGCCGTGTCAGGCGTCGCGGAGCTGATTCCCTGTCAGCTCGATGAAGACCGTCTCGAGCGATGGCGGAAGGATCTGGCAGGACTCGGGGTTCGGAGCGATGTCCGCCAGGATCCTCGTGACTAGGGCCACTGCGTCTTGGAGGGCGCGCGACGAGATCTGCAGGACGCCGTCACCCGTGATGCGGTGGGTGACCTCCGGGTGCTGCTCAAGAAGTGCAACGGCCGACCGCAGCTCTTCGGGGCGGAGCGTGAGGCGGACGAGGGACGTGCCGTGCCGTGCGAGGATGTCGTCGAGCGGGCCTTCTTCGATGATCCGGCCGTGGTCGACGATGGCCACGGTGCGACAGAGTGCCTCGACCTCTTCCATATAGTGAGTGACATAGACGATCGTCATGCCGCCTCTGTTGAGTTCGCGGAGCGTGTCGAAGATGTAGTTTCGCGATTGCGGGTCGATGCCCACCGTCGGCTCGTCGAGGATGAGGATCTGGGGCCGATGCAACAGGGCTGCCGCGATGTTGAGTCGGCGCTTCTGGCCGCCACTGAACTTGCCGACGGCGGGACGGGCGGCGCGGTCATCGAGGCCGACGCGGCGCAGGGCGTCGTCGATGCGACTCTTGAGCTCCCGGCCGCGCAGTCCGTACATCGCACCGAAGAATTGCAGGTTGTCCCGCGCGCTGAGCTCCGGGTAGACCGCGAGGTCCTGAGGGACGATCCCGAGGACCCCCTTGACCCGGTTCGGTTCCTTGGATGTGTCGATGGTGAGGACGCGGGCCTGGCCGGAGTCGTTCTTGACGAGGCCCGCGATGATCGAGATGAGCGTTGTCTTGCCGGCACCGTTGGGCCCGAGCAAGCCCACGAAGTCACCGCGGCGCACGGTCCACGAGATGCCGTCGACCGCCAGGGTCGTGCCGAAGCTCTTGACGATGCTGTTCAGCTCAAGCGCAGCATCTGTCCCTGACGCAGCGGAGCCTGCGGGCGCTTGCTGAAAAGTGGTCATGAGGTTCCCTCTCGCCCGGAGTGCACGATTTCGCTTCACAGTACCGGCGGAGGCCGATATGGAAACACCGCACAAACTGCAGGTTATTGTCCGGCATTTCTGCTGGGTGGCCACCCCCAGCGCGTCCTGTAGAGTCCCAGACGCAAGGACTTATCTCAATTGCAGTCAGCAAGGGCAAAACGCCTGCACGCACCCATGGGAAAGGCACAATTCGGCATGGAAATGATCCCGGAAATCACTCTGGACGGCCTCAGAGAACTCATGATCTCTCGGCTCAGTCTCGATATGGAGCCCGAGGACATTGTCCCGGACATGTCTCTCCTACAGGATCTCGGCCTCGACTCTGTGGACCTCCTCGAAGTCGCTATCGGGATTGAGCGGACGTACAAGATCAAGATCACCCAGAACGACACAGCGGCATTCGCGACTCTGCAGTCCCTTTACGACTTCTGCCGCGAGCAGGGTCTCGCCACGGTCAAATGAGACGCCGTCCTGCCGTAGCTCTCGGCCCGCCCCGCACGGCGCTGGTCGTGGGCGGCACCGGAGGGATCGGCACCGCCGTCGTCCGACACCTCGCACCTGTGTGCGAACGGATTCTGTTCACCTATGGCCATCAGGAGGAAGCTGCTCGTGGGCTCGAGCACGAGCTCGCTGGCAAAGGGGTGGCAGCCACGGCCGTCCGTTCCGATCTGGGCGATGCTCCAGCCTGGGAACAGACGCTCTGTTCTCTCACCAAGGCTGAGCCGATTGACCTCCTCGTGAACGCGGCCGGAACGAGCGACGACGCCCTGTGCATCGACGTCGGCATTGACACATTCACGCACCAGTACCAGGTGAACGTCACCGCACCTTGGCTCGCCATGGTCGTGGTGGGACGGGACATGGCGTATTACCGGCGTGGACGCATCATCAACGTCGCGTCGATCGCGGCGACCGTGAATTCTCCCGGGCGCAGTGTCTACGCGAGCACGAAGGCTGCCGTCGTATCGCTCACGAAGTCCTTCGCCATCGAGCTCGGGCGCTTCGGCATCCGCGTCAATGCCGTGGCACCAGGCTTCGTCGAGACACCTATGATCAGAGGCTTCGACGAGACAACGAGGGCGAACTTCACCAGTCGGGTGCCGCTCGGCCGTTTCGCAACCGCGGACGAGGTCGCAGGCATGGTCCGGTTCCTGGCGAGCGAGCACGCCGAGTATCTTCATGGCGCCGTCATACCGGTGGACGGAGGGACCTCGGCATGAACCCCGAGGCGTCTGTCATCGTGCCGACGTTCAACAAGCATGAGCGCCTCGCGTTCACCCTCGAGAGCTTCGCGCACCAGCAGGACTGCGATTTCGAGGTCGTCGTGTGCGACGACGGATCGAACGACCAGACTGCAGGCATCCTCGAACGCCTTCGGGACGAGATGCCGTATCCGCTGGTGACGGTATCTGGGTCGCACGGGGGTGCGGGTGCCGCGCGGAATTGCGCCGCCGCGGCGGCGCGCGGGGACGTTCTCGTTTTCAACGACGACGATATGGTCCCGGCGCCGGGGTACCTGTCACGCCATGTCGAGGCCTGCTCGGCGGACGACGTGCTCTCCCGCGGCGAGCGCTGGGCGGTGCCGATCGAAGTCGTGCCGCTCTTTCTCGGGCACGCGGTCGACGCGATGCAGTACATCGAAGTCTGGCGCCGCGCGCGAATGACTGTCGCCGAGAAGTGGGCGCTCGACGCTCTCACGATGCGCCCGGCACACCATTACCGATTCCTTCAGACGTGCACGAGCAATCTCGCAGTCCGTCGCGCATCATTCGATCGGATCGGCGGATTCGACGAGTCCTTCGGTACCCGGTGGGGCGCCGAGGACACCGAGTTCGGCTACCGCGCGCAGCTTGCGGGCGTTGGCATCCGGCTCACACAGTCGGCGAAGAATCTGCACCTCGAGCATTCAACGGATTCTGGCGCGAAATTCAGCCAAGGACTCGACAATTTCCGTCGGCTTGGCGAAATTCATCACGACAGCAAGGGAATTTCCACGCTCGTGCGGTATGTCGAACTTGCGGTCGAGAGGGGGCACGCGGCGGAACTTTTCGACGAGCAGGCATTCGTTGACTGGGATTCACCTGAAATCATCCTTCACGGCTAGAAGACCTCAAAGGAGCACATCATGTTTGACAGCGAGAACTTTGGAGAGGCCCTGCGAGACCTGCGGGACGGCCGGATCATCCTGATCGTGGACGACGCCGACCGCGAGAACGAGGGCGACCTCGTCGCGGCCGCAGAACTGGTGACGGGCGAGCAGATCAACTTCATGGCACGCGAAGCCCGCGGACTGATTTGCGTCGCCGTTGAACAGTCGATCGCCGAGGCGAAGGATCTTCCGCAGATGGTCGGGCGCAACGAGGACTACCTGGGGACGGCCTTCACTGTGTCCGTCGACGCCGCGCCCGAGTTCGTTGTCACAACCGGGATCTCCGCGTTCGACCGAGCCGAGACCATCCGGGTCCTGCTCGACAATGGCCTCGGGCCCGAGTCGCTCCGCCGGCCCGGGCACATGTTCCCGCTCGTCGCCCATCCGGCTGGTGTGCTTGGTCGGCGCGGTCACACTGAGGCATCCACCGACCTCTGCACCCTTGCCGGGCTGCGTCGGGCGTCCGTCATCGTCGAGGTGCTCGGGCCCGACGGGCGGATGGCGCGCGATACCGCCCTCAAGGAGTTCGCCCGTGTCCACGGCCTGACGACGGTCACCGTCGAAGACGTGGTCCAAGCCCGCCGCGCGCACGTCGCCTGGGACCTCGAAACGGCCGCGTCCAAGTGAGGTTCCTCCAGAGGATCGTGCTTTCCATCATCAAAGCGTGGGTGGACCGGCGCATCATCGGCGTGCTTGGCGAGGAGCCCCCCGCCCCACCGTTCATCGTCACCGCAAACCACACGAGCTACTTCGACCACGTCGTCCTCGCGTGGTGGCTCCTGTGCAGAGGGCTCCCCTACCCGAAATTCCTTTCCAAGTCCGAGCTCTTCAATTCGCCTCTATCCGCGTGGTTCAACCGCCGAGGGGGAGGCATCCCCGTGAAGCGAGGGGGAGCCGACACCGACGCGTTCGACGCTGCGCGAGCCGTCCTCGAAGCCGACGGCGTACTTGTCATGTACGCGGAAGGCACTCGGAGCCGCGACGGTTGGATGCGCGCCCCGAGGCGTGGCGTCGCCTCACTCGCCGCGGAGACACGTGTCCCCGTAGTTCCGGTGGGGCTCTTCGGCGTCAATGGAGTTCTGCCCGTCGGCTCTCGCTGGCCGCGTCGGCGGCGACGCATCGCCATGCACGTCGCCGCTCCTGTGCCGCCGCCAGAGTCAGGCCGCGCCGCCGGCCAGGAGTTTATCCTTCGAGCCTTCGGCCGTATCGCGGGGTGCACGGGACAGTGGCCTGCCTTCATCGCGCCCGAATTCATGCCGACTCCGGAAGCCCCGCGCCGCCCGTCGAGGGCTGCCGCGGCACACATCCTCGTCGAGCGGGCGTTCTGCTCCCCGGGAGAAGAGGCACGGCGAAGTTTCCGTCGCGTGCTCGCGATCACCAGTGGCGTGCGCTGCGACTACGCACGACTCGAGCGAGGCCGGGCGGCCGGACAGATGGTCCAGTACACGCGAAATCCCATCGCTCAGATCGCGTGGGCGCTGCGGAGCAAACGCCTCATCTGGCGCTCCGTTCGCCGCCTACCCGGGCTCTCCCTCGCGTGGCATGTATGGGCCTCGCTCATGGAGAGCCTCCCAGTTTGGATCGGCGGCGATACTGAGGCCGCCCGCATGGGTCATCGCGTCGCGGTGTCGATCGAACAGAGCCATCGCAATGTCTTTCACACGGCGCGCAGTTTCCGCGATGTCGGCAGGACCGACGAGGCCGCACGATGGCTCGAGCTGTTCCTCCGGCTCGACCCGACCAACGCCAACCGAATGAGGCTCCAGCAGGGGCGGAGGCTGTGGGACGAGCTTCGCGGGGGAGACACCCCCGTCGAGACCGAGCCGTGAGTCTCGCCGCGAAGGCGTGGCCGGACTTTCCGGGACACGTCGTGGTGCGTCGTCGGGACGTTCCCGAGGGCGACCGAAGGCTGCACCGTGCCTCAGAACACGCCCACGGGAGAGCCGCAGCGCGGGAGGCACTCTTCCTCCTTGGTGGGCCTTGCTTGGCGGTCGCCCCTCTGCCCAGAGACGCTGACGGATGTCCCGTATGGCCCTCCGCGGTGGTTGGGAGCATCGCCCACTCGGCGCCGTGGGCCGCCGCCGCAGTCGCGTGGAAGCGGCACGGCGTGCTGGGTGTAGGCATCGACGCAGAGGCCGTCCATCCTCGGCGGGCCGTCCTCGCCGAGCGGGTCGTCATGCCGGAAGACGCCGCTGCCGCAGACCCTAAGTCTTCGCCGGCTCTTGTGGCTACCGTGTTCTTTGCCCTTCGTGAGGCCGCCTACAAATGCGTCTTCCCATCTCTGCGCGCCCCGATGGACTGGTCAGACGTCCGGTTCGAGACCGATTGGCACCGGGGAACGTGTGCCGTGGTGATCGCGCCGATGCGCGGGGCGAGTCTCTTCGCCCGATTCTGCTGCGACGGCAACACGGTGCGAGCCCTCTGTTGGCAAATCCAGGAGCAGCATGCCTAGTCCGCCTCAACGCCGATCCCGAACCCAGGCGATGGAGGACATTCTCCGGGTGGGGGCGAGCGCACCTCAAGATGAACGGACCCGAGGCATTGAGTTTGCGTGCCATCGCCTGCGATCTCGGAGTCGTCTCATCTGCGGTGTACCGCTATGTCCCGAACGCGGTTGTCCGGCTACCCCGCACCAGCGGGACCGAGAATCACCCCAGGCGCGCGTATTGTGGCCAGACTCCTGGACATCCTCGAGGCTGCGCGGGTGGCTGGGCATCGCACAGATACGAAGAGCCATCTCCCCGGCAAGGCCGTCGCCATCGAGATCTTCGTCTGGACGGCGATTCTCGGCGCCGTCTCGTCCGAGGTCTTTGGGCGCGGTGTGGGAGCGACATCGGCAGGACCCAAACAGCTGTTCCTCGGCCACCTCGAGATGCTCGCAGACCTCCTGGGACTCTAGTTCAGCATCCCGCCGTCAGAGAGAGACGGCCGCGAGGGGCGGCCCGCGACGCGCGGAGGGCCGGGCACTCAGCCCGGCCCTCCGCCGTCGTCCGCCGGTCCACCTCGGGGAGGCGAGCCGCGCAGCTCACATGTTGTATTCGATCGCTCCACCTTGATGCAGACAGATGATGTTGCCGTCCGGATCCGCGAACCACGAGGCGCGCTCGTCGCCCATGGTGTAGATGTGATGCTCATCGGTCTTCATATCGGGCAGATCGTAGTCCTCGAAGCGCACACCGTGTGATTCGAGATCCGTCATCGCCGTGTCGAGGTCGTCAACCTCGAACGTGATGGCGGTGTGGCCGGAGTGGACCGAATTCGGATCCACCAGAAGGCCGAGCGATGCGGATCCGTCCAGACCGAAGATCATCATTCCGGTCGGGTCTTTCCCGCGGACAGGGAGCCCCAGCGCTCCCTCGTAGAAGTCCTTGGCGCGGGCCTCGTCGGCCACCGTCAGGATCGTTGTTGCCGGTCGTGTCGCCAGATTCATGGAACACCTCCACGAGGGGGAACTGACGCCACCCATTTTAGGCGGGCCACTCCTTCGCGACGAGAGTCAGAACGTCGTAGGTTGCGACAATCTCGTCGTTCTGGTTCTCGATCACGGCATCCCAGCACACTTCGCCGTATTCGTCCGTGACGCGAGGCGTGATCTGCTTGGCGGTGAGCGTCACGCGGATCGAATCGCCGGCGGGAACCGGGGTGAGGAAGCGCAGGTTCTCGAGCCCGTAGTTGGCCAATACGGGTCCAGGCTCGGGCGAGACGAAGAGGCCCGCGGCCCAGCTCACGAGCAGGTACCCGTGTGCGACGATGCCGGGGAAGAACGGGTTCGCGGCCGCCGCCTCCTCGTTCGTGTGGGCATAGAATCGGTCACCGGTCTCGTTCGCGAAGGCCGTGATGTCCTCGAGGGCCACCTGGCGCAGCTCGGAACGGACGGCGTCTCCGACACGGAGCTCGGCAAGCGACTTGCGGAACGGATGCGCCGAAGGATCTGCCGGGTCGGCCAGGTGCCGGTCGGCGCCCTTGTGCCACACGCCCGTCACCGCCGTGAGCATGTTGGGCGAGCCCTGGATCGCGGTGCGCTGCATGTGATGCTTGACCGAGCGGATCCCGCCGAGTTCCTCGCCGCCGCCCGCACGGCCCGGGCCGCCATGGACGAGATGCGGCACGGGAGAGCCATGCCCCGTCGAGGTGCGGGCGTCCTCGCGGTTGAGCACGAGCACCCGGCCGTGGTGGGACGCGATGCCGAGCGTGAGGGCCTGGGCCGTGGCCGGATCGTTCGTGCACACGGTCGCCACGAGCGAGCCCGCGCCCAGGGCGGCAAGCTCGATCGCCTCCTCGATGGAGGAGTACCCGACAACCGAGGAGACGGGGCCGAAGGCCTCGGTGCCATGCAGAGCAGCGGCGCGGACGTCGTCCCACGCGAGCACGACAGGGGACATGAACGCGCCGTCCGAAACGACCGCCTTCGCGCCGCCGGCCGTCACGACCTCCGGCGCGTCGAGCGAACCCCACGCGATCCGGCCGCCGGCCGCGACGAGGGACTCGACGGCGTCGCGCACGTCGGCGAGCTGGCCCACCGACGCGAGCGCGCCCATCGTCACCCCTTCGGCACGGGGATCCCCGATGACCACCTTCTCGGCGACGCGCGCGCCGATGGCGGCAACGACGTCGTCCACGATCCCGGCGGGAACAATGGTGCGCCGGATCGCCGTGCACTTCTGCCCCGCCTTGACGGTCATCTCGGTGACCACGGAGCGAACGAACGCGTCGAACTCGGGCGTCCCGGGCACTCCGTCCGGCCCGAGGATCGCGGCGTTGAGCGAGTCCGTCTCGGACGTGAAGCGCACGCCGCCGTGGACCACGTTGGGGTGGGACTTGAGGAGGTTCGCCGTCGAGGCAGACCCGGTGAACGACACCATGTCGCGGTAGTCGAGCTCGTCGAGCAGCGTGCGCGCGGAGCCCGAGATGAGCTGGAGCGAGCCGGCCGGGAGGATGCCAGAGTCGATCATGAGCCGCACGACGGCCTCGGTCACGTAGCCCGTGGGCGTGGCCGGCTTCACGATCGTCGGGACACCCGCGACGAACGCGGGAGCAAGCTTTTCAAGCATGCCCCACACGGGGAAGTTGAAGGCGTTGATCTGCACGGCGACGCCGGGGATGCGCGAGTAGATATGCTCGCCCACGAACGAACCGTCGCGGGAGAGGACCTCCATGGGCCCCTCCACGATCACGTGGCTGTTCGGCAGCTCGCGGCGGCCCTTCGAGCCGAACGTGAAGAGGACGCCGATGCCGCCGTCGACGTCGACCATCGAGTCGAGCTTTGTCGCGCCGGTCTTGTAGGAGAGCTCGTAGAGCTCGTTGCGGTGCCCGTTGAGGAACTGCGCGAGCTCCTTGAGCTTGAGGGCGCGCTCATGGATGGTCAGCGCGCCGAGGCCCGCCTGCCCCACGCTGCGGCCATGACGGACGACGGCGCCGAGGTCGAGCCCCTCGGTGCTCACCGCGGCCAGGAGCTCGCCGGTGCTCGCGTCGCGCACTTCGGCGAGCGCGCCGGCGGCGCCTGCGGCCTCCGATGAGGGCGTCCACCAGCCGTCGAGGACGTAGCTGGGCACGATCGTGGTCTGAGCGGATTCTGCGGCGGCAGTGGTCATCGTCGACGGTTCCTTCCGATGCGGGGCTCGGGCCGAGGGGCCTTCAGAGGAAATTACTGACCGGCCGTTCGGTAACGTGTCTAGGATACACAACGCTCATCGCGGAGCCTAGTCTGGCAACCCCGGCGGGCCTACCCTGAGCCGCATGACTCGCATAGCCCACAAAGCAACGCGCTTCACCCGCGCCGTGCTCTCCCTACTCGCGGCACTCGGTCTCATGGCCGGAACGGCCGCGCTCCCCGCGTCCGCGGCGCCGTCGACTCGATACGTCGCGCTCGGCGACTCCATCGCCGCGGGCACGGGAGGCGGTGCCTTCCTCAACGCATGCCTCCAAACGGCGTCCTCGTACCCGGCCCTCCTCGGCGCGAGCGCCAACGAAGCCTGCTTCGGGGCCACCACCGCGGACGTCGTCGCGACACAGGTTCCGGGCCTTCCTCCGACGGTCCGCAGCGTGACGATCACGGTCGGGGCGAACGACGTCGGCGACGTGCAAGTTGCGGTCGCCTGCACTACCGACCCCACGTCGCTCGCCTGCCAGCAGGCCCTCTACGACGCCGTATTCGTCCTCCTGCCCCAGCTGCCCGCGAAGGTCACCGCAACGATCGCAGCCGTGCGCTCCCGGGCACCGGGCGCCCAGATCACCCTCACGGGTTATCCGCTGCTGTTCACCGTCTCGGGGCTGCCCGCCTCCGAACAGCCGATCGCGGCGGAGATCAACACGGCGACCGCCCTCCTCAACTCGACGATCGGCGGGACCGCTCTTGTCAACAGCGTGCATTTCGCCGACGTGACGTCCAAGTTCCTCGGCCACGGACTCGGCTCATCCGATCCGTGGATCAATCCCTTCACACCCGGCGACCCCGGATCCTTCCATCCGACCGCTACGGGCTACGGGGAAGGCTATGTGCCCGTAGTAGCGCCGCTCCTGCACTAATTCCGTTCAGGGCCCCCGCCCAGCTTCGCGCGAACCCGCTCAAGCTCATCGCGCGTGAGGCCGTGCTCGAGGAGGTACTCCTCGGCGTCGATGCCCGCGCCGAACTCGGCGAGCGCGGCCTGCCGCTCGGCGATGACGGGCTCGAGCTCGTCCGCCTCCTGGTAGCGCTCGTAGGGATGCTTGTACGGGCTGATCCGGTGCCATTCGTTGATGCTCCGGACGCTCGCCTCGTACTGGTCCGCCGCGGCCTGCCGCGCCGCGGCAGGGTCCGCTAGCTGGAGCAGCAGCGTGACGATGATCCCCGTGCGGTCCCGACCCGCCGAACAATGGACGACGACCCCGGCCGGCGCCTGAGCGATGGCCCGAAAGACGGCGGCAATCCGCTCGGGGAACAGCCGGACGACCCCCGCGTAGCCGCTCGGATGGCTCAGATACGGAGGCGTCTGGCGGGCGAAGAGCTCGGCGTGCTCTGGGTGCTCCGGGTCCTCGGTCGGGGCATTGACGACGTCGATGCCCGCCATGGCCTCGGGGGCCACGTCCGGATCCGTCGGGCGGCGGCGCCGCTCGCCCGGGTTCCTCAGGTCGATGACGGTGCGGACGCCGTCGTCGTGCATCTGACGCCAGCCGCGCGCGGTGAGCCACTCGCTGCGGCCCATGCGGTAGATGGAACCGAGCACGCGGCGCGCGTTGACGGCACCCTCCCACGCGACGGCGTCATCGGGGCGCGGTGCGGCGTCACTCATGCGCCGAGCTTACCGGCCGGCGGGCGGCGGCCGACCGTCGAAGGAGCCGCCCAGCCGCCCAGCCGGTCACGGCCGCCATGCCCAGCGCCATGACGGCGGCGGCGAGCGCCCCGATGGCGAGGACGAGAGCGAAGGGCTGGCCTTCCTGCCATAGGGGCGTGGCGACGGCGAAGAACGCCCCCAGCCCGACGCACGACGCCGCGGCCGTCGAAGGGATCCACATCCAGGCCCCCGGCAGCACACGACGGAGCGCGAGCCATTGGCCCGTGCCGATGCTCGCGAGGAGCAGCGCGGCGACGGCGATACCCGCCGCCGCCGCGAGGGCGGGCGGCCACCGAGTCCACACGGGTTCGGCCACCACGGGAAGCATGCCGAGCAGCCAGGCCACAGCCGCGGCGGCTGCGGTGAGCGCCGCGAATCGGCGGCGTTTCAGTCGGGGTGCCTCGCGGCTGAGGCGCCACCCCTGCACGGAACCGAGGATGGCTCCCTCCCCCGCGCCCGCGACGGCGAGGAGCGCCGCCGCGAGCAGGTCGGGGAGCCCGAGGGCGAGACTCAGCGCCTCGGCCGCTAGCGGGACGAGGAAGCCCGCGAACTCGCCGAGGGCAACCCATGCGAGCCACGGGAGGTAGAACCGTGCGGCGGACGGGCGAGACATGGCCACGGGTTGGGCGAGAGGTGGCCACGCGTCATGACCAGTCGTAGAAGCCCTTGCCCGTCTTGCGGCCGAGCTCTCCCGCGGCCACCTTGTCGCGCAGGATCTGCGGCGGGGCGAAGCGCTCCCCCAGCGTCTTGTGGAGGTATTCCGCGATGCCGAGGCGCACGTCGAGGCCCACGATGTCGGTCGTCCGGAGCGGCCCGACGGGGTGCTTGTAGCCGAGCACCATGGCGTTGTCGATGTCTTCGGCGGTCGCGACCCCCTCCTCCAGCATGCGCATCGCCTCGAGCGCGATCGCGACCCCGAGCCGCGACGACGCGAAGCCCGGCGCGTCCGCGACGACGACGGCGGTCTTCCCGAGCGCGTGCACCCACTCGCGGGCGGCGGCGAGCACCTCGGGCGAGGTCCGCTCGGCGACGACCACCTCGATGAGCGTCGACGCCGGAACCGGGTTGAAGAAGTGCAGGCCGAGGAAGTTCTCGGGCCGGGCGAGCGATTCGGCGAGGTCGCCCACCGAAAGGGACGAGGTGTTCGTCGCGAGGTAGGCGTGCGGGGAGAGCTCGCGTTCGACGTCGGCGAGGGCCGTGGCCTTGAGCGTTGGGTCCTCTGGGACCGCCTCGACCACGAGGTCGCAGAACGCGAAGTCGGCGTAGTCGGTCGAGGTCGCGAAGCGGCTGAGGATGGCTTCGAGGCCCGCGGTCACGGCTCCGCGCTCGATCGAGGCCTCGACCGAGGATTCGACGCGCCCCCGCGCTCCCTGGGCGGCCTCGGTGTCGCGTTCGACGACGACGACCTTCGCCCCGCGCGTGAGGAAGGCGTGCGCGATGCCCGCGCCCATGCGCCCGCCGCCGAGGACGCCGACGGTCGCGGGCAGCCCTTCCGCGAGGGGGATGCCCGGCGCGGGCTTCTCGCCGAGGGCTTCGTTGAGAGCCTCTTCGATGTTCATGGCGTCACTTCTTCCTGTCGAGAAACTGCTGCATGCGGTCGAACTTGGCCTGGGACTCGAAGAGGATGCCCTGGGCCAAGGTGTCGATGACGGGATGAGCCTCCCGCGGGGTGTGGAATACGGCCTTCGAAATCCGTACGGCGAGCGGGTCTTGGCTGGCGATGCGGTCCGCAAGCGCGTCCGCGGCGCCCAGCAGCTCGTCCGGTGCGACGAGCTGTGTGACGAGGCCGGCGTCGAGGCATTCTTGTCCCGTGAGCACACGCCCCGCGAGGAGGATCTCCTTCGCGAGCGGCTCCCCCACGAGCTCGCGCAGCCGCCACGTCGCCCCGGCCGCAGCCATGATGCCGAGCCCGGTCTCGGGGTTGCCCAGCCGCAGCGCGGGCGTGCCGATGCGGAAGTCCGCCGCGTAGGCGAGCTCGGCTCCGCCGCCGAGCGCGTAGCCGTCCAACGCCGCGATGACGGGCATGGGCAGCCTCGCGATGCGGTCGAAGACCGTCGAGTTGATGCCCGCGAGGGCGTCGTCGCGACGGCGATCGCGCAGCTGCGCGATGTCCGCACCGGAGGCGAAGATCCCCTTCGCCCCCGACGCAGCGTCCGCGGGCGTGCCCGAGAGGATGAGGATCTTGGGGTTCGCCTCGAGATGCGTGCACACCGCGTGGAGCTCCGCGACCATCGCGGCGTCGATCGCATTGCGCACCTCGGGGCGGTGCAGCGTCGCGTGCAGGCGGTCGCCTCCCTCGGCGACCCGCAGCGTCGTGAAGCCAGCCGCGTCGAGGCGCGCCACGCCGTCGTTCGCGCCGTCAGCGGACGACGACGGCCCGGTGCCGTCCGCCGTCGTCTCCTGGTCTTCCGCCGTGCGAGGAGTGCTCCCCTCCGCCATCACATCCCCTCCACGATGAGCGCCGTGCCCTGGCCGACGCCGACGCACATCGTCGCAAGGCCGAGTTTCCGGCCCGAGCCCGCGAGCTCTCGCTCCATCCGGCCCAAGAGCGTCACGACGAGGCGCGAGCCGGAGGAGCCGAGCGGGTGGCCGAGCGCAATCGCGCCGCCGTCGGCGTTGACAATGTCCTCCTCGAGCTTGAGCTCCCGCATCACGGCAAGGGACTGGGACGCGAACGCCTCGTTGAGCTCGACGGCGCCGATGTCGCCGACCGAGAGGCCCGTGCGCTCGAGCACCTTCCGCGTCGCCGGAACCGGGCCCATCCCCATGATCTCGGGGGCAACGCCGGCTGAGGCGCCGTCGAGAATCCTCGCGCGAGGCGCGAGCCCGAAGCGCTCGACCGCGGCCTCCGAGGCCACGACGATCGCCGAGGCGCCGTCGTTGAGGCTCGACGCGTTGCCTGCCGTCACCACGGTGCCGCCCTTCACGACGGGCCGCAGCCCCGCGAGGACCTCCATGGTCGTGCCGGGGCGCGGTCCTTCGTCCGTGTCGACGACGGTCCGGGCACCCTTGCGCCCGGTGACGCTCACGGGCACGATCTCGCCCGCGAACCTTCCCGCCTCGATCGCGGCGAGCGCCCGCTCATGCGAGCGGACGGCGAACGCGTCGCAGTCCTCGCGCGAGGTCTCGAACACGCGCGCGACCTCCTCCGCCGTCTCCGGCATCGAGAACGTCGCCTTGCCGTCGCGGGAGAGCTCGCCCGAGAGGAAGGCCGGGTTCGTGAACCGCCAGCCGATCGAGGTGTCGAACACGGCCCCGGGCTTGGCGAACGCCGTCGTCGGCTTCTCCATGACCCACGGCGCGCGGCTCATCGACTCGACGCCGCCCGCGACGACGAGGTCCGCGGCCCCGGCCTTGACCATGTGGCTCGCCATGATGATCGCCGAGAGCCCCGAGGCGCACAGGCGGTTGACCGTGATGCCCGGCACGCTGTCCGGGTACCCCGCGAGGAGCCACGCCATCCGCGCGACGTTCCGGTTCTCCTCGCCCGCTCCGTTCGCGTTGCCGAGGATCACCTCGTCCACGGCCGCGGGGTCGATGCCGGCACGTTCGACGGCGGCGCTCACCGTGAGTGCCGCGAGGTCGTCGGGGCGGACGGAGGAGAGGGCACCGCCGTAGCGGCCTACCGGAGTCCGCGCGCCGCCGATCAGAAAGGCCTCAGCCATGAGCACATCCTTATGCGTAGGTTCCCGGCCAAATTACCGACCGTTCGTTCTATAAAGATTACCTGCGGCGGGCTGGGGGTCAACCCATGACGACGAACGGCAGTCGGCTGCGCTGCCCTCAGAGGGCGCGGAAGCTCACCTCCGCGAGGCTGACGACATAGGTCTGCCCGCTCCAATCGTGGGCCGGGAAGAAGCCCAGCGAGTCGGGGGCTGAGTCGGCGATCAGGACGCCCATCGTCGAGGTCTGCACGGCGGCTCCCTCGGAGACGGATCGCTGCAGCGCCTGACGCCGCAGGTGGCGGGAATGTGCAAGCGTGCGAGACATCATCTCAATCACCCATTTGTCATCGCCAGCCCCAGCAGCTGACATCGACAACTGTCCCGCCGGCCCTTCAAGGCCACTCGCGTGCTGCGGACAAGAAAAGTTCAAGATCCGTTCAAGGCGGGCGCACAGCGGCTCGGCCGACGCGATGCGCCAGCGCACCGCGCCTGGCCGCGAGGACATCCGGAACGCAACCGGTCGCCCGGTCGTTCCATCGGCAAATGAGCACTCTCGACTCCATGCCCAGGCCCCGCGGCCCCCGCCCGGGCAATCCCGCGCCGGGTCGCCGCTTCGGGCGCTTCACGGGCACCGATCTCCTCGCCGTCGTCCTCTATGTCGCGCTGCCGCTCGCCGTCGTGCTGCTGCCGCTCGATCGCGCGGGCTGGATCCGCACGAATCCGGCCGTCGCCTCGTATCTCCTCAACCTCGGCGTGTACGGGGTCGTGTTCGTTGTCGCGGCGATCTCCGCACGGGCCTATTTCGCGCGCGACGTCCGGATTCTCGCAACGCGCCCTTGGTTCACGGCCGGGATCCTGCCGCTCATGCTCATCGCAATGCTCGTCGTGACGGCGATCCTTGTGACGCTCGCGGGCGGGATCCGGATCTCGCAGAACCAGCAGGACATCGAATCGGTCGCGCAGGGTGTTCCGTGGTGGTTCACGGCGCCGCTGCTCGTCGTCGTCGGGCCCTTCGTCGAAGAGTTCGTGTTCCGGCACCTCATGATCGGCAAGCTGAGCCTCTTCCTCAACCGCTGGCTCTGCTACGCGATCTCGATTGCGCTTTTCGCATCGCTGCACATCGTGGGCCGCGACGACTTCACGATCCAGGCGCTTGCGCCCTATCTCGGGCTCGGCGCGGTCCTCGTGTTCGCCTACGCGTGGACAGGCAACAATCTCGCGTTCAGCGTCTCGCTCCACGCCCTCAAGAACCTGCTCTCGGTCGTGCTCATGTACACGCTGGACCTCTCCGCCCTGCAACCGTGATCGTCCCAACGGCGACTGTCGCACTGCCTCAATAGCCGCGACGCCGAGCTGGGAGCCATGGAAAAGAGATGCCGTCGCCCGATGACGACCTCGTGCTCCTTGAAGAAGCCGCGCGGCACCCATCCGGCCTCTTCCAGCCGGCCTCTCCACCAAGTCGGATCAAGCCCGAACGCTTGCCCTACAAGATCCGTCTCCCGGTCGAGCACCGACAACGCATCATGTACCTGCACGGTGGTCATCAGCTGATTCGACGGTCATCAGCTGATTCGACGCATCCCTCTCCGAGCCGCGATCGCCGCGAAAAAAGTTCCATTGCTTCGGCTTGCCGAGACGGCCCTTTAACGGCTCTTCGCAGTGAAGGGTGTAGTTGGGTGGGCGCGTGGTTGGCCGAACAGGGGTCGAGGTCTTCCGATGATGGTGGTTCCTACGCCGCCCGTCCGCAAGACCTCGACGTGTCCCACGGTACCTTCCTGGCTCCCGACCTTTCCACGTTCTGCCGGCTCGACGGGCTCGGCCTCGAAGCCGTCGGGCAGCGCCTCGGGCCGGACCGGGCGGTGCTGGAGTGCTGTGCCACCGAGCCTGACGAATGGTGCCATTCCTGCGGTGCGCTGGGCATCGCGCGCGGCACGGTCACGCATGTTGCTCGCCGTCCTGAAGACCTCAACCTGCTTCACCCGCGCAATGCCCGTCGCAAGGCGCCATGATGACGGGTGTCCAGCCGGAACTCCGGGGTTGAGAATGCGCCCGAAGCGATTGCCTCCTGCCGCGCTGCCTTCGGGGCGACGGGTCCTGCACCTCGTCGGCGACGGCGATGACATTGTCGCTCGACTCGGCGCCGGCGTTCGGGAAACGGTCGAGCGCTCCATGGCGCACCGCAGCCCCTTGGACCGGCCCTTCCCCCTGTCGTAGGAAGAACGGTTGTCCAAGGGGCTGCAGTGCTACACGCTCTGACCAATGGTCGGTGACAGCGTTGGAGGCTGCGCCCTGCGTCGGCCGCCACTACCGGCCAAGATCACAACCGTCCACTTTCCCTGTTTGCTAGATCGTAGGTTGTGGCCCAGGTGCGTTTCAGGTCGCCGTCGCTCGCGTGCCCGAACGTGTAGGCAGGAGAATCCACGCGCAGCGCCCGTTCTACCCGGATCAGTACGGCCTCGTGACACGGATAGACGGGGTCGTCATGGGTATCGAGCATCCACTAGCGGAACCACTCATATGCAGGGTCGCCAGCGCTGCGGATTTCGGCGACCCCCTTGAAGCGGTAGCCGCGCCTGAGGATGAAGTCGATCACATTCACCTCCAGCTGGGGGGTGCGCCGCAGGTTCGCCACCGTCGTGGGTGAGGCGATGTCCATGAAGACCAGATGATCGTCGTCGTAAGCGCGCAGAGACCCCTTCGGAGATAGGTTCGGGGAGCCATCTTCGCAGACCGTCGCCACGAACGCGAGCTTCGCGCTGGCGATGATGTCTCGCATGTCCTGAGTAATAATTCCCATAGCCTTTCCCGCCTTTACATTCGGTGACTTCCCCTCGGCTGCCATTTCCGTGCGGGGCGTCAGGTGATCAGACGGCGACACGTCCGCCATCGACGGGCAGCACGGCTCCCTGGACATAGGCGGCGTCGTCGCTCACCAGGAATGCGACCGCCGCGGCGATCTCCTCCGGCTGACCAGTGCGCCGCAGCGGAAGCGTCTGAGCGAGCTGATCGAGCCCTTCGCCCATGACTTCGGCACCTTCGGTGCGTGTCGGACCGGGACTCACCGCGTTCACCCGAACCCCTGCCGGACCAAATTCTGCCGCCCATGCCTTGGTCAGGAGCACCAGGGCTGCCTTGGTCGAGCCGTAGAGCGCCATTCCAGCCATGCCGAAGTGCGCGACCATCGTTCCGATGTTCACGATCGCGCCGTGTCCGCGCTGGACCATGGGCGGCGCCAGTTCGGCCACGAGGAAGTACGGGACCTTCACGTTCAGGCCGTAGATTGCGTCGAACTGTTCCTCGGTCGTCTTGTGCGTGGGGCCGAACGGGAACATGCCGGCGTTGTTCACGAGGATGTCGACATGTCCTCCACCGAGGGCAACCGCCTCCTTTGCGAGTTTGCGAGCGCTCGCTTCGTCATCCAGGGTCGCAGGGACGAAGTCGGCGCGCCCGCCGTTGGCGCGGATGTCGGCGACGGCCAGCGCCCCGCGATCCTGATTCCTCCCGGAGAGGATGACATGGGCACCGCGCCCAGCCAGCTCGGTTGCGACAGCCCTTCCGATGCCGCTGTTGCCGCCCGTAACGAGAGCAACCTTTCCATTGAGGCTAGATTCCATTTTTGTTTGCCTTTCTCAGGAAGCTTCCCATTTCCTGTTCGAGATGCGTTTTCGACATCGCTCCGATGATTGTCTTCTCTACTTCGCCGCCCTTGTAGAGCTTCATAGTCGGAATGGAGGTGATCCCGTAGGACCGCGTAATTGCCGGGTTCTCGTCGATATTGATCTTCACTATTTCGATCTCGTCATGTTCTTCGTGGATCTGTTCGAGGATCGGGCCGAGGACGCGGCACGGGGCGCACCATTCGGCCCAGAAATCGACCAGGACGGGCTTCTCGGACTCGAGGACGTGGGACTCGAAAGTCTCGTCGGGCACGTGCTTGATCGCACTCATGATTCGTCTCCTTGGCAGAATTTGCCGCGTCAGCGGGCGCGAGCAGTTACGAGCTCGGGGTACTCGTTCGGGGTATCGACAAGGATGTTGAAGTAGTTCGTGAGGGTGTTCAGAGCGAGATGAGCGATGACTTCCGCGATCTCGCCGTCAGTCACACCGGCGGCTCGAGCGTCATCGACAGCTGTGGGGTCGACGTTCCCACGACCGCGCGCGACGGCGTCGGACAGCTTGAGAATCGCGTCGGTGTGGGGGTTCTCCGACGCGGCATCGCGCGCCCGGGAGATCTCCGCCGGCTCCATTTTGACTACATTCTTCGCAACGAAAGTGTGGGCCGAGAGGCAATAGCTGCATTCGTTGTACTCGGCCGTGGCGAGGGCAAGACGCTCTTGGACGGCGGCCGGCAAAGAGCCGCCCTTCAATGCCTCAATAAGCCCGAGCCATGCGGTGAGGGCGGCGGGGCTGTTGGCCATGTAAGTGACCATGCTGGGGACCGCGCCGATCGTCTTCCTCACCTTGGCATAGAGGTCTGCAATATCGTCGGGGGCTTCGGTGGGGGAAATCCGACCAAGCATTGGCATAAGAGGGAACTCCTGTCTAGAAGAGACGCCGCGCAACTGCGCGTGCAGTTCGCGGGTGGAGCTTTACTGCTCCACTCATTGAGTCTCCCGCGGCCCTCTTGACTCGAACAGGCGGTTATGGATCACCTTTCAACCCTCAGGTCTCACGGCCGCGTTCTCTGTAGCGGCATCATGGGCCCTTCGCCTGAATCGGGAAGGCGTGAACCCCACACCTGCGTGGAATGCCCGGGTGAATGCGGCTTCCGAGTGGTACCCCACCCGCTGTGCCACTACGGCGACAGTCGCATCGGTGGTGTCGAGCAGTTCGGCGGCCGCGATGAGCCGAGCTTTGGTGACGAACGCGCCCACGGTCATTCCCGTGCTCTTGCCGAAGTGGCGCAGGAACGTGGCCCGGGACATGTTCGCACCTCTGCTGAGACGTTCGATCGACCATTGTTCCTCCGGGCGCTCGAGAATGGCCGCGATGGCGTTGGCAACGGTGCCCTCCGCCGCGGCCGTCCACAGGACACTGTCGGTATTCACGCTAGATGTGCGCAGGACCATGGCGAGGAGCACCGTGCACAGCGATGCCAGGATCGCGGCGGTGCCTTCGCCGTGCCTCTGGGCCTCGCCCCGGATCAGCTGGCTGAGAGATCGAAGCACCTGGTCGCTTTCAGGGGCATGGCCGAACGCTACGTGGATGACCGAAGGTAGGCTCCGTACGAGGATAGTCCCGGCGCCGATCCCGAAGGTGTACCGGCCACAGAAGAGGTCGATGACCGGCGACCCCCCGTCCGAACTCCGGGTTGTAGTGAAGGCCTTCCCGTCTTCGTCGATCGTCGTGCTCCTGCGACCAGCGCCAGATGTCGTTATGCGGTGGAGTGCTCCGTCTGGCAGCAGGACTACATCTCCCGCGCTCAGCTGAAGGTGCGTCGACCCGACGTGCAACTCGCATGTTCCCTCGAGCAGCACGTGGAAAGGGACCTCCAGGTCCCTATGACCCGCTGTCTCCATGGTGGTCGCTTGGCCGAGAAGGCAGTGCTTGTCCAGTTGCGCTTCGAGACGTGCGAGACGGAGGAGTTGGCTGATGGCGTCCATTCAGGTTTTCCCAATTGAAGATTGCGGATTACGGCAGCGGAATCATCTGCGTTGATTATGAAAGGGTCTGGGCCACTCCCCGCACGACGGTAATGTTTGATCCGGCGGTGATTTCCAGCCATTCCGCGGCGGGGACGGTCTGGACAATCACGAGCACCCTGGCGCAGACGGCATTGATCGTGTTGGGCGAGCTGGACGCTCGGCCCAAAGGCCGCAAACAGCCCCGGCGGCTGCCGGCTGCTCTGGACGGTCGAAGACGAGGATCCGGAGTGGCAGGCGACAATCCCAAATTTGGTGACTGCTGCCTGCCGCTCGCCGGCCCGCGGGCCGCACCGAGAATCTAGCCGTACGTCCTCAGCATTGTCCGCGTACCCAAGGGCCAAGCCGCCGATGCCACGCCCCAGCTCTCACCATGAGAAGGTGGTGGCCTTGTCTGGCGAACTGAGCTGCTCACCGATTCACGGGATGACAACGGCTGCGCCCGAGACTCCCCCCGCGACTACTGCCGCGAGCGCCGCGCCGGCCCCGGCCAGTCGGTTGCTGCTCGCGACGGCGAAGGTCAGCTGGTCGTTGCCCAGCAACTCGGCGAGACGCTCGAGCTGCGCGCCGTCGGGGCGCACGTAGACGTTCGAGACGCTGATACCGCGCTCTTCCGCCGGCGGATCCGACGTAATGGTGGCTAGCCGTCCACCGTCGACGAGCGTGCTCATAGCCGTCGCCGCACCGTCGCGGGCTGCGTTCACGACAGCCGTGATCCCGGCAGCGGCCGCGACCCGGCGCGCCAGAGCCGGCCAGGATGGATCGTTGTAGTCGAACACCTCAAGGGCCCCGTACTGGCGCACTCGAGCCATGCTGGCCGGCCCACTGGTCGCTAGCACATTCGCCCCACGCAGCACTGCGAGCTGCACGAGCAGTCCACCAGTGACTCCTCCCGCGCCATGCACGAGCAGTGTTTCGCCAGCCTTCAAGGCCAATGCCTCGGTCAGCACCTGCTCCGCGGTCAGCGCAGGCACCGGAAACGCGGCTGCGGTCTCCCAGGCGACAGACGCCGGCTTGCGCGCGAGCAATGACGCTGGGGCGATGAGCAAGGGCGCCCAGGCACCCTGGTGGCGCAGCTGAAGGGGGTGACAGAGCACCTCGTCGCCAGGGTGGAAGCCGTCTACGTTCTCTCCCACCTCCGTGACGACGCCCGCCGCCTCGACGCCCAACGCCATGGGGACGCTGGCGCCGACGTCCCAACCGCCAGTACGCACGATCTCGTCCCAGTTGCCGATGCCCGCGGCCTTCACCGCGATCAGAACCTCGTCCGCTGCCAGCGGTCGAGGATCCTGCACGTCGAGAATCTCGACAGGGCCACCGATCTCGTTGATGCCTGCTACTTGCATGTCGTCCTCCTAATAGGTTGTCGGGTCATGCGTTGTCGGGTCCGCCTTTGGGCAGACTTGGTTGATGACGGCGGCTAACGATTGCAAACTTTGTCGCCCGAGACTCACCGACGATGCACGGCTCGAGCGCCACTTCTGAGTTCCCCGTTGCCAGGCCATGAATCGGCGCTTTCGATCGCGCCCTGTGGTCGCTTGTCGGCTTTGGCACACTGGGAGCCGAGGGAGCTCGCTACCCCCTCGCCTCCAGGACATCCGAAAGCCAGGCGTCCTGGCGGAGGTACGCGGCACTCGCTGGGTCGAACGCAAGGTCGGCCAGAGTCCATTTGCTTAGCTCGCTGCGCCATGCCTGCTCGGCCCCACCCATGACACGAGATACCAGGCAGGCCGTCTGGTACTCACATGGCTGGCCAGCACCCGGGCCTTGTCTACGAATCTCAGTGCAACGGAACGCAGAGCGGTTCCCTTCTATTGCGGTGACGACGTCGGCCACAGTGATCTCGCTCGCGGGTCTCGCAAGCCGATACCCCCCGTGCCGACCAGGGATTGACTCGACGACACCGGCCCGGACGAGTGCCTGCATGTGCTTGGCGAGATAAGCCGCCGGAAGCGAGTGGAACTCGGCAAGCTTCGCACCCGGCAGCCCCACGCCTTCCGGCAGCGCGGCCAGCACCAGGCAGCTGTGTACAGACCACTCAACACCATCACTGAAACGCATATCAGGATAATATATATCCAGATATTTAGTGTCAAGATATGTTCGCGAACCCGTCTGGGCGCATCATGGCAGCAGCTCCAGTACGCCCCAGGCGACCGTGGCGATGGATCCGACATAGGCCAGCGTGAGCATGAGCCGACGTGCCGTCTGGAGCCCGGTTCTGTGCGACAGCACTTCGCCGGCGACGAGCCCCGCGCAAATGGACGCTACGATCGCGACCCAGACCCACGGCGAGAGCCCGGGGTGGGATGACGGCCTGGCCACCAGCTTCGCAGCGACCGAAGCCAGGCCGATCGTCAGCAAATGCGGCTGCATGGTGGCGGAAAACTCGGTCTGCTCCCGCCGGGTGCGCAGCGCGTAGACGCTCAACGCCAGCCCGCCCACTCCGGCCGTCGCGTTCATGAAAGCGCTCACCGAACCGGCTGCCGCAAGCGGCTTCGCCCCGGGTCGCCATGGTGAGGAACGGGACATCTGGGCTGTGGCCAACGCGACGAGGACGGTTCCGCCGACGAGGACCTCGAGCCGGGGTGCAGGCACGGTCTGGACGGCCAGGGCACCGGGCACGATTCCGGCGATGCGCAGGAACGAGGAGCAGGTACTTCTTCGAGTCCACGTTCCGGTACACCCGTGCCAGGACATGCGCGCCTTCGCCGCCGCCTGGGGCCGGAGGCAAAAGTCCCACAGCTTGTGGGACAACTTCCGTGAGGCACATCAGGCTCCTGCTCACCGCTTCCGGACCTAGGGATTCGGATCCGATGGCCGCTAGTCATCACGCTCGGGCAGCGAGGGCTGAGAGCGACCAGCCCCGCTGGACTGCCTGCGCGGCGTACCACTGCTGCGCCTCCTGGTCTTTGACCTTCTCGAGCAGGGCGATGTTGTGGCTCCAGCTCAATTGTGCAGAGACCGTCTGCACAATCGGCTCGGGCCCACTCCATGCCTGAGCGTAGGAGCGCATATAGAACAGGTTCCGCCTGTCGAAGCCCTTCATGTGGGGGAACTCCGCGCAGGTCGTGAGCGAGTCGCTCAAGGACCCTGCTCCCCCACGGTTCGGCCGCCTGCCGGTCCAGGATTGTCCGCCCTGTGCTCCTCACAGTTCCGGACGCCCAATAGACCTTCGCCGCCCGCTACTACCTCGATGCGCTGGGCGGCGTGTGGCTCACCTATGCCGACGACGGCCTCAGGGACCCCCGAACCGGGAAAGTCTTCCGGACCCTCGACGATTTCGTCGAGGACAGCGCCTTGCGAGCCACGCCGGTAGCCGACGACCGCCCGAGGCCGCCGTCCTGCACGCCGTCTTCTCGTCTCGGTCCACCACCCGCCGTCGGAGGGCACCGTCCTCGGCGCCGCGGCCGATGCTCTCGCAGGCGAGCCCGGCGGATGCACCGTGACGGCGTGGGGCGCCCACGAGCCGACAAACCTGGCCTGGAAACCCCCGGACCTAACGTCATCGACCCTAATGGTGCACGTGCACCTCCTGCACGTCTCGCCGCTCGAGTCTCAGCTCGGAGGCGCCCTCAAGTCGGCCGAACCACCGCAGGAGCGCCGCGTCGTGACTCGTCACCATGAGCGTTCCCCGGTACCGCTCGAGCGCCTCTTCGAGCTCTCCGACGAGCAGCGGCGCGAGGTGATTGCTCGGCTCGTCGAGCAGGAGAAGCTCAGGCTGGCCCGAAAGGAGCCTAGCGAGCGCCAGCCGCCGATATTGCCCGGCCGAGAGGGAGCCCACCGGCACGAAGAACTCCTGGATCCGGAACAGCCCAAGATGCAGGAGCCGCTCGGCATGATCGTCGAGGTCGCCCGGGAGCCCGGCGGCGTAGGCAGCGAGCAGCCTCGCATGCGGGTCCACGGGCGGGGCGAGTTCCTGCGGGAGGAGGCCGACGACGGCGGAGGCCGCGCCGTCGTCGTCGGCTCCCCCGCCGGCGCGCACCTCGACGGCCCCCTCGAAGGGAAGCCGCCCCGCAAGCACTCCAAGCAGCGTCGTCTTGCCAGCGCCGTTCGGGCCGGTCACGGCGAGACGCCCACCCGCCGAAACGTCGAGGTCGACTGGATGCAGCCGTCCGAGAACGGCGGCGCCGCGAAGGGACACGGCGGCGCCCCGGGAAACATCGAACGCGGCGGCGAGGTGGAGTGGCCGCGGCGGCGGCATCACGGGATCGGCCTCAAGGCGCCTGAGCCGCTCCCGGGCGGACCGGATCTGGCTCTCGACGGCCGCACTCACACGCTGCCCGAAGTAGTTGAACCCGGACTTGTCCTTGTCCGTCATGCGGCCATAGGCCACGCGACCGGAGACCGCGGCGGCCTTCTCTCGTTCATGCTCCTTGGCCTCGACCCACTCTGCGTATTCGCGTTCCCATGTGCGCCGCTCGAGCACCTTTGCCGCACGGTACCCGGCGTAGCCACCGCCGTAGCGGCGCACAGCGCGCCGGTCGGCATCGACCTCGAGGATGACGCGCGCAAAACGACCAAGGAAGTCCCGATCGTGCGAGACGGCCACGACAACGCCGGGCCGCGCCGCGAGCTCCGCCTCGAGCCAAGCCACGGCGTCCCCATCGAGATGGTTCGTGGGCTCGTCGAGCAAAAGGATCGGGGCAGGATCCGCGAGCGCGAAGGCAAGGCCCACGCGCTCGGCCTCGCCACCTGAGAGGCTCGCAAGCGTCCGATCAAGCCCGCTGCGCGCGAGTTCCCCCACGCCGAGGCGCTCGAGCGCGATGACCGCCCGCACCCGGGCCGCAACGCCGTCGGCTGCCTCGCCATCCACAGCAGATTCTCCCGCGCTCGCGCGGGCTTCCGCAGCGGCGAGCAGTCCGCCCACGGTCGCGGCGCTATCGGGCATTTGAGCGAGCCGCGACGCCCGACCGTGCACGGCAACCGTGCCCGAGTCAGGCAGTTCCTCACCCGCGAGGAGGCGCAGGAGCGTGGACTTCCCCGCCCCGTTTTCGCCGACGACGGCGATCCGCTCGCCATCCGCGATCACTAAGCTCACGCGATCGAGGAGGAGGCGGTCGCCGTAGCCGTGGGAGACATCGGTCGCGGTGATGTGGATGGTGCTCAACGCCATGCAGGTCCTCGCTTCAGTGACAGGCAGACTCGTGCCCGGGCAGATAGGGGATGGGAGGCGATCAGCGGACCATGCGTTCCAGCGTGCAGGGCGCCCTGCGGGGTGTCAAGCGGGTTCAGGGACACGCTGCGGACGCAGACTGTCCGCTTCTCCCTTCCGGCCGCCGAGGCCGAGGCCTAGCGTTGAGCCATGGCATACGGCATCCAGATCGTGGTCGATTCGCGGGACCCCCACGCCCAAGCAGAGTGGTGGGCTGAGACGCTCGGCTGGGCCGTCGAGCCAAGCAACGAGGACTTCATCCGGCGCATGATCTCCGAGGGCTACGCGACCGAGGACGAGACGATGGTCTATCGCGGCGTGCTCATGTGGGCGAGCGCCCAGGCCATCGCTCCCGAGGACGAGCTCGGGCGCAAAGACCGCCGGCGCATCCTCTTCCAAGTGGTGCCCGAGGGAAAGTCCGTCAAGAACCGGGTCCACTGGGACGTACGGCTCGACGGCGACGACAAAGACGTTGTCCGCGCGAAGCTTGAGGCCCGCGGGGCGACGTTCCTGTGGGAGGCGGCCGAGGGACCGCACTCGTGGTACACGATGGCAGACCCCGAGGGGAACGAGTTCTGCATCTCGTGAGCTTCACGTCGCCACGCGCCGCGAAGGGTGTCGGCGGCCGCGGATAGACTTTCAGCCGTGACCTCCTCCGCCGCAACCGCCCTCCCCGAGAAAGTCTCCGACGTCTTCGACCCCGCTCGCTGGCGCGTCGTCGAGGGCTTCGACTTTGCGGACCTGACCTACCACCGGCAGGTCGAGCGGGACGCGGACGGGGCGATCGTGCGCGACCTCCCCGCCGTCCGCATCGCGTTCAACCGGCCCGAAGTCCGCAACGCGTTCCGGCCGGGCACTGTCGACGAGCTCTACCGCGCGATGGACCACGCGCGCATGACGCCGGACGTCGCGACCGTCCTCTTGACGGGCAACGGCCCGTCGCCGAAGGACGGCGGCCACGCGTTCTGCTCGGGCGGCGACCAGCGGATCCGCGGGCGCGAGGGCTACAAGTACGCGTCGGGCGAGACAGCCGAGACGATCGACCCGGCGCGCGCAGGCCGGCTCCACATCCTCGAGGTCCAGCGGCTCATGCGGACCATGCCCAAGGTGGTCATCGCCGTCATCAGCGGCTGGGCGGCGGGCGGCGGCCACTCGCTGCACGTCGTCGCGGACCTCACGATCGCCTCGCGCGAGCACGGCAGGTTCAAGCAGACGGACGCGACGGTCGGCTCGTTCGACGCCGGGTACGGCTCGGCGCTCCTGGCCCGCCAGATCGGGCAGAAGCGCGCCCGCGAGATCTTCTTCCTGGCCCGCGAATACTCGGCCGAGGACATGGCCGCGATGGGGGCCGTGAACGAGGCCGTGGACCATGCGCGCCTCGAGGAGGTCGCGCTCGAGTACGCGGCCGATATCGCGCGGCAGTCGCCCCAGGCCATCCGCATGCTCAAGTTCGCGTTCAACCTCGCCGACGACGGGCTCGCGGGCCAGCAGGTCTTCGCGGGCGAGGCCACGCGTCTCGCGTATATGACGGACGAGGCGGTCGAGGGCCGCGACGCGTTCCTCGAGAAGCGGGATCCGGACTGGTCCGAGTTCCCCTACTACTACTGAGCGGAAGAACACGCCCATGAGCCTCGACCCCGTTCTCAAGGCCCTCGCCGCCGCCCTCGCCGACGAGGGGCCCGCGGTCGAGTTCGGTCCCGCGGGAACCGGTGCCACCGGCGCGTGGCGCGTCTGGCAACCGACGACGGCGGTGGGCTCGCTGCCCGAGCACACGGCCGTCGTCGTCCGCACCTCAGGGTCCACGGGGACGCCCAAGGCCACAGCACTCACGATCGACGCGCTCGCGGCCTCCTCGGCAAGCACCGCCGTGGCACTGCGCGGCGAGGGCCAGTGGCTCCTCGCGCTCCCGCTCGAGTACATCGCCGGGGTGCAGGTGCTCGTGCGGTCGCTCTACGCGGGCACGCGGCCGGTCGAGATGAACCCCGCCGCGGGCTTCACGCCCGAGGCGTTCGCGGACGCGGCCGAGGAACTCACGGACCCCGTCCGATTCACGTCCCTCGTGCCCACCCAGCTGCGGAGGCTCCTCGAAGACCCCAGCCCCCGCGTCGCGAAGGCGCTGCGCCGCTTCAACGCCGTCCTCCTCGGCGGTGCACCCATCCCGCCGGGCCTGCTCGAGCGCGCAGGCGAGGCAGGTGTCCACGTCGTCACGACGTACGGATCGGCCGAGACGTGCGGCGGGTGCGTGTACAACGGCAAGCCGCTCGACGGCGTCTCCGTGCGGCTCGCCGACGACGGGCGCATCCGCCTCGGCGGCGAGGTCGTCGCGGCCGGCTACGTGGGCGATCCGGCGCGCACGGCCGAGCACTTCGTGGAAGAGGGCGGCGAGCGCTGGTTCGTGACCTCCGATGTGGGCGAGATCGGCGACGACGGCCGTCTCCACGTGCTCGGGCGGACGGACGACGTCGTCATCACGGGCGGCGTCAAAGTCTCCGCCGCGCACATCGCGCGCGAGCTCGAAGGGATCGGCGGCGTGCGCGAGGCGTTCGTCGTCGGGGTCCGCGACGCCGAATGGGGGCAGGCGCTTGCGGCCGCCGTCGTGCTCTCGGGCGACCAGGGCGGTTCGCTCGACGAGGTGCGCGGCTCCGCCGTCGTCCGCCTCGGGCGGCTCGCACCCAAGACGTGGCTCGTGGTCGACGAGCTGCCGCACCTGCCGAACGGCAAGCCGGACCGCCAGACGCTCGGCGAGGCCCTCTCACGCGCGCACGCCGCACGGCACGGGCACGGCGCGTCGGGTCCGTAGCCCTCCGCGAAGCCCGCTCTGCTCCCCAGGAAAGAAGTCAGGAACCCCCGTGGCAACATTCGCCCAATGGGTCCAGGGCGCCCGCCCGCGGACCCTCCCCATGGCCGTCGCGCCCGTCATCGTCGGAAGCGCGGCCGCCTTCGGGCTCGGCTCGTTCAAGCCGGTCAATGCGATCCTCGCGGCGCTCGTCGCCGTCATGCTCCAGGTCGGCGTGAACTACGCGAACGACTACTCGGACGGGATCCGCGGCACCGACGACCATCGTGTGGGGCCCTTCCGGCTGGTGGGCGCAGGCGCCGCGGCGCCGGGCGCGGTCAAGCGGGCCGCGTTCATCTCGTTCGGGGTGGCGGCCCTGTTCGGTCTCGCGCTCGTGATGCTCTCGCAGACGTGGTGGCTCATCATCGTCGGCGCGGCGAGCGTCCTCGCGGCGTGGGGCTACACAGGCGGCAGGCGGCCGTACGGGTACCTCGGCCTCGGGGACCTGTTCGTGTTCGTGTTCTTCGGCCTCGTCGCGACCCTCGGCACCACCTACACGCAGGCCCTCGCCCTGAGCCCTGCCGCGTGGGCTGGCGCCATCGCGACGGGCCTCATCGCGGACGCCCTCCTCATGGCGAACAATGTGCGCGACATCCCGACGGACCGCGTGGCCGGGAAGCGGACCCTCGCGGTGCGGCTCGGCGACCGCGCCGCGCGGCTCTCGTACCCGGTGATGCTCGCCGTCGCCGTCGTCGCCGCACTCGTGCTCGCGCCGTCGAACCCGTGGATGCTGCTCGTCCTCGCTCTCGTCCCGGCCTGCATCGCGCCGTCGCGGACGATGCTCTCGGGCGCGGCCGGGCCCGGGCTCATTCCCGTCCTCCAGCAGACGGGGTTCATCAACCTCGGCTTCAGCGCCCTGTTCGCGGTCGCGTCGGTGCTCGGGCGCGCGTAGGCCTCGGGGGTCAGGCCTCGGCCGGCCCACCCTCGCCGTCGGCCCGACGCTGCGCCTCGTCGATTGAGTCCTCGGCCTCGGCGTCCTCCTGCTCGCGCGACGAGCGCACCTTCTTGCGGCCGCCGAACACATCGCTCACGTCGGACGCTGCGGCATTCCGCTGCCGGTTGAGGAACAGGAAGCTCACTGCAAACGCGATCACGACGGCGTACACCGCCGAGAGGACACCGCCGATGCCGAGCAGCAGGAACACTACGAACGGAACAACGAAGAGAGCCGCACGGATGAGGGTGTACTTCAAAAACGCCACTAGCCAAGTTTACTAAAATAGGCCTATGGCCCGTCTCCTGCCCGTCATCGTCATCCTGGCGGCCTGGCTCTACGCAATGGTGGACTGCGCCATGGCCGACCGCGCGGCGGTGCGCGGGCTGTCCAAGACGTCATGGTTCCTGATCACGATCCTCCCCATCATCGGAACCCTCTTGTGGTTCATCTTCGGCCGGCCTCGCCGGACCGCTCCCCCGACGTCGGGCAGCACGCGGGGCCGCCGCCCGGTGGCTCCGGATGACGACCCCGATTTCCTGCGCGGGCTCTGAGCCTCCCCGGGAGCGACGGCCCATATCGGGCGCCCTTAGCCGCTATTGGGCCGCTGCCCCGCGGCACCATAGCGGGGAAGCAGCACGGAAGCTCGAGAACCTGCGGAACGTGGCCCGTGAGGGGGCGGCGGATTAGCCCGCGCTGACGCCGCCGTACGAGTGCAGGCCCGTGAAGTAGATGTTCACGATCGTGAAGTTGAAGATCACGCACACGTAGCCCACGATCGAGAGCCATGCCGCCCGGCTCCCGGTCCAGCCGCGCGTCGCGCGCGCGTGAAGGTACGCCGCGTAGACCACCCAGATGACGAAGCTCCAGACTTCCTTCGTGTCCCAGCCCCAGAATCGGCCCCACGCCTTCTCGGCCCAGATCGCACCGAACATAACCGTGAGGGTCCAGCCGACGAAAGCGATCGTGTTGATCCGGTAGCTCAGGGTTTCGAGCGTCAGCGAACTCGGTACGAGGCGCATGAACCCGCCGTGGTCGAGGCCGCCCGCGGCGATCTTCGCCTCGCGCCGCGACTGGACGAGCTGCAGCACGGCCATCGAGAACGTGAGCGTGAAGAGGGCCGAGGAAAGCACGGCGATCGAGACGTGGATCACGAGCCAATAGCTCTGCAGCGCCGGCACGAGGTGGCCGACAGGCGTCCAGAACGCCACGGCCGCGGCCACCATCATGACGACGACGAGGCCGAGGACGAACGTCCCGAGGAAGCGCAGATCGCGCTTGATGAGCGTGAGCAGAAAGACCGCGGTCACGAGGAGCGCGCCCGTGGTGCAGAACTCGTACATGTTGCCCCACGGCACACGCCCCGCCGCGATACCGCGCGTCGCGACGCCGGCCACATGGATCGCGAGGCCCAGGATGCTCAGCGCCACTCCGACGCGCGCGGCATTCCGCCGCGTCGCGTACGCGAGCCCCGCGTCCGCGACCTCGGCGAGCCCGTTCGCACCGGACGACGACGCAGGTCGGCTTCCGCCGTCGGCCGCGCCTGCCGACGAGGCGCCGGCCATGGCTGGCACCTTCGCAGCTGCCTTCGCCCCCGCGAGGCGCGACGCGTCCCGCCGGGCGGTCTTGCCGCTCGTCGCCATGTCCCACGCGAAGGCGAGGAACGCGATGACGTACGTGCCGGCAGCGAGGAGCATGAAGAGTTCGCTGTACTCGCCGAGCGTCTGGTTGATGGGGCCCATCATGCGCCCTTTCCTGAGGTTGACTGAGTCCTATTGTGCGCCTCGCCCTCGGCGCCCGGTTCCGCGGCGACGCCCCACGCCTTCGCGAGGACCTCGCGCACGGCGCGCCCCTCGGCGGCGAGGCCGTGGTCCTCGCCGCGCGCGAGGAGGCCGTACTCGATCATCGTGCGGCCGTCCGCGTGATCGCCGAATCGGACCCACAGGCGCCGTCGCGGCACGAAGAGCGAGGCGATAAGGCCGGCGAGCGAGAACAGCGCGAAGCCGAGCGCCCACGTCTGGCCCGGGTTGTGGTGGATGTCGAGGCCCACGTAGCGCTTGAGGCCGTCGAAGCTGATGGACCCCTGCCCGTCCGGGAGCGAGTACGACTGCCCCGCGCTCAGCACGATGCCCTTCGCGGGGAGGTCGCGGCCGTTGACCTGCTTGAGCTTCGAGACGTCGAGGGCGTAGACGTTCTGCGGCGCGCCCTTGTCGAGGCCCAGATCGCCCACGTACGAGTTGAGGCTCAGCTGCGGGCTGAGGGGATCGGGATCGGCGCTGAAGGAGACGCCGTCCTGGCCGGTCACGGCGGTCGGCAGGAAGAACCCGACGAACCCGAGCTGGCTCGGCTTCGCGTCCGGGGCCTTGATGACGATCGTCGACGTGTAGACCGTGTCCGTGGCCTGGGCGGGGATGGGGCCTTGGTAGGCGACCTTCCCGTCGCCGCCGCGCACCGTGACGACGGGGGCGTAGCCGTTGCCGACGAGGTAGACATCGGTATCGCCGATGCTCAGCGGATCGTTGACCTTGAGCGTCTGGTCCTTCGAGGCGGCCTCGGGCGAATCCTTGGTTGCGATATGCGCCGTGAAGTCGAGGGGCTGCCCGAACTTGCCGGGCGACTCGCGGTCGTAGCGCACGTCGAACTTGTCGAGCTGGATCGAGTAGGGCTTGAGCCACGAGGACTGGAAGTCGGTTCCCGGGTTGAACTGGTCGTAGCCCACGAGGGTGTTCACGAACGTATCCCCCTCGACGAGGATGCGCTGCCCGCTGTAGCCGAACAGGATGCCGACCGCGACCGAGACGAGCACGCCCACAAGCCCGCCGTGGAAGCACAGGTTCCCGAGCTCCTTGAGGTAGCCGCGCTCGGCGCCCACCGAGGCGAGGTCGTTGCGTCGGCGAGCGCCGCCGGAGCCGGCGTCCCCAGCGTCGCCCGGGGCGCCGTCGTCGTCCGCGGGCCGCAACTCCACACGGTAGCCGCGCGTGCGCAGGAGCGCCGCCGCCTGCTCGGCGGCCTCCGCCGATCCAAGCCCTCGCTCAGCCGGGACCACGAGCGTGCCGTACACGGGGAGGCGCGAGAGGCGCGCGGGCGTGCGCGGCGGCTTCGAGCGCCACGCCTTCCAGTGCGCGATGGCCCGCGGCACCACGCAGCCGATGAGCGAGATGAACAGGAGCAGGTAGATCGCCGAGAACCATGCCGACGAATAGACGTCGAACATCTGGAGCTTGTCGAGGATCGGCCCGTAGTCCGCGTGGTCCTTGAGGTACTGCGTCACGATGGCCGGGTTGATGGGCCGCTGCGGGAACAGCGAGCCGGGAACGGCCGCAACCGCGAGGAGGAGCAGGAGGAACAGCGCCGTGCGCATGCTCGTGAGCTGGGTCCACGCCCAGCGCAGCATGCCCACGAAGCCGAGGGCGGGAAGCGCGACGTCGTCGCGCTGCGCGGGGCGCTTCTTCGGGCTCTTGGGGTCTTGGGAGTTCTGGGTCTTCAGGCTCATCAGATGGGTGGCCTCACGGTTCCGATCCACAGCTGCAGCTGCGAAATCCAATGGCTCCACACGCCCGAGACGATGAGCACGCCGATGAGGATCAGCATGCCCCCGCCGAAGGCCTGCAGCGCCCTGCGGTGCTTCTTGAAGAATTTGAGGGCGCCCATGCCGCGGCGGAACGCGAGGGCGATGAGGAGGAACGGCACGCCCAGGCCGAGGCAGTAGACAAACGTGAGGAACGCGCCCTTGTACGCCGTCGGGCCGTCCGTGAACGCGAGCAGCTGGACCGAGGCGAGGGTCGGGCCGATGCACGGCACCCAGCCGAGCCCGAACGTCATCCCGAGCACCGGTGCGCCCCACAGGCCCGCTGGCGGCTTCGCGTGGACGCGCGCCTCGCGCTGGAAGATTCCCAGCCCGCCCATGAACACGATGCCCATGAGGACGACGACGATCCCCAGCACGCGCGTGAGCCACACCTGGGACGTCGCGAGCCACGAGCCGAGCTGGCCGAAGACGGCGCCCGTCGCGACGAACACGACCGTGAAGCCGAGCACGAACAGCCCGATGCCCGCGACCATGCGCCCGCGCTTCTGCTTCTCGAGGTCCACGCCCGTGAGGCCCGTGACGTAGCCGAGGTAGCCGGGCACGAGGGGAAGGACGCACGGCGAGAGGAACGAGACGATTCCTGCCAGCAGTGCAACGGGTACGGCAAGGAGAAGGGAGCCGTTCAGGACGGCCTCGCTGAAGCTGTTCGCGCCCACGCTACTCGGCCGCCGCGGACTCGATGAGCGCCTTGAGCGTGCTCTTGTCGAGCTCGCCGAGGATGCGCGCGGAGACGCGGCCCTGCTTGTCGAGGACGAGCGTCGTGGGCACGGCCCCCGGCGGGACCATGCCGGAGAGCGCGAGCAGCACGTGGCCGTCCTGGTCATTGAAGCTCGGGTACGTGAGGCCGAAGTTCTGCTCGAACGCCTCGGCCGTGCCCTTCTCGTCCCGGAGGTTCACGCCGTAGAACACGACGCCCTTCGGGGCGAACTCGTCGGAGAGCGCCTTGAGGCTCGGGGCCTCGACGCGGCACGGCGCGCACGACGCGAACCAGAAGTTGAGCACCGTCACGCGGCCCGCGAAGCTCGACGAGGCCACGCTCGTGCCGTCGTAGAGCGTCCCGGTGAACGCGACGGGCGGCTTGCGCTGGTCCTTCGCGTATTCGGTGACGGAGCCGTCGCCCGCGACGTAGTTCTTGTTGTCGCCCGCGCGTGCTTGCTGCGCGAGCGGATCGTTCGCGGCGCAGGCAGAGAGACCCGCGAGCGCGGCGGGCACGGCGACGGCGAACGCGAGGACGCTTCTGCGGGACGGATGGGCTGGGCTCGCCATTCAGGCCCCCGGAGTAGTCGCGGCGCCGGGGAGGAAGGCCGCGGCGGGCTCGGTGTAGCGGAGGGAGACGACGGCGCCGGTCGCAGTATCGACCGTGAGGCTCGTGAGCGAGGCAAGGGTGCATTCGCGCTTGCGCGGGTCGTGCCAGAGCGCGCGGCCCTCGGCCTTGAGGCGCGCGGCCCAGATGGGGAGCTGGTGGGCGACGAGGACGGCCTGCGCGCCGTCGCCTCCACGGTCGACGGCCGTGCGGGCCGCATCGACGACGGCGGCCAGGACGCGGGCGGCCTGGGCCTCGTACGGCTCGCCCCACGAGGGCCGGAGCGGGTTCACGAGGTAGCGCCAGTGGCGTGGCCTGGCGAGCTCGGCCGGGTTGACCTTGAGGCCCTCGAAGTGGTTCTCGGCCTCGATGATGCGCGGTTCCGTCTCGACCTCGAGGCCGAGGGCGGCTGCGGTCGGGGCCGCGGTCTCCTGGGCCCTCGTCAAGGGTGAGGCCTTGAGCAGGACGATGCGGGCGCCGTCGTGCGTCTGCTGGGCGAAGTGCTCGGCGACGCATTCCGCCATCCGCCGCCCGCGCTCGGAGAGGTGGTACTCCGGGAGTCGGCCGTAGAGCACCCCAGCAGGGTTGTACACCTCGCCGTGGCGCAGGAGATGGACGGTGGAGGAAGGCATGACATCCAGTTTCTCAAATGTGGGAGGCGGCGGAGAAATCGCCTGAGCGGCCCGGACTGCCTCCGCCCCCTCATTCTACAGACAGTAGAACTACCTGCCCTTCCCGAGAGTTCCCTGTGAAATATGACACAGGAGGTAGCGGAAGATGCATTTGCATGGATAAGCTGAGCATGTTGATTGACACCTCAACTACCTGCGGCAGTGTCCCTGCCCGAGCGAAGGAGAACACCGTGACGGTTCCCACTGGCATCACCCCCGGCATCTGGACCCTCGACATCGCCCACAGCGACATCGCGTTCACCGTGCGCCACGCCGGCATCAGCAAGGTCCGCGGCCGCTTCACCGACGCCGCCGGCACCGTCAACGTGGGCCACAGCCTCGCGGAGACCAAGGTCTCGGCCACCGTCAAGACGGCCTCGTTCGACTCGGGCGACGCCAACCGCGACGGCCACGTCAAGAGCGCCGACTTCTTCGACGTCGAGGAGTTCCCCGAGATGACGTTCGCCTCGACCGCGATCGAGCACAACGGCGAGTCCTACGACGTCACGGGCCAGCTCACGATCAAGGGCGTCACGCAGGAGATCACGATCGAGACCGAGTTCAACGGCGTGGCCGTGGACCCGTTCGGCACGACGCGCGCGGGCCTCTCCGGCGAAACCACGATCTCCCGCAAGGAGTTCGGCCTCACGTGGAACGCCGTCCTCGAGACGGGCGGGGTGCTCGTGAGCGACAAGGTCGTCATCTCCCTCGACCTCGCGTTCACGGCTCCGCAGGCCTGATCGCATCCGGCGGTTCCGCTCCCGCCTCGCGTGGCGGAACCGCCTTCGGCTGCGGCGCTTTCCGCGGCTTTTCGCAGCGCCGGTTCGGGTTCGCCCGGGCCGGCGCTGCCGCGTTCCCGACCGGTTGCACTTTCCCAATCGATGAGGAACGCGGCGTGTTTCGCCACGACGCGCACCAAGCCGTCTGAGAAGTGGACCGGAACGCCGGGCCAACGGCGAATCTGGCCGGTATGGTGGGCAGTGCGGGGACGGGACAGGTGCCGCTCCGTGTGAGCCGACCGGAGGACGAGTCCATGACCACCTCATCAGAGCAGCCCGACGAGCCTCGCGAGGAGGCCTCGGCGACCGAGCCGCCGCACGCCGCGCCCGGTGCGTCGGCTTCCGGTGAGCCGCGCCCCACTCCGCGCTACGGGCAATACGCTCCCGGCTTCGAACCGCCGCATCGGCCAGCGCAGCCGCCGCAGTACGGCCAGCAGCCGCCCTCGCCCGCGCAGCCTCCGCAGTACGGCCAGCAGCCGCCGCAGTATGGGCAGCCTCCCCAGTACGGCCAGCAGCCTCCCCAGTATGGCCAGCAGCCGCCGCAGTATGGGCAGCCGCCGCAGTACGGCCAGCAGCCCTATGGCCAGCCGCCAGCCCAGCCCTATGGCTACGGGTCGCTCACACCTGCGCCGGGCCCGAACGAGCAGCAGTCTGCAGTCACCATCGCCTTCTGGCTCATGCTCTCGACAGCTGCCGCGGAGGTGATCCTCGGCGTCGTCGGCCTCATCATCAACCTCGGCAGCACGAGCGTGCTGCGCACGATCTACGACGACCAGGCGGCAGGCCGCCCGACGCCCTTCACGTACGAGGAGTTCAAGAGCCTCGTGCTGGGCGTCCTCTGGACCGTGTTCGCTGGAGCCGTGGTCAACGCGATCATCCTCGGGCTCTGCGCGTTCTTCCTGCGCAAGGGGCGTCGCTGGAGCCGGATCCTCGGAACTGTCTTCCTCGCCCTCTCGGTGTTCTCCTTCTTCAACGCAGGCTTCTTCGCGCTCGTGACGATCGCGCTCGCCATCATCACGATCATCATGCTGTTCCGCCCGGGCGTGACCGCGTTCGTCAACGCGCACAACACCTTCAACAACCCCTACACCCCCGGCCCCCCGCGGACTTTCGGCAACCCGTACGGGCAGTAGCAGGAGAGGCAGGAGACCATGTCAGAACGCCAGTTTCCCGGCGGCCAGCACGACGGCAATCAGTATTCTGGCCCGTGGCCGAGCCAACTCCCCACGGGGTCTTTCCCGGGCATGCAGCCGCAGCCGACCGTCCACAAGCCGACGACGATCAAGGTCGCGTTCTGGCTCCTCATCGCGCTCGCGGTCCTTCCGCTGGCCTTCGTTCCTTTCGAGGTCCAGTACTTCAACGAGAGCTTCCCCGCCATCTTGGCGCAGGCGTCGGCTCGGAGCCGGCAACCCCTTCCGCCCGGTTTCGCGGAGCAGCTTCTCTCGGTCATGGTGCCATTCATCTGGATCATCGTGATCATCGTTGCCGCCATTGAAGTACTCGTGGCGCTCGGAATCTGGACCGGCCGAAACTGGGTTCGGATCGTGCTCACAGTCTTCATCGGTGTCGGCCTCCTGGGATCGATGTTCAGCCTCGCGGTGGCGACCATGGCGCCGAGCATCTACAGCAGGGAATATCTGTCCAGCGGTCCCCTGATGCTCGCGAGCTACGGCCTGTCAGTTGTCCAGCTCGCAGCCAACGCGGCCATTCTCGTTCTGATCTGGCTTCCCGCGTCGAACTACTTCTTCGCGATGTCCAAGGCCGCCCGCGCAGGCTACCTGCGCTAGGCCGAGGCCGTCCCCGCGGCGGGCTCGCCGTGCTCGTCCTCGCCGGTCTGGCCCCCCGCCTCGCCCCGCTGGGCGTGGTAGGCGAGGATCTGGAGCTCGGTGGCCATGTCCACCTTGCGCAGGGTGACACCCCGCGGAACCTGAAGGATCGCGGGCGCGAAGCTCAGGATGCTCCGCACGCCGGCCGCGACAACGCGATCGCATGCCTGCTGCGCTGCGGACCCCGGGAGCGCGAGAACAGCCATGTTGGCCCGCGTCCGCTTGAAGATGGACTCGAGATTGGCCGCATCCGCGACGCGGAGCCAGCCGACCTCGTTCCCGATGATCTGGGGATCGGTGTCGAGGAGCGCGACGACCTCGAAGCCGCGCGTCTCGAATCCGCCGTACCGTGCTAGGGCCCGGCCCAGGTTGCCGGCGCCGACGATCGCCACGCGCCAGTCCCGCGTGAGTCCCAGCGCGGCCGACAGGTGCTGCAGGAGGTTCTCGACCTCGTACCCGACGCCGCGCGTGCCGTACGAGCCGAGCTGCGAGAGGTCCTTCCGGAGGGTCGCCGAACTCACGCCCGAAGCGTCCGCGAGTTCCTCCGAGGAGACCCGCTCGACGCCCTCCGCGACGAAGCCGTTGAGGGCACGCAGATACACCGTGAGACGGGCGACGACGGCGCTCGGGAGCCGCTTCGCCGTCGGCTCGGCGGGCACGTCTTCGGGCGATTTCGCATGAGTCGTCACGGAGCGTCCCTCCTCACGGTCTGGCTGCCGCTTCGCGCGGCGCGTTCTCCTTCGGCCCGAATCACTCTAGGACTGCCGATGCGTGCCGCCAAAACGTCAGTCGGAGGACGCCGACTGGGCCACGGCCGCCGCGATCGTCCGGCGGAGCCTCGCCTCGTCGATCCGCCAGAAATCGCGTTGCACGCCGTCGACCAGGACTACGGGGACCTCCTCGGCGAAGCGCTCGGCGAGTTCGGCGTCGTCGTCCATGAGCCGCTCGCTCCACGGGAGGCCCGCATCGGCGGCGACGCGCGCCACGACCTCGCGTGCCGCCTCGCAGAGGTGGCACTCGCGGCGGGTGACTAGGACGATCTCGGGGGTCCGCATGCATCCACGGTAACCGGTCCTCGGGCGCGCAATCGCTAGACTCTGAGCATGCCCGTCGAGAAGAACGTGCCTGTAGCGGTGCGCCCGCTCCCCCAGGCCCGGCCCGCCGAGGCTGCGTTCTTCGACGTCGACAACACGCTCATGCGCGGCGCGAGCCTCTTCCACGTGGGCCGGAAGATGTACGAGCGTGGCGCGTTCACGCTGCGCGAGGCCACCGGGTTCGCGTGGAAGCAGTTCACGTTCCTGCTCCGCGGCGAAAGCCTCGACGATGTGCAGTCGATCCAGAACTCGGCCCTCTCGCTCGCGGCCGGGATCCGCGCCGAGGACGTCGCGACGGTCGGGTACGAGGTCTACGACGAGATGATCGAGTCGCGGATCTGGCCCGGGGCGAAGGCCCTCGCCGAGCAGCACCTGCGCGTGGGGCGCCGCGTGTGGCTCGTGACCGCGACGCCCATCGAGATCGCGTCGGTCATCTCGGAGCGGCTCGGCCTCACGGGAGCGCTCGGGACTGTCGGGGAGATTGAGGACGGGGCGTACACGGGGCGGCTCGTGGGCGAGATCCTGCACGGGAGGGCGAAGGCCCACGCCGTCGAGGAGCTTGCCGAGCGCGAAAGCCTCGACCTCTCGCACTGCTGGGCGTACTCGGATTCGCACAACGACATCCCGCTCCTGAGCCTCGTCGGGCACCCCGTCGCGATCAACCCCGACGCGCGGCTCCGCCGCCACGCCAACGCGCACAACTGGCCCATCTACGACTTCCGTGCGGGACGTCGCGCGGCGACGCTCGGCCTCAAGCTCGCGACCGTCGGCGGCGCCGTCTACGGGCTCTGGCGCAGCTACTCGCGCTTCCGGCGGTAACGCGGAGCATCGGCTTCCCGGCCACGCGTCGGCGTTACGTGGCCACGCGTCGGCGTTACGTGGCCACGCGTCGGCGTTACGTGGCCACGCGTCGGGAATGCGAAGGAGGCCCGCCCCCACGATGGGGATGGGCCTCCTTCATGTGCCTCTCGGCGAGGCGCGCCGGCTACTTCTTGTTGCGGCGCTGGTGACGAGTCTTGCGAAGCAGCTTGCGGTGCTTCTTCTTGGCCATGCGCTTGCGGCGCTTCTTGATAACCGAACCCACAGAAGTTCCTTACAGTTGGTGTCCCCGGTGCTGCTGGCCGGGGCGCCCGGAGGGCCGCTTGCAACCAACTGCTGGTGACGTGACGTGAAACGTTCCTGAACAGGATACAGCACCGAACAGACCGGCCGTCCCGTGCAGGCGCCGGGCTACGCCGTCTCGGTGTGCCCTTCGACGGCGGAGCGACGCACATACTCGTCCACGGCGGCCTCGGGCACGCGGTAGGAGCGCCCGAAACGCACGGCCGGCATCTCCCCCGAGTGGACAAGACGGTAGACGGTCATCTTGGAGACGCGCATCATCTCGGCGACTTCTGCAACCGTGAGGAAGCGGGTGTTCGCGAACTCCCCCGAACCTGCCATTTCAGAATCCTTTGCCTGCCGTCGGTGCGCACCTTGGAGGTCGTTCCGACGGCCCAGCTCCTGCGGGGTGCCCTCACGGTGCTTTGTGCTAGCTACTGTAGATGCTGGAGGGACGGTTGTGAAAGTGGCATTCTCCCATGTCACTCGCCGGTTGGCCGCAAAGACCTCCTCGAGCGCGCCGCTCCCGCGAGCTCGTCGAGCACGCGGACCGTGACGTCCCAGTCCATGCACGCATCCGTGACCGATTGGCCGTACACGAGCTGATCCCGCCCCGCGGCACGCGCCCGGGCGTTCGCCTCGGTGTCCAGCTTCTGCGCCCCGCCCACGAGGAAGCTCTCGAGCATGACGCCCGCGATCGCCGCCGAGCTCGGGCCCTGAGACGCGATCTGCGCACCGAGCTCGAGCGCCACCTCCGCCTGGCGGTGGTGGTCCTTGCCGCTGTTGGCGTGGCTCGCATCCACGATGAGCCGCGGATTGAGGCCCTTCGCGGCCATCGTCACGGACGCCGAGGTGACGGATTCGGCGTCGTAATTCGGCCCGGTCGCGCCGCCGCGCAGCACGAGGTGGGTGTCCGGGTTGCCGGAGGTCGCAACGAGGGCCGCGCGGCCGTCGTCGTCGATTCCGAGGAACGCCTGCGGTGCGGACGCCGCGCCGCACGCGTCGATCGCGACCTGGAGCCCGCCGTCGGTGCCGTTCTTGAACCCGACGGGCGTCGAGAGGCCGGAGACCAGCTGGCGGTGGATCTGGCTCTCCGCCGTGCGGGCACCGATCGCGCCCCACGCGATCGCGTCCGCGGTGTACTGCGGGGAGATGGGCTCGAGGAACTCGGTGGCGGTCGGCAGCCCGAGGCCCAGGACGCCGAGCAGCACCTCCCGGGCGGCGCGCAGCCCGGCCGCGATGTCGTGCGAGCCGTCGAGGCGGGGATCGTTGATGAGGCCCTTCCAGCCGACCGTCGTGCGGGGCTTCTCGAAGTACGTGCGCATCACCACGAGCAGGTCCTCGCGGTGATCGCGGGCGACGGCGGCGAGGCGGCGTGCGTAGTCGAGGCCGGCTTCGGGGTCGTGGATCGAGCAGGGGCCGACGATCACGAGGAGGCGGTCGTCGACGCCGTCGAGCACTGCGCGGACCTCGTCGCGGGCGCGCGCGACGGTCGCCCCGGCCGCGGCGGTCAGCGGCAGCTCGGCGAGGAGCTCGCGCGGGGTTGGGAGGGGCATGAACTCGGCGGCGCGCGAGTTGCGCAGGGCCGGTTCGGATGTGGGCTTGAGGGTGGGGGTGCTCATGGTTCCTGTCTCTCTCCGACAGGCCCCGAGCGTTCAGAGCCTGCCTGGAACGGCGAAGGGCAGGGACGATGTCCCTGCCCTGTTGGCTCTGAAGGTTGATACGCGCGAGTCTACGCTTGGCCCTCCAGAGCCAACGCAAAATACGCATACCAACGCTTGGTCATGGATGCACCCTACGGGCTCGCCGGCCGACGGCGCAATTGTGACGGGCATCGACTGCTCCACAACTGTCGTTATGAGCCTCGAAAACGACAGTTATGGAGCAGTCGATGAGGGCTGCCGCCGCGCCTCGTCCAGGAGCCGCGCGCAGCGGATGAAACCCAGATGTGAGTACGCCTGGGGGTGATTCCCGAGATGCGTCTCGGTCGAGGGATCGTATTCCTCCGGCAGGAGCCCCGTCGGGCCCATGAGGGCGACAAGCCGCGCGAACAGCTCCTCCGCGTCATCGAGGCGGCCCACGGCGAGGAACGCCTCGATGAGCCACGACGTGCACAGGTGGAAGCCGCCCTCGAGGCCCGGCAGGCCGTCGTCGTACGTGTAGCGGAACACGGTCGGCCCCACGCGCAGCTCGCGCTCGACCGCCGCGACCGTCGCGAGGAAGCGCGGATCCCGCGGATCAAGCAGCCCGGAGAGGCCCACGTGCAGCACGGCGGCGTCGAGATCGGGGCTGTCGTAGGCGACGGTGTACGCTCGCGCGCCATCGTCCCACCCCTCGGCGAGCACCTCCGAACGGACGACGGCGGCGAGCGGCTCCCAGCCGTCGTCGGCCGCGCGTCCGTGGCGGCGGGCAACGCGGAGGGCTCGATCGAGCGTGACCCAGCACATCGTCTTCGAGTAGACATGGTGGCGCGGGGCGCGGCGGGCCTCCCAGATGCCGTGGTCCGGCTCGTGCCAGCGGGCCGTCACGGCGGCGGCCATCTGGACGAGGAGCCGCCAGTGCGTGTCGGGCAGCTCCCCCGTCCGCTCGGACAGGATGTCGATGAGCTGAGCCACGGGTCCGAACACGTCGAGCTGCACCTGGTGGTCCGCGGCGTTGCCGATGCGGACCGGCCGCGAGCCGGCGTATCCCGGAAGGTGCTCGATCGAGGCCTCGGTGGAGAGCGGCGCGCCCGTCACCGAGTAGAGGGGGTGCAGCCACTCGGGGCCGGGGGCCGAGTCAAGGATGCGCCCGAGCCACGAGAGGAAGCCGTCCGCCTCATCCGTCGAGCCGAGCTCCACAAGGGCCATGACCGTGAGGGACGCGTCCCGGAGCCAGCAGTACCGGTAGTCCCAGTTCCGCGTCCCGCCGATGCCCTCGGGCAACGACGTCGTGGGTGCGGCCAGGACCGCGCCCGTCGGCTCATGGACGAGGTGCCGGAGCGTGAGCGCCGAGCGGACGACGAGCGAGGGCTTGACGGCCGGGACGTCCAGCTGGGCCACCCAGCTCCGCGAGGCCAGCGCGACCCCTTCCCGCCGCGCGGGCTCCCCCGCGGGATCCGGCTCCGCGGGGTCGGGATCGCCGCAGCGCAGCGTGAGGACCACAGGGCCGAGCGAGAGGTCCGCGTGGGCCGTGGCCGTCGCGTGCCGTCCGTCGGATTCGACGATGAACCGGATCCCCGGCGCGTGGAGGACGATCGGCTCCGACGTGCCAACGACGTGCAGCGAATCGCCCCGCGCCTCGATCGCGCAGGGCGCTCCGGCATAGTCGGGGCGCGGCGCGAAGACGATCCGAGCCGTGCCCGGCCCGGAGAGCACCCGCACGAGCTGGGTGACACCCTCGGGGGACGGCTCGAGATAGTCCGTGACCGTGAGGTCCGCCCACCGCGTCTCGACGATCATCGTGTTGTCGACGTACCGCTGGCCGAGGAGGCGCGAGGCGGCCACCGGTTCGACCGTGAAGTGCCCCGCGGGATCGCCGCCCAGGACGTGCGCGAAGAGCGATCCCGAATCCGGCAGCGGGTGCGTCATCCAGCAGATCTTGCCGTCGGGAGTGACGAGCGCCGTCGAGCTCCCGTCGCCGAGCATCGAGTGCCGCTCGAGCGCGACGGCCTCCTCGCCGAACAGCCATGCCCTCCGCAGCTCGAACAGGACGGCGAGGAGACGCGCAAACGACTCGGGATCGCGCAGGCGGTGCCGCGCCGTCGTCGTCCTCGGGCCGATGTGCAGGCCAAGGTCGGGGCCGCGCAGCGTCGCGAGAGCATCCTCGTCGCTCGACGCGTCCCCCGCGAACAGCGCCGCGCTCACCCCGAGCTGGGCACGCAGGCGATCCAGGGCCGCGTCCTTCGCGGGCGGCAGGGCGGAGAGGTCCACGACCGTGCCGTCCTCGATGAAGAACAGGCCGAACGTCGAGGCGACCTCGCGGGCGACGGCGGTCGCGGCCTCGGCCGCGTCGGGATCGGCGTCGCGGCGATGGACGGCGAAGGCCGTGGGCTTGCGCTCGAACGCCAGCCCGCGGCCCCTCACGAGGCGCTCCCGGTGCATCTCGCCGAGCCGCTCAGTGAGCCGCTCGACGAGCAGGTCCCCCGCACGCTGGAGCAGGCCCTCCGTGGCCTGGGGCATCGTATACGCGAAGGACATGTCGAACTCGTGTCCGTGCGACCCGACGAGGTGGATCTCCGCGGGGAGGCGCGAGATCGCCGCGAGATCACGGAGCGAACGTCCCGAGATCACCGCGGCGTGCGTGTTCGGCAGCGCCGCGAGCGCGCGGAGTGCGACCGCGGCGCTGCCGAGCGGAAGCGTCTCGGTGGTCTGGCCATCGGTCGGCGTGAGCGTACCGCCGTAGTTGCACGCGACGAGCAGCGACGGCTGCCTCGCGAGGAGCTTGAGCTCCGCCATGAGCCCAGGGCCCAGCCCGTCGCCGTCGTCGTCGGCCTGCAGGAAGGGGCGCAGGAGGCCGAGCGGGAGGGAGCCGCCGAGCAGAGCCGTGTCTGCGACCGTCCTGTTCAAGGGTGTTGCCATGGTGCCTCCGCTTCGACGCGCTTGGGCACCAGTTTCGGAGGGCGGGGTTTCAGCCCGACGGCGGGGTTGTTGCGCCGGCGTAAAAGGGTTGCTGTCTTCTTCGAGGGACTTACTGACCGGGGTGGTCGTCCTCAGCCTCAACCGTGGAGACGATGGACTGCTCGAGCTTGGCCAAGAGCTCCGTGAGCTGGGAGCGCTCCTTCCCGGAAAGGCCAGCGAGGAGGGCAGCCTCGGCATCGAGGTGGGCTTCAATCGTGCGGTCGATCACTTCGAGACCCTCGTCCGTGAGGCTCGAGTAGACGACGCGCCGGTCAATGCGGTCGCGCTCGCGCTTGATCAGGCCAGCCTCTTCGAGGCGATCGAGACGGAGGGTTATGCCAGCCGAGGACAGCAGCGATCCGGCTGCAAGCTGGGTGCCCGTCTTCCGATACGGAGCCCCCGCACGACGGAGTGAAGCGAGGACATCGAAGGAGGCCGAGTTGAGGCCGTACCGGGAGAACGTCTTGTTCAGAACCGCCTGATAGCGAAGGTAGACCCTATGGACGCGGCCGAACAACGCTATCGGCGACGGGTCGAGGTCTGGCCGCTCCCGTATCCACTGCTCAAGGATGGTGCCAACCTCGTCGAGAGTTGAGGCCTGGCCCTTTTGCTCGCCCATGAATTTACTTTAGCGCTAGATCATCGAGCCCTTGACGAATCATGCTTGCAGTGTGGGGTTGACGGCATGCCTGTGATCCGGAACACTCTTAAGTGCTTAACCATCAAGCACTTAACTGAAGCTTCGCATCACAGTGGTCCGAACAAGAGAGTTCCCATCATGGTTGCTAACAGTGCACCGCACGTGACGACGACCGCTGGCCAGATCAGCGCTCGCCTCGAGCGTCTGCCCCTGTCCCGCTGGCACGTAAAGACGCGTGTCCTCGTCGGCGTCGCCACGTTCTTCGACGGCTTCGATCAGCTGATGATCGCCTACGCCCTCCCCGTCCTCATTCCACACTTCCATCTCAGCCCGAGCTCGATCGCCTGGACGATCGCCATCGGCGGCATCGGCATGCTCGTCGGAGCCCTTGCGGGCGGCCGAGCCGCCGACTACCTGGGACGCGTCCCGGTCCTCATGGGGTCGCTTGCCGTCTACTCCTTGACCAGCCTCGCCATGGTCGCCACCGATACGTTCTGGCTGTTCCTCGTCCTACGGTTCGTTCAGGGGTTCGGCCTCGGCGCGGAAGTGCCCGTCGCGGCGACCTATATCGGCGAAATCACGCGGGCCGAGCGGCGAGGCCGCTTCGTGCTCCTGTTCGAGCTCATCTTCCCAGCAGGCCTGCTCGCCGCGGCCCTTGTCTCCTCGTGGGCGGTTCCGACTTTGGGCTGGCGCTGGCTCTTCGCCCTTGGCGCCGTCCCAGTGCTGCTCGTCCCCTTCCTGCGCAGGGTGCCGGAGTCGCCGCGCTGGCTCGCAGTTCGGGGGCGTCTGGACGAAGCCGATGCGGCGCTGCGCCGAATCGAAGCCGAAGTCGCCGCCCAGAGGGGCAACCTGCCAGACCCGGCGCCCGCGCGCGAGGTACGCCTGACCCGCGGACGGGTGGTGGAACTTTTTCAAGGCGCTTACCTGCGCCGCACGATCATGCTGGCGATCGCCTGGCTGACTGCCTACTTCGTCAACTACGGCATCGCGTCCTGGCTGCCCACGCTATACGGCCAGGTCTTCCATCTCTCGATGGGGACCGCACTCTCTTACAGCGTCGCCACGAGCGTGGCCGGCATCTTCGGCTGCCTTGTCATCGCCCTCACCATCGACAAGATCGGGCGCCGAGCAGCCATCACGGCGGGACTTATCGGCAGCGCTCTCGCCCTGGGCATCCTCGCCGCCACGGGCGCGGCCTCGGCGACGACGGTCCTCGTCTGGTCGGCCACCTCCGCCGTCTTCATCTTCGCTGTCAACCTGGCCCTCTATGTCTACACCGCGGAGCTCTATCCGACGCGGATGCGGGCCTTGGGCTGCAGCGTCGGCGGAGCCATAGGAAGAGTCGGCGTCGTCTTGGGGCCGCTCGTCGTCGGCCAGCTGATCGAACGGCACTTTTCGATCGCCGACGTCTTCTGGGTCATGGCCGCGGTCGCCGTCGTCGGTGGAGTCAGCACGGCTTTTCTCGCCGTGGAGACACGCGAACGAGTGCTCGAGGACATCTCCCAATGAGCGAGGCGACGATTGCTCCCCCTCCCGACGAGATCCTCGTGGCCGGCCGGTGGCGCCGCGGCGCCGGAACGCCGCTGGAAACCGTTGACCCTGCCGATGGCTCGGCCATCACGACGATCCACCGCGCGACCGTCGAGGACGTGGACGAGGCCGTCCAGCTCGGCGCCGAGGCGGCCAGCGCGCCAGGCTGGCGGGACCTGCTCCCGCACGAACGCGCACGTCACCTGCACCGGATCGCCGACGGCATCGAGGGCAGCGCCGAGCGCCTGGCCCGCCTGCAGACGCGCGACACCGGCAAGACCCTCAAGGAGACGAGGGCCCTCGTGGCAAGCGCGGCCGGCACCTTCCGCTACTTCGCCGCAGTGCTTGAGACGTTCGACGACGAGCTGACGGCGCGCCGCGGCCCCTCGCTGACGATGAGCGTGCACGAGCCGATCGGAGTCATCGCGGCCATCACCCCCTGGAACTCCCCGATCGCAAGCGATGCGCAGAAGATCGCCCCGGCCCTCGCGGCCGGGAACGCCGTGCTGCTCAAGCCCGCCGAATGGACGCCACTCGTCTCGCTCGCCCTGGGCCGGATCGCGACCGACGCCGGCCTGCCACCAGGGCTGCTGTCCATATTGCCTGGCTCTGGACGAGTCGTCGGCGAAGCCTTGGTGAACCATCCGGGCGTCGGCAAGGTGTCCTTCACCGGGGGAACGACGACGGGACGGCGGATCGCCCATGCCGCCGCCGAGAAGCTCATGCCCGTCTCGCTCGAACTCGGCGGCAAGTCTCCGACCGTGGTCTTCGAGGACGCCGACCTCGACCTCGCCGTCAACGGCATCCTCTACGGCATCTTCTCGAGTTCGGGCCAGAGCTGCATCGCCGGCTCGCGCCTCTTCGTGGCCGAACCTTTGCGGGATCGGATCGTCTCGATGATGGTCGAGCGGGCCAAGGCACTGCGGGTTGGCCACGGCCTCGACCCGAGCACCCAGGTCGCCCCGCTGGTCCATCACCGCCACCGTGACAGTGTCGCCGAGCACGTCGAGCGCGCCCTCGCCGAGGGCGGCCGACTGCTCACGGGTGGCGCTCCCCCGCTCGGGCCTTCGTTCGAGAAAGGCGCTTACTACCTCCCCACCGTCATCGACGGGCTATCCAACACGGCACGGGCCTGCCAAGAGGAGATCTTCGGGCCGGTCCTGACCGTGCTCCCCTTCAAGGACGAGGACGATCTGGTGGAGCAGGCCAACGACTCCGTCTACGGGCTCGCCTGCGGGCTCTGGACCGCCGACTACCGGCGAGCCTGGCGGGTGGCCCGGAAGATCGAGGCCGGGACAGTCTGGGTCAACACGTACAAGCAGTTCAGCGTGTCCACTCCGTTCGGGGGCACGAAGGAGAGCGGCTTGGGCCGCGAGAAGGGCCGCGCCGGCATCGCTGCCTATTCGCGGCAGAAGAGCATCTACTGGGGCCTCGACGAGACCCCGCTCGGCTGGGCGAACTGACACTTCCCGCCGAAGGTCCGCGGAAACCCTTGACCTCAGAATGTTTAAGCTATTAAATATCAATACCTAAAGTAAGGAGCGGAGATGAACCAGCCTGTAGCCCGGCTTCACTCGCTGCGCAGCGTGCAGCTGCGGATCCCGACCCTCGCCGAATCGACTGACTTCTACTCGGAGGTGTGGGGCCTGTCGGTGATCGAACAGGACCACGACGACACGTGGCTGCGCGGAACCGGCGGGAACCACCACGTCCTCCAGCTGAGCCGATCGGAACGCAACGGCCTCGGCCGGATCTCATTCGCCGTCCGCACTCGGGCCGAGGTCGACGAAGCGGGTCGTAGGCTCGCCGCGCGCGGCGTTCCGATGCTGCTCGAGCCGCAGGCCCTCGAGAGCGCGGGCGGCGGATACGGGGTCCAGTTCGTCGATCCCGAGGGCCGGCTCATCGAGCTCGTGGCCGAGGTCCACGCGGTCAAGCCTCTGGATCGGGACCGTGCGGTGCCGATCGGCGTCACCCACGTGGTCCTCAACACCGTCGACATCGACCGCGCAGTGGCCTTCTACACCGACGTGCTCGGAATGCGGGTTTCCGACTGGTCGGAGCACCAGATGGCGTTCCTGAGGTGCGGAAGCGACCACCACAGCATCGCGTTCAACCAGGCGCACTGGACCTCGGTGAACCACGTGGCGTACGAGATGCCGAGCATGGACCACTTCATGCGCGGTATCGGCTCCCTCAAGCAGCAGGGCGTCACCCCGTTGTGGGGTCCGGGACGTCACGGGCCTGGGAACAACACGTTCTCCTACTTCGCCGACCCGGCTGGCCTGGTCTGCGAATACACGTCCGACGTGGCCCAGGTGGTCGAGGACGAGTGGCTGTGCAAGGTCTGGCGGCGTGTTCCCGAACTCTCGGATCTGTGGGGGACGGCTGGCCCGCCGTCGCGCGACGCCCGCTCTCACATGGCCGGCGTCGAGGACCGCGGAGTCTTGGACCTCATCACGGCTGCGGAGGCGGCTCGATGACCCTCGCAACCAACCAACTCACGCCCGGCATCGTTCGCGCGGAGCAGGCGGCCCGCCGCGTCGGCGTCATCGGCGCTGGCGCGATCGGGCGCTCCGTCATCGATGTCCTCGCCCGAGGAGGGGTCGACGGCGCCGTACTCGCCTGCGTGGTCAGCCAGCACCCCGTCGGGGGCCTGAGCGTCCCCCAGCTCACGCCGACGGAGGCGATCGGCACATGCGACGTGATCGTCGAGTGCGCCGACCAGGTGGTTGTCCGCCAGTACGCGGCCAAGATCCTCGACAGCGGCGTCGACTTCCTCGTCACCTCCGTGGGCGCGTTCGCGGACGAAGCTCTCCTGCGCACGGCCCTCGCGGCCGGTCCCGGGCGGCTCATGTTCACCTCCGGTGCGGTCGGCGGCGTCGACCTCTTGGCCAACGCGGCGGCCGAGGAGCCGCTCGAGCGCGTACGCATCGTGTCCCGCAAGCTCCCGTCCTCTCTCCTGCAGCCATGGATGGACGCGGAGACCCATGAGCGCGTCCGAACCACGGAAGCTCCCCTGGAGATCTTCCACGGATCGGCCCGCGAGGCCGCCCGCTTCTTCCCGCGCTCCCTCAACGTTGCGGCGACAGTCGCGTTCGCTGTCGGCGACTTCGACCTCGTCGAGGTCTCGCTCGTGGCCGACCCCACGGCGGAGCTCACCACCCACGTCATCGAGGCCGAGGGGCCCACTGGGCGGTACCGCTTCGAGATCGCCAACCGGCCCTCGCCCGAGAACCCCCGGACGAGCGGAGTCGTGCCGCATGCCGTGCTGCGCTCTCTCTCCGTCCTCGTCGGCCATCCCGTCCGGATCGTGTGAGACCGATGACGACGACGGTGCTGCCTCGCGAGGACCTTCACGTCCTCGACATCGGAACCGGCCCGACGGTGCTATGCCTGCACGGCATCGGCTCCAGCTCGGCCGCCTTCAGGCCGCAGATCGAGGCGCTCGGCCGGGAGTTCCGGTTCCTTGCCTGGGATGCTCCCGGGTACGCGGCCTCGGCCGACCCGGAGGCTCCTCTGGACCTCGACGCCTACGCGGACGCCGCAGCCGCCGTCGTGCGCGAGCGCGCCGATCACCCCGTGCACGTGCTCGGGGTCTCGTGGGGCGGTGTCATCGCCACACGGCTGGCGCTCCGCCACCCCGACCTGGTTCGGAGCCTTATTCTGGCCGACTCCTCAAGGGGGTCCGGCCAGAGCGCCGAGCAGGCGGCGGCGATGCGTTCCCGCGGCGACGAGCTGAGGCGGCTGGGCCCGGACCAGTTCGCCACAGCGCGCGGCCCGCGGTTGGTGACGCCGGCTGCCTCCGCCGAGCTCGTCGACCGTGTGGTGGCGACCATGCGCGACGCCGTGCGACTGCCGGGCTACGCCCACGCCGTCGAGTCCATGGCCGCAACGGATCACACCGACGATCTTCCGCGCCTGCTCGTGCCGACCCTCGTGCTGTGCGGGGACGGGGACACCGTGACGGGGGTCTCCGAGTCGCAGGCCTTGGCCGGCGGCATCCGGGACGCGGTCTTCGTGACCCTGCACGACGCGGGTCACCTTGCCAACCAGGAGGCCCCGGAGACCTTCAACGCGTGGCTGTCCTGCTTTGTCCACATCATCGAACGCCTCTACGGCTGAGAACAACGAAAGGGAAAACCATGACCACGACCCACGAAGCCCTGACCTATGAGACGGCCGAAAACCTCGAGGCCTTCACCGACTCCCTGATCCTCACGCGCGAGTCGCGTCACGAGGACTGGGACACGCTCGGCTTCCAAGCCAAGGCCGGCGACCAGTTCCGTCGCGCTCAGATCCGCTACGTTGGCTCGGGCGCCACCGGGAACCACGAGGACGACAACCGCACCATCAAGTCGCGCGGATTCACGTTCTCCAACATGCTGCTCCCCGCCGGCGCCGAGGGCCCCGAGCACACCCACCACGACGCCGAGGAAGCCTTCTTCGTGCTCGAGGGCGAGGTGGAGGTCGGCATTCACCGCAACGGCGAGGTCATCAAGCGCACGCTTGGCTACCGCGACATGATCGTCGTACCGGCTGGCGTCCCGCGCAGCCTCAAGAACACGGGCACCGAGGACGCGTTGTTCTGCGTGATCATCGGCGCCCAGAAGCCCCAGGTCCCGACGTACCCCGAGACGTCGGCCGTGCACGGGATCAGCCGCGACTGATGGACCTCCAGGGTCTTCCGATCCTCGTGACGGGCGCGGGACGTGGCCTCGGTCTGGCCATGTCCCGCCGCCTGGCCCGCTCTCGCGCCAAAGTTTGGCTCGCCGACATCCGCGCCGACTGGCTCGCCGCGGCCGTGGACGAGCTCCGCGGCGAGGGGCTCGACGTCGACGCGGTGCCCGTCGACGTCACGGACGAGGAATCCGTCCGAGAGATGTCCAGGATCGCCGGCCCACTGTACGGGCTCGTCAACAACGCCGCCCGCGCCGACGGCGTCGGCGGCAGACCGGTCCACGAGATCAGCCCCGCCGAATGGGACGGCCTCATGGCAGTGAATCTTCGCGGCCCGTGGCTCGTCTCTCGAGCCGTCGTACCTCACATGATCGCCGCAGGCCGGGGTCGCATCGTCAACATCGGCTCCGATGCCGCCCTCTACGGATCACCCCGCCTGGCGCACTACATCGCCTCGAAGGGCGGCCTGTCGGCGCTGACTCGAGCCATGTCCCGCGATCTCGGCCCCCACGGCATCACCGTCAACACCGTCTCGCCCGGCCTCACGCACACCGAGGCCGCAGCCCAGATCCCCGAGCACCGGCACCAGCTCTACCGCGACAACCGCGCCCTCGACCGCGATCAGGAGCCCGACGACGTCGTCGGAGCGGTCGCCTTTCTCCTCGGCCCCGAGGCCGGCTATATCACCGGCCAACAACTCGTCGTCAACGGCGGGTTCGTCCTCAACTGACCCTCCCCAGGAAGCCACATGGATCTCCAGCTCTCCGAACGCACAGTCCTCGTCACGGGCGGCAGCTCCGGCGTCGGACTGGCCACGGTCGCCACGCTCCTTGACGAGGGCGCCCGAGTCATCACCTGCGGCCGCCGCCTCGACGCCCTCGAGAAGGCCCTCGCGGACCTCGGCGCCGACAGCGACCGCGTCCACGCCGTAACCTGCGACGTCCGCAGGGAAGACGAGGTTGCGGCAATGATCGAGGCCGGCGTGCGCCGCTTCGGCGGCCTCGACGGCGTCGTGAACAACGCAGGCCAGTCCCGGATGCTCGGCCTCTCCGACGCCACCATCGAAGACTTCCGCGACGAGCTCGACCTCAAGTTCAGCTCCGTCCTCAACACCATGACCGCCGCGCTTCCGCATCTCAAGCGCTCGGACGCCGCCGCCGTCGTCACCATCAACGCCGTGCTCGCCCGCCAGCCGGAACCACGCCTCGCCACCACCTCGGCCGCGCGAGCCGGCCTGCTGAATCTGACGAAGACCATGGCCCTCGAGTTCGCCGAGTGCGGGATCCGGGTGAACAGCGTTTGCCTGGGCCTGATCGACACTGGCCAATGGCGGCGCCGTTACGAAGCCGATGCCCGCGAGCTCTCCTTCGCGGCATGGGAGCGCGAGCTCGCCGACGACCGCGGCATCGCCCTCGGCCGGTTCGGCACGGCCGACGAGGTCGCCGCGATGGTCGTCACCCTGCTGTCCCCCCGCGCGTCGTACGTCACCGGCGCCGCGCTCGACGTGTGTGGCGGCGTGAGCCGCTACCTGGCCTGAGGAGCTTATCCGTGAGCAATCACCATCATGCCGATGGCGGCGAGCTTCTCGTCCAAGTACTGCGCGAGGCAGGGGTCGACACGGTCTTCGGCGTCGTCTCCGTGCACAACCTGCCCCTCGTAGAGGCGGTCTCGCGGGAGCTCCGCTTCGTCCCCGTCCGGCACGAGGCGACGGCGGTCAACGCCGCCGACGGCTATGCCCGGTCGACCGGCGGGCTCGGCTGCGCCCTGACCAGCACCGGCACGGGCGCGGGCAACGCCGCCGGCTCGCTCATCGAGTCGCTCAGTGCTGGCACGTCCGTCCTGCACGTGACGGGCCAGGTCGAGCTTGAGTTCCTGGGCTCCGGGCGCGGCTTCATCCACGAGACCAAGGACCAGCTCGGCATGCTTCGGGCGGTCTCGAAGGCCGCCCACACGATCCGCTCCGTCGAGGAGGCAAGCCGTGTCCTGCGCGAGGCTGTTCAGACGGCCCTCGCCGTGCCCGGTGGCCCGGTCAGCGTGGAGTGGCCGATCGATCTGCAGTACCTGCCGCACCCAGCCGACCCCGACGAGGCCGGCGCTCCACGCGCCCAAGCGGCTGCGCCGCCGTCGACCGCGCCCGAGGGGCTCGACGAGCTCATCGAGCTGGCCACGCGTGCTCAGCGCCCCCTGATCTGGGCGGGCGGAGGGGTTGCCCGGAGCGGATCGGAACTCGCCGAGCTGCTCGAGACGTGGGGAGCGGGACTGCTCACGTCCAACTCGGGCCGCGGGGCTGTTCCGGAGGATCATCCCCATGTCGTGGGCAACTACGGAGCGACCGCCGCCGGGCAGGAGCTGCTCGACGAGGCCGACTTCCTGCTGAGCCTCGGAACGCACTTCCGCTCCAACGAGACGCGGGACTACGCTCTCCGGATCCCAGCGGTCCACGTCCAGATCGACGTCGACCCCGCGGCCGTTGGCCGGGTCTACCCGGTCAAGGCCGGCGTCGTGGCGGATGTCCGCTCGGTGCTGCCGGCCCTCACCGAGGCGCTGCGCACGGGTTCCTCGACGCAGGCGGATTGGCGCGAGCGGGTCCGCCGTGCTCGTGCTGAGGTCCGGGCGGCCCAGCGTGCGAGCCTCGGCGACCACGCCGCCCTGGCCGACGCACTGCGCGCCGCCCTGCCCCGGGACGCTGTCGTAGCCCGCGATGTGACAATCGCCTCCAGTTCATGGGGAAACCGATTGCTCGAGATGTACGACCCCCGAGACAACGTCTTTCCCCGCGGAGGGGGTATCGGGCAGGGACTCGGCATGGGCTTGGGCGCCGCTGCGGGCCGACCCCAGCGTCCGACGGCGGTGATCGCCGGGGACGGCGGACTCGCCGTGCACTTCGGCGAGCTCTGCACCCTAGCCCAGGAGAAGCCGTGGCTTACGCTGCTCGTCTTCAACGACGGCGGCTATGGGGTCCTCCGCAACCTCCAGGAGTCGCAGGGCAAGCCGCGCTCGGGCGTCGACCTCGTCACTCCCGACTTCGCCGAGGTGGCTTCCGCGCTGGGCCTGCCCTACTGCCGCATAGCACACGCATCCGAGGCCGCACCGGTGCTCGCGGAGGCTGTGGCGACACGCGGGCCCGTCCTCGTGGAGATCGACCTCGCGGCCTACGGCGAGATGCCCGCGCCCTTCACCCCGCCGGTGAAGGTGACCACCCAGACAGCAGAGACGACAGCAGAGAGGCCGTCATGATCGAGAACACCCACGAGCGGCAGTTCGAGCTGCTCGTCAAGCAGATGACCTGGGAAGCCGATGGCGTGCTTTCCGTCTCGCTCGTGCACCCCGACGGGAAATCGCTTCCCGAGTGGCAGCCCGGCGCGCACATCGACCTGACCCTGAAGGGCTCGCTCGTCCGCCAGTATTCGCTGTGCGGCGATCCCACCGATGAGTCGCTCTACCGTGTTGCCGTGCTGCGCGAGCAGGCCGCGCTCGGTGGGTCCGAATACGTCCACGAGGCCCTCCGCCCCGGCCACAGGATTCACGTGGCGGGCCCGCGCAACAACTTCGCGCTCATCGCGGCGGAGCGTTACGTGTTCATCGCCGGCGGCATCGGCATCACGCCGATCCTCGGGATGATCCGCCTCGCCGAATCCGCAGGCGCCGACTGGGTGTTGTGGTACGGCGGCAGGCGCCGCCAGTCGATGGCCTTCCTCGACGAACTCGAGTCTTACGGCGATCGGGTGAACGTCGTCCCGGAGGATCAATACGGTCGGCTCGACCTCGCGGCGATCCTCGACGCCCCACAGGACGGCACCCTCATCTACTGCTGCGGGCCCGAGCCGTTGCTGGCCGCCGTCGAAGAGCGCACTGCGAGCTGGCCGGAGGGGAGTCTCCAAGTCGAGCGTTTCAAGGCGAGAGCCGTCGAGGCGCCCGCCGAGGGCGAGCAGGGCTTTACCGTCGAATGCCATCGCTCGGGCCGCTCGGTCGACGTCGCGGCAGGCTGCTCGATCGTGGACGCGCTCGCCTCAGCCGGCGTGCGCGTACCCACGTCGTGCCGCGACGGAATCTGCGGCACGTGCGAGACCAAGGTCGTCGAAGGCGTCCCCGACCATCGCGACTCGGTGCTGAGCGCGTCAGAAAAGGCCAAGGGCACGTGCATGATGGTCTGCGTCTCGCGCTCCCGCACGCCGCGACTCGTCTTGGACCTCTGATCCACCACAGCCAAGGAGAACCATCATGAGCTATCTGCAGCCACGTCAGGCTAGCCCGAATGCGCCCACGCCCTACGACCTCAAGCTCGCCGGCGCCATCGAGGAGATTTTCGGCACGGGACGCCACGACCTCGTCAGCCTCGTCGACGGACTCAACGAACTGGGCGTTTCCGCCCCCAGCGGGGACGCCTGGACTCCCGAATCATTCACCACCGAGATCCACCGGCTGGCCGAGGCCGGGAAGGAAGGCTGATCCCATGGGACCTATGGTCAAGAAGCAGCTGAGTGCCGATGAGATCGTTGCCACGGGCCTGCGCAACCAGTGGTACGCGATCTGCCCGTCCAGCCAGGTGCCCAAGGGCAGCATCCACAGGGTCCGCCGTCTCGGGATGGACTGGGTGCTCTTCCGCGAGCCGAACGGACGGCTGCGCATGCTCGAGGACCGCTGCCCGCATCGGGGCGCCGCTCTCTCCCTCGGCCAGCATCTCGGAACCAAGCTTGCCTGCGCGTACCACGGGGTCCAGGTGGACGGCGAAGGCATGGTGGTCTCGGTGCCCGGCCTGCCCGGATGCAACCTCGAGGGCAAGCGGCTCGTACCGAGCCCGCCCATCAAAGAGGTGGCCGGAGCGGTTCTGGCCTATATCGGCGATGACGCCCATCCCGAGCCGGAGCCGCTGACCCTCCCCGACCCGCTCGTCGATGAAGGCGTCTCGTCGTTCCTTTGCTATGCGGAATGGGACACCCCGTGGCGCTACGCCATGGAGAATCTGCTGGACCCCATGCACGGCGCCTTCCTGCATCGCGAGTCGCACTCGATGTTCGGCGGCGGCACCCAGGCCCGATTCCGGATCCGTGAGACCGAACGCGGGTTCTTCTTCGAGAAGACCGATCAGCGGGGCCTGAACTTCGACTGGGTGGAGTTCTGCCGAACCGGGATCGACTGGGTCGACCTCGAGATCCCGTACCCGCCGACCGCCGGCCCCGGGGGCCCGTTCGGCATTGTCGGCATCGGAACACCCATCGACGCGGAGCGGACCGCGGTATTCTTCTGGCGCTATCGAAGGGTCAGCGGCTGGCAGCGTGACACGTGGCGGTTCCTGTACCGCACGAAGCTCGAAGCCCGGCACTGGCAGGTGCTCGAACAGGACCGCGTGATGCTCGAGGCGATGCCCCATGATGCGGACCAGGCCGAGAACCTCTACCAGCACGATCTTGGCGTCGTTCGGCTGCGCCGCCTCTACCGGAACCTGGCCGAGGAGCAAGTGGCCCTGGCCCCAGAGCTGGCGGCTGTGTGAGCGACCACGCGGATTCATGACGGCGGCGGCCTCCTTTCAGGTGCCGTCGCCGTCATCCCGCAGAAGCTACCGCGCCTTGTGATCCCGGGGCCGCATGCGGAGGGCGACGACGAGGCCCGAGAGCGCGGTCAATGCACCGACGACGGCGACGGCGGCAGGGATGCCGAACAGGTCCGCGAGTGCTCCCGAAAGGAGCGCACCGACCGCAAAGCCGCCGTCGCGCCACAGCCGGTAGACGCCGACGGCGCGGGCGCGCCATGCGGGATGGGCGACGTCGCCGATGGCGGCGAGCAGCGTCGGGTAGACCATGGCGGTGCCGACGCCCAGAAGTACGGCCGCGAGAAGCCACACCCCGAAGCTGGTTCCTGCCGCGACGAGGCCCAGCCCGATTGCCTGGACGAGCATCCCGGACGCGATGAGGCCCTTGCGGCCGAAGCGGTCCGAGGCGGCACCCGTGACGAGTTGCCCGGCGCCCCATACGGCGGGGTAGACGGCGGCGAGAATACCGATCTCGCCGACGCTCAGTCCGGCCGAGGCGAACAGCACCGGGAAGAGGCCCCACGCGAGGCCGTCGTTGAGGTTGTTGACCATGCCGGCTTGGCTCACCGCGGAGAGGGAGCGGTCGCGGACGCTCGTGAGGGTGAAGACCTGCCTGCTCGTGAGGCCCGCGTGAGCTTGGGCGTGCGCCGCGACATGAGCCGCGGCTTCGACGCCGACGTGATGCCGCGTCTCCCGCACGGTGAGAACGGAAAGCCCGAGCCCGAGCGCGACGTAGGCCGCGCCGACGAGAAAGGGCGCGGGCCGCAGGCCGTAGGCCGAAGCGAGGTAGCCGGTGGCGAGAGCGGTGAGGGCGACGCCGAGATATCCCGCCGCCTCGTTGAGACCCATCGCGAGACCGCGCCGGGCTGGGCCGACGAGGTCCATCTTCATGATCACGGTCGTGGACCACGTCAGGCCCTGGCTGACGCCCAGGAACACGTTCGCCGCAACGATCAATCCCCAGTTGGGACCAAAGATGAGCAGGAGCGGCACCGGAATCGCGGCGAGCCACCCGGCAACGAGGGTCGGCTTACGACCGAAGCGGTCCGCGAGGGCCCCCGCGAAGTAGTTCATCGCGGCCTTCGACAGGCCGAACGCGAGGATGTACGTCAGTGCACTCGTGTAGAGGCCGAGGTGGAAGACATTGGTCGCGAGAAGCGGCAGCACCGTGCGCTCTTGGCCGAGCGTGCCGCCGACGAGCGCGTTGACGGCGACCAGCAGCGTGAACTGGGCGAGGTTCTGCCGGAGGCCAAGCAGCGGCATTCTCTCGGCGTTCACATCCGCCTCCAACCCGCGGTGGATCTTCCGAAGAAATCTGGATTATAGTTGTTCCAGTATTACACGGATCTTTGGAATAAAGGTTTTTGGAATGGATCGGGACTGGATCGGAGGGCCAAGGGTGGGAAACCGTGCAGCCAAGGCCGCGCTGTTCGAGGAGTTCGCGCGAGTCGGCAAGGCCCTCGCCAACGGCAAGAGGCTCGAGCTCCTCGACCTGCTCGCCCAAGGGGAACGGAGCGTCGAAGCGCTCGCCGCCGCTGCGGGGCTCGGCCTCAGCACGGCCTCGGCCCACCTTCAGACGCTGCGGCAGGCAGGCCTCGTCACCACGCGGCGCGAGGGCACCAAGATCTACTACGACACTGCGGGCGACGACGTCATGCGGCTCTTCGAGCTGGTGCGGTCGGTCGCGCAGGAGCGGGTCCCCGCCGTCGAAAACCGGCGCGTCGCCTACCTCCGGCTCGACGGGCCACGAGCCGAGCAAGAAGAGCTCACGCGCGACGAGCTGGCCGCGCGGGCGGCAGAAGGCCGCGTCACGATCCTCGACGTCCGGCCCACGGACGAGTACGTGGCGGGCCATATCCCCGGCGCCCTCTCCATTCCGCTCGATGAGCTCGAGGCCCGGGTGCACGAACTGCCTGCCGGGGGTGAGGTCGTCGCGTACTGCCGCGGGGCCTATTGCGTCATGGCCTATGACGCCCTCGACATCCTTCGGGCACAAGGACTCAAGGCACGCCGCCTCGAAGAGGGCATGCTCGAATGGCGCCTCGCCGGGCTACCCGTGACTCCCCCGGCCGAGACCGTCGGCACCGGCTCGCGACGCTGATTTGGAGGATCCCATGGAAGTCATCGTCATCGAGACGCCCCAGTTGGGCGACCGGAGCTACCTCGTCCACGACGGCCGGTATGGGCTCGTCATCGACGCCCAGCGCGATATCGACCGCATCGAGTCTGCGGCCCAAGAGGCCGGCGTCGCCGTGACCCACGTCGCCGAGACCCATGTCCACAACGACTACGTGACGGGCGGGTTCGTCTACGCGCAGAAGCACGGGGCCTCGTATCTGGTCAACGCCGCGGACAAGGTGTCCTTCGAGCGGACGCCGATCGCGGACGGCGAAACGCTCCGAGTCGGGGAGCTGACGGTCAAGGCGGTTGCGACCCCGGGCCACACCCACAACCATCTTTCGTTCGTCGTCGAGCACGGCGAGCAGCAGGCGGTGTTCTCCGGCGGGAGCGTGCTGTATGGATCGGTGGGGCGAACGGATCTGCTTGGCCGGGAACACGCCGTCGGCCTCGCCCACGACCAGTACGCCTCCGCGCGCCGGCTCGCCGACGAGGCGGGGGCGGCCGCCGCCCTCTACCCCACCCACGGCTTCGGCTCGTTCTGCTCCGTCGGCCCCGCCTCGGGCGCGGGCGCGTCCACCCTGGGCGAGCAGTTCGCCACGAACCACGTCTACACGGACCGCGACGAGGAGCACTTCGTCGCCGAACTCATCGCGAACCTCACCGCCTACCCGAGCTATTACGCCCATATGAGCCCGCTGAATTCGGCCGGCCCCGGCGAACCCGATCTGTCCGTGCCTGAACCCCTGGACCCGCAGGAGCTCACGGCCCGCCTCGACGCCGGCGAATGGGTCGTGGACCTGCGCAACCGCGTCGCCTACGCGTCAGAGCACCTCAAGGGGACCGCGAGCTTCGAGTACGGCGACCACTTCACCACGTATCTCGGCTGGCTCTTCCCGTATGACCGGAAGCTCACCCTCGTCGGCTCGCGCGACGACGTCGCGCACGCCATTCGCGACCTCTCCCGCATCGGGCTCGACTCGCCCGACGCGGCGCTCGGCGAGGATGCCCGCAGGCTTGCTCCCGACGTCCCACTCTCCTCCTACCCGCGTGTCGGCTGGGAAACCGTCGTAGCGGAGCACCAGGCCGGCGAGACGATCCTCGACGTGCGCCGGGCCGAGGAGTTCAAGGCCTCGAGGATCGAGGGCGCCGTCAACATTCCCATCCACGAGCTGCTCTCCCGCCTCGACGAGGTGCCCGCCGGGAAGCTGTGGGTCCACTGCGCTTCCGGCTACCGCGCCGGCATCGCCGCGAGCCTCCTCGACCGCGCGGGACGCGACGTCGTCTATATCGACGACTCGTTCTCGCGGGCGGCCGCCGCGGGGCTGCCTGTCGCGTCCTAAGCCGACGGCTGCGCCGGTGGCACGCGGCGCAGGCCACCCCGCCGCCCCCAGCGGCGGCGGAGTGGCGCCGTCGTCGGCCGAGGCCCTCAGGACCTACGGCCCCCAGGCCGGCGCCGAAACCCCCGTCGAGATCTCGCCGACCGGGAAGAACTCGCGAGGCGAGAGCTTGCGCATCCAGGCTCGCAAAGGACCCCCGCCGCCAGCTGCCGCCAACCCCGCGGGAACGGCATGATGCTCGGCCGCGACGCGCGCGACGAGGACAACCTGCCGGTCGGCAAAGGACAGGCCTTGCCAGATGGCCTCTGGGAGCGCATCAACGGCCCCGATCAGGCCGTCGGCCTGCTCGCGCTCTGGGCTCCCGACGAGACCGATCGCGAGGCGGCGGATCTCGCCCGGTATCGATTCGTCGCTCCCCAACACGGCAATCGCGTCCCGGAAAATTGCGTATGGCTGGGGCTCGTGCAGTGCCCCCGTGTCTTCGTTCACGTCCGCCCCCTGACGGCCCGCGCGGCCCCCCGTAGGCCGCGCGATGTGTGGATAGTAGAGGGACACACGAATCGAGAGCAATAGTTCGCGACGACATACCGGGCGTCAGGTAGGCGGAGCTGGGGTCCCCGCACACGCGGGGAGCCCCCGCGCAGCGCGCGAGGGCTCCCTCCGGGGCACATCAGACCTTGACCGGCGTCCGCGCCGAGACCGTCTCGGCCACGACGTACGCGATGATGGCGACGAGCAGCCCGCTCACGGCGTCGGATAGCTCGGGGGCCAGCCAGTGCACCGAGCCGCCCGCCACGGCCCCGATCGTCCACGCGATGAACGCCGTCGGCCGCGCCTTCGCCACAGCCCGCTGGGCCGAGCGCCGCCACAGGACGATCTGGTCCGCGATGAGCACGCCGCCGAGCGGCGGCACGAAGATGCTCAGCACCACGAGCCAATCGAGGAAGTGGTTCCACACGCCCGCGAGCGCCGCGACGAGGCCGAGCACGCCGAGGATGAGCGTCATGATGCGCATCTTCGACTTCGTGAGGTGGGACCAGCCGAGTGCACCGTTGTAGAGGCAGTGCGTGCACACCGAGCCGAGGTTCACGAACACGAACACGGCCGCGAGCGCGCTCAGCAGGACCCCTTGGCCGTCGGTCAGGAGCGGGAGGAAGTTGCCGCCCACCTTGTCCGCCCCGGCGATCGCGCCCGCCGCGACGATGACGCCGCCCGTGAGCTGGGCGACGACGCTCGCGACCGGGAACGCGGTCGCGGTTGCGAGAACGGCTTCGCGGCCGTTCTTCGACCAGCGCGTGAAGTCGGCCGTCATCGTGCCCGAGTCGGCGAACGTCGCCATGATGAGCGAGACGGCCGCGCCGAACGTGAGCCCTCCCCCGCCGACTCCTGCGTACGAGGCAATCGCACCGAGGTTGTGGGACTGGGCCGCGATGACGACGGCGATGATCGCCGAGACGATGAACAGCGGCGCCGCGATCGCGCCGAGCACCGAGAGCGCGCGGATGCCGAGGTACGTCACCGCGATGAACGCGAGGCCGGCGAGGACGACGACGAGCTGCTCGTTCCAGCCGAAGGCCTGGTTCGCCGTCGCCCCCGTCGCGCCCGTGTTGAACGCGAACCAGCCGACGACGATCGTCGCGAGGAAGCCGGACGCGAGCGTGTAGCCGATCGTGCCAAACGTCTTGGTCGCCTGGAGCGCGAAGCTCTCGCCTGTACGCCCGGCACGATAGCTGAGCAGGCTCACGTAGACGAACATGATGAGGTTCGCGACGAGGATGGCCGCGAGTCCGCGCCAGAAGCCAAGGAGGGCGACGACGACGCCGCCAGGCACCGCGTTCGTCAGGATCATGGGGAAGCCGAACCACACGGCCGAGACCGTGAGCAGCGACTTCCTCCGATTCTGGGGAACAGGCTCGTGCTCGAACTCGGATTCGAGCTCTACCGCGTGGGTTTCGTGAGGGGTCTTTTCCTGGGTTGTCATGGGTGTCTTTCGGACGGGGGATGGGGTTGGCTCATGCGAGCTTGTCCGCGAGGGCCGTGATCGCCTTCGCGAAGGCCTCGGCGGGCGGATGGGTGATGCCGGCGCCGATCATGCCGATTCCCGCGTCCTTGTGGGCGATCGCGGTGTTGATGATGGGGAGGATGCCCGTCGCGACGACCTTGCGGACGTCGATCCCGGTGGGCAGGCCCTGGAAGCCGAGGGACGGGATGGTCACGTTCGGGTTCTCGGCGGTCGTGATCTCGGCCATCTCCTTCGTGTAGGAGACGGCCTCCTCGACCGTGCCGCCCACGAGGGCCACGATGGCGGGCGCTGCGGCCATCGCGAAGCCGCCGAAGCCGTAGGTCTCCGTGATCGCACTGTCCCCGATGTCGAGGCCCGAGTCCTCGGGCTTGTAGCCCGCGAACATGGGACCGACCACCTTCTGGGCGGGGCCGGTGAACCAGTGGTTCCCGGGGAAGCCGCTCACCCGGATGCCGAACTCGACGCCGTTGCGCGCCATCGTCGTCACGATCGTCGAGCCCTCGATGCCGTGCGACGCGTCGAGGGCGGCCTTCGCCGTCGCCATCCACGTGGGTCCGGAGAAGTAATCGGAGCACGCGATGAACTCGAAGACCTCCTTCTTCTGCTCGGTCGTGAAGCTCGTCTGGATGAGCGACGGCGCGAGGGCCTGGAGGAGGAGAACGGTTCCGGCGATGTTGCGGTTGTGGGCCTCGTCGCCCATGTGGAGTGCCTGGGCGAGGAGGAGGCGGAGGTCGACGGGACCGCCGATCTCGAGGGCCTCCTTGAGCATGGGGCCGAGGACGTCCCGCATCCAGTAGAGGCGCGCGAGGACGCTTTCGTCGTTGGCGCCCATGCGGAGGATCTTCGCGAGCTGCTCGGAGAGGTTCGTGAACGCGACGTTCCCGTGCGTCTCGTTGCGCACGATATGCATGTACATCGACGCGGATGTGACGCCCGCCATCGAGCCGACGCAGTCGTGTTCGTGACACGGCGAGAACGTGATCTGGCCCGAGGCCGCGACGGTCTCGGCCTCCTCGAGGTCTGCGGCGAGCCCTTCGAACACGATCGCGCCGAGCACGGCGCCCTTCATGGGGCCGGACATGCGCTCCCACGTAATGGGCGGGCCCGCGTGGAGGATGGTCGTCGGCGTCATGCCGGGGACGACGTCGAGGGCGCGGCCGAAGCCCACGAGCATCGGCTGGGCGGTGATGATCCGCTGGACGGCCTCGGCGTTGGCGGCCTCGATCCGCGCGGCAACCTCGGGTGCCTCGAGGGCGTCGAGGGCCGCGATGACGGCGGGATCGCCGCCGCCGGGCGGGGCCCAGTCGAGCGTCGTGACCTTGGCGCCCTGGGCTTTGAGATCCTCCTCGAACATGGTCAGCCCGACGTTGATGACGTCGAGTTCGCTCCCGAAAAGCTCGGTGATGCTCATGCGGTGTGCCCCTTCCGGACGATCGCGCGGGCGTACTGGCCCGTCTCGGTGCTGCTGCGGGTGACGGTGACGCCGACGGATTCGAGGGCGGCGATCTCGGCGTCGACGTTCGGGGTGTCCTGGTCGGTGCCGAGGACGTAGCCGACGATCTCAAGGTGCCGGCCGGCGTCGGCGGCGATCTTCTTCGCCTCGGTGATCGCGGGCAGGGTGACGCCGACGGGGTCTTCGTGCGAACCGAAGCCGAGCACGAAGTCCATGACGATCGCGGCGACGCTCGGGTCCTTGGCCTCCTCGACGAGGCGTGCGAGGCGCAGCGACGGGTCGATCATGGGGTGCGGGCGGCCGTTCGTGAACTCGTCGTCGCCGAAGTCGAGGAACGTGTGGCCCGTGCTCGGGCTCCCGGCTGGGAGGACGAACGAGGGATCCTTCTGGATGTTGCTCCAGACGGTTTCCCCCGCTTCGAGGAGCGCGAACATCGACTCGTCGCAGAGGGTTCCGCCGCAGAACAGGCCGCGGACGTACTGCTGCTCGGGCGCCAGGCTCGCGCGCGCCGCCTCGACCCGCGCGTCGTCGAGCGCCGGCACGGCCGCATCGGCGCTGCCGGTGAGCCGCACGGCCTGGAGGGCCGCGTCCTGGCTGCTCGACGCGAAGTGGCCGCCGGCCGCGACGACCGCGGCTTCCGAGCCGCCGATGAAGTAGACGACGACGGGCTTGCCGGCCGCGGCGATCTCGGCGAGGACCTTCTCCTCGACCGACGGCGCGGGCGGCTTCGAGACGAGGACGATCGCCTCGGTCGCGGGGTCTGCCGCGAGCGCGCGGATGCCGTCGATCATCATGATGCCGCCGACCTGCTCGCTCAGGTCCCTTCCGCCCGTGCCGATGAGCTGCGAGACACCGCCGCCGAGCGCGTGGATGCGCACGCTGACTTCCTGGGACCCGGTCCCCGAGGCCGCGACGATCCCGATCGAGCCTGGGCGCACGGCGTTCGCGAAGCACAGGCCCACGTTGTTGATGATGGCCGTGCCGCAGTCGGGGCCCATGAGCAGGAGGCCCTTCTCGTGGGCGAGCGTCTTGAGCGCCACTTCGTCCTCGACCGGCACGTTGTCGCTGAACAGCATGACGTGAAGGCCGTTGTCGAGGGCCTGCCGCGCCTCGCGCGCGGCGTACGCGCCGTTGACCGCGATGACGGCGAGGTTGGCGCCGTCGTCGGCTTGCGCCGCCGTCGTGATTGTGCGGTAGGTGATGTCCGCGGCGCCCCCTGTGGGGGCCTTGCGAACGAGCAGCTCCTCGATCTCGGGCACGAGCGCTTCGGTGTCGACGCCGTCCTCGGCATCGATGACGATCATGAGGTCGCCGTTGACGGCGGCCGCGAGCTCGGGCGCGAGCAGGCCGACGCTCTTGAGGACCTCCTTGTTCTTCTCCGTGCCCATCGCGACGAACGCCTGCCGGACGCCGGCGATCGCGTTCGCCTTCGTCGAGATCGACATCAGGGACACCGAGTCGACATAGGTGTTCTTCTTGACCAAAGCGGTGACGCTCACATGGAACCTCTCAGTTCGATTTCCAGGCGGAGCCCGGCCACGAGGCCGGACAGGATGTCGGTCCCTGAGGTGTGGCCGATGCCCAGCGCACGTTCCATGGGGACTCGAAGGTGCTCGGCGAACTGCGCCTCGTCCCCTCGCGGGGCGGCGAACACGCGGTTCAGGATGCCGAGCAGGCTTTCTCGGGCCCTGCCGTCGACGGCTTCGCGGAGCGTGGTGCGGCTCACGAGGGTCGTCTGGTCGGGACAGCCGTCGAGGACGGCGCGGAGTACGCGGCTGACGGCGCCGAGCCGGGTTCCCGGGACGGCGGCGACGAGGGCGAGGCCCGCCATGAAGTCGTCCCCGGCCGGGGTGAGGCCGGGCCCGAGGCCGAGGAGGCTTTGCGCGGCGAGGCGGGCGGCGCCGTCGTCGTCCTCTCTGATCGCCTCGGTAAGCCGCTCGCATCCGGCGCGGAGCCGCCTGCCGATCTCGGCGTCGATCGGCGCTGCGGAGGCCGCGGGGAGGATGCCGCCTCGGACACCGCGCGCGTCGAGCAAGCGCTCGAGGGCCGTGGCGCGGTGGGTGAGAACGTCGAGTCTCATGAGGCCCGCCGCAGGAAGACTGGAATACCATTTCGAAATATTACGGAGGTCGAGGACGACTCCCGGGACTCCGACGAGGGTGATCCGGCGGGGTTCGAGGACGACAGCGGCACCCACCTCAAGGCCGAAGGCCTCCCACTCAACGGTGGCCACGCGGATGGTCCACGGGGCGTCGTCGAGGCTGTCCGCAGAGAGCGATATAAGACGGCCGCTGGGCGCAAGAACGTTGACAACGCGGGCAAAAACCGAGTGAAGACGGCCAATGCGGGGCCACTCGGCGAGCACGGACGCGAGGCGTGCATCCATCGAGACAGCGTGGCACACCGGTGCCCGAAGCGCTGTGCCCATCGCCCTCCTCATGACGCGAGCCGCCAAAAGTGGCGAAAGTCTCATCCCCCGAAAAAGGGTATACCATCGAAGCCACAACTGGGATCCCAAGAAGGAGAGCCAATGCGAGTTGTTGTGGCCCTGGGCGGCAACGCCCTTGCCCGCCGCGGGGAGCCGATGACGGCCGACCGCCTGCGCGCGAACGTCAAGGCGACCTGTCAGGCCCTCGCGGGCCTCGCCCGCGAGCACGAGCTCGTCATCACGCACGGCAATGGCCCGCAGGTGGGCCTCCTGGCCCTGCAGAACCTCGCGTACCAGGATGTGGCCGCGTACCCGCTCGACATCCTCGGGGCCGAGACCCAGGGCATGATCGGCTACGTCGTGCAGCAGGAGCTCTCGAACGCACTCGCTGGCGACCGCGAGGTCGCCGCGGTGATCACGACGACGGTCGTCAGCGAGGACGACCCCGCGTTCGACCGCCCCACGAAGCTCATCGGCCCGCAGTACTCGGCTCAGGACGCAGCTGAGGCCGCCGCAGAATACCGCTGGACCATCGCGAAGGACGGCAAGGCGTTCCGCCGCGTGGTCCCGTCCCCCGACCCCGTGCGCATCGTGCAGGCCCCGCTCGTGCGGCTCCTGCTCGAGAACGGCCTCCTCGTGGTGTGCGTCGGCGGCGGCGGTGTGCCCGTCAAGGCCGACCACAAGGGCCGGCAGACCGGGATGCAGGCGGTCGTGGACAAGGACCTTGCGAGCGCGGCCCTCGCCGCCGAGCTCGAGGCGGACACGCTCATCATGCTCACCGACGGCGACTTCGTGAGTGAGAACTGGGGCTCTCCCGAGCAGCGCGACATCCTCACGGCGTCCCCCGAGGCCATCTCGCAGCTCGCGTTCGCCGAGGGCTCGATGCAGCCCAAGGTCGACGCGGCGATTCGCGTCGCGAAGGCTGGCGGCCGCGCCCTCATCGGGCCGCTCGATCGCCTCGATGACCTCCTCGCGCGCAAGGTCGGGACCGAGATCCGGCCCGACGTCGCGGAGGGCATCGTGTACGTGTGACGCCCTGACGCTGCGTCTCTAGGACGCCTTGTGGTCGAGAAGACGGCCTGACGCCGGTTTCTCGACCACAAGGCGTCTTGCCTTCGCCGCCGGGACGGGTGAGCCGAGCCCCCACCCGGCGGTTGTCTCGGCGAGAATGCTGGCATGACGGATCTCAGGGACCCCAAGATCGTGCTCCAGCATTACCTTCAGGAAAATCGAGAAGCGCTCCTGTGGAAACTCGACGGACTCAGCGAACGCGAACTCCGGATGCCGCGCACACCGACCGGCACAAATCTCCTCGGCATCGTCAAGCACATGGCCAACGTCGAGATTGGGTACTTCGGCGACACCTTCGGGCGCCATTGGCCCATTCCAGAAGAACGGGTCTCCGAGCCCGAATTCGAGGCCGATCCACAGGCGGACTGGTACGCGACGCAGGGCGAGTCTGCGGCGGGCGTCGTTGACTTCTACCGTCGGGTGTGGAGATTCGCGGACTCGACGATCGATGCTCTCCCGTTGGACGCGCCGGGGCGCGTTCCGTGGTGGCCCGAAAGCCGAGCCCAGGTCACGCTCGGGCGGGTCATCGTGCATGTGCTCGCCGATCTTGCCCGCCACACAGGCCAGGCGGACATCCTCCGTGAATCGATCGACGGCGAGGCGGGGCTCCTCGCCGGCAACAGCAACCTTCCGGACCAAGACTGGCCCGCGTACGTGCGCAAGCTCACGGAGCTCGCAGACCGCTTCTGACAGAGACCCGCCAGGTCCACAACCATGCGGTCGATGCAGCCATGCCTTCCGACGCGGACGTTGATCACCGTCGCCACCGGCACCACTTGAGTACTCGGACCGTCGCGACCACCGCAGATGGCCGGTGCCCCACGGCGTTCGACGGCCCCTTCGGGCCTCTCCGAGCGGCCGTTCTGGGTGGCCCCGGGCCGGTTCCTGAGTACCGCCCCGGGGCCCACCTGCGTGGAAAAGTCGAGTACGGGCAAGTGTAGGCGAGCCCCAAGCTGCCCTGCGAAAGTCTTTTCCAACGGTCCCCAGGCTCAGCCGATCCGGGGCCCGCAGAGCGTCAACGGTGGGGCATTCCGGCGCCGCCGCTCGTATCGCGCTGGTCTCATCACAGACAAGGAGTACTCCCATGAAGAAGCTGTCCATCAAGGGCAAGGTCGCTGTTGCCGTCACCACCGCTGGGCTGGTCGGCATCGGCGGGGGCGCCTTCGCGTACTGGACCACGACCGGCTCCGGCAGCGGCAACGCTGCCGCGTCCGCCGGCGGCCAGACCGTCACGCTGCACGCGACGTTCACCGGCGGGCTCACGCCCGGCCAGTCTCAGTCGGTGGCCTACACGGCCGACAATGCGAACGACACGAGCACAGTCGTCGGCGCGCTCTCGGCGTCCGTGAGCACGAGCAACGCGCAGTGCCTGCCTTCGTGGTTCACCGTGTCGGCGAACACGTCCAACTCGACCGTCGCAGCCCACGCCTCCGGCGTCTCGGTCGGCAGCGGCACGCTGGCGTTCAACGATTCCGCGGCGGACCAGGACGCCTGCAAGGGCGCCACCATCACCGTCTCGGTCACGAGCAACTAGCCACGGAGCCGGGCGGGGGCGAGGACGGCCCCCACCCCCGCCAGGCCTCGGCGCCGAAGCAATCGCGGGTTTGACGATACGGGCAAAGGAGATGCAGGTGCGGGGTTTGCGGAACGTCCCGGCGGCCATGCCGCGTGGCTTGGGGCAGGCAGCCAAGATCGCGGTCATCAGCCTGCTCGGCGTGCTGCTGCCCGCCGGCGCGCTGTTCGCCGCGACCCAGACGGCCAAGCCAAGCTTCACCGTGCAGGTTTCGCCGGCGAGCCAATCGGTCGTCCGTGGGTCGAGCGCCGCGTACACCGTCACCGTGACGTCGCAGAACGGCTTCGCGGGGACTGCGTCCCTCTCCGCGGGCTCGCTGCCGAGCGCCGCGACGGCGGCCTTCTCGCCGTCGAGCCTCAGCCTCACCTCGGGCTCGACGGCGACGTCGACGCTGACGGTGTCGACGACGTCGTCCACGCCGGTGGGGACCTATAGCGTCCAGATCACGGCGACGTCGGGGAAGACCGTCGCGACGGCTACCGCCGGCCTCACCGTCAACTACCCTCTCTCCGGATCGTTCTCCCTTGCCAGCACCCCCGCGTCGCTGAGCATCTCGCCAGGTTCGAGCGGGGTCTACAGCCTGGCCATCACCCGCACCAACATGCCCGGTCCCATCACCTTCAGCGTGGCCGGCGCCCCGTCGGGGGTCACAGCGAGCTTCAGCCCGAACCCCGCCACCGGGGGAACCTCGAGCCTGCAGGTCAGCGCGTCTGCGTCCGCCCCAGCAGCCAAGACGACCCTCTACATCGTCGGCTCAGGGCAGGACCCCACCGGCACGACGCGGTACGCCTACGCGAGCGTGCAGTTCGAGGTCCTCAGCAACGGCAAGGCCTTCACGATCACGGGCAGCCTTGACTCCCCGCTCGCCCCGGGGCTGTCCAAGCCGTTGGCCCTCGGATTCTCCAACCCGAACAGCCAGACCCTGGCCATCACGAATCTCTCGGTGACGCTGACGGGTGTCACCCGCACTGCGGACGCCGTGTCCAAAGGCCTCCCCTGCAGCATCGCCGACTACGCCGTGACCCAGTACAGCGGACCCTATCCTCTTGCGGCCCCGGTCGGCACGAGCTCGCTCGCTTCCCTCGGGGTCCCGAGCAGCCAGTGGCCCAAGGTCTCCATGCTCGACACGACTGCCAACCAGGACGGCTGCAAAGGCGCAACCCTCCTGCTTGGCTTCTCCGGCTCCGGACAGGGGAACTGAGATGAAAGTCCTCCAGCGTCTCGGGGCGATCCGGGCGGGCCGTCGCGCGACGACGGCCGCGGCCGCCGTCGTCCTCCTCGTCGCCTCGGCGAGCGCCGGGTTCGCCTACTGGCTCATGGCCGGGACCGGATCCGGCGCAGCGGCGGCGGGCCAGCTGCAGGCCCTCACGGCGCAGGCGCTCGTCCAACCCGCTCCCGGCCAGCAGCTGCTGTTTCCCGGCGGCACGGCGGACGCGGTACTCAGCGTCACCAACCCGAACCCCTACGACGTGCAGCTGTACAGCGTCGCGGCCGCCGGGCCGGCCGCCCCCGACGCCGGGCACCCGCAGTGCACGACGACGGGAGTCACCTTCCAGAACCCCGCCGCGCCCTTGACGCCAAACGTCACTATTCCCGCCAATTCCACGGCAACCGTCATCCTCCCCGGGACGGTCACGATGGACCTCGGCTCGGATTCCGGCTGCCAAGGCGCGGTCTTCCACCTTCCGCTGACTCTCGAGGTGCGCAAGTGAGCCACGACCAGATCACCCCGGGCCGCTCCGGGCGGCTCCGCCGGGCCAGCCGACTCAGCGGCGCGGCGCTTGTGGCCGGCCTTCTCGCCGCCGGAGGCGGTGCTGCCGCATTCGCGTACTGGCAGGCGACCTCGAGCACCCAGGGCGGCATGGCGGCCGCCGATTCGCTCCAGCAGGGCGCGACGCCCTCGGCGAGCGCCGCTCAGCAGAGCGTCACCGTGTCCTGGGCCGCGGGCACGACGGCGGGCGGGCACGCGGCATCCGGCTACACCGTCCGTCGCTACAACGCGTCGACGGGAGGCACCCCTGTCGCCGCGACGGGAGGCTGCGCAGGCGTCCTGGCCACGCTCTCCTGCACCGAGACCGGCGTTCCCAACGGAACGTGGTACTACACCGTCACACCGATGCTCGGGAACTGGTCCGGGGCGGAAAGCGCCCGCAGCGGCGGCGCGCTCTCCGACGGCACGCCGCCCTCGGTCTCCGTGACGTCGATCTCGCCCGCGCCCAACGGCGCAGGCTATGACAACACCAGCCCCGTCGTCGTGACACTGACTGCGGTGGACAACCCTGGGGGCAGTGGCGTCGCGTCTGTGAGATATGCCCTGGACGGAGGGCAGCCGGTCACCGTCGCGGGGAGCGCCGCATCGGTTTCCGTGGCAGGCGACGGCACCCACACGCTGGTGTACTCCACCGCGGACCAGGCCGGCAACGTGTCGGCGGCCCAAACCCTCACGGTCAAGATCGACACCCAGGCGCCCGCCGCCCCAACCTTGGCCGTCCCCGCCGTCGTCAACGCGGCGAACGCCGCAGCGCTCCCGGTCTCCGGCACCGCTGAGTCTGGGAGCACTGTGACCGTCACGGCGTCCGACGGCGCAGGACACCTCGCGACTGGAACGGCCACGGCAAGCACGACGGGGGCGTGGTCGCTCCCGACGCTGAACGTGACGGCCCTGTATGACGGCGCCGTGACGGTGAGCGCCACGGCCCAGGACGCCGCCGGCAACACGAGCAGCGCGACGGCCGTGAGCCTCGCCAAGGACACCGCGCCGCCCACGGCCCCGACCATGTCGGCGCCTGCGACGGTCTCGGCCGCAACGGCCGCGTCGGTGACCGTCAGCGGCACCGCCGAGCCGGGCGCCTCCGTCGCGCTGAAGATCACCGACGCAGGCGCCTCCCACACCGTCACCGCGGCAGCGACCGCCGACGGGACCGGGCACTGGACCATGCCTGGGCTGAACCTCACCGCGCTCGCCGACGGTCAGCTGACCTACGCCGCCACCGCGACGGACGCCGCCGGCAACACGGGAGCCACCGCGACGCAGACCGGCACGAAGGACACGGTCTCGGCCGCGCCCGTCTTCACGACCGTGCCGTCCAAGATCACAAGCGACTCTGTGTCCTCCGTCCAGCTGGCCGGCACCGCCGAGGCCGGCGCGACCGTCGCCCTCACGGCCACCGACTCGGCCAACCACAGCGCCACGGCCAGCGCCACGGCCAACGGCTCGGGGAACTGGTCCGCCACGATGAATCTGAGCGCGCTGAACCCCGGACCGCTGACGTTCTCGGCCCAGGCCACGGATGTCGCCGGGAACGTGAGCACGGTGACGACGGCCGCGAGCCGCATCGGCCCCAAGGTCGTCTCCGTCACGCTGCAGAACGGCGGCACGGCCGGCACCGCAGACACGAACGACAAGGTGGTGGTCGTCTTCGATGAGGCGATGAGCCCGAGCTCGTTCTGCGACCTCTGGACGAGCCCCACCGGGCCGTGGACCCAGAACACGAACAGCGTGAGCGTCCAGATCACGCGAAACGCCGGCAACGATACGCTCGCGCTGCCTGCGACCGGCTGCACGACCTCGAATTTCGGCAGCCTCGCACTCGGAGCCAGCTACACCACGAGCACGGGCGGGAACCTCACCTTCAAGGGCTCCGGCCAGACCCAGACGTCCTCGGTCTCGCTGAGCTCCGACGGCAAGACGCTCACCATCACGCTCGGCGGCATCAAGTCCGGCACCCCCGCCACGGGAGTGGCAGCCGGCACGCCTTCCTACACGCCCGCCACCACTGGCACCCCGACTGACACTGGAGGGGTCACGCTCAGCACGCATCCCGTCTCAGGGACGTCGTCGCGCTTCTGACTCCTTGTGGTCACGCTCTCGCCCGCCGCTACCCCTGCTGGCGCCCCGCCTCGCGGCGCCGCCACTTGGGGAGGTTCGCAATAATCTCCGCGGCGCCCTTCGCCGCGCGCTCGACGGTCCGCTCGACCGTGCGCTGGAGCTGCTGCGGCCGCGTTTCGGAGTCGTCTCCCGGCCCGGCGGCAGCGAACGCGGCCGCACCCGCCGGAACTCCCCCGGCCACCGCCGCCGGCGCGCCGACAATCTCGACGGCGGGCGGCGCCGTCGTACGCAGCGACGTGAGCCAGCCGCCCACCTCGGCGAGGGGCTCGAGCCGCAGTCCATAGAAGCGCTTCTGACCCTGAGCGCGCGTCGTGACGAGGCCGGCGTCGCGCAGGACCTTGAGGTGCTTCGACACCGTGGGCTGGCTCGCGTCGAGGGCTTCGACGAGTTCGCCCACCGCCTTGTCGCCGCCGCGCAGCTCCTGGAGAATGTCCCTCCGGGTCTGGTCCGCGATGACGGCGAAGATGTCTGTCACCATGCTTCCAGACTACCGATCCCGCGCCCCGTGCGCGCCCCGCCGTCCACCACTGAGCCGGCCCGGAACCACCCGGCACCGTGGCGGCTCAGTCGAACCACGGGTCGAGTCCGTGGAGGGGGAAGACTTCCTTGCGCGTGGCCATGACGGCCCGGTCGACGGCGTCGTTCGGGTTGAAGCCAACCTCCCACGAGCGCCACCAGATGTCGGCGTCGTCGCCCATCGTCTCGGGCGGCGTCTCTCCGGGGGCGAGCCGCTCGGGGTAGGCATCGGCCACGTAGTCGCGCCACGCGCCGGGGGTCTTCGTGCGCAGGGGGACGGGGTGCCCGGCGGCGATGCCTACGAGGTGCGTCCACGCCCGCGGGACTACGCGGACGACGTCGTACCCTCCCCCGCCCGTCGCGAGCCACCGGTCGTCGCAGTGCCGCGCGGCAAGCCGCGAGATGGTGAGCGCTGCCTCGCGCTGGGCGTCAACGCTCGTGCGAAGGTTCGTGAGGGGGTCGAGGGCGTGCGAGTCGCAGCCGTGCTGGCTCACGATCGCTTCGGGCTCGAACGCCTCGACAAGAGGCGGGACGATTGCATGGAAGGCGCGCAGCCATCCGGCGTCGCCCGTGCGCGCGGGCAGCGCCACGTTCACCGCGGAGCCCAGCGCGTCCGGCCCGCCGATCTCGTGGGCGAATCCGGTGCCCGGGAAGAGGGTCAGCCCGCTCTCGTGGAGGGAGATGGTCAGGACGCGCGGATCGTTCCAGAAGATCGACTGCGTTCCGTCGCCGTGGTGGGCATCCGTGTCGATGTACACGACGCGCGAGAGGCCGCCGTCGAGGAGTCTCCGGATGGCGAGCGCGGCGTCGTTGTAGATGCAGAAGCCACTCGCGCGGTCGGCCGCGGCGTGGTGCATGCCCCCGGCGAAGTTGACGGCGTGCTGGGCGCGGCCCGCGAGGATCGCGTCCGCCGCGTCGAGGGAGCCGCCCGCGATCCGCGCGCTCGCCTCGTGCATGCCCGCGAACGCGGGGTCGTCCTCGGTGCCAAGCCCGCGCTCTGGCGCGGGAAACGCCGGGTCCTCGCTCACTCGGCGCACCTCGGCGATGTAGTCGCGCGTGTGGACACCGGCGAGTTCGTCGTCGTCGGCCTCGCGAGGTTCGACGACGACGACGCGCGGCAGGGCGAAGAGCCCGAGCTCCTCGCACAGCCGGGCCGTCATCGCGAGCCGGCCGGGGTGCATGGGGTGGGTGGGGCCGAAGTCGTACGCGAGGAGCGAGTCACCCCACGCGACCTGCGTCGCGTACTCGATGCGCCGGATGTTCTGCGGGGCCCGCGAATCGGCCGACGATTCCGCGCTCGGCGGCATCGGTGCGGCGTCGGACATACGCTCAGGCTACCCGACGCTCGTGATTTACTGGTCCGGTGCGGCCACCGGCCGCTCAGGCACGGCCGCAGGCCAGTCAGGCGCGGCCAGAGGTCAGAAGCAAGCCCGGCACAAGGGACGGTTGAGTGTGGCACAGACGCAGTCGTCGTGGCGGCCCGCGCCGCAGCACGAGAGCCTGGGACCTCTGACCGGGCTGCGGGACTTCATCGACCGCCTCGCGGCGTCCTCCCCCGCGCGCCTCGCACTGCTCTCCTTCACGGGCGTGATCCTGCTCTTCACCCTCCTCCTCGCCCTCCCGTTCTCCTCGGCCACGGGCCGGGTCACCCCGCTGCACGAGGCCTTGTTCACGGCCACCTCGGCCGTGTGCGTCACAGGCCTCACGGTCGTCTCGACGGCGACGCACTGGTCCGGGTTCGGGCAGGTCGTGATCCTCATCGGCATCCAGCTAGGCGGCTTGGGCATCCTGACCCTCGCGTCCATCCTCTCCCTCGCGGTGAGCCGCCGGCTCGGCGTCCGGGGCAAGCTCATCGCCCGGGAGGCCATGAACAACGCGGGACGCCTCGGCGAGGTCGGCGGCCTTCTGCGCATCGTCGTCGCGACGTCCGCCGCTGTCGAAGCCGTGCTCGCCCTCTTCCTCACACCCGCGTTCATGGCCCATGGGGAGGACTTCGGCCAGGCCCTGTGGCACGGGATCTTCTACTCGATCTCATCGTTCAACAACGCGGGCTTCACACCGCACAGCGACGGGGTCGTGCCGTACCAATACGACCTGTGGGTCCTCGTGCCGCTCATGCTCGGGGGATTCGTGGGGAGCCTCGGCTTCCCCGTGCTCATGGTGTTCCTGCGGTTCAGGGCCCGCGTGCGCCTGTGGAGCCTCCACGCGAAACTCACGGTCGTCGTCTCGATCATCCTGCTCCTCGTTGGGGCGTTCCTATGGGGCGCGATGGAGTGGGACAACGTCCGGACGATCGGGAACATGCCGCCCAGCGAGAAGATGGTCCAGGCCGTCTTCGCGTCCGTCATGACCCGGTCGCTCGGCTTCAACCTCGTCGACATGAACCACCTGGAGCCCTCCACGATGCTCCTCTCGGATGCCCTCATGTTCGCGGGCGGCGGCTCCGCGTCGACCGCGGGCGGCATCAAGGTGACGACCGTCGCCGTCATGTTCCTCGCGATCGTCGCCGAGGCGCGCGGCGACCGCGACGTCCGCGCCTACGGCCGGACGATCCCCGAGGGGACCATGCGCGTGGCCATCAGCGTGATCGTGGCGGCCGCGACCCTCGTCATGGTGGCGTGCGGGCTGCTGCTGGCCATTTCGGGCCAGAGCCTCGACCGCGTCCTGTTCGACTCGATCTCTGCGTTCGCCACCGTCGGCCTCAGCACGGGCCTCACGTCCGAGCTCCCGCCCGAGGGCGTGTACATCCTCACGGCGCTCATGTTCTTCGGCCGCGTCGGCACGATCACCATGGCCACGGCCCTCGCCCTCCGCCAGCGCAGCACCCTGTACCACTACCCGGAAGAGAGGCCGATCATTGGCTGACAAGACTCCCTCGGGCCGGCCCAGCCCGAACGCGCCGGTTCTCGTGATCGGCCTCGGCCGGTTCGGATCGGCCACGGCGCAGCAGCTCGTCAAGCAGGGCCGCGAAGTCCTCGCGATCGAGCGCGATCAGGAGCTCGTCGAGACGTGGGCGCCCGTGCTCACGCACGCGGTGCAGGCGGACGCGACCAACATCGAGGTGCTGCGGCAGCTGGGCGCGCAGGAGTTCCAGTCCGCTGTGGTCGGGGTCGGGACCTCCATCGAGTCCTCGGTGCTCATCACGGCGAATCTCGTGGACCTCGGGATCGAGCACGTGTGGGCCAAGGCCATCACGCCCTCGCACGGCAAGATCCTGGCCCGCATCGGCGCGAACCACGTCATCTACCCCGAGGCCGACGCGGGGGTGCGCACCGCGCACCTCGTGAGCGGCCGCATGCTCGACTTCATCGAGTTCGACGACGACTTCGCGATCGTCAAGATGTACCCGCCCAAGGAGACGCAGGGCTTCACGCTCGCCGAGTCCCAGGTGCGCGCGAAGTACGGCGTGACGATCGTCGGCGTCAAGAGCCCCGGCGAGGACTTCACGTATGCGCAGCCGCACACAAAGGTCAGCGGGCGGGACATGCTCATCGTCTCGGGCCACGTCGATCTGCTCGAGCGCTTCGCAGCCCGCCCGTAGGCCGACCGGCAGAACACAGCAAGGCCATAGGCCGAGCGTCCCGTCCGCGCACCCTATCTCCCCAACTTCAGACGGACGACTGCGCGACCCGCCGACGATTCCGGGCAACACGCCGAAGGTTGGCGCCTAAGGTTGGGGAACTTGGGCGTCGGCCCACAGGGTGCGCAACGCCGTCGCGACCCGCTCTGGCTCCGCGCGATGTGGCGGGTCGAAGTGGTGTCGTCCCGCGAACACCTCGAGCCGGAAGTCCGGGAAGACGCCGGAGAGCCGCTCGGCGATCTCGCCGTAGTCGTCCGGGTTCGAGAGGGCGCCGAGGGCGAAGTAGACGGGCCGGTCGAAGCGGGCGAGGGCGTCGCGATCGAGCGCGTACGTCTCGAACGTGCGGATGAACGCCCGGATCCCGGCCGGCCTGAGAACCATCCACGGCGGCTCCTCGCCGCCCCGCACGGGGAGCCCCGCCGTCACGCCCGGCCGGACGCCGAGCCGCACGAACGCCGCCATGAACTCATCCGGCGCGAGTCCGTCGAGTTCCCGATATCTCGCCCAGAGGGCCCGATGGGCGGGGCTCCACCCCCAGTTCCCCGCCCACGCAGGCTCGAGCAGCCCGAGGCTTTCAGGGCGCTCGGGGAACTTGGCCGCAAACGCGAGGGCCGAGGCCCCGCCGCCCGAGTAGCCCACGAGATGAAACGTGTCCCAGCCTCGGGCGTCGGCAACGCGAAGCACCCCGGCCACCTCGGTGTCGAGGCTGTAGTCGGGCGGCGGGGTGGACGCGGCGTAGACCTCAAGCTCTTTCGCGACAGCGTCGACGCCGTCGCCGAACGCTGCGATGAGCGCTCCGTAGGCGAGGGAGGCCGGCAGCACGCTGCCGGGGAGGAGGATGGCCCGATGCGGGCTGTTGGCCTGTCTGCTCATGGCTTCAGCATCGGCCCGAGTCCGGACAGACCGCATCGCGCGTTCGCGCTATTCGTCCCGACGGCGCGTGGTGGACCTGTCCGGGACCGGCGCGCGGGGCCATGATCGATGCATGACGCCTCCGCTGCGGCTCGCCGAGTTCATCGCCGCTGTCTCGCTCGCGACGGATCTCGGCATGGGCCAACCTCTCGAGCAAGGCCTCCGGACCTGCCTCGTCTCGCTCGAGCTCGCGGACGCTGCCCGGCTCGCGGAGCACGTCCGCTCCGAAGTGTTCTACACAGCCCTGCTGCGCTTCCTCGGCTGCACAGCGGACGCGCACGAGGCCGCCGGGATCGGCGGCGACGACATCGCCCTCCGCGCCGCGATCGCGCCGGTACTCGGCGGAGCGCCTCCGGCCATCCTGAAGTCCGTCCTCCCAGCGCTTGGCCGCGGTCTGCCGGCTCCGCGGCGCGCCGCGCTCGCAGCGAGCTTCCTCGCCACTGGCCCGGCACGGATGCGCGACGGCGTGCGCGCCCACTGCGAGGCAGCCGAGATGCTCGCGGTGAGGCTCGGGCTCCCCGCAGGCACCCGTGCGGCGCTCGGGGCGGCCTTCGAGCGGTGGGACGGGCGGGGGTTCCCGCACGGCGTCAGGGGCGAGGCCATCCCGGTCGCGGCGCGCATCGTCTTCATCGCTCGCGACATCGAGGTCATCGCGCGGCTGCACGGTCCCGACGTCGTCCGCGAGGCCCTGCGCGAGCGCGCAGGCAGATCGTACGATCCCGCTCTCGCGCTCGCCGCCCTCGCGAGCCTCGACGAGCTCCTCGAGGCCGCCCGCACCGAGATGCCATGGGACGTCGCGATGGCTCTCGAACCGAAGCCGGTTGCCGAGATCCCCGCCGAACAGCTCGATGACGTCTTCGCCGTGTTCGCCGACTTCGCCGACCTCAAGGAGCCGGACCGGGCGGGCTTCTCGCGGGACGTCGCGGCACTCGCCGCGGCTGCGAGCCCGAACGACGCACCGCTTCTGCGGCGCACGGGCCTCGTCCAAGACCTCGGGCGCGTCGCCGTTCCGAGCCGCCGGGACGGCGGCCGGTCCGCTGCGGATGAGGAGCGGCTTCGACTGCACCCGTACTACAGCGAGCGCATCCTCACGCGGATCACGACGACGGCGCCGCTCGCCAGAATCGCGGGAATGCACCACGAGCGCGTGGACGGCTCGGGATACTACCGGGGAGCATCCGGCGCCGAGCTTCCCTGGGAGGCACGCGTGCTTGCAGCTGCCGACGCGTTCCGCGAACTCCTGGCCGGAACACCCGAGGACCAGGCCCCGACGCCCGCCGCCGCGGCCGACGCGCTCGCCCGTCTCGCGCCCCGCAAGCTCGACGCAGACGCCGTGGATGCGGTGCTGGCCGCTGCCGTCGGCCGGTCGGGGCGGCCGCGACCCGAGTGGCCGGCGGGGCTCACGGAGCGAGAGGTCGACGTGCTGCGCCTCATCTGCCGAGGCGCCACGAAGAAGGAGGTCGCCGCGGCGCTCTTCATCGCGCCCAGCACGGCGGACCATCACCTTCGCCACATCTACGCCAAGATCGGGGTGTCCTCGCGCGCCGCGGCGACGCTCTTCGCCGTCGAACGCGATCTCCTCTGATTCAGCCCGCACCCAGCTCGGCGAGCCGACCCTCGAGGAAGCGCCGCTCCGGGCCGTCCTCGGTGAGTTCCCACGCGCGGCGGAAGGCCGCGCGTGCTTCGTCATTGCGGCCTAGGCGCCGCAGGAGCTCTGCCCTCGTCGAGAAGAAATAGCGGAAACCGTCGAGCTCGAGGCCCTCGAGGATGCGCAATCCGGCCTCGGGGCCCTCGGTCTCGGCCACTGCGATGGCGCGGTTGAGCTCGACGACGGGCGAGTCGGTGAGCCGCGAGAGTTCCGCGTAAAGCGCCGCGATCTGCGCCCAATCGCACGGAACATCGGCATGGAGCGAGGCGATCGCCGCCTGGACGACGTACGGGCCTCGGCCCCCGAGGCCGAAAGCGAGGTCGAGTTCGGCGCGTCCCTGCGCGATCTGACCGCCGTCCCACCGCGACCTGTCTTGGGCATCGAGGAGCACGAGCTCGCCATCGCGGAATCGTGCGTCGCGCCGGGAATCGTGCAGGAGCATCATGGCGAGCAGCCCGTGGACTTCGGGCTCGCGGGGAAGGAGTTCTGCAAGCGCCCGGCCGAGCCAGATGGCCTCGGCCGAGAGCCCGTCGCGTTCTCCTTCTCCGGACGTATAGCCCTCGTTGAAGATGAGGTAGACGACGGCGAGAACCGCGTTGAGGCGTTCCCGGAGCAGATGCGGCGGCGGGACACGGAACGCGATTCCCGCGGCCTTGATTTTCCGCTTGGCGCGCACGATCCGCTGCGCCATCGTGGGTTCCGAGACGAGGAACGCACGGGCAATCTCGTCGGTCGTCAGGCCGACGACGGCCCGCAGGGTCAACGCGACCTGCGCCTCGACGGCGAGCGCAGGGTGGCAGCACGTGAAGATGAGCTCAAGCCGCTCATCGGGAAATGTCGACGTGTTCACGGGAGCCTCAGCACGGTCCTCGGCCGCGAGCAGGCTGGTCTTCGCGGCGAGGACGCGATAGCGGCGGATGCGGTCCGTCGCCCGGTTCCGTGCCGTCCTCATGAGCCAGGCGCGCGGATTGTCGGGGACGCCGTCGCGCGGCCACCGTTCAGCGGCGATGGCGAAGGCCTCCTGCGCGGACTCCTCGGCGAGGTCGAAGTCGCCGAGGAGTCCGATCAGGGTAGCCAGGACACGCCCCCACTCTTCGCGGAAGACCCGCTCGAGGCTCGTTACCAATAGACCTCCGAGGGACGGATCTCGACGGCGCCGCCATAACGAGCCGCGGGGACGCGGGCGGCCACTTCAATGGCCGCGTCGAGGTCATCGGCCTCGACGATGAACCAGCCGCCGACGGCCTCCTTCATGCCGACGAACGGGCCATCCGTCGTCAGGGTCTTGCCGTCTTCGACCCGAACGGTGGTCGCGTTCTGCGGCAGCCCCATCGGGATCCCAGGGGTGACACCGGGTGTCTGGTTGATCCCCTGGTAGTCGGCGTAGACCTGCTTGAGCTCCTCCTCGGGGAGCTCGGACTGCCGCTCAAGCGCGGTGCCCTGGTAGATCAAAGCAATGTACTTCATCGATTCCTCCTCGTGGTGGCCGTTGCTTGGCCAATCAGACGACACTAAGACGAACGAGGGGCACTGAAATCGACAGCACGCGCGAAAGAATTCTCGGGGGCCCGGAGAGGCTCAGCCGAGCTCGCGTGTGATGGCCCTCGAGCGCTCTGCCGCCGCCCGGGCGCCGTCGGCAATGATGTCGGGAAGACCGCGCTCCTCGAACGTCGCGATGGCGCGCTCGGTCGTCCCATTCGGGCTCGTGACAGCCTTGCGGAGAGCAGCGGGATCGGCGCCCGGCTCGGCGAGCATGTATCCGGCGCCGACGACCGTCTCGCGGGCCAGCAAGAGCGAAAGCTCCGGGTCGAGCCCGAGCTTCGCGCCGGCGTCGGCCATGGCCTCGGCGAGGTAGAACGCGTACGCGGGGCCCGAGCCGCTTACCGCGCTCACCGCGTCGACCTGCTCCTCGGGGACCTCGACGACGAGCCCGAGGTTGGCGAACAGCTCCTTGACCTGGTCGATCTGCTCGCGGGTCGCGTTCGTTCCGCCGGACACGGAGACGACTCCGCGGCCGACCCGCGCGGGCGTGTTCGGCATCGTGCGGATGACGGGCTGGCCCGCGGGGAGCGCGCGCTCGAGCTGCTCGATTGAGACGGCGGCGGCGACGCTCACGACGACGGCGCCGTGCGGCAGCACCGGGCCGATCTCCGCCGCGAGGTCGGTCACCCCGATCGGCTTGACCCCGATGATCACGAGCGACGCGCCGCGCACCGCCTGCTGGTTCGCGTCCGATTCCTCACCCGTGGCCATGGCCGTCACGCCATAGCGCTTGGCGAGCTCGTCGGCACGTTCGCCCCGCCTCACGGTCGCGATCACGTCGGTCTTGTGGACCCCTGCCGCCAGGAGTCCGGCCAAGATGGCCTCGTTCATGGACCCACAGCCGAGGAAGGCGATCTTGTAGCTCATGCCTCCATCCTGCCAGCCTCGACCCTGCGCGCGCATTCCCAGCTTCTTCCCATCGTGGGCTGGGGATACTCCCAAGAACGCGGCCTAGTGTTTCAATCACCTCACAGGGTGCGAGTGATGGAGCGGCCGCTTCCCCCAAGTGGCCGCACGGCGCTGGCAGCCGCGGATATTGGTCCCCCATCTTCCCCGCTGCTGCCAGCGCCTTACTCATGTCCGAAGCCGACCGGCCGTCATGGACGAACTCCCAGCTTTTTTCCAGCTTGATTTCGGCTTCGGTTCAGGTACGAACGGGTATAGTCGTGTCACTCATTAGGTGCGAGTGATGGACTCCTCCGATTCGTCGGAAGGGTCCGGGCGCCGGACGAGCGCAAGAAACTCCCCCCCAATGTTTCCTGCGAAACTCGTCCGGCGTTTCCTTTTAACCGGCGAGTCTGACCCGCAAGCCCCCTCCGCTAGGACGTGCGCTGCTCCGTCGCGGAGGTGTGCCCGGGCCGCGCGAAATGCCCCAGGTGTTCGCGCGCGAAATCCAACACCTCGGCGAGCATCTGCTCGCGCTCCCCCGCAGCCTTGGCCTTGCGTGTGCTCACCTCGGCGACGACGACGCCGTCGAACGCCGAATCCGCGAGGAACTGGAGGCACTCGGCCACGCGCTGGGTGCCCTGCCCCGGGAGCAGATGCTCGTCGCGGAACGACCCCCCCGAGCCGTCCGTGAGGTGGATGTGGCGCAGCGAATCGCCGAGCGCCTTGAGGGATTCGAGGCTGTCTTCGCGCGCGGTCGCGGCATGGGAGAAGTCCCACGTGACGTCGCGGTAGTCCTGCCCTACCGGGTCCCAGTGCGGAAGATACGCTCGCGTCTCGCGGCCGCGCACGCGCCACGGGTACATGTTCTCGACCGCGATGTGCACCTCGTACTCGTCGGCGAGGTCCCGGATGCCGATCGGGAAGCCCTCGGCGTAGCCGCTCTGCCACCGGAACGGCGGGTGCACGACCACCGTGTCGGACCCCACGGCACGGGCCATCTCGCACGAACGCCGGACCTTGCTCCACGCGCCGCCCCACACCTGCTGCGTGAGCAGGAGGGTTGGAGCGTGGATCGAGACGATCGGCTGGTCGTAGCGCTCGGAGAGCTGGATGAGTGCGTGGGGATCCTGGCTCGCCGAGTTGTTGGTCACCATGACCTCGACCCCGTCGTAGCCGAGATCGGCCGCGCAGGCAAAGGCGTCATGCACGCTGAGCGGGTAGACGGAGGCACTCGACAGGCCGATCGGCACGTCCGGCACCGAATCCGATTTCCGCCACTCGGGCACGACGCCGTCGATCATCGCGCGCTCCCCACCGGGTGCTGCGCCACGATCCGTCGTCGCTCACTCTCGATCGGCTTGATGTGATCCGGCGGCGCGAGGGGCCCGTCGAAGACGAGCTGGTCGAGGCGGCGCAGGATGAGGCCCTCGCGGAGTGCCCACGGGCAGATCTCGAGCTCCTCGACCTCGAAGAGCTCCATCGCCGCCTCCGAGACGAGCGCTCCCGCGAGCAGCTGGAGGGCCCGCGCGTCGGAGACCCCCGGCAGATGAATGCGGTCTGCCGCGGACATCGCCGAGATGCGCTGGGCCCACAGCCCCAGATCCGTTCGCTGCAGCACGCGCCGCACGTACGGTCCGGCGCCGCTCGGTGCGGCGCCCGCGATGCGCGCGAGCGAGCGGAAGGTCTTCGACGTGCCGGTCACGAGCGTGGGCCTGCCGAGGTTCTCGAAGCTCCGTACCACCGGCTTGAGCGTCGAGCGGATGTACCGGCGCAGCTCCTTGATGCTCTTGGCGCTCGGCGGATCCTCGGGGAGCCAGTCGCGCGTGAGCCGCTGCGCGCCGAGCGGCACGGATTCCGCGATGTCCGGGAGAGAGTCGTTGCCCATGGCCATTTCGAACGAGCCGCCGCCGATGTCGAGGGAGAGGATCCGCTCACGGCCCCACCCGTACCAGCGGCGCACCGCGAAGAACGTCATGGCGGCTTCCTCGCGGCCCGTGAGCTCCTGGAGCGTCACGTTGGCTTCGCGGTGAATGCGCTCGATGACCGACTCGCCGTTCGTCGCCTCGCGGATCGCCGATGTGCAGAACGCGAGGAGATCCTCCGCGTCGTGGCGGCCCGCGAAGTCCCACGCCTCGAGCACGAAGTCGATGAGCTCTCGCTGGCCCGTCTCGCTGATGCTCCCGTCCTCGTCAAGGTGCTTGACGAGCGAGAGCGGCCGCTTGTGCGAGGCGAAGGCGACCGGCTGTGCGCCGGGATGGGCGTCCACCAACAACAGGTGCACGGTGTTCGAGCCGATGTCGAGGACGCCTAGACGCATGAGCCCATTATTCCCCGCTGGCCCCCACCGATTGTCCCCCGCTCCCATTCATTTCTTCCGGAGTGGCCGGCCGGAAATCCTTCAGGACCGCCGCGACGTGCTCGGCGCTCAGCTCGAATCCGAAGGCTGCGCCGGGGTTGAGCACGAGGCCAAGCTCCGCGCCCAGGTTCTGCAGGAGCACCGCGCCTTGGGTCGTCACGACCGTCGGGGCGTGATCGAGGAAGTCTGGCCGGATCCGGGCCCGGTCCGTGAAGGCCGCGACAAGGGGCTTGCCGTCGGCGTTCGTGAGCACGAGCGGTTCGACGAATTCGGTCTCTCCCGGCACCGGCTCGGGGACGAGCAGGCACGAGGCTGTTGAGGAACGCGAGGACCGACTTCTGGCCATCGTCCTCGGTGCCTGACGCGGTGGCCACGTCGAGCGCCTGCTCGAGCGCGTTGAGCGGCTTCGCGTCGAGGTGCGGAGCGGACGACGACGGCGCCGCGCCTCCCGCGTTCGGCCCGCCTGCGCCCTCGCCGAGCCCAGGCGTCACGTTCTCGGTCATTTTGCTCCCGCCTTCGTCCGGCTGCCGCCGTTCGACGCGCGGCGGGCCGGCTTGACCGGGCCCTTCGCCCGCTTCTCGGCGAGCAGCTCGACCGCGCGTTCGCGCGTGAGCTCCTCGATCGGCGTGGCGCGCGGAACCGTGATGTTCGTGACGCCATCGGTGATGTACGGGCCGAAGCGCCCTTCTTTCACGACAATCGGCTTGCCCGATTCGGGGTCGTCGCCGAACTCTGCGAGGGGCGCGGCCGCGGTGCGGCCGCCGCGGGTCTTGGGCTGCGCGTAGATCTTGAGTGCATCCTCGAGGGTGATCGTGAAGATCTCTTCCTCGCTCCCGATGGACCGGGAGTCGGTGCCCTTCTTGAGGTAGGGACCGAAGCGGCCGTTCTGCACCGTGATGACGTTGCCTTCATCGTCCTTGCCGAGCGCCCTCGGGAGGCTCATGAGCTTGAGGGCGTCGTCGAGCGTGACCGTGTCGATCGACATGGACTTGAAGAGCGACGCCGTGCGCGGCTTGACCTTGACGGGCTTCTTGGGCGGCTTGGGCTTGCCGTTCTTGTAGTACTCGACAGGCTGGGCCGCGAGCTGTTCGGGCGTCGGCTCGGCGATGACCTCCGTGACGTAGGCGCCATACCTGCCGTTCTTCGCGACCACGGCGTGGCCCGTGAGAGGGTCCGTACCGAGCGCGCGCTCCTCGGGCCCCGCGCTCTCCATGAGCTCACGCGCCTTGTCCGCCGTGAGCTCGTCCGGGGCGAGATCCTCGGGGACGTTCGCACGCTCTGGCGCCGTGCCCTCGGGAGCTCCCGGCGGGAGCGGCTTCTCGAGGTACGGGCCGTACTTGCCCACGCGCAGCACGATGCCCGGCGCGATCTCGACCGAATTGACCTCTCGCGCATCGATCTCGCCGAGGCCGTTGACGATCGTGGTCAGGCCCGGCTTCCCCTCGACGCCGAAGTAGAACTCGCTCAGCCATGCCGAACCGGGCTGCTCGCCGGCCGCGATGCGGTCGAGGTCCTCCTCCATCTCCGCCGTGAAGTCGTAGTCCACATAGTCGTGGAAGTACTCCTCGAGGAGGCGGACCACGGAGAACGCGATCCAGCTTGGCACGAGGGCGTTTCCGCGCGAGCGGACGTAGCCGCGGTCCATGATCGTCGAGATCGTCGCGGCGTACGTCGACGGGCGGCCAATGCCCCGCTCCTCGAGCGTCTTGACGAGCGACGCCTCGGTGAACCGCGGCGGCGGAGACGTCTGGTGCCCGTTCGGGGCGAGTTCGCGGACCTCGAGGCCCTGGCCTGTCGCGAGGCTTGGAAGGCGCCCGCCGTCGTCGCCCGCGCTTCCCTTCCCGCCAGCGCCGTTCTCGGTGTCTTCGCGGACCTCGTCGCGGCCCTCCTCGTACGCGGCGAGGAAGCCGCGGAACGTGATGACCGTTCCCGACGCCGTGAACTCGGCATCCTGGCCGTCCGCCTCGCCGCCGATCGCTACGGCGCCGAGGCGAACCGTGGCCGTCGAGCCCTTCGCGTCCTCCATCTGGGACGCCACCGTGCGCTTCCAGATGAGCTCGTAGAGGCGGAACTCGTCACCCCGGAGCTGGGTCGAGACCTGGGCGGGCGTGCGGAACGAGTCGCCGGCGGGTCGGATGGCTTCGTGGGCCTCCTGCGCGTTCTTGGCCTTCGACGCGTACACACGCGGCCGCGCCGGCACGAACTCGGGACCGTACAGCTCCGAGGCCTGGCGGCGCGCCGCGCTCACGGCCTGATCGCTCAGCGCCGTCGAGTCCGTACGCATATACGTGATGTAGCCGTTCTCGTAGAGGCGCTGTGCCACCTGCATCGTGACGCGTGCCGAGAACCGGAGCTTTCGTGCCGCCTCCTGCTGGAGCGTCGACGTGGTGAACGGCGCCGCGGGGCGCCGCGTGTAGGGCTTCTCCTCGACCGAGCGGACCGCAAACTGCGCGGCCTCGAGACCCGCTGCGAGCGCGCGCGCCGCGGCCTCGTCGAGCAGGACGGCGTTCTTGGCCGTGAGCCGGCCGCGGTCGTCGAAATCACGGCCGGACGCGACCTTCTGGCCGTCCACGGCAGCAAGGCGGGCCTGGAAGCTCTGGCGCGCGCCGCCGTCGGCCGCTCCCTGCGCTGTTCCCTGTGCCTCCGGCACAAACGTCGCCACGAGGTCCCAGTAGTCGGCCGCCCGGAACGCCATGCGCTCGCGCTCGCGCTCGACGACGAGGCGGGTCGCGACCGACTGGACGCGGCCCGCGGAGAGGCCGCCCGCGACCTTGCGCCACAGGACCGGGGAGATCTCGTAGCCGTAGAGGCGGTCGAGGACGCGGCGGGTCTCCTGCGCGTCGACGAGCGATTCGTCGATGTTGCGGAGTTCCGCCATGGCCCGCTGGATCGCTTCCTTCGTGATCTCGGGGAACGTGAGGCGGTGCACGGGGACCTTGGGCTTGAGCACCTCGAGCAGGTGCCACGCGATGGCCTCGCCCTCGCGGTCACCGTCGGTCGCGAGGTAGAGCTCGTCGGCGTCCTTGAGCTTGGCCTTGAGCTCGGCGACCTTCTTCCTCTTGTCCGGGGAGACGACGTAATACGGCTCGAAGTTGTGCTCGATGTCGACGGCGAACTTGCCGAGCGAGGTCTTCTTGAGCTCGGCAGGAAGGTCCGACGGCTGCGGCAGGTCTCGGATGTGGCCCATGGACGCGTCGACCTCGAAGCCATCGCCCAGGTACTGGGCGATCGTCTTGCTCTTGGCCGGCGACTCCACGATCACGAGCTTCTTGCCGGATTTAGCCTTCGTGGCCACTCTTCTCCTTGAGGACAGCAACGGGTGCGGGACCGTCGGCATGGCGAGCCGACGGAGGGCGGACGGTTCGCGTCCGCCGCGCAAGTCCTTAGTTCACCATACGACGGCTCTGGAAGTGCAAGTGCCGCCGGGGCTATGTGGACAACCCCTGCGGAGACCCGGCTCTCACGCCGTCGACTCGAGCGCGCCTTCGTCGCCGTCGTCCGCGTGCTCGGGGGCGGCGCTCGTGGTCCCGTTGGTGGACGCGGGGTAGCTCCTGGCCGCCGCGGCGGTCTTCGCCGGGGCCGGGCGGGAGGCGGGCTTGCGGCCCTCGTGTGCGACCTCGCGGACCTCGGGCAGCATGGACCACAGGACGTACATGCGCTCGGTCTCGGGCGCGGCGCCCTCGGCGCCCTCGGCGCTCTCCGCGGCCTCGGCCGAGGCCTGGTCGAACTCGTCGAGAAGGTCGGACATGCGGCGCTTGAACTCTGCCCGCTGATCGAGTGTGAGCTTGAGCACATTGCCCGAGACCATCATGACGGGAGACTCGTCCGGCTCGCCGCGACGGCGAGCCGCATCGCGGTGCTTGGCATGGCTTGCGATGCGCTTGCGGAGCGAATCGAGCTCCATGTCGACGATCGCGAGTCCCGGCGTCTGGCCAGTCGTCGCGGTGTCGAGATTGAGATCGGTGCCGGCGGCCTTCCAGCGCCGCTCACGGCCGTCCCCGTCATTGGGCGCGTCCACGACGATGCCCCACTTCTTGAGCGCGCGCAGGTGATAGCTCATGGCGCTCGGCGTCAGGCCAGTGAAAGCTGCGAGCTCCGTGGCCGTCCAGCTCTTCTGGCTCGAATACAGCTCGTTGATCGCAGCGAGCCGGGCACCGTGGGCGAGCGCCCGAATGGCCTTGGGGTCCGTGATCCGCACGGGGTTCTCGGTGCGGGGACTGCGCTTCTTGTCGGTCATGTGCTTCTTACGTTGTGGGGTGGGGCTGTTATTTACGCCACATCTCTCCAAGGATGTCAAACTATGCCTTCATAAGGAACCCGTCCTCCGTCAATTCCCGGATCTCTTCCAGCAAATGCTGCGCGAACCCCTCGTCGTCGCGGCCCAGAAGGGCGCCCAGGGCCGCCGCGATCTGCCCGGCTGCGAGCTCGCCGTCGCACGCCGAGATGAATCCGGCCTGCTCGGTGCTCAAGAGCGCGGTGCGGCGGAATCCCGCTCCCTGCCGGACGAGGATCACGCCCGGATGCTCGGCGCCGGGGCGCTGATGGCGTTCCTCCGTCACGTCGTCGGCGACGACGAGATGCACCTGTGCGAACCCGGACGGGCCAATCGAGCCAAGCCAGTCGGCGCGTTCGACCGCGGCCTGCCAATGCGGGCCGATCGGCTGTTCGATCGGGTGGGTGAGGCTCTCGAATCGATCGAGCCGGGCCTGCCCGGGCGCCGGCCGGCGGAACCACATCATGCCGAACCCGATGCCCTCCGTCCCGCGCGACGCGAAATCGTCGAGATAGGCCGCGTACGAGGTCGCATACGCGTCGGGGTCGCGCTGCTCGGACGCGTCCCGAAGCCAGGTCTCCGCATACTGCTCAGGGCTCACGAGCTCGCGCTGGAGGACCCACGCGTCAAGGCCCGTCGGCACCCACGAACGCACCCGCTCATGCCATTCCTCGCCCGCGCGAACCTCCCAGTTGCCGAGGAGCTGCGCCGTACCGCCCTCGGCCAGCACGTCGCCGAGACTCGCGACGAGTCCCGCGACGAGCTGGTCCCCGGGCAGACCGCCGTCGCGGTAGGTGAATTGATCCTCGGCGGTCTCGCCCTCTTCGCGTGGCGTGATGACGAAGGGCGGATTCGACACGACGAAGTCGAAGCGCTCCCCCGCGACCGGTTCGAAAAGCGATCCCAGGCGGAGGTCCACGCGCTCGCCCGGATGCTCCGGGTCGAGCCCGAGCTGCGCGGCGTTGAGCAGGAGATTGAAGCGCGTGAACCCGAGCGCGCGCTCCGAGACGTCGGTTGCGACGACGCGGTCCGCGTGGCGGAGCAGGTGGAACGTCTGGATCCCGCACCCGGTGCCGAGGTCGAGGGCGGTCCCAACCCGGCGCCGCGCGGTCGACTGGACGAGCGTCGTCGACGCATGCCCGATGCCGAGAACGTGGTCCTTGCGCAGGATGCCGGGGCGCTGATGGGCCGCGAGATCGGAGGCGACCCACATTCGCACCTCTCCCCGGTCCATCTCCGCCCCTTCCGCATCGATCCATTCGTACGGCCGGAGGTCTACCAGGGCGCGAAGCGGGGCGGGCTCCGAGCCCGGGCACCCCGGGACCGCTTCGGCGAGCCCGAGCTCCGCGAGACCCGACGGTCCGATCGCTGGAAGGGCCGCGGCAACGGCGGACTCGGGCACGTCCCGCCCCAGAAGGAAGAGGCGCACGACGGCGGCGAGCGCCGCGCGCCGCACCGCACCATCGTCGTCGTCGGCCTCGTGTACGCCCCCCGAGGCCGCCACCTCGCGCGGGGCTCCCGCCTCGGCGGTCAGCCGCATGGCCCGCTCGGTCGCGACGAGGGCCGGAACAATCTGGTCGCGCGACAGGGCCGCGTGAGCGGCGGGCCCGAGGAGTTCTGCCACGTTGTCGACGGTGTAGCCGACCGCCGCGAGGTCCGCAGCGAGGCGGCGAAGGAGTGGGAGCTCGCTCGAACTCGGAACGTCGACGGCGGTCTCGGAGCCCACGGGCAATCCTCCTGAGCGATGGGTATCGGTGCTGGGTGACACGCTATCGCGAGACACCGACACGGAAGCCCGCGAACGCCGCCCACTGCGGATCACCCGAATGCTTGAATGTCCGCATGGGCGCTGCCGTCTCCTGGTGGACGCGGTCCCCGACCATGCGCTCGTAAGCCGACACGGCGGATACGACGTAGCCCATATGGCGGTCCTCCACGTACCGGCCGCGCAGGAGCGTCCTGAGGTTGGTGACGTAGTCGCCGTCGCCCTCGAGGCCCTCGAGGAGGGCGGCGATGACCGTCGCGGCCTTCTCCTGGGCGGCCGGGACCTCCGCGGCGATCTCGGCGCGCAGGACTGGGCCGACGCAGGCTGGGTCTATGGGAGTACTCGACTTGCGGGGATCACCGACCCCGAGCAGCGACGTCCTCGCCATTGGGCTTATCGCCGAGTTGCTCGTAGAAGGGCTCATGACCCCCGACCCGGGCGCCCATCGCCGGATCTGGCGCGAGCCCGCATCGGGGCGCATGCTCGAAAGGACAGCGCGAGGAGGTGAGCCATGCATCGCTCGGCCCGTCTTCTCGGTGCCGTCCTCGCCGCCGTGCTCTCTGTTGGCTCCCTCGCGGGATGCGCGTATTCCTACGGCGATGGCCTGCCTCCGCTCGGAAGCCGTTCCACGCCGTCGACCTCGCCCGCCCCGAGCCTGCGGTTCCCACGCCAGCGCGACCCGCTTCCGCCGTCGTCCGGTGTGACGGAGGCCCCGCCCGAGAGCTGGACGCCGGACATGCTCGCCTCGTGGGCGGAGGCAACTGTTCCGGACGCAAGCGGCATCTCTCTCGCGTTCGGCTATGGCCTCGCGCTCTCCGACCAGCCAGTCCTCGCAACCGCGGCGGTGCCGATCGGGACGCTCGTCGTCGAATACGCCTGCCGCGGCGCGGACGCCGCGCGCCTCACCCTCTCGGTGGCCGGCACAGCGCTCATCGATTCGGACTACACGTGCGGACGCCTGTGGGTGCGCACGATCGTCATCGAGAAGGAATCCGTCGCCGAGGTGCGCTCGGCTCCCGCCGGAACCGCACCCGCGGCCTACGCCTTCCGCATCGTCATGAAATGACGACGGCCCGGTCCGGTGCCGCTGACTCAGTCTCGCCGTCGACGTCGCAACCGCCCGGGCAGCGCAGCTCGCCGCCGCCGGCGCAGGCCTCGCAGAACAGGGTGAGCTGCCGGCATGCGGGGTTCGCGCAATTGTGGAAATCGCTCGTCGGGCCATCACAGCGTGCGCACGAGCCGATGGTCGAGGACTCGTCGCTGAACTCAAGGTGCATGCGGCGGTCGAAGACGTAGAGCGAGCCCTCCCACAGGCCCGCGTCCCCGAACGCCTCGCCGTAGCGCACGATGCCGCCGTCGAGCTGGTAGACCTCTTGGAACCCTCGGCGGCGCATGAGCGCCGTGAGCACCTCGCAGCGTACGCCGCCCGTGCAGTACGTCACGACGGGCTTGTCCTTGAGCCCGTCGTACGCGCCCGAGTCGAGCTCGCGCATGAAATCCCTCGTCGTCTCGACATCCGGGACAACCGCTCCCTTGAATCGGCCGATCTTGGCTTCGAAGGCGTTGCGCCCGTCGAAGAACACGACGTCAGTGCCCGCGGCCCGCTTCGCATCGACGAGCTCGTGGAGCTCCTCGGGGCTCAACCGCGCGCCACCGCCCACAACTCCGCCGTTGCCGACGCTGAGCTCCTCGGGCGCGCCGAACGACACGAGTTCGGGGCGCACCTTGACGCTCAGCCGAGGGAAGTCGTCGGCACTGCCCTCGGACCATTTGACGTCGATCCCGCGGAAGCCCGGATATTCCCTGGTCACCCGCACGTAGCGCTTGACGGCATCGAGCTCGCCGCCCACCGTCGCGTTGATGCCGTGCGCCGAGACGATGATGCGGCCACGCAGTCCGAGGCCCTCGCACAGGGTGCGCTGCCACAGCCGGACGGCCTCCGGATCGGCCAGCGGAGTGAAGCAATAGAAGAGGACGATTCGGTGCAGAGCCACGGATTCAAGGGTATCGCCAAGGCCGTCATGCCCCGGAATGGCGGGCGGGTTGCCGGGCGGTGACAGTTGAGTCACAAGGGTTATCAGAAACCCCGCGTACCGGTATGGTCATGGCTATGGCAGAGGCAGAGCTCAAAGAACTTTTGGCCATTTGGGTGGAGGGCTGGGCCTCATCGCGTCACTATCCGACCCAGACGATCGGCGGCTTCCCCGCAGCCCAGCTGCTCGACCGCAGCGGCGACTGGGTCGCCTTTGCAACCGACCCGACGGACGACGATTTCGCACGGCTCGCCGAGTTCACGGCCGCGAGCCGCGACCGCATTCTGACCATCCTCACGGATGACCACTTGCGCTACCGGACGCTGGCCGACCAGCACGGGCTTGCCGTGCTCGGGGCCGACCAGGAGCTCATGGTCATGGACTTCGAGGGCAAGGACGTCGAGGAGCCGTGGCTCAACGACGACGAGCTCAAGCTCAAGACCGACATCGAAGAGCGCGCTGCGACCGTCACGGTCGTCACGCACGACGGCGACCTCGCCGCGAGCGGGCACGTCGCCGTAGCGGACGGCTTCGCGGTGTTCGACCGGATTGTGACCGAGCCGGATTTCCGGCGCCGAGGCCTGGGCTCGTTCGTCATGCGGGCGCTCACGGCGGCCGTGAGCGAGCACGGCGCCGACCAGGGGCTCCTCATCGCCTCGATCGACGGGCAGCACCTGTACCACCACCTCGGCTGGGGCGACGTCTCGGGAGTCCTCATGCTCAAGAACCCCACCAACCCGGACGGCCCCTCGCTCAACGACTGATCCCCTGTCGGGTCCCCTCGCGCTGCGCGAGGGGCAGACGAGCGCGGGTGCGGTCGCGCCGTCCGAGAGCCCGGACTGGCAGAATGCTGGGGTGGCGCAGCACGATTCCCTCCTTCCGCTCCTGGGGCGCAGCCCTCAGCCGGAGCAGCTCCGCCACGTCCGGCAGATCCCCGCTCGGGAGGCCAGGACGGCACCGTGGCCCGCATGGGTCCATCCGGACCTTGTCGCCGCGTACGGCAGGCTCGGCGTCACGCGGCCCTACACGCATCAGGCCCAGGCGGCCACGCTGGCGCACGGAGGGGCGCACGTCGTCGTCGCCACCGGGACTGCGTCCGGGAAGTCGCTCGCCTACCAGCTTCCCGCGCTCGACGCCGTGCATCGAGCCGAGCTCAGAGTCCTCGCCGAGCCCGGACGAATCCACGACGACGGCGCCGTCACCCTCTATCTCTCCCCCACCAAGGCCCTCGCCGCGGACCAGCTCTCGGCCATCCGCGCCTTGGGGCTGCGGACCGTGCGCGCCGAGACATACGACGGCGACACCGACCAGGCGGCACGGCGCTGGATCCGCGACCATGCGAACGTGATCCTCGCCAACCCGGACATGCTGCATTTCGGGATCCTCCCGAATCACACGTGGTGGGCCACGTTCTTCCGGCGTCTGCGCTACGTCGTGATCGACGAGGCGCACAGCTATCGCGGCGTGTTCGGCTCGCACGTGGCGAATCTCCTGCGGCGACTGCGGCGCGTGTGCGCGTATTACGGCTCCGAGCCTGTCTTCATCGCAGCGTCGGCGACGACGGCCGAGCCCGAGACGTCCGTGTCGCGGCTTATCGGCGCGCCCGTCGTCGCCGTCACAGACGACGGATCGCCGCACGGTGCCACCGAGATCGCCTTCTGGGAGCCAGCCCTGACCGAGGCGAAGGGCGAGAACGGGGCGCCGCAGCGGCGGAGCGCAGTCGCCGAGGCATCGGACCTGCTCGCGAACCTCGTCTCCGCGCACGTGCGCACGATCGCGTTCATCAAGTCCCGCCGGGGCGCGGAGGCCATCTCCTCGATCGCCCAACGGCATCTCGACGAAGTGGATCCGAGCCTCGTGGGACGCGTCGCGGCCTATCGCTCGGGCTATCTCCCCGAGGAGCGGCGTGAGCTCGAGCGTCGGCTCCGAACCGGGGAACTGCTCGGCGTCGCGAGCACGTCCGCCCTCGAGCTCGGGATCGACGTCTCCGGCCTCGATGCCGTTCTCGTCGCCGGGTGGCCGGGGACCCGTGCGTCGCTCTTCCAGCAGATCGGGCGGGCCGGGCGCGCGGGCCAGGACGCCCTCGCCGCGTTCGTCGCGAGCGACGACCCGCTCGACACGTACCTCGTCAACCACCCGGAGGCGATCTTCGACGTCCCGGTCGAGGCGACGGTGTTCGACCCCTCGAATCCGTACGTCCTCGGCCCTCATCTGTGCGCCGCGGCGGCAGAGAAGCCGATTGTCCCTGACGACCTCAAGCTCTTCGGCCCCGCCGCCGAGGGAATCCTCGGCCAGCTCGAGCGCCAAGGGCTCCTGCGCCGGCGCCCCTCCGGCTGGTACTGGACGCATCCCGAAAGCGCGGCCGGGATGGTGAGCCTGAGGTCCGACGGCGGAGGCCCCGTCCAGATCATCGAGTCCGAGACAGGCCAGGTGCTCGGGTCGATGGATTCCCCTCAGACGCACTATCAAGCGCACGAGGGTGCGATCTACGTGCATCAGGGCGCGAGCTATCTCGTCGAGGAGCTCAACGAGGCGGAGCATTACGTTGCGGTGCGCCGCGTGAATCCCGACTACTACACGACGGCGCGCGACATCACCCAGATCGAGGTCCTCTCCGAGCAGCGCGCGGAGGCGTGGGGGCCCGTGGCCGTGCATTTCGGCGAGGTCAAAGTCACGACGCAAGTGGTCTCCTTCCAGCGCAAGGCGCTCGTCTCGAACGAAGTGCTCGGCGAGGAGCCCCTCGAACTCGGCGCACGTGATCTCTTCACCAAGGCCGTGTGGTTCACGATGGACGCGCGGAGCCTCTTTGCGGCCGGACTCATCGAGGCACAGTTCCCCGGTGCGTTGCACGCGGCCGAGCACGCGGCCATCGGACTGCTGCCGCTTGTCGCATCGAGCGACCGGTGGGACATCGGCGGCGTCTCCACCGCACTCCACGCGGACACCGAGGAGCCGACGATCTTCGTGTACGACGGCCACCCCGGCGGCGCGGGCTTCGCCGAGCGGGGCTTCGAGCGGGCGCGCGAGTGGCTCTCGGCCACGAAGGATGCGATCGAGGCGTGCGAGTGCCCTTCGGGCTGCCCGTCGTGCGTCCAGAGCCCAAAGTGCGGCAACAAGAACAACCCGCTCGACAAGGCGTCCGCGATCAGGCTGCTCGGGGCGCTGCTCCAGGAAGCCGACAGGGCTCGGGCCAAGGCTGGCCCGGCTCCCTGGTGAGCCGAGAACGTGCCAAGGCTCCGCCCCTGCACGCGATCCGCGGCGCACCGCCCGAAAGCGACATGAGAACGCGCCATAAGCAGCGCGAATGAACGTGCCCGACCTATCGAGGGCCGTCTCACGGCGGGCTCCCCGCTCGGGCGCGGCCCTCGGCGACGCCCAGACCCGCGGGAGCGGGAATCGTCACGATGACGCGGACGATCCTGCCCGGGCTTTCGACCTCGCACGAAACGAGTGCGGCCCCGTTGAGCCGCGCAACCGCGATGGCTCTCGGACACGTGCCGCCCGGCACGAGGCCCCTCTCGGCATCGGCGGCCGCAAGCGCGGCGAGGTCCGCGACGCGCGCGGACCTCGCCGCCGCCGCCAGCCCTTGAGACACGAGGACAGCAGCGCCGCACACGACGAGCACGACGAGCACGAGGCCGAGCGCGAGGATTGTCCCGGCCCCTCGCTCGCGATCGCGCCGACTCACCGACCCGCCTCGAGGGGAAGGGCCGCGCGCGCCTCGGCGACGATTCCGGCCGCCATCGCCAGCGGACCGGGAACGGGAAGCCGAATACGGACCACCACCGAGCCGCCCTCGGCCGCCACGTCAGGCGCCGCGTCGTCGCCCGCCACGCGCCTGGCCGTGGCCGCTACCACGTCCGGTGGTTCACCCCGCGCGAGCTCGCGCGCGGCCGCGCGCACCGCTTCCTCGGCACGAAGCTGGGTGACCCCTGCGGCCACCACGGTGAGTAGTACCCCCAGGAGGACGATCACCGCCGGAATGCCCACGGCGAACTCGGCCGTCACGGCCCCGCGCGCCTCGGCCGATGCCGCCGAGGACCCGCAACGCAACGTCGGCCTGAGGCGCCGGAGGCGGCCGGGCTGCACCCTGCCATGGCCGAAGCGGTGCAGGCCGGCCGCAGGCCGCATCACGGAATGGCCAGCGCCGAGCGGACGATGTTCATGAGGAACCCGCGCACCTCGTCGCTGCGCATGATGACGACGAGCAGCCCCGCGAAGGCCACGGCCGCTAGCGTCGCGATCGCGTATTCGGCCGTCGCCATCCCAAGCTGGCCCTGGAGAACCCTTCGAGCGCCGCGGGCTCCGCGAGGTCGTGGCATACGAACATGGCTGCCCTCGAAGCCGTCCTCTAGGTCGTCGTCGCCGGGAGAAGGCCGCACGAGCTCTCCAGGCTGCCGCACCGCGGGCGCCGAGCACGCTCCCGGATAGAGCTCGACGACGTCCGTGAACAGTGAGCCTTCCGCTGCCAGAGACCCAAGCCCTCCAGCGAGAGCTGGATCCTGGCCACGTGGATGCTGGCCCGGCATCCCTTCCGTCGCGGCGTCCTCGGACCGGCCCAAGGTCCTAGTCGGTGCCGTTCTGGTCGGTGCCGTTCTGGTCGGTGCCAATCTTGTCGGTGCTGTCATGTTTCCCCCTTCGTTGTCCGGTACCGGTCGTTCCGGTGCCGTCCCCGCCGGGTTCCGGCGGAAGCGTGTGGTGCGCGCATCGCGTGTGAGGGCATCGGCGTCGCCTCATCCAGGCATCATCGAGATGAGCACGGGCACAACGCCGAGGCACAGGAAGGCGGGCAGCGAACAGGCGCCGAGCGGAACGACGAGCCTCACCCCGAGGGCCGCGGCCCTCCGCTCGAGTTCACGGTGGCGTGCACGCCGGAGCAGCCGAGCCCGGGCGGAGATGAGCTGAGCCGAGGGCGCCCCCGTCGCCGCTGCGAACTGAAGGGAGGCCTGGATCTCAGACGCGTCATCGTCGAGCCCCTCGCGGGGCCATGCCTGTTCCCATGGCACTCCGAGGTCGAGGGCAGCGGCAGCTCGGCCCACAGGGCCCTCGCCGCACCCCGACACGCGAGCGGCAATCCCCAAGGCCCGCTGCACGGACAATCCGGCATCGAGCATGGCGGCCACGAGTTCGAGCACGAGCGCGGCGCGCAGGGCCCCGGCGCGCGAATCGGCAGCACCACGACGCCCGGCAGCACGGAGCTCTATGGCACCGAGGACACCATCAGAAGCCGCGCCGCCCCGCGTCCCCTGCCGCCCGCGGGACAGAGGGCCTGTCCTCCGCCAAACGGCCGATCCCGCGTCCGGAAACGTCCTCCTCGGCGATCCCCACGCAAGCCACCACGCGGAGAAGACCGCAGCGCCAGCAGCAAGAGCCCCCAATAGAGTCACCGGGCCACCGCCGCTGCTGCCACAAGCCGAGACGACCACGACCGCCCGAGGACGGTGAGCACCGCGCCCGCAGCGAGGCACGCGAGTCCGAGGGGCGTTCCGAGCAGGATCTTGAGCGGATCGGCCCCGATGAGCGTCCCGAGGACGAGGCCGATCACGGGAAGAACGCTCAAGATCTGCGTCGTGGCCTTGGGGCCCGCGAGGGCGGTCGACCGCGCCGCGGCCGCGTCCGCGTCGGCCTCAAGCTGGGCCGAAAGCCTGTCGAAAACCCCCGCGAGCGGACAGCCCGAATCTTCCGCCGCTTCGATGCACGCAGCCACCTCAAGCCAAAGGACAACACGATCGTGGGCAATGCCGCCGCGACTCCGTGGCGCATCGCCAGCCGTCGCCGAGTCCCGGATCGCCGGGGAGACCGGCGCACCGAGCGATGCCGCGCGCGCGGCTGCCCCGAGGACGGCGGCGAAGAAGGGAGGGGCGCTCGTCGCGGCCTGGCTCCACAGCTGCTCGGGCGTCCGTCCTGCACGCAAGAGCGCAGCAAGCTGGGCCACCATGAGCGAGGCCTCGTGGAGCCCGGCCGAGGACTCACGAGCCGCCATCCTCTCCCTCGGCAGGAATCGAAGAAGGCCCCGGGGAGCCGCGGCACTCCGGCCGAGTGACTCGCGGACCCAGCCTTCCCTGCGCCGTGGGGCCAGGAGAAGGACCCCGGCCCAGAGCAGGCTGAAGACGGCGGCGGCGCCGATCATGGCCGATCCTCCCCCCATGCGCCTGCAAGCCTCCCCGCGAGCACGGGCCACCCGGGGCCACGATCAAGCCGGTCCGTCTCGCCATCTCGCACGAGGGCAGGCTCGATGTGCAATCGGCCGCCGCGCTCGACGGCGGCAGCGATCGTCACCAACCGCCGGCCGGATCGCGTCCGTTCGAGGTGCAGCACAACGCCTAGGGCATGCGCGGACTGAAGGGCCAACGCCTCGGGCGAGAGCCCCGCGAGGGCACCCAGCGCGGCGAGCCGTGCCGCGACCGACTCCGCTGAGTTCGCGTGGATCGTGCCGGCGCCCGAGTGCCCGGTATTGAGGGCCGCGAGGAGCTCGCGCACCTCCGCTCCTCGGCATTCGCCGACGATGAGGCGGTCCGGCCGCATGCGGAGGGCCTGCCGCACGAGCTCGGCGAGGTCGACGCCGCCGGTTCCCTCGACGTTTCCGTGCCGGACCTCGAGGCCCACAACGTGGCCGTGCTCCGGATTCAGCTCCGCGGCATCCTCGACGAGGACGAGCCGTTCGGAGGGAGCGGAGAGGCCGAGCAGCGTACTCAGAAACGTCGTCTTCCCGGATCCGGTCGCCCCGCTCACGAGATAGCTGGTCCTCTGCGCGACGAGGGCCTCGAGTACCGACCGCTGCTCGGCGAGCACCATCCGCGAGCGTTCGAGCTCATCGAGCCCGAACACGCGCTCTCTCCGGATGCGCACGGAGATGAGCGGCCCGTTCGCCGAGACCGGCGGCAGCACGGCATGGACGCGGTAGCCGCCAGCGAGCCGGACGTCGACGCACGGGCTGCTGTCGTCGAGGCGCCGCCCGCCGGCAGCCACGAGGCGCACCGCCAGTGCCCGGATCGCCTCCTCCGAGCCGAAGCGCACTCCCGCCGGTTCGAGCCCGTTCCCGCGGTCGAGCCACACGTCCTCCGGGCCATTGACGAAGATGTCCGTCACCGATGGGTCCTTCGCGAGCGCCTGAAGCGGCCCGAGTCCGCTCAGTTCCGCGGTGATCGCTTCGACAGCCGCAAGCGTTCCCGCGGTCCCGAGGAGCCGCCCGCTCTCGTGGACGGCCGCCGCGATGCGGGCTGGCGTGACCGGCCCGGGCTCCGACAGGACCCGTTGGCGGACGGTGTCGAGGAGCTCGGCGTCGACGAGCCGCGCGGACCTCATCGCACCTCCACGAGATCTCGCGGGACGCGCCTGGTGCGAGCACCGGGCATCCCCCAGCCCTCACGCTCCCCGTCAGCACTGGCGGCGAGGCCATCGAGCACCTCGTCCGCCATGCGCCTCACGGCCCGCCGCCGCGCATGGTCGAGGAGCCTCCCGGCCTCGGCCGCGGCGGCGACCCCCCGCAGCTCCGGAACGTGTGCGGCGAGCGGCGCGCCGACCGTCGCCGCGAGCCGTTCGGCGTCGACCCCGTCCGCCATGCGCCCCCGCGCGACGACGGCCGTCGAGACCGGCGGAAGCTCCTGCAGGAGGTGGGCGGCCGCGAGCGCCGAGCCGAGCCGACCTGGCACCACGATGAGCAGCCGATCGCTGGCCCACGCGAAGTCCTCAATGGCCTCTCGGCCCCGCCCCACGTCGACGACAACCAGCTCGAAAGCCCTCCGCGCTGCGTCGAGGACCCCCGCGGCCGCAGCAGAGGGGAGATTTGGGGCGGGCGACGGCGCCACGGGCCACGAGAGGGTCGCGAGGCCGCCGACGCGCGGAAGCGAGGCGTCGAGCTCGGAGGGGTTGATCGTCCCGCTCGCGGTCGCGAGATCGGGCCACGAAACCCCCGACGGCCGCTCATCGGAGAGCCAGAGCTCGAGTCCGCCGCCCATGCGGTCGCCGTCGACGAGGACGGTCGTTCTCCCCCGCGCCGAAGCCGCGCCGGCGAGCAGCACCGCCGTCGTACTCGCCCCGGCGCCGCCGCAGCCGCCGATGACGCCGAGGACCACTCCCTCGCTCGCATGGGGCTGTCTCCTGCCGAGGAAGTCCACGAGCCATCCGGCGGCATCGGGCAGTTCGGCGACGTGTTCGACGCCGAGGTCGGCGGCGCGCCTCCACAGGAGCTCGCGCCCGGGCGCTCTTCCCACGAGGACGGTGTCGACGGGCCTGCGGGGTGGGACGTCGCCGATATCGGCGCCCAGGAGGAGCGGACCGCCCACGGCGCGCCCCGCCGCGGCAAAGCTCGAGACCGCTTCAAGCCGCACGCCGGCCACGGCCGCCACGCGCGCGCACTCCTCAAGCAGCTCGCCGTCGGCCGTGACGCAGAGGACAGGCGACTCGTCCGGCAGCCACGCCCCGTCCCGATGCCCTGAGGAGTCCCGTTCGTTGCCCATGCCCCAACCCTGCCCGCCAGGAAGGACACGCCGCGCGGCCAGGAGCGCCCATGTGGACGACACTCCTCACCGAACTGTGTGGAGGACAAATCCTGTCCGCAGGTCACGCGAGAATATGGGGGTGCACGTCATCCTCGCCCCCGCTCCGGACGGGAGCGTCGTCCTCCGTCGGCTCGACGCGCGGGGCCACCGGATCGGCCCGGACATGACGGCCGCGCGGCCCGAGCTCGCCCGCGAGGCAGAGCGCATCGAGAGAGAAGAACGCCCTCGCTGGGTGTGGCGGCGCGCGGCCGACTGGTACCCCGGGTTCCTCGCGGCGGGGGTCCGCCTCGAACGCTGCCACGACCTCGCGCTGTGCGGGGCTGCGCTCGAAGGCTCGGCGTTCGCGGCCGCGACCCACTACACAAGCACGTTCGCGCCGCGCAGCGAGCCGACCGAGCCAGGCGGCTCCCTCCCCCAGCTCCCGGCGCCCGAAGGCCAGGGCTCCCTGTTCGAGGACACTCCGGACCACGGTCCCGACGCCGACAAGCTCGAATACGAACTCAAGGCCCAGCTCGCGGCCATCGCCGGGGCGACCCAGCCCGGGCGCCTGCGCCTCCTCTGCGCCGCCGACTCGGCGGGGGCCCTCGTCGCGGCGGAGATGCAGGCGGCGGGGATCCCGTGGGACTCCACGACCCACGAATCGCTCCTCGCCGAACAGCTCGGCCCGCGCCCGCGCGGCCTCGAACGCCCGGCGCTCCTCGAGGAGAAGGCGAACGAGCTCCGCGAACACCTCGGCGCCCCACGGCTCAACCCGGATTCGCCGCAGGAGCTCATGAGGGCGCTCCACCGGGCAGGCATCGAGGCCCGTACGACGCGCGCGTGGGAGCTCCGCGAGTTCACGCATCCCGCGATCCAGCCGCTCCTCGAGTACAAGAAGCTCGCGCGCCTCCTCGCCGCGAACGGTTGGGCCTGGCTCGACGCCTGGGTGCGCGATGGCCGCTTCCGGCCCGAGTACGTCGTGGCGGGCGTGGTGACAGGACGATGGGCGTCACGCGGAGGCGGGGCCCTGCAGATTCCGAAGCAGGTCCGCGCGGCAGCCCGCGCGCTCCCGGGCCACAAGCTCGTCGTCGCGGACGCCTCCCAGCTCGAACCGCGCGTCCTGGCCGCCCTCGCCCGGGACGACGAGATGGCGGCCGCCGCTCAGGACGCCGACCTCTACGCACGCATCGCCGCAGCGGGCTTCGGCGGCGACCGCGCGAAGGCGAAGGTCGCGCTCCTGGGCGCCATCTACGGGGCGACGACGGGCGAGTCCGGCCGTCTCATGCCCCAGCTCGCCAAGCTCTACCCGCGCGCCGTCGCGTACGTCGAGCAGGCGGCGCGCGACGGCGAGCGCGGCCTCACCGTGACGACCCACCTCGGGCGCAGCTCGCCGCGCCCCTCGGAGCGCTGGCAGCGCCTCCAGCAGTCGACGACGGCGGAAGAGCAGCGCCGGGCCGACGCCGCCGCGCGCGACCGGGGGCGGTTCACGCGCAACTTCGTGGTCCAGGGGACGGCGGCCGAGTGGGCCGAGTGCTGGATGGCCGAGCTTCGGCTGCGCCTGCGCCGCCTCGCCGGGCGCGGACTTCACGGAGAACTCGTGTATTTTTTGCACGACGAGGTCATGGTGCACGCGGAGGAACCGGCCGCGGAGGCGTGTGCCGACGCGATCCGGGAGGCCGCCGCGGCCGCGCGCCGCCTCCTCTTCGGCAGCGCACCGGTCGAATTCCCGGTGAGCATCGCCGTCGTCGACTCCTACGATCAGGCGAAATAGCGGCAGGCTCAGGGCGAGATGTAATGCTTCCGGTCGCGGTCCCACGGCACGGACCAGCCGAGGCCGTCGAGGAGCGCGTCGAGGACCATCGCCGTGAACCCCCACACGAGCACGCCGTTGACCTCAAACGCGGGGCTCGTGAATGTGACGCCGCGGCGCTTGAGCACGCCCGTGACGCGGTTGGCCGGGTCGAGCAGATCGCGGATGGGGGTGCGGAACACCTGCGCGGACTCGGCGAAGTCGACGACGTCGACGGGCGACGGCGCCGCCCACCACGCGAGGACGGGCGTCACGAGGAAGCCGCTCGCCCCGAGCCCGAGGGCGGGCAGCTCGGCGAGGACGTCGACGCCCGTGGGGTCGAGTCCCGTCTCCTCGACCGCCTCGCGGAGGGCACAGTCGACGAGGCTCGCGTCCTCCGGGTCGCGGCTTCCGCCCGGGAACGCGACCTGCCCCGGGTGGGAGCCGAGCGTCTGGGCACGCTCGAGGAGGAGCACGTCGAGGTCGGCGGGCGCGAGCGGGCGGTCGGAGGCAGCCGGGACGTCGTCGAGCACGCCGAAGAGCACGAGCACGGCGGCTTCACGGGCCTTGTTCCCCACGACCTTGGGGTGCCAGCGGGGGTCGAACGGGTCGACCTCGCCCGAACGGATGCCCGCGGCGAGCGATTCGAGCTGCGCCCGGGCGCTCACGCCCGGTCCTTCCCCGCCCCGCCGTTCCGCGCTGCGTCGGCGGCCGTGTTCTGCGCCGCGGCCGCGCGCTGGGTGCGCATGCGGATCTCGGCCGCGCGGTGGACGTTCTCGATCATCTCGGCGCGCAGGTCCTCCTGACCGGGGGCCAGTTCGTACTTGAGGAGCCTGCGCGCCTTCTCGGGGTCCGTCTCGCCGTCGCCGAACGAAGGGCACAGCGCCGCGACCGGACACGCGCCGCATGCGGGCTTCCGGGCGTGGCAGACGCGCCGGCCGTGGAAGACGACGTGATGGGAGAGCATCGTCCAGTCGCCCGGCGGGAAGAGCTCCATGACGTCCTGCTCGACCTTGACCGGGTCCTCGGACGCCGTCCAGCCGAAGCGCTTGGCGAGGCGCCCGAAGTGCGTGTCGACCGTGATCCCCGGCACCCCGAAGGCGTTGCCGAGCACCACGTTCGCCGTCTTTCGCCCGACACCCGGCAGCGTGACGAGATCCTCGAGCCGTCCCGGCACGACGCCGTCGAAGTCGTCGACAATCCGCTGCGACAGCACGTGCAGGCTGCGGGCCTTCGCCCGGAAGAAGCCGGTGGGCTTGATGATCTCCTCGATCTCCTCCGGCTCGGCCTCGCTCAGGGCGCGGGCGTCGGGGTACTTCGCGAACAGGACCGGCGTGACCTGGTTGACGCGCACGTCGGTGGTCTGCGCGGAGAGCACGGTCGCGACGAGGAGCTCGAACGGGCTGCGGAAGTCGAGCTCGGCGTGCGCGTACGGGTAGAACTCGGCGAGGATCCGATCGATCTTGCGGGCGCGGCGCTTGAGCGCGAGCGGCGACTCGTCCGCCGTGAGCCGGCGACGCGCGGGCTGGCGCGCAGCACCGGCGAGGCTGGTCAGCCCCGCTCGATTCCCGAGAGGTCGCGCAGCACGCCGACCCTCCCGTCCTGGCTCTGGACAAGGAATTCGCTGCCGCGGTCTTGGAGCGCGAGGATCCACTGCCCTGGGTCGAGCGTGAAGACGGGCAGGCCGCTCTGCGGGTCGACTGCCGTGCGCGACTCGCTCACGGCGAACCAGAACGCGTCGTAGGCAGGCTCGGGCTCTTCGTCCCGCTGGGTCGCCTCGAGGCCGGCGGAGCGGTCGACGGCGGCGCTCGCCTCGGGCTCGCGGCTCTCCGGGGCCGTGGCTGCGGCCGCGGGCATGAGGCGCGTGTGGCCGAAGTCGGCCCCGGCGGGCGATTCCGGGCCCGGAGCGCCGTAGGCCTCGCCGTCGGCGTCTCCGGGGATGACGACGGCGGTGGCCGGCTCTGCTGCGCTCGTCACGTCCGGCTCTGCAAGGGCTGCGCGCGCGTCCGACTCGGCTGCACTGGTCATCTCCGGCTCGGCTGTGCTGGTCACGTCAGGTTCGGGCTCGAAGCCAGGCACGAGCGCCTGGGGTTCCTCCGCGGGTGTCTCGTCCGCCTCGAAAGGGGTTCCCACCGCGTCGGTGTGCTCGGCCTGCTCGGCTTCCTCTGGGCGCGTCCCGCCCTCGCCCGCGGCCAGCGCGCCCGCGGCGATCGCCGCGACGCCCGCGCCGGCCGCCGTCGCCCCGGCGAAGCCGGCCGCAGCGGCAGCGGCCCCGGCCGCGGAGACCCCCGCGCCGAACGCCGGGGTGCCGTCCCCGCCCTCGCGGGCTCCGGCGTCGTCGTGCTCGAAGGAACCCGCCCACGGAGCCCCCGCAGCGCTCGTCTGGGGGGATACCGGCTGCGCTGCGGACGGCTGGGGGTGGCCCGGTTGGGCCTGCGAGGCCGCGGCCGGCTGCGGCTTGGGCTTCGGGACGGGGGCGACGGCGTCGCGCGCGACGACGTGCGCCGGCACCTCGGCGCGGCCCTCGAAGTCGCCGGCGAGGGCCGGGATGAAGCGTGCGAAGACCGTCGCGGCGACAAGGATTGCGCCGCCGAGGAAGCCGATGATCCCGCCGAGGCTGGCTGTGGTCACGGCCAGCAGGAAGAAGAACGTGGCCGAGAGGACCGCGACGACGGAGGCGAATTGGTCGAGCGAGAGCGACCCGATCCGGATCGATGCCGCGGGTGCGAGCCGACGCCACACGAAGAGCCCGGCCAGCGCGAGCGGGACGAGGACCCCGATGCCGAGGTAGTACAGGCCAGCCGCATTCCACAGGTTCGGATAGCCGTACGGAGTGTTGAGGATCATCATCGGCAGGAGCGAGCCGATGAACGTCACGAGAACGCCCGCGAAGACCGCGAGGTCGCGCACCGTGAACGGGCCCAGAACGGCCTGATTCACCGGCTGTTTGGGGGGTTCGTTCCCAGGCCCCGGCGCCGCGCTCTCGGCGCGGGCGGGACCAAGACGCGAATCAGACATGACTGCTCCTTCGGTCGTCCTTGCAGTTCAGCCTAGCCACATCGCCTGTGCACCACCTAGCGGGGAAGCAGCAGGCAAGTGCGGGCCCAGAATGAATGTGACCCACGCAACTCCCTCGCTACTGGGGAGGGACTAGTGTGGACGTGAGGCAGCCACCTGTGTCCGGACTCGCCATCTGGGCCCCGCCCGCGCGGGTTCCCGCCGGGCCGACGCATGGGCTGGAACCGCGACCCGATCGAGCCGAAAGGACGTTCATGTCCCAGCAAACCGTCAACGGAGACGCTTTCGAGAACCTCCTTCGCGAGGAGCGCCGCTTCCCGCCGTCGCCTGAGTTCGCGGCGGCCGCCAACGTGCACGAGGACATCTACGCGAGCGCCGCCGCGGACCGTCTCGCGTTCTGGGCCGAGCAGGCCCGCACGCGCCTCACGTGGTCGAAGGACTTCTCGGAGACCCTCGACTGGTCCCAGGCCCCGTTCACGAAGTGGTTCGTGGGCGGCGAGGTCAACGCGGCGTACAACGCCCTTGACCGGCACGTCGAGAACGGTCTCGGCGACCGCGTCGCGATCCACTTCGAGGGAGAGCCCGGGGATACCGAGACCATCACGTACGCCGACCTCACGGAGCGGGTCAAGCGCGCGGCGAACGCGTTCGAGGCCCTCGGCGTCCGCAAAGGCGACCGTGTGGCCGTGTACCTGCCCATGATTCCCGAGGCCGTTGTGACGATGCTCGCGTGCGCGCGCATCGGCGCGGTCCACTCGGTGGTCTTCGGCGGCTTCTCCGCGGACGCCCTCCGCTCGCGGATCGACGACGCCCAGGCCAAGCTCGTCGTCACGGCCGACGGCACGTACCGCCGCGGCAAGCCGAGCTCGCTCAAGCCCGCCGTGGACGAGGCCCTTGCCGAGCCGGGGCACACGGTCGAGCACGTCGTCGTCGTCCGCCGCAACGGGCAGGATGTCGCGTGGACCGAAGCGCGCGACCTGCACTGGACCGACGTCATGGAGGCCGCCTCTCCTGAGCACACCGCCGTCGGCCATGACTCCGAGCACCCGCTCTTCATCCTCTACACCTCCGGCACCACGGGGAAGCCCAAGGGCATCCTCCACACGACGGGCGGCTACCTCACGCAGGCCGCGTATACGCATTCGGTTGTATTCGACCTCAAGCCCGAGACGGACGTCTATTGGTGCACGGCGGACATCGGCTGGGTGACGGGCCACTCGTACATCACCTACGCGCCGCTCATCAACGGGGCGACCCAGGTCATGTACGAGGGCACGCCGGACACGCCGCATCAGGGCCGCTGGTGGGAGCTCGTCGAGAAGTACAAGGTCTCGATCCTCTACACCGCCCCGACCGCGATCCGCACCATGATGAAGTGGGGCTCCGACATCCCCGCGAAGTACGACCTCTCAAGCATCCGCCTCCTTGGCTCCGTGGGCGAGCCCATCAACCCCGAGGCGTGGATGTGGTACCGCGAAGTGATCGGTGGCGGCCGCGCGCCGATCGTCGACACGTGGTGGCAGACCGAGACCGGCGCGATCATGATCGCCCCGCTCCCCGGGGTCACGGCGACCAAGCCCGGCTCCGCGCAGGTCGCCCTCCCGGGCATCGTGGTGGACGTCGTCGACGATTCCGGCAAGTCGGTGCCGAACGGGCACGGCGGCTTCCTCGTGCTCCGCGAGCCGTGGCCCGCGATGCTGCGCACCATCTGGGGCGACCCCGAGCGGTACAGGGACACATACTGGTCGCGCTTCGAGGGCGAGTACTTCGCGGGCGACGGCGCCAAGAAGGACGACGACGGCGACATCTGGCTCCTCGGGCGCGTCGACGACGTCATGAACGTCTCGGGCCACCGCCTCTCGACCACCGAGATCGAGTCCGCGCTCGTCTCCCACGAATGGGTGGCCGAGGCCGCGGTCGTGGGGGCGGCGGACGCGACGACGGGCCAGGCAGTGGTCGCGTTCGTGATCCTTCGCAGCGAGGCGGAGATCCCTACCGGGGAGAACGCCGCCGAGGACGCCTCCGCGGTGCTGCGGGCCCATGTCGGCAAGGAGATCGGCCCGATCGCGAAGCCGAAGCACGTGCTCGTGGTGCCGGAGCTCCCGAAGACCCGCTCGGGCAAGATCATGCGCCGGCTCCTCAAGGACGTCGCCGAGGGCCGCGACCCGGGCGACGCGACGACCCTCGCCGATCCGTCCGTCATGCAGCAGATCGCCGCGGACCTGCGGAAGTAGCCCGGAGCAACGTCGCAAACGCCACAAGTCGCGGCGGAAATCGAGCCTTTTGAGGCTATTTCCGCCGCGACTTGTGGCCTTTCATGCACGAGCAGCGGTTCACGGGGTCAGCGGTTCACCGGGTCACCCGCCGGAGCGATGAATCTCTTGAGATCGCGCAGCGTGGGGTTCGCCTCCCAGTCGCCCGGGCTCGTGCACGCGATGGCCCCGCAGGCGTTGGCCCGCACGAGCCGCTCGGCGACGGTCCGTCCCTCCAGATACGCGCTGAGGTAGCCCGCGACGAACGCGTCGCCGGCGCCAACCGTGTCCACGGCCTGCACGAGGAAGCCGGGTGACTCTTCGGCCCCGCTTCCCGTGAAGGCAGTGGCGCCGAGAGCGCCCTGCTTCAGGACGAGCTCCGAGACCCCGGATCCACGGAGCTGCTCCGCGATGTCCTCGGGGGACTCGCCGCAGCCGAGGAGCGCGGCCTCCTCCGGCCCGCCGAAGACGATGTCGGCCTGCTCGGCGAGTCCCCGGAGCACCGGGGCGGCATCCCCAGCCGAGGCGAGCGACGACCGGAAGTTCACGTCGAAGCTGACGAGCACCCCGGCCGCTTTCGCTCGGTCGATCGCGGCGGTGAGAGCGGCATGTCCGGACTCTGAGACCAGTGCCGTGATGCCGCAGATGTGGAGGATCGCCGCGCCTTCGACCCAGCCGTCGGGCAGATCTCCCGGCGAGAGCCTCGACCCGGCCGAAGCGCTGCGGTAGTAGTAGACGGACGTGGCGCTCGCCGTCGCGCGCTCTTTCAGCATGAGGCCGGTGGGAGCATCGGGGTCGACGATCCCGAGCACCTCAACGCCCTCGGCACGGATCTCCCGCAGTACCCGTTCGCCGAGAGGATCGTCTCCCACCCGGCCGAGCCATGACACGTCGACCCCCAGGCGGCTCAGGGCAATCGCCACATTGCTCTCAGCCCCGCCGATGCCGAGCGCCAGCGAGCTCACGTGCCGCAGCGAACCCGTCTCAACCGTCCGCGCGAGCGCCATCGTCTCCCCCAGGGTGACGACACGCGGCCGGCGTGCTCCATGATCGATCATGCCGGTTCCCGCCGGCAGAGGGCGACGAAGGCCTCGGCGCGACGTCGGAGGGCCTGCGCGTCCCCACCCGCGAAGGCGTCCCCGAGGAGGGGGCCGCCGACGCTGACCGCGACGGCCCCCGCCCGCAGCCAGGCGTCCGCACTCTCAAGATCGACGCCGCCCGAAGGAACGAATTCGAGGTCCGGGAACGGGCCTCTGAGGTCGGCCGCGTAACCCGGACCGAGCCGACCAGCGGGGAAGACCTTCACGGCGGAGGCTCCAGCCGCCCACGACGTGAAGAGTTCCGTGGGGGTGAAGCCACCGGGAACGATCGGCACCCCAGCGCCGGTCGACTGCGTGACGAGTTCCGCAGACGTGATGGGTGTGACGATGTACCGCGCCCCGGAATCGATCGCCGCCGTGAGCTGGTCCGCATCGGTGACCGTGCCCACGCCAACGTCGGCGACGCCGTCGTACCGCTCACGGAGCTGCGGGAGGGCCTCGAGCGTTCCCGGCGTGGAAAGGGTGAGTTCGAGGCTCTGGATCCCCGCGTCGACAAGGACGTCGAGCACGGGGGCGTAAGCCGCGGCGTCCGGGGCTCGGACCACCACGATGAGGCGCGCGCTTGCCGTGCGGGACGGCAGAGCGACGCGCTGGATGACGACATCACCAGTCATGGACAGTCCCATCAGTCAGGCGGTTCACGGGCAGATAAGCGGTCATGTAGTCGAAGGCGCCCGCGGCTTCTTCGTCGAGTTCGACGCCCAGCCCCGGGGTCTCTCCGGGATGCAGGAAGCCCTTGTCGAACGTGAACGAGGTGCGGAACACCTCGAGGGTCTGTTTGTTATGCGGCATGTACTCCTGGATTCCGAAGTTGTGGATCGCGAGGTCGAGGTGCAACGCGGCTGCCATGCCGATCGGCGAGATGTCCGTCGGCCCGTGGATGCCGGACTTGATTCCGTAGATCGCCGCGAAGTCGAGCAGCTTCTTCATCGCAGTGATGCCACCGGTGTGGGTGACCGCCGAACGCACGTAGTCGATAAGGCGTTCGGTGATCAGGGTCTGGTAGTCGTAGACCGAATTGAACACCTCGCCGATGGCCAGCGGCGTGGTCGAATGCTGGCGGACCAGGCGGAGCGCCGTCTGATCTTCGCCGGGCGTGCAGTCCTCGAGCCAGAAAAGGCCGTACGGTTCGATGTCCTTGGCGAAGCGGGCGGCCTCAGCGGGAGTCATCCGGTGGTGCCCGTCGTGCAGGATCCTCAGGTCCGTGCCGAAATCCTCCCGAATCCGCGAGAAGATGCCCGGCATGTGGGAGAGGTACGCGTTCGTGTCCCAGGTCTCCGACGAAGGAGCCGTTGCGGCTGAGCCGTCCGCGGCCCGTTTGGCGGGCTCGTAGTCATACCGAGCCCCGGGTCCCGACGACGAGACGCCGTAGATCTGCCCGAGCCCGGGCACACCCGTCTGGACCCGGACCGCGGTGAAGCCCGCTTCCTGATACCCCGCAATTGCATCCTTGAGCGCCGCGTAGTCGGTTCCGGAAGCGTGCGCGTACGCACGGATGCCGTCGCGGCTGGCGCCACCCAGCAGCTGGTACAGCGGAACCCCGGCCTTCTTGGCCTTGATGTCCCACAGGGCCATGTCCACGGCGGCGATCGCCGCCATGGTCACGGGGCCGCGCCGCCAGTAGGCGCCCCTGTACAGATACTGCCAGGTGTCCTCGATCCGGTCCTCGTCACGGCCCACAAGCGTCGAGGCGAGGTGGTCGCGCAGGTAGGAGGCCACCGAAAGCTCCCGGCCGTTCAACGTCGCATCGCCCCAGCCCACGAGCCCGTCAGAGGTGACGATCTTGAGCGTCACGAAGTTCCGTCCGGGACTCGTGATGTTGACGCTGACGGTTTTGATGGTCATGGCTTCCTACTTTCGTATGCTGCGGGGCCCAGTCCAAGACCGGGCCCGCGGGGCGTGGGTCTCCGGGTCGGTGCTCACATGGCCGAGCGCGGATCTGTCAGGTCACGGCCCGTCCACTCGGGGGCCCAGACCGCCGCGACGAGGGCGCACAGGGTGAAGATGCCCAAGAGGGCAATGATCGGGATGGCGCTGCCGGTCGTCGCAGCCACCCACGCCGCAGCAACGATGGGCGCGATGCCCGTGGCGATGACGGCCGCGATCTCGCGGACGATCGCGGTCAGGGTGTAGCGGTTCCGGGCCCCGAAGATCTCCGGGAGGGAAATGTTCTCGAGCGACGCGAGGCCGAGCACCGAGATGTTGTGGACGATCGCGTAGCCGACGAAGACCCCGCTGGCCTCCTTCGACGTGATCGCGAGCAGTGTCGGCACGATGAGGAGCAGCGACAGAGAGCTCATCACGATGTACATGCGCCGCCGTCCGAAGCGATCTCCAAGGTATCCGACGAGCGGAATGGTGAGGAAGCCGATGAGGGAGGAGACGAGGACGATTTCTGGGCCGAGGGCCTTGTTCATGGCGAGGGTGACGGTGATGAACGAGATGAGGTAGGTCTGGATCATCCCAGAGTTCCCGGCCTGCCCGAATCGCAGGAGGAAGGACACCGCCACTGCCTTGACCGGCTTCCGGTGCGCGGCTTCGAGGGTCCGGGTATCCCCTGACTCCGTGGCGTTGGCAATCATCTCCTCGCGAGAGAGCGCGCGGCCGTCGACGACGTCGGTGCGCTGCTCGAACACCGGGCTTTCCTTGAGGTTGAAGCGAACCCACAGCGCGAAGACCATGATGAGCGCGCTGCCGATGAACGGGAGGCGCCACCCCCAGGCCACCACGTCGCCTTCCACGATGACTCCCAGCAGGAGGGCCCAGACGCCAGAGGCGAAAAGCGTTCCGCAATTGGTGCCGAGGGCCACGAGCGAGGCGATGATGCCGCGGCGGTTGGCGGGGGCGTATTCGGAGAGCATGACGCCGGCGCCGGAGATCTCGGCGCCGGCCCCGAAGCCCTGGGCCAGGCGGAGGACGACGAGCAGGATGGGCGCGAGGATGCCCACCTGATCCGACGTCGGGAGCACGCCGATGAGCGTCGTCGCTGCTCCCATGAGGAGGATGGTGTAGAAGAGCACCTGCTTGCGGCCAAGCCTGTCTCCGATGCGCGCGAAGAACGCCGCGCCCAGAGGGCGTGCCACGTAGCCGACACCGTAGGTGGCCATCGCAAGGACCACCGCCATCGCCGGATCGTTGGACGAGAAGAACACCTTGTTGAAGACGAGAGCCGCAGCGAGCGAGTACAGCTGGAAATCCATGAACTCGAGGGCGGTCCCGAGCCAGCCGGAGACCGCAGCCCGAACGAGGTCACCGACGGACCTCGTTGCGGTGGGTGTTGCGGTGCCTGGTGCGCCCAGGCGGTCAGACATGCTCATGCGTACTCCTTCGTAGGTGCGAGCAGTTGGGTGGGTGAAATTCAGAGGGCCAGGAGCACCTTTGCCGAGGCCGCCGAGTTACGGGCGAGCGAGAACGCCTCCGCCGCGTCGGCCGCGGCGACCACATGGGAGACCACGCCATCCAGCTCGGGAGACTCGGCGAGATAGGCGATCGCGTCGTCGAGTTCCTCGGCAAAGCGGAATGCTCCCCGGATCGTGACCTCCTTGGCGAGCAGCGGCGCAAGGTTGACGCGGATCTCCGAGTTCGGGAGCATGCCGACCTGCACGATCGTGCCAGTGCGCCGCACAGTGCGGACTGCTTGCGTCAGGGAGGGCGCGGCACCCGAGCATTCGAAGACGACGTCGCACGATTCGTCGTCGATCGCGTCCCGTCCGCTGATCAGAAGCCTTCGGGCGCCGAGCGCGGCCGCACGGTCGAGGGGTTCAACGCTGAGGTCGCTCACGGCGATCGAGGCGGCCCCGGCGCGTTTTGCCGCGGCAACGACGAGGAGTCCGATCGGGCCGCAGCCCGCCACGAACACGTCTTTCCCCTCGAGCCCGCCCGCGAGCGTCACCGCATGGATGGCGACGGCGAGCGGCTCGGCAAGTGCCGCGCGGTCGAGGGGCAATGCCGCGGGGAGCACGCGCACCATGTGGTCTGCGACAACCAGGAATTCCGCGGCGGCACCCTGCCGGTGTGGCATCGTGGCGGCGCTGCCGAGATAGTCTCCGCCCGGGCGCAGGTGGGGATGGTGCTCAAGCCCCGGCATGGCGGGGCCGTAACGTGCTGGGTGGACGGTCACCTGCGTGCCCGGGGCCAGCTTGCCAGACGGGTCCAGGTCGACGACGGCGGAAAGCTCATGCCCCGGGGTGAAAGGCTGCTGGAGTACATATTGCCCGTTGGCGCCGTGGAAATAGTAGTGCAGGTCCGAGCCGCAGATTCCGACATAGCGGACACGGAGGCGGACCTCCCCCGGACCCGGAACGGGGATGTCGCGATCTTCCCAGCGGATGTCCCCCGCGGCGTGGATGACAAGGGCTTTCATGGCTTCGCCTCCGTGGTCTGTGGGGTCGGCATCGATGCCGCCACGGCATCGCTGGCAGCGGCCGGCGCGCCATGCCGGACGATGGTGTCGACGAGCTCCTCGATGCGGGTGGTGAATTCGGGGAACCGCACCAGCTCATCGGGGAAGAATCCGCCCGCGAGGATGGCCCGGGCGTTCTCCCGTGGCGAGGTCTTTCCCTCCGTGATCTCTGCCAGACGTTCCCTCGCCGGTTCACGCATCGCATCTGCGAACGGACCCGGGGCAAAGCCGGCAGGCGGCGCCACGCAGCAGATCCAGGCCGCGATCGTCAGCGCGAGCAGATGCGGGACGCGCCCCTCGGCGAGGGCGAGAAGGGCGGGTTCCGGCACCCGCTGCAGCAGCTTGACCGACCCGTCAGTGCCGACCTGCTGCGTCTTGTGGCCGAGGGGCGCGTTGCTCCAGCGATGAGAAAGCCGTGCGAGATATCCGGCGACGTCGAACCCACGCGGCAGCCCAATGCTGGGCAGGTAGTCCGCGTGGACAGCCACGTCGACGGCCTCCCGGATGAATCCCCGGCCCCATGCGCCCGCGATCGTCTCCTCACCGCAGAGAGCACCGAGATAGGCAATGAGCGAATGGGACCCGTTCAGCAGGCGAAGCTTGACGAGTTCGTAGGCTTCCACTTCATCGCTGAGGATCGCCCCCGCTTGTTCCCACGAGGGTCGGCCGGCAGCGAAGTCGTCTTCGAGAACCCACATGCTGAACTCTTCAGCGGGCACCGGCGCATCATCCACGAGACCGAGCAGGTCCCTGACGTCCGCGATGGTGGACGGCACGGTGGCCGGAACGATCCGGTCAACCATGGAATTGGGGAATGAGACCTTCTCTCGGACGTACGAGAGCACGTCGTCGGAAGCTCCGCTCCTTCCCAAGAACTCCGTCAGAACAGTGCGGGTAGCCGCGCCGTTCGAGCTGAGGTTGTCGCACGAGAGCACCGTGAACGGCTCCCCCTGAGCCGCTCGGACGGCAAGGCCTCTCGCGATGAGGCCCACGGTGCTCCGGGGATGGTGGGGGTCGGCCACGTCGTGCGCGACATCCGGCAGATCGACGTCCAAGGTACCCGTCCGGGATGAACGGCAGTACCCCACCTCGCTGACCGTGAGCGTCAGGATCCTGGCACCAGGGTGCGCGACGGACGCAATGAATGCCTCCGGATTCTGGCTGAGCACGTCCAGACCACGGTGGACATCCACGACGCCGGCCTTCCGACCATGCTCGGAGAGTTCGAGCACGCTGTACATGCCGTCTTGGGCCCGCATCGCGTCTACGACCGCCCGAGAGCGATTCGCGAAGCCATGAATTCCCCACGGGCCCTCCTGATGGGCCAGGGCCAAGGCCGTATAGACAGCAGCGTGGGCGCGGTGGAAGTTGCCGAGTCCGAGGTGAACGATTCCCGCATCCTCGGGCGCCCCGGCACCGATGAGCACGCCAGATGGGATGTTTTCGCGGCCGAGTCGACGCATCATCACGCTCCGGGGATTTGGTGGCGGTGGAAGGGGGCGTACGATATGTTCCGTATTATGAACCGATCGTATCGCGACTCGAACCAAAGTACCAGGTGACTTGGTGCTTGCCAAGCCTTGTGGGAGCCTGAACGTGCTCACCTTGCACTGAAAGCGGATCGGAGGCCTGTGGACTCGACATCGGATATGTCGGCCACGTCGCCCGTCGGAAGCGTCGACAAGGCGCTGGCGCTTCTCGAGCTCCTTGCCGATGCCGGGCCAGACGGCTGCGCGCTGCGCGACGTGGTCAGGATCAGCGGCCTGAACAAGGCATCCGCACACCGCCTGTTGCAGGCGCTCATGCACCGCGGCTTTGTGGATCAGGATGCGGGCCAGCGCTACCGCTTGGGCGCAAAGCCGATCCTTCTGGTGGAACGCTTCCTGCGCGAGGACAGCCTGCCGTCCCTTTTCCGTCCGGCGCTCGTCGTGCTGTCCCATGAAGTGCAAGAACTCGTACATCTGGGCCTCCTCGAGGGCCGCCAAGTCCTCTATCTCGACAAGGTCGAACCGGACCGCTCTATCCGCGTCTGGTCCCAAGTCGGGCGGCAGGCAGGAGTACTGACGACGGCTCTGGGACGAGCGATGGTGGCGGCCGAACGCCCCTCGCCGGAGCTCTTGGACGCCTACACCAACGGGGCCGATCCCAGCGTCGCCGACCGCTTCCGCGCAGCCGTCCAGAAGGCTCGAGACCTCGGCTATGCGTCCGAGGAAGAAGAGAACGAGGCCGGCATCTCCTGCGTTGCCGTCGCACTCCGCCGCCCGATCGGGGCCCCCGTCGCCGTCAGCATCACCGGGCCCAGCGGACGCATGTCGCCCGCCCGGATCCGAGAGCTGGGCGTCCTGCTCCGAGAACGTCTGGCCGCTGACGCGCCCGCCGGATTCTCGATCTCCGAACCAGGTTCCTCAGTGGGAGGCTGAGCGGCTCGATGAGCGGCCACCGATGGCAGTCCACTCGTCGCAAGGAAGTCCTCTTCAAGCGAACTTTCCTGCGAGCCATGAACTGCGATCGGCAACAAGGGGACTTCGCTCCGGACGCAAGCCGCCCTCGAGGAGCTTCGCGCGAAGGAACTCTGGCCGTTCGAGCTCGGACCAGTCCCATCGGAGCACCGGATGGCCGAGGGCAAGCAGGCGACTCTCGCGCCGCTTTTCGCGACTGATGACCTCACGCGGGTCCTCTCCCCCAGTCAGTTCCCGACTGAAGTACTTGCCCCAGCCGTCGAACTCGCCGACCGGTTCCGGGGCGATGTCCCACGCGAAGTCAGTCCGTCCGATGAACCCCCGCGAATCGCGAAACTCCTTCTGGAGCGCTGGCTCGGGGAACCCGAACAGGTGTATGAGCGCCCGGCTCACGGATTCGCCCGGCGACTCGGCGCCACCTCTCGCAAGGGATACCAGGGTCATGGCGCGCTCCCGGTGAGCCCGACATCTGAGCGCGGCGATGGCTTGCGTAAGCTCGGGGAGCTCGTGAAGAGACGCCACGTGGCTCGCCCGCAGCATCCCGTCTGCGACAGTGAGGGCACGGGCGAAGCGCCCAGCCGCGAAGACCTCGGCGAGCGCATCTGCGAGAGGAATGGTCGAGTATTCTCCGGCCGCCACAATATCCACGCCCTCGTGATGATGCCGCCGGATCGGGGGAGGCGGCGCATTACGGGCGCGGAGAGCAGCCGCCGAGTCCCCGCGCACGTCGAAGGTGTTCGGCCGCACCCCGAGGCGCGTCGAGCCTCGGACCACGACATCGATGAAGAGCGGTGCCCGCACGACGGGCAGACCGTGGAGGAAGACGGCCGTCTCGCCACAGAACACAGCACCCGGGCATGCACGCGCGTACGCCGCGACGGCTAGCCGGAACCGTTCGTGGCCCTGAGCCTCGAGCCACGCCGAAGTCGGCACGTAGAAGCCCCGGCGAAGCCGGACGAGGCGTCCCGAGGCGAAGCCCGATCGCGGGTCCATCGCCCTATCGATGGCCCGCAGTGAACTGTCGACGAGGTGCGCGAGGGGCTCCATGGCTCGACTCTGCCCGGACGCGGAAGCCTCCGCGCCGCAAGTCGTGCCGAACGTGGACGGCTCGCCGCTATCGACACTGTTGAGGAATACAGCTGGCCAGGATCACTCCGATTGCAGTCCTGTCCTCGCGAGGAAGTCCACCTCAAGCGAACTTCTGGGCGAGACCTGGACTGCGACCGACGAGAGAGCCGGCGCGGACCCTTGCAAGCCCCGCGGCGCCCCGCCGTCGTCCGCCCCCGCGCTACGGCGCCGCGCACCCGCAGGACGCGCGCCGCACGAGCGTCGCGGAGAACCGCCGGTTGCTCTTGTGCCCGCCCCCGCCGACGAGCGCCTCGACCGCCGCCTGGGCCATCTCCTCGACGGGCTGGGCGAGGGTCGTGAGCGGCGGCCAGCAGTACTCTGATTCGGCAAGGCCATCGAACGAGACGATCGCGACGTCCTCGGGAACCCGCACGCCGCCCTCGTGGAAGGCGCGGAGCAGGCCTACGGCGATGAGATCCGACGAGGCGAACACGGCCGTGGGCCGTTCCGACGAATTGAGCAGCCACTTCCCGGCCTGGTACCCGCCGTCGCGGTCGAAGTGCTGCCGCATGACCGGGCCGATCGGGAGGCCGGCGCGCTCCAGGCCCATCCGCCAGCCGGCCTCGCGACCGTCAAGGTCTCCCGACGTCGAGATGCCCATGACCAGCCCGATGTTCCGGTGGCCGTGGGAGACGAGGTGATCGACGGCGTCGCGCCCCGCCTGGACGAAATCGACGCCGACGGAGTCGAAGCCCGGGCTCTCGGTGCTGTGGTTGAGCAGGACGGCCGGGATCTCGACCGCTTCGAGTTCGCGGAGGTCGGGCTCGAACAGGACGCTCGAGAGGAACACGCCGTCGACCCGGCGGCTCGCGAGGTGCTCGACGGCGCGCCGTTCGGCAGCGAGCGAGCCGCCCGAATTCACCATGAGCAGCGCATAGCCACGCGCCGCGGCGGCCTCCTCGACGGCGTGGGCGAGCGTCGCGAAGAACGGGCTCGTCATGTCCGGGACCACCATCCCGAGCATCTCGCTTGAGCCGAGCTTGAGCGCGCGCGCCGCCGCGTTCGGCCGGTAGCCGAGCACGGCGATCGCCTCGCGGACCTTGGCTTCCGTAGCCGGCGACACCCGCTTGGGCCCGCCGTTGACCACGTAGCTCACGACGGCGGTGCTCACCCCCGCGAGCCGCGCCACGTCTTTTCGGGTGGCAGTCGGCTTCGCGGGGGTGGGCAGGTGCGGCATAGCCACCATGCTAGCTGCGGGCTCCTCCCGCGACGGCAGACGACGACGGCGCCACGGCGTGAGCGTCGGTCTCCTCGCCCGGGGCGTCGCCGAAGTCGGGCACGGGAAGGCGTTCGCCGCCGTGGAGGGCCGACTGGTGCGCGACGATCCCTGGGAGGGTGTACCGCGCGGCCTCCCACGCGTTGACGGCCGGGAGCGTGCGGGTCGCGACGGCCGTCGCGAAGTCGTCGACGAGGAAGTGGTGGCTGCCCTCGTGGCCGCTCGGAAGGCGACGGAGCTCCTCGGGGAGGCGATCGCCGTCGTGCACGGGGGCGAGGCCCGAGATGAAGGCGTCGCGCAGCGCGGGGTCGACATTCGCGAGCGACGGGTCATCGAGGGACATCGTCGGGACGGTCTTGAGCTGCTCGCTCACGTCCGTGAAGCCCTCCTTGTCCTGCCACACGGCGGTCTCGACGAGCTGCTCGAAGCTGCCTTCGGTGCCGAAGTACCGGAAGCGGCTCTCGCGCAGATGCGAGGGGTAGCCGACGCGGCGGAACTCGTTGATGCGCATCGAGCCGCCGCCGGCGAGCTCGAAGAGGGCGGTCGCGTTGGAGAAATCGTTGTCGAACATGCTGACCTCGCGGTCGAACACGCCGTCGCCGCGCTCGTCGCGCACGCCGATGCAGCTCACGCTCACGGCGTGCCCGCCGATCGCCCCGATGACGCCGCCGACGGAATGGGTCGGGTAGAGCATGGGCGGGTAGCTCGCGGTGCGCTTCCACTCGGGCCCGCCGCTGTACTCGTACGCGGCGTAGAAGCCGAGGTCCATGTCATGGACATAGTCGCCCTCGGCGTAGAAGATCCGGCCGAACGCGCCCTCAGAGCGCCGCTGGCGCGCGTAGACCGTTGCGGGGTTGTAGTAGCTCGTCTCGCCCATCATGTATGTCAGGCCGGTCTCACGGACGGCTTCGATGATCGCCGCGATCTCCTCGACGCTGATGGCCATCGGCACGGCCGAGTAGACGTGCTTGCCCGCGCGCAAGGCCTGGACCACGAGGGGGCCGTGGGTCCAGCGCTGGGTGAAGATCGCGATGGCGTCGACGTCGCTCTCGAGCATCGCCTCGAAGCTCGGGAACGTTCCCGAGAGGCCCTGCTGTTCGACGAGCGCTTCGGCGCGCTCGGACAGGACGTCGGTGACGTAGACGGACGAGACGTATGGGTGCGCCTGGAAGAGCTTCGAGAACTGGCCGGAGAACTGGCCTGCGCCAACGATGCCGAGGGAGAACTGTGTGGGCTGAGTCATGCTGGGAGTCTCCCACTACCGGTTACACGAGTCAACCGATGAACTGACACCGCCGTGAGATCCGCGAAATTTCAGGAACAACTCTTGCGAATCCAAAAGTTACTCGTGTAGATTCCTTGGCAAGTGTTAGCCACATCACAGTGAGGAACCAATGACGACCACCTCAGTGGGGACGCGGAAGCCGACGCGGCGCAGCAGCGATTCCGAGGGCCCCCAACGCACCGTCCGCCGTCGCGGACTCGGCGACCTCCGGGTCGCACTCATCTTCGTAGCCCCGGCGCTCGTGGGCTTCGTGCTCTTCTACCTCGTTCCCACGATCCGCGGCGTCTACCTGAGCTTCACCGACTACAGCATCCTGGGGAACCCGGTGTGGGTCGGGGTCAAGAACTACGTCAAGATCTTCCAGGACAAGCTCTTCTGGAACGCGATGGGCGTCACGCTCGAGTACGTGGTGCTGAACATCGGCTTCCAGACCGTGATCGCGCTCGGGCTCGGACTGCTCATGTACCACGTGGCCAAGTCGACCCTCATCCGAGGGGTCCTGCTCCTGCCATATCTCGTGGCCAACGTCATCGTCGCCCTGCTGTGGTTCTGGATGCTCGACTACCAGATCGGCATCGTCAACCAGATCATCCAATGGCTCGGAATCCCCCGCGTGGCGTTCTTCGGCAATGAGTTCTGGGCCATCCCCACCATCGCGTTCGTCAATGTGTGGCGCCACATGGGCTACACGGCGCTGCTCATCTTCGCGGGCCTGCAGGCCATCCCGGGCCAGCTGTACGAAGTGGCCAACCTCGACGGAGCGAGCAAGTGGCAGACGTTCTGGAAGATCACGATGCCGCTCCTGCGGCCCGTGCTCCTCCTCGTCATGGTCGTGACGATCACCGGTTCATTCCAGATCTTCGACACCGTCGCGGTCACGACCCAGGGCGGCCCCGTCAACGCGAGCCGCGTCATCCAGTACTACATCTACCAGCGCGCGTTCAGCCAGCAGGACTTCGGCTACGGCTCGGCCCTGAGCGTGATCCTCTTCATCATCCTCGCGATCGTGGCCTTCCTGCAGATGAAGTTCCTCCGCGGCAACGAGAACGACCTTTCCTGAGAGGACGCAGACTATGACCACCCTCGCTTCAGCCGCCCGCCGCCGTCGTCCGATCAACTGGGGCCGCATCGCCTCGTGGGCCGCGCTCATCCTCGCCATCGTCGTCACGATCGGCCCCTTCCTGTGGATGCTCCGCACGGCGCTGTCCAACAACCACGCGCTCGCCTCGCAGTCGAGCAACCTCCTCCCGGCGGACTTCACGTGGGGCGCGTTCGCCCGCGTCTTCGGGCTCCAGTCGCAGGCACAGGCCCAGGCCGAGGGCGGCTCGGGCGCGTCGATCAGCTTCTGGCAGTACCTCGTGAACTCGCTCATCGTCTCGACGCTCATCACGGCCTCCCAGGTGTTCTTCAGCTCGCTCGCCGCCTACGCGTTCGCCCGCCTCCAGTGGAAGGGACGCGACAAGGTGTTCGCGCTCTTCCTCGGAACGCTCCTCGTGCCCGCGATCTTCACCGCGCTGCCGAACTTCCTGCTCATCAAGAACCTCGGCCTGCTGAACACGTACCTCGGCATCGCGCTGCCGAGCATGCTCATGACCCCGTTCGCGGTGTTCTTCCTGCGCCAGTTCTTCCTAGGCATGTCCCGCGAGGTCGAGGAGGCAGCGATGCTCGACGGCGCGAAGCACGGCCGCATCTTCTTCCAGATCGTGCTCCCCAACGCCGCAGCCCCCCTCGCGACGCTGTGCCTGCTGACCTTCATCGCCGCGTGGAACGACTACTTCTGGCCGCTGCTCGTGGGCAACGACCCCGCCGTCCGCGTGCTCACCGTCGGACTGGGCGTCTTCAAGTCGCAGTCGCCGCAGGGCGCGCCGGACTGGTCCGGACTCATGGCGGCGACCCTCATCTCGGCCCTGCCGATCCTGCTCCTGTTCGTTGCCTTCGGGAAGAAGATCGTCAACTCGATCGGATTCTCGGGCATCAAGTAGGGGTTCTAGCCAACCCACCCCCAGGCGACCGGGAAACGCCCGATCGTCACCACCCCCCTGTCCCGGAAAGGACACCATGATGAAGAAAGCACTCGGCGCCGTCGCCGTCGCAGCCGCCGCAGCGATTGCGCTCTCGGCCTGCACAGGCAGCGGCTCAAGCAACCAGGCTGCGGCCGGCGGCGACGCCAAGGGCGACATCAGCTACTGGCTGTGGGACGCGAACCAGCTTCCGGCCTACCAGCAGTGCGCGGACGACTTCCACAAGGCGAACCCGAACATCAACGTCAAGATCACCCAGACCGGCTGGGACGACTACTGGACGAACATCACGAACGGCTTCGTCGCGGGCAACGGCCCTGACGTCTTCACCGATCACCTCTCCAAGTTCGGCGACTTCGTCAAGAACAACCAGATCCTCGCCCTCGACGACGCGGTCAAGACCGACAACGTCGACCTCAACCAGTACCAGAAGGGCCTCGCGGACCTCTGGGTCGGCAAGGACGGCAAGCGCTACGGCCTCCCGAAGGACTGGGACACCATCTCGCTGTTCTACAACAAGGACATGATCTCCAAGGCCGGCCTCTCGGCGGACCAGATGGGCAGCCTCGCGTGGAACCCGCAGGACGGCGGATCCTTCGAGAAGGCCATCGCCCACTTGACAGTCGACAAGAACGGCAAGCACGGCGACGAGGCCGGGTTCGACAAGAACAACGTCGCGGTCTACGGCCTCGGCCTGGCCGGCTCGGGCTCGGGCAACGGCCAGACCGAGTGGAGCTGGCTGACTGGCACCACCGGCTGGACGCACACGGACAAGAACCCATGGGGCACCAAGTACAACTACGACGACAAGAAGTTCCAGGACACCATCGCCTGGTTCCACAGCGTCATCGACAAGGGCTACATGCCCAAGCTCGAGACCACCGTCGGCGCCTCCATGTCCGATACCTTCGCCGCCGGCAAGGCCGCGATCAACGCGAACGGCTCGTGGATGATCGGCCAGTACTTCGGGTACAAGGGCATCAACGTGGGCCTCGCGCCGACCCCGACCGGCCCCGACGGGAAGCGCGCCTCGATGTTCAACGGCCTCGCCGACTCGATCAACGCCGCCACGAAGAACCCCGCGGCCGCGACAAAGTGGGTCGAATACCTCGCCTCCCCGGCGTGCCAGGACGTCGTCGCGTCGAAGGCCGTCGTGTTCCCCGCCGTCTCGGAGGCGACTGACAGGGCCGCCGCGGCGTTCAAGGCCAAGGGCGTCGACGTCGGCTCGTTCACCCAGCAGGTCAAGGACAACACGACGTTCCTGTTCCCGATCACCGAGAACGCTGCGAAGGTCGACGGCATCATGAAGCCCGCCATGGACGCCGTCTTCTCCGGCAAGTCGCCCGCGGGCTCGCTCACCGACGCCAACAGCCAGGTCAACGCGCTCTTCCAGTAGCCCGCGAAGAGGCATTGACTAGGACGGGGTCCGGCGTACACGCTGCCGGGCCCCGTCCCGCCGTCCCCTCCGCAACCAGCACTGACCCCGACAGCCTGCCACCAGCAGGCACCGATACGAAAGCGATTTTCATGCACCCCCTGCACCTCCGCACCTCCGGCACGAGTCTCCTCCTGGCCTTCGACGCCGGTGAGGCCGAGATCGTCCATTGGGGCGCGGACCTCGGCGATTCGATCCCGGACCTCTCCCTCCTCCGGAGCCCGATCCCCCATTCGGCGCTCGACGTCCCCGTGGTCGCGGGGCTGCTCCCGCAGGCTTCGTCGGGCTGGCTGGGGCGGGCTGGGCTGCGCGGGCATCGAGCGAACGACGACGGCGTCCCCGGCTTCGCCTTCTCCCCCGCCCTGCGTGTCGTGGCGGCGGAGCAGAGCGAGGACGGCCGCGGGGCGCGGATCGTCCAGTCCGATGCGGAGGCGGGCCTCGAAGTCGTGTCCGAACTTGTCCTGCACGAGGGCGGGCTCCTCGAGATCTCGCACGAGCTGACCAACGCGGGAGCCGGCGCGTACCACCTCGACGAGCTCGGCGTCGTCGTCCCCGTCCCCGCCCAGGCGGCTGAACTGCTCGACCTCACGGGCCGCTGGTGCCGCGAGAACCACCCGCAGCGCCGCCCGATCCAGCAGGGCACGTGGGTACGCTCGGGCCGGCACGGCCGCACGGGCCACGACTCCTCGCTCCTCGTCGCGGCCGGCACGCCCGGTTTTGCGAACCGCTCGGGCCGCGTGTGGGCCGTGCACTTCGCCTGGTCGGGCAACCACGAGCAGTACCTCGACTCGCTCGCGGACGGTCGGCGCATGCTCGGCGCGACGGAGCTGCTCGGCTCGGGCGAAGTGGTCCTCGCCCCGGGCGAGTCGTACCGCACCCCGATCCTCTACGCGGCGTACTCGGATCGCGGCATCGACGGCGTCACGGACGCGTTCTACCACTGGTTCCGGGCGCGGCCGAACCATGTGGGCACGACGTCGGGGCGGCAGCGCCCCGTCGTGCTCAACACGTGGGAGGCCGTGTATTTCGACCACCGCCTCGAGCCGCTCCTCGAGCTCGCGGAGTCGGGGGCGGAGCTCGGCGTCGAACGCTTCGTGCTGGACGACGGCTGGTTCCGCGGCCGCCGCGACGATCACGCGGGCCTCGGCGACTGGTATGTCGACGAGAGCCTGTGGCCCGAGGGCCTCACACCCCTGATCGAGCGGGTCAACGGCCTCGGCATGGAGTTCGGCCTGTGGGTCGAGCCCGAGATGGTCAATCTCGATTCGGATGTGGCGCGCGCGCACCCCGACTGGATCGTGGGCCCCGCGGCGAAGTCCCACAAGGACGGCGGCCGCCTTCCGCTCGAGTGGCGCCACCAGCACATCCTCGACCTCGTGAACCCTGACGCGTGGCAATACATCTATGAGCGCCTCGACGCCCTCCTGACCGAGAACAACATCGCGTACCTCAAGTGGGACCAGAACCGCGACATCACCGAGCACGGCCACACCGGCCGGCCGTCGGTGCACGAGCAGACGCTCGCCTACTATCGCCTGCTCGACGCGCTCAGGGCTGCCCATCCCGGGGTCGAGATCGAGTCGTGCGCATCGGGCGGCGCGCGCGTGGACCTCGGCGTCCTGCAGCGCACCGACCGCGTGTGGGCGTCGGACTGCAACGACGCCCTTGAACGCCAGACCATCCAGCGGTGGACCCAGGCCGTGCTCCCGCCCGAGCTCGTCGGCTCGCACGTCGGCCCGACCCATTCGCACACGACCGGCCGCATCCACGACATCACGTTCCGCGCCATCACGGCCCTCTTCGGCCACTTCGGCATGGAATGGGACATCCGGCAGGCGTCGGATCGCGACCGCGCGGTGCTCGGCCGGACCATCAGGCTGTACAAGCAGCACCGGGGGCTCCTGCACTCGGGCGTCCGTGTCAACGCGGATCTCGCGGAGCCGAACCTCAAGCTCCACGGCGTCGTCGCCCAGGACGGCTCGGAGGCTCTGTTCGCCGCCGTCGTCCATGGGACCCTCGCCACCGAGACGCCCGGCCGCGTGGGCCTCCCCGGCCTCGACCCCGAGCGCGTGTACCGGATCGAGGCCGTCATGCCGACATCCGAGGATCTGCCCAGGACCGTAGAGGGCGACGCAGCGAGCCCGTTCGTGCAGATCTCGCCGCCGGCGTGGCTCGCCCATGGCACGACGGCGTCCGGTCGCTTTCTCTCGGAGGTGGGCCTCGCGCTCCCGGTCCTGCAGCCCGAGCACGCCTTGCTGCTCCGGGCGACGACGGTGGGCTGAGCCGTGGCCGCCGCGCGCGGGCCATCGCGGGTCACCTATGCGGTGCGGTCGGCCCGCGAGCTCGTGCCGGGGGACGCTTCCTGACGTCAACCGGGGTTGGACGGCGTTCGTTCCCGACCTTGACGGCGACGGCGAACCAGAGCGCGTGACGGAGCCTTCGCACCGACCCCGCCCGGCTGTACCGTAGGCTCAAGCGGCCGGAAGGACAGCAATGATGCGCTTCCTCATCACCTATCACGGCATGCCGTACCCGCAGCCGGAGATCATCTCCGCCTCCCGCGCGGCGCTGCGCACGTGGTCCGAGAAGTCGCTCGGCACGGCGATGGTCGACTTCGGCGCTCCCCTGCTCCTGGGCGGCCAGCTCGCGAAGAGCGAACCCGTCGACGCCGTCGACATCGACGGCTACTCGATCATCGAGGCACGCTCGCTGAGCGATGCGCGCGCCCTGCTTTCGGACCACCCCTACATCGCGCTCGGCGGCACGATCCAGATCAACGAATGCCTCGACCTCTGATCAGGGCCGCCTCGAAAGGCTTTCGTTTTTGATTTGTTCTGTACGTTCTTGATCGTCACGCCGTAGTCTGATGTGACGACGGCCACCCATCTGCACCACACGAGGCGGCCGCGCCCCTTCGAAGACCCCGTCCGCCCTCACCGTGGAGACAGGCCAAAGCATGGACATGAACGACCTCACCCGCCGCCTCGGCGGCGGGACACCCCGCATCGCCTTCGGCGCCGACTACAACCCCGAGCAGTGGCCGAAGGAGGTGTGGAAGCACGACGTCGAGCTCATGCGCGAGGCCGGCGTCAACCTCGTGAGCCTGGGCATCTTCAGCTGGGCCCTGCTCGAGCCCGAGGAGGGCCGGTACGAGTTCGGCTGGCTGGATGAGGTCATGGACCTCCTGCACGCGAACGGCATCGCCGTCGACCTCGCGAACGCGAGCGCCTCCCCGCCGCCGTGGTTCACCGTCAGGTACCCGGACTCGGCCCCGGTGGACGCGGACGGAGTCAGGCAGACGCACGGCTCGCGCCAGGCCTTCGCGGCCTGCTCGCCCGACTACCGCCGGGCCGCTGCAGCCCTCACCACGGCCATCGCCGAGCGCTACGCGCAGCACCCCGCGCTGGCGATGTGGCACGTCCACAACGAGTACGGCTGCCACAACCAGCCCGATTTCGGCCCCCACGCCGAACGCGCCTTCCGCGAGTGGCTCGGGCGCCGCTACGAGAGCCTCGAGGCGCTCAACGACGCGTGGGGCACCGCGTTCTGGTCCCAGCACTACTACGACTGGTCCGAGATCATGCCGCCCCGCCGCTCGGGTGCGCACGTGAACCCGTCCCAGCAGCTGGACTTCGCCCGCTTCTCCTCGGACGCGCTGCTCGAGTGCTTCGAGGCCGAGGCCGCGATCATCCGCGCCCGCTCGGACAAGCCCGTCACGACCAACTTCATGGGCCACGGCATGGGCCTGCACGCCCCGGTCGACTACTGGCGCTGGGCGCAGAGCATGGACCTCGTCTCCAACGATCACTACCTCATCGCCGAGGACCCGCGGAACCACCAGGACCTCGCGCTCGTCGCGGACCTCACGCGAGGCTGGGCGGACAATAGCCCCTGGCTGCTCATGGAGCACTCGACGTCCGCCGTGAACTGGCAGCCCCGCAACATCGCCAAGGCCCCCGGCCAGATGCTGCGGAACTCCTTCCAGCACCTGGCCCGCGGCGCGGACGGCATCCTGTTCTTCCAGTGGCGCGCCTCGCGCGCGGGCGCCGAGAAGTACCACTCGGGCATGGTCCCCCACGCGGGCCGCGACACGAAGGTGTGGCGGGAGGTCGTCGAGCTCGGAGCCGCCCTCGAGAAGGCCTCGGAGCTGGCCGGCTCGCGCGTGGTGGCGCCGGCCGCGCTCGTGTTCGACACCGACGCGCGCTGGGGCGCCGAGCTCGACTCCCACCCGAGCGTCGAGGCCCAGCCCGTGCGCGAGCTGCGCGAATGGCACGACGCGCTCTACCGCGCGGGCATCACGACCGACCTGCGGCAGAGCACCGACGACCTCAGCTCCTACCGGCTCGTCGTCGCCCCGATGCTGTACGCCGTGACGGCCGACGGCGCGGCGAACCTGCGGCGGTACGTCGAGGGCGGCGGCACGCTCCTCCTGAGCTACTTCTCCGGCATCGTCGACGAGCACGACCGCATCATCATGGACCCCGTCGAGGGCGGCGGCTACCCGGGCGCCTTCCGCGAGCTGCTCGGCGTCGAGATCGAGGAGTTCTTCCCCCTGCGCGCGGGCGAGGCAGTCGCGCTGACCGCCGGCTCGGGCGCGCGCTGGAGCGAGCTGGGACGGCCGACGACGGCAGAGGTCATCTCCCGCTACGAGGCGGGGCCGACGGCGGGGTCCCCGGCCATGACGCGCAACCTCGCCGGGGAGGGCCACGCCTACTACGTCGGCACGGCCCCGGACGAGGAGGCACTCAGGAGCCTCCTGCCGCGCGTGTTCGCCGACGCAGGGCTCGAGCGCCCGGCGCATTCCTCCGAGTTCCCCGACCTCGAGGTCGTCACGAGATCGTCCGGCGAGGCGTCGTGGATCGTCGCGATCAACCACGGGGAGGCCGATGCACGGCTCGACGTCGACGGAACCGAGCTCCTCTCGGGCACCCCGACGCACGGCGAGCTCACCGTCCCGGCCGGCGGCGTCGTCGTCGTCCGCCTCTCCTCAGAGGCGACGCCCGTCGCGGAGCCGCTCGCCTGATCACGGATCGGAATCACTTTCGTTCCTGATCTTTTCCGATCGTTTTTGAACGTCTACCATAGCGGTGTGGCGCAGGTCACACCGACCGCGCAAGCACCCCCAGGAGACACACATGGACATTGAAGTCCCCTCCCGCACTCTTGATCGCCGCACGGTCCTCAAGACTCTCGGCATCGGGGCCGTCGGCCTCGCGGGGATCCCGCTCCTCTCAGCCTGCACGGGCGGCTCGGGGCCGGCCGGCGGATCGGGCGGCGGCAAGTCGCTGACGTTCGGCTCGTCCGCCTCGGACGACGTGCCGAAGCGCGCCTACCAGGCGGTCGTCGACGCGTTCCAGAAGAAGACGGGGGCGACGGTCAGCACGAACGTCGTCCCGCACAACGACTTCCAAAACAAGATCAACTCGTACCTCCAGGGCAGCCCTGACGACGCGTTCACGTGGTTCGCGGGCTACCGCATGCAGTACTACGCGGGCAAGGGCCTCCTCGCGCCGATCGACGACGTGTGGCAGCAGATCGGCGGCAACTACTCGGACGCGCTCAAGAAGGCCTCGACCGGCCCCGACGGCAAGATGTACTTCGTCCCGAACTACAACTACCCGTGGGGCTTCTTCTACCGGAAGAGCTTCTGGGCCGAGAAGGGCTACACGGTTCCGACCACGTTCGACGAGCTCAAGACGCTCGCGGCGAAGATGAAGGCGGACGGGATCATCCCGATCGGCTTCGCCGACAAGGACGGCTGGCCGGCCATGGGCACGTTCGACTACATCAACATGCGCCTCAACGGCTACCAGTTCCACGTGGACCTCTGCGCCCACAAGGAATCCTGGAACCAGCCCAAGGTCCAGGCCATCTTCGACACGTGGAAGGCCCTCCTCCCCTACCAGGACCCGGCGGCCCTCGGGCAGACGTGGCAGGACGCGGCACAGTTCCTCGCCCAGAAGAAGACGGGCATGTACCTGCTCGGCTCCTTCGTGACGCAGCAGTTCACCGACCCTGCCGTGCTCGCCGACATCGACTTCTTCCCGTTCCCGTCCATCGCGGTCGAGGGCCAGGACTCGATCGAGGCGCCCATCGACGGCCTCCTGCTCTCGAAGAAGGGCGGCCAGAACCAGACCGCGAAGGACTTCCTCGCGTTCATGGGCACCCCCGAGGCGCAGAACGCCTACTACGCCGTGGACAGCTCCAACATCGCGACCGCGAAGGGCTCCGACACCTCGAAGTTCAGCGCGCTCAACAAGAAGTGCGCGGACGCGATCGCCAACGCGAAGCACATCAGCCAGTTCTTCGACCGGGATGCGCTCCCCGCGATGGCGAACAACGTGATGATCCCGGCGCTGCAGTCCTTCATCAAGGACGGCAGCGTGGACATCAAGAACCTCGAGTCGCAGGCCGCGACGCTCTACGCGGCCCAGTAGGACCACACGGACCGCCGGCGTGGGCGGGCCTCCCCCACCCACGCCGGCCCGACTCGCAGGAAACGCCATGCCCACCACCACCGCCCGCCGCAAAGTCCGCCGCCTCACGAAGCGGGACAAGATCGTCCTGGCCGCCATGGTCGCGATCCCGACGCTCATCGAACTCGTCTTCGTCTGGCTGCCCACGCTCTTCTCGATCGGCCTCAGCCTCGCCCGCTGGAACGGCCTCGACCTGACCGACATCCGCCCCGCCGGCGCCTCGAACTACCAATTCGTCGCGCAGGAATACCCGCCGTTCTGGCCGGCCGTCCAGCACAACATCCTCTGGCTCGTGTTCCTCGCCGCCATCGCGACGCCGCTCGGCCTCCTCCTGGCCGTGCTCCTCGACCAGAAGATCCGGGGCAGCCGCATCTACCAGAGCATCTTCTTCGCGCCGGTCATGCTCTCGCTCGCCCTCGTCGGCGTCATCTGGCAGCTCTTCTACCAGCGCGACCATGGCCTTCTGAACTTCCTCCTCGGCACGGCCGGCAAGCCCGCCGCCGTCGACTGGTTCGGGGACAGCAACGTCAACATCTGGGCCGCGCTCATCGCCGCGACGTGGCGGCATTCCGGCTACGTCATGCTGCTCTACCTCGCGGGCCTCAAGGGTGTGGACCCCGCGCTCAAGGAGGCCGCGGCGCTCGACGGCGCGAACGCCGCCCAGACGTTCTTCCGTGTCGTGTTCCCGGCGATGCGCCCCATCAACATCGTGATCGTCGTCATCACGATCATCGAGTCCCTCCGGGCCTTCGACATCGTGTACGTCATCAACCGCGGCACGAACGGCCTCGAGCTCATCTCCGCCCTCGTCATCCAGAACCTCGTCGGCGAAGGCCAGGTGATCGGCGTCGGCTCCGCCCTCGCGACGATCCTGCTCGTCATCTCGCTCGTGCCGATCATCTTCTACCTGACCCGAACGTTCGGAAAGGAGGCCAAGGAATCATGACCACGGTCATTGCGCCTTCGGACCTCGCGCGCGGAACCGAGTATTCCGGGTCCCGGCCGAAGCGCCACCTCGGAACCCACCTCATCCTGCTCGTCCTCGCCGTCATGTGGCTCCTGCCGCTCGGCTGGTCCCTCTACACGGCCCTCCGCCCGATCGAGTCGACGAACCAGAACGGCTACTTCAGCGTCGGTGGGCCATACAACTTCGACAATTTCGTCACCGCATGGAATCAGGGCGGATTCTCGAAGTACTTCTTGAACTCCGTCACGATCACGGTCCCCGCCGTGCTCCTGACCTTGTTCCTCTCCTCCCTCATGGCGTTCGCCGTGAGCCGCGTGAACTGGAAGTTCAACATCACGCTGCTCATCATGTTCACGGCCGGCAATCTCCTGCCCCCGCAGGTGCTCGCCGCGCCGCTGTTCCAGATGTTCAAGCACCTGAACCTGCCGTATTGGTTCAGCGATTCGGGAACGCTCCTCAATACGTATATTTCGGTCATCGCGGTGGACACGGCGTTCCAAATCGGCTTCTGTACTTTCGTGCTCTCGAATTACATGAAGGCCCTCTCCTCCGACCTCACCGAGGCCGCGCTCGTGGACGGCGCAGGGATCTGGCGGCAGTACTGGTCGATCATCATGCCGCTGTGCCGCCCGGCATTCGCGGCGCTCGGCACGCTCGAAGTCATCTTCATCTACAACGACTTCTTCTGGCCTCTCCTGTTCATCCAGAGCGGCGACCGCCTGCCCGTGACGACGGCGATCAACAACCTCCAGGGCGTCTTCCTCAGCAACTACAACCTGCTCGCGGCGGGGGCGACCATCACGGTGATCCCGACTCTCGTCATCTACCTCCTCCTGCAGCGCCAATTCGTCGCCGGGCTCACGCTCGGATCGAGCAAGGGGTAGGCGCATGCTCGCAGCTGCCCGGCAGTCCGTGATCCTCGACACCGTCCACAAGGAGGGCGTGGTCAAGGTCGCGGACCTCGCCCAGCGCCTCGGGGTCTCCGCCGTCACGGTCCGCCGCGACATCGACGCCCTGAGCGACTCCGGCCTCCTGACCCGCGTCCACGGCGGCGTCATGCTCCAAGAGGACGTCGGGACGCACGAGCCCGGGTTCGCACTCAAGTCGACGCAGCGGCTCGAGGAGAAGGCCGCCATCGCCCGGGAGGCGGCGAGCCTTGTCGCCGAGGGAATGGCGGTCGGCATCACGGCGGGCTCCACCACGTGGATGCTCGCCAAGGCGCTCTCGGCGGGCCCGCGCGTCACGGTCCTCACGAATTCGGTGCGCGTCATGGAGGCCTTCGACACGACGTCGTCCGGCTCCACGGTGCTCCTCACGGGCGGCGAGCGCACGCCGTCGGACGCCCTTGTCGGCCCGCTCGCCACCTCGTCCATCCGCCATCTGCACCTCGACCTCCTCTTCCTCGGGGTGCACGGCATGGACGAACGCGCGGGGTTCACGACGCCCAACCTGCTCGAGGCCGAGACGAACCAGGCCTTCGCGGCGTCGTCCCGCCGCGTGGTCGTCGTCGCGGACCACACCAAGTGGGGCGTTCAGGGCATTGGCAGCATATGCGGTTTCAACGAAGTCGACGTGCTCGTCACCGACCATGGGCTCCCGCAGCCCGCCCTCGCGTACCTTCGGGACCGCGTCCCGTCAGTTCGCGTCGCCGGATAGCGCACGACGGCGGCGCCGCCCCTCTGTGGGGAGCGCGCCGCCGTCATCGGGCAGAGTGTGAAGGGGCTAGGGAGTGACGGTCACGCTCCCCACCATGCCCAGGTCGTCGTGGAACTGGCAGAAGTAGTTCCAGGTTCCGACCTGGTCGAACGTGACCGAGAACGTCGAGAGTCCGGGCACTGGCAAGAGAGTCCCCGAGTCGACGAGACTGCCGTTCTGCATGAGCGTCGCGAACGTCACCGTGTGAGGCACGATCACTTGGTTGGCACCTAGGTCGAACAAGACGGTCGAGCCGACGGAAACCGTGTCGGCCTCCGGGATGAACCGCATGACCATCGCCGTGTCATCGGACGCGCCCGCGTAGACGTGAGTCGGCGTGGCCTTGGCCGCCGTCGCGGCCCACAGTGCATAGCCATCCGCCAATACCGCTGCGCCCTGCGCCGCCGCCTGGGCGTCATAGAACGCCTGGGTGTGCGGGTACGGGGTGTTCGGAGCCGCGACGTGGATGGTGATCGACATCATGATGCCGTGAATGAGGCAATAGAACGTGAAGGCACCGCGGTTGGCGAACTTCAGCTGATATGCCTTGATCGTCGGGAATTCCGGCGACGACTGCGTGCTCAGGATGCCCGAGTTGGTCCACGGCTCGGTGGGATCGAACACGGGGCCGCCGACCGGGTTGACGGCGTCGAAGAGCAGGTTGTCGATACTCGTGGGCGGCAGCGGGGGAGTTCCGAAGCTCACGGTGTGGATTTCGGCGCTATTGGCCCAGAACTTGACGACGTCGCCTTGGTCGATCCAGATTTCGCCGGGCAGGAACCGCATGCCTTGGATCGCCAGATCCGGCGACTGCTCGCCGACGAGGACATTCCACGTGACGGCGTTCTTGTTGTTGGTGACGCTCGCCTGGGCCGGCGCGGTACCGAACAGGCCGACCAAGAGTCCGATGAGAGCGACCAGGACGGCCAAGGGGCGCTTGGAGAAGGGACGGAAGGACATGAGAGGGTGCTCCTCACAAGGGTGCGCATGCGTCGTTCTCCAGCACGGACGACGGCGTGTCAGGCGCCGCTCCGCAGTGAGCGGGCGGCGTGTGTGCGGCTCGGTTCGCAGACCCCCAGCGCCTTGACCGCGGCTCGCTCGGCGTCGAGACTCGCCGAACACCGCTCTGTCCCCGGGCCCAGAGAACCGGGGACAGAACGGATGCTGTTACGGGGCCACCTGGAGCTGGGCGTTGCCGATGCCTCCCGGGATGAACGGCGGGAGGGTCAGGAAGGTCTCGTCAGTTCCCGAGTAATGCCCGAAGGCCGCGGGAATCGTCACGGTCGTCGGGAAGCCCTCGAGGCCGTTGAGGACCGTGCCCCAGATGACGATGTGCTTGCTGTCGGCCCAGCCCCACCTGACGGAGCCGCCGTCATGGACGGCCCCGAAGCCGTGGCCGCAGTCGGCACCCTGGTAATCGCCGGTGCCGTCGCTGCTGAGCTCGTACCAGAGCCACACGCCGCCGCCCTGGGGGCCGGAGACGTTGTCCGACAAGGCGATCTGATAGATGGCAGTGTTGCCGTAGTCCGCGGACGCCGGTCCCGCTGTTCCGAACGCCGCAGCCGCCAAAGCCGCCGCCGCAATTCCAAACGTGGCCATTCTCGATGGCTTCATGATGCACTCCTGATTCGCGAAAGGAGAGCGCACGCCGTGCCTGCCAGCAAGGCAATCGGCAGAGACACCGGCGGCGCCCAGTCGCGGACCGGCAGCAGGCGGCGGCCGCGCGATGCGCCGTGCACGCGCCTCCGCCGCTTCGGCACCGAGACCTCGCCGAACCAAGGTGCAATCCCACAAACCCCCGGGATCTGGGTCAAGGGTAGACCCGGCGATTCTCCAGGACAACACCGGAAAGCACACCTCAGGGGCACACCGTAGGATCGGACCATGACCCAGCCGACAGAGCCGTCCTCCCCTGCCGCCGCCCGCCCGGCTTCTCCCGCCGCCCGCCCCAGCGTTCTCATCGTCAACGGCCCCAACCTCAACCTCCTCGGCACGCGCGAGCCGGAGAAGTACGGGACGGCGACGCTCGGCGACATCGAGCGGCTGTGCGCGGGTGCCGCAGATTCGCGGGGGCTCGCGTGCGAGTTCGTCCAGTCCAACCACGAGGGCGCGCTCATCGACGCGATCCACGCGGCGCGCGGGTCCTCCGTCGGGATCGTCATCAACGCGGGCGCCTACACGCACACCTCGGTCGCGATCCGCGACGCGATCTCCGCGGTCCAGCTCCCGGCCGTCGAGGTGCACATCACGAACGTCCACTCACGCGAGCCGTTCCGCCACCACTCCTACCTGAGCGACGTGTGCAAGGCCGTCATCGCCGGCGCGGGCACGCTCGGCTACCGCTTCGCGATCGAGTACCTCGCGGAGCTCACCCAGGGCCCCGCGGCCTGACCCGCCCCAGGCCGGTTACTTTCGAGTGCACGCGCCCGGCTGCACGGGCTGGCTGAGGGACTCGGCCTGGTCGGCAACGGGACGGACCTCGCTCATCGTGATCGCGTAGCCCACGCCGTCCGTGTTCTCCGACTTGGCGAACACGACGCCGGTCACGGCACCGTCGAGGGTGAGCAGCGGACCGCCCGAATTGCCCTGCTGGACCTGCCCGGAGATCTGATAGACCGTCTTGGGCACCGCATTGGCGCCGTAGATATCGGGGGCGAGCACCGTCGTCGTCCCTTGGATCACAGCGGGACGCATCGCGAACGGGCCGCCGAGCGGGTAGCCGCCAAAGGCCGCGGACGTCCCAGCGGGACTGTTCCCGGTGAGGGTGAGAGCCGGGAGCGGGAGTCCGTCGACGGCGAGCACCGCGAGGTCGTGGACGCCGTCGAAGTAGACCACGTGGGCCGTGCGCGCACCGGTGTTCTGCAGCTCGACGACTGGTTCCGGCACACCGGCAACGACGTGCGCATTCGTCATGACCCGGCCCGGCGCGACGACGAAGCCGCTTCCGGTCTGGTTCTGCCCGCACTGGAATGCCGTGCCTGTGATGCGGACGATTGACCGGGAGGCCGCGCGCAGGGCGGACGAGTCCATGTTCTCGTCTGGGATGGGAACCGGCTGGAGCGGGCCGATGCCCTCGATGATCCGCGGAAGGGTGTCGCCGAGCACGAAGGCCCGGAGCTGCGCGGCCTCCGCCTTGACGGGATTCGGCGTGAGCGCGTCGATCGTCGTGATCACGCGCGACGACGAAAGCTGCTGCGAGAGCACGGGCACGCCGACGCTCGAGACCGTGAACGCGAGCATCGACATGACGAGGGCCGCGACGGAGACGTTGGCGATCCCGCCGAGCACGCGGTCGACGACGCCGAGCGGCTTCCAGCGGATCTGGCGGCGCACCCGGCGCCCGATGGTCGTGCCGACGGCGTTGCCGGCGACCATAAGCACGATCGCCGCAATGACGACGGCGGCGGCGCGCCACCCGCTGTCCGAGAGCCATTGGCTCACGAGCGGGACGGCGAAGAACGCGGCGGCCCCGCCCACGATGAAGCCGATGATTCCGCCGAGGCTCACGAGGAAGCCCACCCGCGCCCCGTAGACGAGGTAGCCGATGAGGACCACCACGAGTACAAGGTCCAGGAAGGTCGTATCGAGCATCCCCGTCAGTCTATCGGCGCTGTCTGGAGCCAAGCTGGGCGGCCTGTCGATGGTGTGTTCGTCACAAACCCTTGCTGAATCTGAAAGAATGACCGCAGCGCAAGCAATGGCAAATGACGAGGAGACTGAATTGGACATCGAAGTACTGCGCCGCGCGCCGCTATTCGCCACTCTCGACGACGAGGCTTTCCGCCTGCTGACCGATGAGCTCATGGAGGTCGACCTCTCCCGAGGTGCCTCCGTGTTCCGCGAAGGCGACCAGGGCGACCAGATGTACTTCATCGTCTCCGGCAAGATCAAGCTCGGACGCACGTCCCCCGATGGCCGAGAGTCGCTCCTCGCGATCCTCGGGCCCGGCGAGCTGTTCGGCGAGATGGCCCTCTTCGACCCTGCCCCGCGCACCGCGACCGCGACCGCCGTCTCCGAGACGCGCCTCGCGGGCCTCAAGAACGACGCCCTGGTGGCTCTCCTCCGCGCTCGCCCCGAGGTCTCGGCCCAGCTGCTGCAGGCCCTCGCGCGCCGCCTCCGCCGCACGAACGATTCGCTTTCCGACCTCGTCTTCTCGGACGTCCCCGGCCGCGTGGCCAAGGCGCTCCTCGATCTCGCCGACCGCTTCGGTCGCCCCGCGACCGACGGCGTCCTCGTCGCCCACGAGCTCACGCAGGAGGAGCTCGCGCAGCTCGTCGGCGCCTCTCGCGAGACGGTCAACAAGGCCCTTGCCGAGTTCGTGCAGCGCGGCTGGATCCGCCTTGAGGCGCGCGCCGTCGTCATCCTCGACATGCCGCGCCTGCGCCAGCGCAGCCGGTAAGACTTCGCACGGCGCACAACGGCCGGCGCCCTTCCGTGGGGAAGGCGCCGGCCGTCGTCGTACGTCTATCTCAACGCCTGGCCCGTCGGGGCAGGTGCTCAGGAAGGTGTGGCGCTGGGATGCGGGACGGCGGTGAGCGCCTCGGTGGGCGGAGCCGCGCTGGGGGCCTCGACGCGGAGCCAGAGTTCGCCGTTGTCCTCTTCGAGCTCGGCCTGGTACGTGTGCGTCGAGCGCTTGATGTTGAGGTACGCGATGCAGCCCTTGGCCTTCGCGATCTTCTCGAGGATGATCTCGCTCGCCGGCACGAGGAGCTGCGGCAGCGTGAGGCCCCGCGCGTCCTCTTCGCCGATCCGATCGCCGAGCTCGGTCGTGTCGCGGTCCTTGAGCAGCCGAGCGGGAAGGACCCATTCTCCCCACACGCCCTTGCTCGGGAGGAGCGTCGGAGTCTGGCCTACCGGGAGGGTCGCGGCGAAGTAGCGGGTATCGAAGCGCCGGTGGGCGAACTCCGGCGAGACCCAATGCACGAGCGGGCGGAGCAGATCCGTCCGGAGGCCGAGGCCGCGCTTGGCGACGAGCTCGGCGAATCCGATCTCCTCGCTCGCGACGGCCTCGCGCGCCCGCGTCCATTCGGGCGTGTTCGTGCCCTCGACGAGCGTCGTGGCATCCGTGCCGGCGAGGAGCACCCCAGTTTCCTCGAAGAGCTCGCGGATGGCCGCGACGACGTGCGAGCGGGCAAGCGCGAAATCGGTCACGCCGAGCATCTCCGCCCACTGGCCCACGGAGGGCCCGAACCAGTCGAACGTGTCGTGATCGGTGTTCTGGACCGATCCCCCGGGGAACGCGACGACCCCGAGCGGCGAATTGCCAGGGCGGTATGCAAGCCACGTTTCGGCGCCTTCGACCGAATCGCGGATCAGGACGACTGAGGATGCGAGCCGCGCCGTCCTCGGCGGGCGATCCCCTTCTTCAAGCCAGCTTCGTGCGGCTCCCTGGAGCCGTTTGGGAACGACGAAGCGACGGCTATGCGAACTCAGCAATCAGTTCCACCTCGACTGGGGCGTCGAGCGGCAGGACCGCGACGCCGACGGCGGACCGGGCGTGAATGCCCGCCTCGCCGAAAACCTTACCCAGGAGCTCGGAAGCTCCGTTGACGACGCCGGGCTGGCCCGTGAACGAGGGATCGGAGGCGACAAAGCCCACGACCTTGACGATGCGCGTGACGCGGTCCAGGTCGCCGATCTGGGCCTTGACCGCCGCGAGGGCGTTGATGATGCTCAGCTCGGCGTAGCGCTTGGCGTCCTCGGCGCTGACCTCGGCGCCGACCTTGCCAGTGGCGGGCAGTTCGCCCTTGACGAACGGGAGCTGGCCCGCCGTGTACACGAAGCCCCCGGCGACAGCGGCCGGAACGTAGGCGGCGACGGGGGCGGCGACCTCAGGCAGGCTCAGGCCGAGATCGGCCAGACGCTGCTCGACGGCGCCGAGTGCCGTTGTCTCTGCCGTGACCGACTCTGCCGTGCCGGCCTGTGCTTCACTCATGCCTGCTTCTCCCTCTTCATGTAGGCAACCAAACCGTTTCCGCCGGGTCCCGGGACGACTTGGACGAGCTCCCAGCTGTCCTCGCCCCACTGGTCGAGGATCTGCTTGGTGGCGTGGACGATCAGCGGTACGGTGGCGTACTCCCACGTGGTCATAAGGTCTAGGTTAGTCGCTCCCGGTAGACTGCCCTGCATGGCGTCTGGCAAGAATCCGCTCTTCGACACGGCCACAACGCTCGGCAAGATCATCGCCTTCCTTGGCATCAGTGCGATCTGCGGAGTGCTCGTGGCAGGCCTCATGGTGCCCGCCGCGGCGGTCACGGGGGGTGCTGCGAACGGCTCGGTCCAGTTCTTCAACAACCTTCCGAGCGAGCTCACGGTGACCCCTCCGGGGCAGGTGACGAAGATCGTCGCGTCCGATGGCTCGCCGATCGCGACCCTGTTCAGCGAGAACCGCACGCCGGTCAAGCTCGACCAGATGTCGCCGAACGTCAAGAACGCGATCATCTCGATCGAGGACTACCGCTTCTACGAACACGGCGGCGTCGACATGACGGGCATCCTCCGCGCGCTCTCCTCGAACCTCCGGGGCGGGCGCCAGGGCGCCTCGACGCTCACGCAGCAGTATGTGACGAACGTGATCAACGAGAACCTCATCGCCCAGGGCAAGGACGATCAGGTCGTCCTCAACGGCCAGAAGGGCGTGGGCGACAAGCTGCGCGAGATGAAGCTCGCAATCGCACTCGAGAAGCAGATGAGCAAGGACCAGATCCTCGAGGGCTACCTCAACATCGTCTTCTTCAACAGCAACGCTTACGGTATCGAGGCCGCGAGCCAGTACTTCTTCTCGGTCGACGCGAAGGACCTCACGCTTCCCCAGGCCGCGACGCTCGCGGGCCTCGTGAACAGCCCGAGCGCATACAACCCGATCACGAATCCCGACGCCTCGACGAAGCGCCGCAACCTCGTGCTCGACGCGATGCTCGAGCACGGCAAGATCGACCAGAAGCAGCACGACGACGCCGTCAATACGCCGATGCAGACGAAGGTCAACGCGCCGAAGCAGGGCTGCCAGTACGCGTCGCAGGCGCAGTACTTCTGCGACTACGTGTACCACCAGCTGCTCAACGACCCCGCCTACGGGCCGGACGAGGACTCACGCGCCCTCAAGATCTCCCGCGGCGGCCTCACCATCAAGACGACGCTCGATCCGCGCCTTCAGGGGCCGGCCCAGGCGCAGGTTGATTCCACCGCCGGGGCGAACAACGGAGCGTTTCCCTGGGGCGCGTCTCTCGTGACGGTCCAGCCCGGAACCGGCAAGATCGTCGCGATGGCGCAGAATTCGCGGATGCTGCCGGGCCAAGGGCTCGACTACGTCACGACGTACAACTTCAACGTCGACAAGACGGACGCCAACGGCAATTCGCTTGGCGGTCTGGGCGGCATGCAGCCCGGTTCGACCATGAAGCCCGTGACCCTCACAGCGTGGCTCAATGAGGGCAAGCCCACGAACCAGATCGTTGATGCGTCCAAGCGGCGGTACGGCATCAACTATCCCTGGAAGACGACCTGCGACCATGTCCAGGGATGGTTCGACGCGAGCGTCAAAGACTCGACGGACCTGCAGAACGACGAGCCTCAGTGGTACCGGCCGATGACTGTCCGCGAAGGCATCTACCAGTCGATCAACACCGCGACGTTCGCCTCCGCTGCCGGACTCAATGACTTCTGCGACATCCAGCGCGCTGCGGATTCGCTCGGCATGCATGACGGCATAGGCGGAGACAAGGATCACGCGGGCCAAGTCCAGAAACTTGACATGTCCACCCTCGGCAACCTCCTCGGCGGCATGAACGTCGCGCCGATGACGATGGCCAACGCGTTCGCCACCTTCGCGAGCAATGGCACCTATTGCACGCCCATGGCGATCACCGACGTCATGGATTCCCAGGGCAAGAAGATCGGCGGACAGGCACCGACCTGCCAGCAGAACGCCATCAAACCGGATGTCGCAAAAGCCGTGACGAATGTTCTGCAGGACGTTCTGACGAAAGGCTCCGGCTACAACATCAAGGACGCTTCGGGCAATACGATCAAGCTCGCGTACCCGGACGCTGCCAAGACCGGAACGAACAACTACAACAACCAGACATGGGTCGTGGGCTACACGAAGGGCCTCGTTACCGCCTCCTTCTTCGGCGTCACGACCGGCGTTGGGATCGCAGATCCAAAGAGTCTCGGGCAAAACGTGATGGTCAACGGCCGCTTCTACAAGAGCGTCGACGGTGCCTACATCGCAGGTCCGCAGTGGGCGTACTACATGCTGAAGGCCGCTCCCCTCTACGACAACGGCGCGTTCGACGCCCCGCCGCAGAACCTCATCGGCGGATCGCAGCCGACAGACCAGAACGGCGGCAACTCGCCCTCGCCGTCGAACGGCCCCTCGCAGCCAGCAACGCAGCCGACGCCGCCAGACAAGGGGAAGAAGCCCTGATGGCAGCCAGCGACGGGCTCGCCCCCACTTCGGGGCGGGCCCTCGCCCGTGTGGCGGGGCGGACGACGGCGGTCCTCGCCACGGGCGCGAAGCGCACCGCGCTCCTCGCGGGCATGGCGGTGTCGGCCGGGGTCGCGGCCGCGGCGTACGGGTGGTGGGAGAAGGACCAGTTCCGGCTCCGCGAGGAGACCGTCGCGGTCCTCCCGGCCGGGTCTCGGCCCCTGCGCGTCCTGCACCTGAGTGATATCCACTTCGTCCCCGGCCAGAACAAGAAGGCGCGCTGGCTCGCGGGCCTCGCCGACCTCGCGCCGGATCTTGTCGTCAACACGGGCGACAACCTGAGTCACGTCGAGGCGATCGACCCGCTCCTCGACGCGCTCGGGCCGCTCCTGCGCTACCCGGGCGTCTATGTCCCGGGCTCGAACGACTACTACGCGCCAGTTCTGAGGAACCCGGCATCGTACCTGCTCGGTCCGTCGAACACGCGCCCGCTCCCCACGCGCATCCCTCTCGACTGGCGCCGCCTGTCAGAGGGCTTCGGCGCGGCCGGCTGGGTAGACCTCACGAACCGGTCCCAGTCGCTCGCGTTCAACGGGACTCGCTTCGACTTCTCAGGCGTCGACGATCCGCACCTCAAGCGCGAGCGCTACGCCGACTGGCCCCGCGGCGCGTCCGGCCACGACCGCAAGCCGCACGTCAAGGTCGCTGTCATCCACGCGCCGTACCAGCGCGTGCTCGACCACTTCACCGGGGCGGGGGCGGACATCATTCTTGCGGGCCACACGCACGGCGGGCAGATCTGCCTCCCCGGCTACGGCGCCCTTGTCTCGAACTGCGACCTCCCGACGTGGCGCGCGAAGGGCCTCACAACGTGGGAGCACGCGGGCCGATGGGCTCCGCTCAACGTCTCGGGAGGCATCGGCACGTCCCGCTTCGCGCCGATCCGCGTCGCGTGCCGCCCGGAGGCCGTGCTGCTGACGCTACGGGCGAAGTCCTGACCCAGCCCTCACAGCCGCATGGCGTAGGGTAGTTGCCACAGCTAACTACTCCTGACCGGAGGTGTGAGCGCCGGCATGCCACAGCAAGCCCCCGCCCGAGAGCAGATTCCCTTCAACCGCAGCCTCACCCGGCTCGCGCCCGAGGTGCGCCCCATCGTTCCGCGGCTCGTGGGCGGCCTGGTCGTAGGACTGACGGCATCAGTCCTCGCGGTCCTGGTCCCCCAGGTGTTCCGCGCCGTCATCGATGCCCTCTTGAAGCCCGGGCCGGGCGCATCGGCAGTGTTGTGGGCCGCCGTCGTCGTCCTCGTCATGGGAGTCCTCGAAGCGGGGCTGACGTTCCTGCGCCGCATCTTCGTCATCGATCCGGCAACGAATGTCGAGACGTCGATGCGCCTCAAGCTGTACCGCCACCTCCAGCTCCTCCCCGTCTCGTTCCACGACCGCTGGGGCTCGGGTCAGCTCCTCTCCCGCGCCATGACGGATCTCAACATGCTGCGCCGCTGGCTCGCGTTCGGGGCGATCTTCCTCGTGATCTCGGTCGCGACGGTCGGCGTCGGCATCGCGATGCTGTTCACGATCAGCTGGCAGCTCGCCCTCATCTTCCTCGCGGCAGCCGTGCCGATCAGCATCTACAGCTTCCGGTTCCGCCGCCAGTTCATGGCGGCGTCGCGCCGCAGCCAGGACCAAGCCGGGGATCTCGCGACGGCCGTCGAAGAGTCCGTGCACGGGATCCGCGTGCTCAAGGCGTTCGGCCGCAGCGGCGAGGCGCTCGAGAGCTTCGCCGCGCAAGCGGAGGAGTTGCGGGACACGGAGGTCACGAAGGCGCGGCACCTCGCGGTGTTCAGCATGGTCGTGACACTCCTGCCCGAGCTCGCGCTCGGCACGGGGCTCGTGACGGGTGTGTGGCTGGCCGCGACGGGGCAGATCACGGTCGGCGCGCTCGCGGCGTTCTTCGGCACGGCCGCCGCGGTGGCGAACCCGGTCGAGATGTCCGGCGCGCTCGTCGGCATGGCGCTCATGGCGAAGACCGCGATCGACCGGCATTACGAGGTCATGGACCAGGAGGTCGCGATCGCGGACCCCGAGAAGCCGGCCCGGGTCGGCGCGCCCCGCGGCCTGCTTATGTTCCGCGGCGTGCGCTTCGGCTTCGACGGGCGGGGCGGCCCCGCCGCGGAGAGGCCGGCGGACGACGGCGCGCGCGCTGCCTTGCACGGCTCGCCCGCCGAGGACGGCGCGGCGTCCCCCATTTTGAGGCATATCGACCTCGAGCTCGTCCCCGGCGAGACGATGGCCCTCGTCGGCGTCACGGGGTCCGGCAAGAGCACGCTCCTCCAGCTCGTCCCGCGGCTCTACGACGTGACGGGCGGCGCGGTCGAGATCGACGGCGTGGACATCCGCGACCTTCCGCTCGCGGAGCTGCGCCGCCTCGTCTCCGTCGCATTCGAGGACACGACCCTGTTTTCGAGCTCTGTGCGGGACAACGTCCTGCTCGGCGCGGCCGTGCGCGAGGGCTCCGGCGCGGAACTGCTCCTCGACGAAGCGCTCGACGTCGCGCAGGCCCAGTTCGCGTACTCGCTTCCCGACGGCGTCGACACCCGGATCGGCGAGGAGGGGCTGAGCCTCTCGGGCGGCCAGCGGCAGCGCATCGCGCTCGCGCGGGCCATCGCGGCGAAGCCCGCCGTGCTCGTCCTCGACGACCCGCTGTCCGCACTCGACGTCGCGACCGAGGAGCGCGTCGAGGCCCGTCTCCGCGAGGTCCTCGCGGACACGACGACGCTCATCGTCGCGCACCGGCCCTCGACAGTCGCCCTCGCGGACCGCGTCGCTCTCCTCCGCGACGGGGTGATCGACGACGTCGGCACGCACGCCGAGCTCCTCGCGCGCAGCGAGCACTACCGCTACGTCATCGCGAGCCTCGACGCCGAGCCCCGCGATCTCGACAGCAGCCTCGACCCCGACGACACCCTGGAAGACCTCGAGGAGGCCCGATGAGCACTGCCCCGTCCTCGCGCCCGCGCATCAACCGCCAGGCCGCGCGCCGCGACGACGGCGAAGCGCACGTCGAGGACGCCGTCGAGCTGACAAAGGAAGCCTCGCGGGCCGCTCGCCGTCGTTCGCTGTCTCTGCTCGGCGAGCTCATCCGCCCGGTCCGCGTGCGGTTCTGGGTGACGCTCGCGATGGTCGTCGTGTCGCAGGCCACGAAGGCGGCCGGACCCGCGATCATCGCGCTCGGGATCGACCGCGCCCTGCCCGCCCTCCTGCGCGGCGAGTCGGCGCTCATCTGGCTCACGGGCGCGGCGTACCTCGGGGCCGCCCTCGCGACCGCGTTCCTCACGGCCGGCTACGTGACCTCGACCGCGAAGCTCAGCCAGGCCATGCTCCTCGACCTGCGCGTCAGGGTGTTCCGGCACACGCAGCGCCTGAGCCTCGACTTCCACGAGCACTACACCTCGGGGCGCATCATCAGCCGGCAGACGTCGGATCTCGAGGCGCTGCGCGAGCTCCTCGATTCGGGCGTGAGCTCGCTCGTCTCGGGCGTCCTGTTCATGCTCTTCACGGCCGGGACCGTGTTCCTGCTCGACTGGCCGTCCGGGATCATCATGCTCTTCGCCGCGGTGCCGATGTTCGCGCTCGCGCGGTGGTACCAGACCCGCTCGGAGGTCGCATTCCGCGCGTCGCGCGTCGCGTCCGCGCGGCTCATCGTGCATTTCGTCGAGACCATGACCGGGATTCGCGCGGTCAAGGCGTTCCGCAAGGAGGCGGAGAACAACGAGCGCTACGGCGAGCTCGCGGAGGACTACCGCAGCGTGACCGCCCGCTCGATCCAGCTCAACGGCGTCCTGCAGCCGGGTCTTGTGCTCATCGGGAACGTGACGGTCGCCGTCGTGCTGCTCGTCGCGGGCCTGCGCGTGCTGGACGGCGGGCTCGCGGTCGGCGTGCTGCTCGCGCTCGTCCTCTCGGTCAAGCGGTTCTTCCAGCCGCTCGCCGACATGGCGATGTTCTACAACTCATTCCAGAGCGCGACGGCGGCGCTCGAGAAGGTCTCCGGCCTCCTCGCGGAGGCACCCACCGTGGTGCCGCCGCGCGAGCCCGAGCCGCTCCGCGATCCCCGCGGGGACGTGCGCTTCGACGGCGTCGAGTTCCACTACGGTGCCGGGCCCGTCGTCCTGCCGCGCTTCGACCTCCACATACCCGCGGGGCAGACCGTCGCGCTCGTCGGGGCGACGGGCGCGGGAAAGTCGACGCTCGCCAAGCTCGTCGCGCGGTTCTACGACGTCACCTCGGGCGCGCTCACGCTCGACGGCGTCGACCTCCGGCGCCTCTCGACGCCCGACCTGCGCCGCGCCGTCGTCATGGTCACCCAGGAGGCGTTCCTGTTCAGCGGCTCGGTCGCGGACAACATCGCCTTGGGGCGTCCGACGGCGACGCGCACCGAGATCGAGGCCGCGGCCAGAGCGGTGGGCGCCCACGAGTTCATCTCGGCACTGCCGGACGGCTATGACACCGACGTGAACAAGCGCGGCGGGCGCGTCTCGGCGGGGCAGCGGCAGCTCATCTCCTTTGCGAGGGCGTTCCTCGCGGCACCCGCGGTGCTCATCCTCGACGAGGCCACGTCCTCGCTTGATATCCCATCGGAGCGGCTCGTCCAGGCCGGGCTCGCCCGCCTGCTTGCGCAGCGAGGCCGCACGGCGATCATCATCGCGCACCGCCTCTCGACCGTGGAGATCGCCGATCGCGTACTCGTCATGGACGGTGGGCGGATCGTCGAGGACGGCACGCCCGACGAACTCATCCGCGGGGGCGGGCGTTTCGCCGCCCTGCACGGGGCGTGGCAGGACTCGCTCGTGTAGCGTCCTCGCGCCGCCTGATTTCGGAGGCCTGTCGATTTCGCGTCCCGTGGCCAGATCGGGTAGTCTGGATGAGTTGCTTCGGGGAGCCGCGCCGGGAAACTGGTGGGCGAACCGCGCAGCGGATCGGGATGTAGCGCAGCTTGGTAGCGCGCTTCGTTCGGGACGAAGAGGTCGCAGGTTCAAATCCTGTCATCCCGACCAGTTGAATAGCGAAGGGCGCCGAGCAATCGGCGCCCTTCGCTGCTTCCGCGCACCGAAGGCCCGCGCCGAGCACCACTGAGGTCTCGCTGCTCCCCACTGAGCGCGTCGCTTCCTGGCCTGCTGCAGAGGGCTCGCGAAGAGCCCGCCCAGGAAGACTCAACGTTCAACGTAGCGGACTTCGCCGCGGCAGTTCCCAAGGGACGCCACCGGTCGAAGGGCACAACTCTGGGGCTCATCGCCGCCGCGGTAGCTCTGGCGAGCCTGGGCGTGCAGCTCGTGCTCAGCGGCGTGGTCGGCCTGCCGCTCGGCGTGCCGGCGCGCGTCTCGTGGATCGGCGGCACCGTCGTCGCCATGTTGATGCTCATCTTCGTTGCCGACCGCGTTGATCGCAGGCTTCCCGAGGAGTCCTAGACCCAGCCCGAAACCTGAATGCGCTTCAACCGCCCAGTCTCCGGGTAGCGCTAAGATGCTGCGCGTATCACACCTTGACCTGCCGCAGGGCCGGTGCCGGGGGACCGCAGAGTCGCGGCCCCGGCACCTCTGACACTCACTCCGGCTGAACGCGTCCCCGACCGTCGCCCACGAAGAACGGGCCCCCGAGCCGACCCCACTGTAATATATCTCACATATATTGGCCATCCCGTAGGCTTCCCAAGGAACATGGGCACCGTCATTCGCCCAGGAGGAGGATTATCCATGGCCGCAGCCGTCCACGAAGTCAAGGCAGTCGTCGTTCGCGAGAAGGGCGCCCCCGCAACCCTCGAGACGATCCTCGTCCCCGATCCAGGCCCCGGCGAGGCGCTCGTCGACGTCCTGAGCTGTGGCGTGTGCCACACGGATCTGCACTACAAGCTCGGCGGGATCGGCAACGACTACCCGTATCTCCTCGGCCACGAATCGACCGCCGTCGTGAGCGCCGTCGGCCCCGACGTCACCGACCTCAAGCCGGGCGACCGCGTAATCCTCAACTGGCGCGCCGTGTGCGGCGAGTGCCGCGCGTGCCGCAAGGGCCAGCCACAGTACTGCTTCGCGACGCACAACGCGACCCAGAAGATGACGCTCCAGGACGGCACCCCGCTCTCGCCGGCCCTCGGCATCGGCTCCTTCGCCGAGAAGACGCTCGTCGCCGCGGGGCAGTGCACGAAGATCGACGACGACGTCGACCCCGCCGCCGTCGGCCTCCTCGGCTGCGGCATCATGGCCGGCATCGGCGCGGCCATCAACACGGGCGCAGTCCAGCGCGGCGAGTCCGTCGCCGTCATCGGCTGCGGCGGCGTCGGCATCGCGGCCATCGCGGGTGCGAAGCTTGCGGGGGCGACGACGATCATCGCCGTCGACCTCGACCCCGCCAAGGTCGAGATCGCCAAGAAACTCGGCGCGACCCACGGCGTCGTCTCTCGCGAACAGGATCCCGTCGAGGCGATCCGCGATCTCACGGGCGGCTTCGGCGCGGACGTGGTGATCGACGCCGTCGGCCGCCCGGAGACATACAAACAGGCGTTCTACGCGCGCGACCTCGCGGGCCGCGTCGTCCTCGTCGGCGTGCCGACGCCGGACATGACGCTCGAGCTCCCGCTCCTCGACGTCTTCGGCCGCGGCGGCTCGCTCAAGTCCTCGTGGTACGGCGACTGCCTCCCGAGCCGCGACTTCCCGATGCTCGTGGACCAGTACCGGCTCGGCCGTCTGCCGCTCGACGCCTTCGTGACCGAGCGGATCGGCCTCGGCGACGTCGAGGCCGCGTTCGAGAAGATGCACCGCGGCGAGGTGCTGCGTTCGGTGGTGGAGCTCTGATGGCGGCGCGCATCGAGCGGATCGTCACCTCGGGCACGTTCTCGCTCGACGGCGGAACGTGGGACGTCGACAACAACGTGTGGATCGTGGGCGACGACGCCGAGGCCATCGTCATCGACCCCGCGCACAGTGCAGCACGGGTCGCCGAGGCCGTGGGCGGCCGGACCGTGACGGCCGTGCTGCTCACGCACGGCCACGACGACCACATCCGGCACGCCGTCGACTTCGCCGAAAGGGTCGGCGCACCCCTTCATCTGCACCCCGAGGACCAGATGCTGTGGGAGGCCGTGTATCCCGGGACGACTCCCGACGCCGAGATCGTGGACGGGCAGCGGTTCGCCGTTGGCGGCACCGAGCTCATCGCCCTCCACACCCCGGGCCACTCCCCCGGCTCGGTGAGCTTCCACGCGCCCGAGCTCGGAACCGTCTTCACGGGCGACACGCTGTTCCAGGGCGGCCCCGGAGCCACGGGCCGCTCGTTCAGCGACTTCCCCACGATCATCGGCTCGATCCGCGAGCGGCTCCTGACCCTGCCGGCGGAAACCGTCGTCAACACGGGCCACGGCGACTCGACGACGATCGGCGATGAGGCCCCACACCTCCAGGAGTGGATCGACCGGGGCCACTGACGCCCTGGGCCCGCCTTCTCATCACGTAGGACGGCGAAAGGCGGCTTCCGCGCGGAAGCCGCCTTTCGCCGTCCTACTTTGTGTATGCCGCGGGCTAATCCCGCTTCTCGAACCTGATCATGACGGCCTTGTAACCCGGAGTATTGGATTCCCGCGCGACGAGCTCCTTGTGGACGAGCACATTGGTCTCGGGATAGTACGCCGCCGCGCACCCCTTGGCCGTCGGATAGGAGACGAGCCTGAACCGCTCGGCACGGCGTTCCGAGCCATTGAACGTCGACACCACGTCGACGAGCTCCTGATCCGCGAATCCAAGACTTTCGAGGTCTTCGGGGTGGACCAAGACGACGCGGCGGGCCTTCGAAATTCCGCGATAGCGGTCATCGAGACCGTAGATGGTCGTGTTGTATTGGTCATGGCTCCGGAGTGTCTGCAGGACGAGATGGCCGGGTGGAGCCTCGAGGTATTCGAACGGGCTGACAGTGAACATCGCCTTGCCCGCTTCTGTCGCGAACGTGCGAGTGTCCCGCGGCGGGCTCGGCAGGACGAATCCGCTCTTGTCCCTGACCCTGCGGTTGTAGTCCTCAAAGCCCGGAATCGTCCGGGAAATGTGGTCGCGGATCACGTCGTAATCCTCGGCCATCGCCCGCCAGTCCACGGGGTGCTCGTCCCCAAAGGTGGCCTGCGCCATTCTGGCGACAATGACGGGCTCGGCGAGGAGATGTTCCGAAACAGGACGGAGGCGGCCCTGACTCGAGCGCACGACCGACATCGAATCCTCGATCGAGACGAATTGGCGGCCGGAAGGGTGCTTGTCGTCGGTATCGGTCCGCCCGAGCGTTGGCAGGATGAGCGACGTTCGGCCGTGGACGATGTGGGACCGATTGGGCTTCGTGGAGATATGTACCGTCAGGCCGGCGCTTTTGAGCCCCCGCTCGAGGAGCTCGGTGTCGGAGCCGGCCGAGGCGAAATTGCCGCCCATCGAGACGAAGACGTCAACGTCCCCGGCTTCGAGCGCATGCTGGGTTTCGACCGAGTCGTACCCGTGCTTTCGAGGCATCGGAAAGCCGAATTCCTTTTCAAGCGCGGCGCTCAGGGCCTCGGTCGGCTTCTCCCAGATTCCCATCGTGCGGTCGCCCTGGACATTCGAATGCCCGCGGACCGGGCACGCGCCGGCGCCCGGCTTTCCGAAATTCCCCTGCAGCAGCAGGAGATTGATGATTTCCTTGAGCGTGGGCACTGAATGCGGCTGCTGGGTCAGGCCGAGGGCCCAGCAGATGATGGTGCCCTTCGAGGCCACGAGCATGTCCGCGATCTTCTCGATCTCGGCGCGGGCCAAACCGGTGGCGGTCTCGGTTGCGTCCCAATCGATCGCGCGGCGCGCCTCGACGTAGGCCTCGAAGCCGAGCGTCTGCGACTCGACGAATTCGCGGTCGACGACGGAGCCCGGCTCGCGCTCTTCGCGCGCCACGAGGAGGTGCCCGAGAGCCTGGAGCAGGGCCAGATCTCCCCCGATCCTGATCTGCAGGAATTCGTCGGCAATGGATGCCCCGTCGCCGACGACGCCCTCAATAGTCTGCGGGTCCTTGAAATTGAGGAGCCCCGCCTCGGGAAGCGGGTTCACGGCGACAACCTTGCCGCCGTTCTTCTTGCAGTCGGCGAGCGCCGAGAGCATGCGAGGGTGATTCGTACCGGGATTCTGCCCGATGACGAGGACGAGCTGGGCGTGGTGGATGTCTTCGAGCGAGACCGTTCCCTTGCCGATGCCGATCGTCGGAATGAGCGCGACTCCCGACGACTCGTGGCACATGTTCGAGCAGTCAGGCAGATTGTTGCTCCCGAGGCTGCGGGCGAACAGCTGATACATGAACGCCGTCTCGTTCGCGGTGCGCCCAGAGGTGTAGAACACGCAGCGGTCCGGAGTGGTCGCGTTGATGTGCGCCCCGATCAGATCGAAGGCGTCCTGCCAACTGATCGGCGAGTAGTGCGTCTCCCCGGGCCTGATGACCACGGGCTCCGTGATCCGGCCTCGACTGCCGAGCCAGAACTCGGTCTTGCCCTCCAGTTCCGCGATCGAGTGCTCGGCCCAGAACTGAGGGGTCACGGTGCGAAGGGTGCCCTCTTCGGCGATGGCTTTGGCGCCGTTCTCGCAGAACTCGGCGGGCTTACGCGCGCCGGTGATCGACTCGGGCCAGGCGCAGCCGGGGCAGTCGAAGCCGCCGCGCTGGTTGATGCGGAGCATGGAGCGGGCCGTGCGGACAAGGCCGGCCTGGGCGAGGCCCCGCTCCATGGCCACCGCGACCGCCTTGACCCCCGCCGCAGCTGTCTTGGGCGGATGGACCTCCAGGGCATCCTCATCGATGTCATGGGGGTCTGGCTTCTGGGCGAACACGGCCCGCTCCTTTCGGTTGATCAGCCTCAGCTGCGAAACAGCATGGGCGAGGCCGATCCGAGGCTATCGGCTCAGGCGGACTGAAGAACCTTGGCGCCGGCCACGGCAACGTGCCGGTCGTTCTCCACGGTGTCTCCGCTCACGCCGATGGCCCCGATGACCTCGCCCGAGCCGTTGCGCAGCGGAACGCCGCCCGGGAACGTGATGAGGCCTCCGTTCGAGACCTCGATCTGGTACAGGGGGCCGCCAGGCTGGGAGAGGCCGCCGAGGTCGCCGCTCTCCATATCGAACTGCCGCGACGTCCGGGCCTTCCGGATGGAGATGTCGATGCTCCCCAGCCACGCGCCGTCCATCCGGCGGAACGCCTTGAGGTTGCCGCCGGCGTCGACAATGGCGACGTTCATGCGGCAGCCGACCTCGCCCGCCGCCTTGATGGCTGCCTCGAGAACCTGCTCTGCCTGGTCTGTCGTGATGTCACTCATTTGTGGCTCCTTTCGAAGGGAACTGCCATATCTGAAGTTAGATAACTAATATATGAGTGTCAAGAGTTGACCCACCCACGCCTGGCCACCTCTCACCCACGCCTGGCCACCTCTCACCCACGCCTGGCCACCTCTCACCCACGCCTGGCCACCTCTCACCAATCCCGTGGCCAATGGCCACTGGATGGGGAAAACTGGCCACGGGATCGCGATTAGTGGCCACGGGATCTGGATTAGTGGCCACTGGACGGGAAGACGTGGCCACTGGATGGGGAGACGTGGCCACAGGTTGGGGAGACCTGGCCACGGGTCGGGCCGGTGGGCCCGGAGGAGGGCTCGAGGCGAGGCGGTCAGGCGACGCGGTCAGGCGAGGTCGATGAGGATGGCGGCGATCTCGAGCTGACGGATGAGCCGCTCATTGCGACTGACGAGCGGGTCGCCCGCTCCAGCATTGGCAGAGCTCGTCAGCGGAAGCTCCGGCGCTGAGCCGTCGGACCACGCGGCGGCGAGGGAGATCGCTGAGATTCGCGGGGCCGTGGAGGTCGGACGCGTGCGGCGCTTCATCGCCGGTCTCCGATCGAGTCGCTGCGGTAATGGTCGACGGGGCCGAGCCCTTCGCGGGCCAGGTCATGAAGCAGCTGGTGATAGCTCGAAAGCGCGAGCGGAGGCATCTGGTGCAGGTCCGCAATCGTCGCATGGGGCCTATCCACCCGATACATCGCGAGGATGGCGCAGTCCTCTTGGGCGTCATTGAGGGCGGAGTAGGACCCGATCGGAAGCTGAGACGACAGTGCGGAGGCGTACAGGCCGAGGCGGTCAGGCGCCATGCTGTTTCCAGCTCTGCGCCACGCGTGGACCACATCATTGCTGTCGAACATGACCCCGCTCCTTCAAGTCTCGTTTCGCGGTAGGTCGGGCTTGCGTCCGTTCTTTAAGCATAAACATGTGAGTTCACATGTCAAGAGTTTCATCTATACTGAATTCGGAGGCAGCAGAGGCAGGAGGACTCATGGTCAGCTGGAGAGAACAACTCGCATTTGCCCCTCTGGAAGCCGCCGAGCGCGGCGAAGAGATCGAGCGCCGGATCCGCCACGCGATCGAGCTTGGGGTCCTTGAGGACGGCACCCAGTTGCCCAGCGAGAACGACCTGGCCGCGAGGATGCGGGTCTCGACCCAGACCCTGCGTGCCGCACTTGCCGAGCTGCGCCATCTCGGGCTTGTGGAGACCCGGCGCGGGCGCGGCGGAGGAAGCTTCGTCAGGGCCAACACTGGGGACATCGCCAAAGCCCGGCGAGAGAGCCTCGCCGCCTACTCCCTCGAGGACCTGCGCGATATCCGGGAGTATCGAGCGGTGCTGGCAGGATCGGCGGCGGCTGCCGCCGCGGCGAGGGCCCAGCAGATCTCGATCGCGCGCTTGGCATCGCTCGCCGGGATGATCGGGAGCGCCCGCACACCAGCGGAGATGACCCGCGCGGACAGCCAGTTCCACCTCGAGCTCTCGGCCGCATCCCGATCCGTCCGGCTCACCCGCCAGGAAATGACCCTGCAGGCCGAGATTGGCCCCCTCATCTGGACGAACACCCCAAACCGAGCCACCACGGCCGCCTCGGAACACACGGCGATCGTGGAGGCCATCCGCGAGGGGGATCCCGTCCTCGCCCGCGCCCACGCCGAGGACCACGTCCGCCACGACATGAACGGGCTCATCGACCTGCGCATGTCGATGGACTCTGCCGCTTCCCTCGACAGCGCGGTCCCGGGTGCGCCGCCCGCCGCGTCCACGGGAGATCGCCTCATCGCCCACACGACCGCATCCATCGAATCCCTCGCGACGAGGATCAGGGAAACCGCCGGTGCCTCGATCCGCGTCGTCGAAGAGGCCGTCCGCAAGGCCCTCAATGGTGCCCCTATGCCCCGGCTCGACGACCTCGCAGGGGTCTACGACGTCGTACATGAGACCCTCGACGGCGCGACGCCGGCCTTCTATGGCCTCGGCTTCCTCGCCGACGCCTCCTTCTTCGGCGACGCAGAGATCATCTGGGCCTTCATCCCGCCCGGACAGGACGAGCCGCAGCGACTGGAGATGGACCTCGAGTTCTACGACTACGCGAGCACGCCCTGGTGGCCCCGGGACGGCGTCGATGACCTCCACGTGAGCTACGCCTACGTGGACGCGAACGGCTCCAACGCCTACATTGTCACGTTCAGCAAGATGATCATGATCGCTGGGAGGCCGGCGGGCGCGGCAATGACGGACATTCTCATCACGCAGCTCCAGTCCGGCTTCGAGCCGCTCCTCCTGAGCCTGCCCCCGGGCTCGAGCATCGTGGATCAGAATGGCGTTGTCATCGCCACCAACTCCGGAAGCCTCATCGGCGGAGCCCTCCCCCGCGAGCGCACACAGAGAAGCGCCGCGCTTCCGGCCGTGCCGTGGCGCCTCTTCGTGGGCGATGAGAAAGCCGGGGGCTCGGCCTAGACGGCGAAGAGCGCCGCCCGCACCGCCGACTCGAATCCCTCGACGTGCAGGGCCGCAAGCTCCGCGGCGCGCTGCTCTTGGCCGTCGACGACGGCCCGGAGGAGCGCGACATGCTCATGGAGGTGCCCCGCGAGGCCCGGAAGGCGGTCCATGACGAGGCACCAGATGCGGGTCGCGAGATTGTCATAGCGGATGAGCGCGTCCTCGAGATGCGGGTTGCCCGCCGCCGCGTAGATGCCGCGGTGCATCTCGGCGTCGAACCGGAGGGTCTCGCGGACGGTCGCCGTCGACGCGTCGAAAGTCCGCACCTGCTCGATGAGCGATACGAGATGACGACGCGCGGCGAGCGAGGCGACGCGCGCGGCCCGCGCCGCCGCGAGGGGCTCGAGCTGAGAGCGGATCTCGGAGATGTAGGCGAGGTCCGTCACCTCCACGGGGGTCGCGAAGGTGCCCCGCCGCGGATAGGTCATGACGAGCCGATCCGCCTCGAGGCGCTTGAGCGCCTCGCGCACGGGCGTGCGGCCGAACCCGAACTCCTTCGCGAGTGCCTCGTCGTTGAGGGGATCGCCGGGCCTGATCTCGAGAGTCAGGAGCCGGTCCCTGAGGGAGAGGTAGGCCGTATCCGCCAAGGACGGCCTGAGCTGCGGATCGATCACTGCCTGGACCACGTCGGTCTGCACCTCCACTGTTGACCCCACCGTTCTCGGCAGGATAGCCTGAGTCACACAGCTAATATATCAGAGTTGTATCAGACGGATATAACTCTCCTACCAGGAGCACCGATGTCCATGAGTGAGACCGCCACACGTCTGGCTGAGCCCGCCGCTTCGTCGCCCCGGAAGGCGAAACCCCAGAATGGGAAAGAACAGCAGGGGCATACCTCGGTCCTGACCCTTTCCTGCCCAGAGCGCCCCGGCATCGTCCAGGCCGTCACGGGCTTCCTGTACGAGCACGGCTTCGACATCGTCGAGCACCAGCAGTTCGACGACCGCGAGCGCGGGGCCTTCTTCCTCCGCACCGCGTTCTCCTCGGAATCGCCCGTCGACGCCTCGAAGCTCGAAGAAGAGTTCCGGGCCACAGCCAGCAAGTTCGAGATGGACTTCTCGTTCCACGACGAGACGAAGCCCCGGCTCCTCGTCATGGTGTCCAAGCTCGGGCACTGCCTCAACGACCTCATCTTCCGCTGGCGGGCAGGCACGCTCGGCGGCGAGATCGCGCTCGTGGTGTCCAACCACGAGGACCTCCGGCCGATGGCCGAGGCCGCGGGGCTGGAGTTCGTGCACGTTCCGCTGACCCCCGAGACGAAGCCCGAGGCCGAGGCACGGCTCCTGGCGCTCATCGACGAGCACAGCATCGACCTCGTCGTCCTGGCGCGCTACATGCAGATCCTCTCCGACGAGCTCACGACGGCGCTCAAGGGCCGCGCGATCAACATCCACCACTCGTTCCTGCCGGGCTTCAAGGGCGCCAAGCCGTACCATCAGGCCTACGAGCGCGGGGTCAAGCACGTGGGAGCGACCGCGCACTACGTCACGGCGGACCTCGACGAGGGCCCGATCATCGAGCAAGAGGTCCTCCGCGTCGACCACACGTACCACCCGCAGACTCTCGCGACGGTCGGGCAGGACGCCGAGTGCCTTGCGCTCTCGCGCGCCGTCCGGTGGCACTGCGAGCACCGCATCCTCCTCGACGGCGCGAGCACCGTCGTCTTCCGCTAAGCCGGCACCCGCACCCCGCCTCAAGACCCGCCCACCGCAGAAAGGGCCATCATGACCAACTCCTCGCGCGTCGTCATCATCGGCGCAGGCATCGTCGGAACCAACGTCGCGGACGAGCTCGTCCAGCGGGGCTGGACGAACATCACGGTTCTGGACCAGGGCCCGCTCGACATGCCCGGTGGCTCGACGTCCCACGCCCCGGGCCTCGTGTTCCAGACCAACGCGTCGAAGACCATGAGCCTCTTCGCGAAGTACACCGTGCAGAAGCTCCTCTCCCTCGACTGCTTCAACCAGGTCGGCGGCCTCGAGGTCGCCACGACCGAGGCCCGCTACGAGGACCTCAAGCGCAAGCTCGGCTACGCCCAGTCGTGGGGCATCGAGGCGCGGCTCGTCGACGCGGCCGAATGCAAGCGGATCTACCCGCTCCTCAACGAGGAGATCGTGCTCGGCGGCCTGCACATCCCGAGCGACGGTCTCGCCCTCGCGGCCCGCTCCGTCCAGCTGCTCATCGAGCGGACCCGCGAGGCGGGGGTCGTCTACCTCGGCTCGACCCCGGTCACCGGCGTGGAGCACGACGGCGGTCGGGTCACCGGAGTGCAGACGCCCGGCGGCGTGATCCCGGCTGACATCGTCATCTCCTGCGCGGGCTTCTGGGGCGTCGAGGTCGGCGCGATGGTCGGGATGCAGATCCCGCTCCTGCCGCTCGCGCACCAGTATGTCAAGACGGGCCCGGTCCCCGAGCTCAAGGGCCGCAACGAGCTCCCCAACGGCGCCACCCTCCCGATCCTCCGCCACCAGGACCAGGACCTCTACTACCGCGAGCACGGCGAGCGCTACGGCATCGGCTCGTACGCCCACCGCCCCATGCCCGTCGTCGCGGCGGACCTCGGCCTCACGCCGAAGCACGTCGACGAACACAACATGCCCTCGCGACTCGACTTCACGTTCGAGGACTTCGCCGAGCCGTGGGAGGCCTCGAAGGAGATCCTTCCCGGGCTGCGCGAGGCCGAGATCGAGGACGGCTTCAACGGGATCTTCTCGTTCACCCCGGACGGCGGCCCGATCGTGGGCCAGTCGCGGGATGTCGAGGGCTTCTACGTTGCCGAGGCCGTGTGGGTCACCCACTCAGCAGGCGTGGCGCGCGCCGTCGCCCAGCTCCTCACGGACGGAGCCTCCGAGATCGACCTCGGCGAGTGCGACGTCGACCGCTTCGAGGACGTCCAGCTCGCCCCCTCCTACGTGAGCGAGACGTCGCAGCAGAACTTCGTGGAGATCTACGACGTGCTGCACCCGCTCCAGCCCAAGGAATCCCCGCGCAACCTCCGCGTGAGCCCGTTCAACGCGCGCCACCGCGAGCTCGGCGGCTACTTCCTCGAAGGGGCCGGCTGGGAGCGCCCGTACTGGTTCGAGGCCAACGCCGCACTCCTCGACGAGCTCCCCGCCGAGTGGCAGCCGCCGGCCCGGGACTCGTGGTCCGCGCGCTACAGCTCCCCCATCGCCGCGGTCGAGGCCTGGAAGACGCGCACGGCCGTCGCCATGTATGACATGACGCCGCTCAAGCGCCTCGAGATCTCCGGACCCGGCGCCGTCGCCCTCCTCCAGAGGCTCACGACCGGTGACGTCGCCAAGAAGCCCGGCGCCGTCACCTACTGCCTCCTCCTGAACGACCACGGCGGCATCCGCAGCGACATCACGGTCGCGCGCCTCGACGAGGAGACGTTCCAGGTCGGCGCCAACGGCAACATCGACCTCGCGTACTTCACGCGCGAAGCGCGCCGCCAGCGCGCGGAGGACCCGACCCAGTGGGCCCAGGTCCGCGACATCACGGGCGGCACGTGCTGCATCGGCCTGTGGGGCCCGCTCGCCCGCGAGGTCGTCTCCGCGATCAGCAGCGACGACTTCTCGAACGACGGCCTGCGCTACTTCCGCGCCAAGAAGGCCACGATCGGCGGGGTGCCGGTGACGGTCATGCGCCTCTCCTACGTCGGCGAGCTCGGCTGGGAGATCTACACGACGGCGGACAACGGCCAGCGGCTGTGGGACGTCCTGTGGGCTGCCGGCCAGCCGCACGGCATCGTCGCCGCGGGCCGTGCGGCGTTCAGCGCGCTCCGGCTCGAGAAGGGCTACCGCTCGTGGGGCACGGACATGACCACCGAGCACGACCCGTACGAGTCCGGCCTCGGCTTCGCGGTCAAGACCGCGAAGGAGAGCTTCGTGGGCAAGTCGGCCATCGAGGGCTGGACCGAGGACACGCCGGGGCGGCGGCTCCGCTGCCTCACGGTCGACGACGGCCGCTCGATGGTGCTGGGCAAGGAACCGGTGTTCTACAAGGACGAGCCCGTGGGCTACGTCACGAGCGCCGCGTACGGGTACTCGATCGGCAAGCCCATCGCGTACGCGTACCTCCCGAGCACGGTCACCGAGGGCGACGCCGTGGAGATCGAGTACTTCGGCGCACGCGTCCGGGCGACCGTCACGCCTGAGCCGCTCTTCGATCCGGAGATGAAGCGCCTGCGCGGCTGAGTCCCTGCCGCCGAAGTGCATCTGGTGGCCCGAGCCTCACGGTTCGGGCCACCTTCTCGTTGTTGCATAATTTTCATCTTGTTGCGAAAAGCTCACTGTCGTGCCGATCTCATCTGGCAGAATCACGTCATGGGGAAGATACCCGAGTCTGAGGAACCGGACGAAGGACGATCCGCGAACGGCGTCCAAGCCGTCGATCGGGTAGTCCGCGCCCTCGAGATCCTCGCCAAGGAAGGAAGCGCCGCCGTCGGCGACATGGCCGAACGCATGGGCGTGCACAAATCGACCGCGTCGCGGATCCTCGGCGCGCTCGAAACCCACGGCTTCGTGCAGCAGAGCGCGCGCCGCGGGAAGTACCAGCTCGGGGTGGGCCTGCTCCGCGTGGCGAGCTCGATCCCGCGCAGGCTCAGCCTCGTCCACACGGCACGCCCGGTCCTCGAAGACCTTGCGCAGCGGTACGGCGAGACCGTCAACCTCGCGGTGCGCCGCGACGTCTACGCCGTGAACGTCGACCAGGCGCTGGGCGCGGCGAACCTCGCGAGCTTCGACTGGATCGGCAACCTGACCCCCCTCTACGCGACGTCGAGCGGAAAGGTCTTCCTCGCGTATCTCCACACGACCGAGCGGGACGAACTGCTCCGGGGCGTCGAGCTCAAGGCCCTCACGCCGCTCACGCTCGACCGCGAGCGCCTCGAGCGCGAGCTCCCCGTGATCGTCGAGCGCGGCTACGCGTCGACGCGCGGCGAACTCGAGGACGGACTCAACGCGATCGCCGCGCCCGTGTTCGGCCACGCGGGGGATCTCATCGGCGCGGTGAGCGTCTCCGGGCCCGCCTTCCGCTTCGACCCGTCAGATCCCGAGGTGATCAAAGCGGTCGTCGCCGCCGGCAGGGAGATCACCGAGCTCATGGGCGGGCCCGCGCACACCGAGTAGGGCCTCAGACACGCGTGAGGGGCGCCACCGACTTCGCGTCGGTGGCGCCCCTCACGTGGGTCTAGCGGCTCAGATGATGGCGGACTTGAGCTCGTACGCGGCCTTCGCCGGGTCCGCAGCACCGTAGATCGCGCCGCCCGCGACGGCGACGTCGGCGCCGGCCCGCTGGACCGAGGCGATCGTCGCGGCGTTGACGCCGCCGGCCACGGAGAACGGCACGCGCGCCTTCTCGCCGGCCGTCAGCAGGACGCTGAGGTCGTAGCCGGGCTTGGCCTGCTCGTCCAGGCCGGCGTGGAACTCGACGTACTTGGCGCCGAGCGCACGAGCCTCCTGGGCGCGCGTGACCTTGTCCGCGACCCCGATGAGGTCCACGACAACGCCCTTGTTGTGGGCGCGGGCAGCCTTGACCGCGCCGGCAATCGTGGAATCGTCCGCTCCGCCCAGCACCGAGACCAGGTCGGCACCCGCAGCGAACGCGAGCTCGGCCTCGAGCTCGCCGGCATCCATGGTCTTCAGGTCTGCGAAAACCACCTTGTCGGGATGCGCCTGCTTGATGGCCGTCACCGCGGCGAGGCCCTCGTTCTTCACGAGCGGCGTGCCGAGCTCGATGATGTCCACGTGCTCGGCGACCTTCTCGGCCAGGGCCAGGGCCTCGTCGATGGTCAGGACGTCCATGGCGACCTGCAGCTTCATGTTCTTCTCCTTCTTGTTGCGGTCTTGTGCGGTTGGGTGGGTTGGCTATTCAAGGTTGGCGTGACGGAGCCAGAGCTCCTCGGCGGGCGTGCCGTCCGCGTCCCAGAGGCTCTGGAAGACGGCTTCCGTGGCGAGCAGGAGCACCTGCTCGAAGAGGCTGCCGGCGTACTGGCACGAGACCGTCGAGCCGTGGTCCGTCTTCCGCGCGGCGGGGATGACGACGACGGCGTCCGCGCGTGAGGCGAGCGGCGACTCGGGGGCGGTCGTGTAAACCGCGATCTTGGCCCCGACGGCCGCGGCCGTGCTGGCCGCCTTGACGACGCCGGCGGTGGTCCCGGATCCCGACGCTGCGATGAGCAGGTCTCCCGCGCTGATGGCCGGCGTGGTCGTGTCGCCCACGACGTGGACGCCGAGGCCGAGATGCATGAGGCGCATGGCGGCCATCCGCAGCACGAGGCCGCTCCGGCCTGCGCCCACGACGAAGACGCGCGGCGCCTCCCAGACGAGGCGCGCGACGTCGGCCAGCTGGCCACGGTCGAGATGGCCCGCCGTCGAGGAGATCTCGTCAAGGATCTGCGTGAGGTTCTCGTGAAGCCCCTCGGAGGTCGCGGGGCTCGACGGCGTCTCGTCTTCCTGGGTCGCCTCGCTTGCAAGATCCTGGGTCATGGTGGCTCCTTCGGGTTCCGCGCCTTCGGGGTTCCGGCGTCCGGGGCTTTCACGGGCTTGCATTCCAGCATGGCCAGCACGAATGGGTGGGGTAACTGCCCGGCGGTACGGTCTTGCCCACCCCTTCGGGTAGGTGGTTGACTGAGCCGATGACCGAGCCCGCGCTGACCGATCCGGCCGTGCCCGAGGCAGTGGCGCTCCTCGACGCCGCCGCCGAGATCGCCGACTCCCCTCTTCTTCAGATCGCGGAGAACCTGCGCCGGCGGGTTTCGGCCTACATCCGCTGCACGGCACTCGTGATCTTCACCGAGGACTGCACGGGCCGGCCGCAGAAGAAAGCCGGAGCCGAAGAGATCATCAGCCTGGTCTCGATCGAAGAGCTCGACCGGGTCAGGGCCTCGCTCCCCGACCTCGAGCCGCGATGGAGCGACGAACGCATCGCCGGCCAGCTTCTTCCCGTGCTCGTGATGCGCTCGACCACGAACGCGCTGCTCGTGCTCACGCACCCCTCACTGGCGCCGGGGCGACGCGAAGAACAGGCCCTCCCCCTCCTCGAGCGCCTGTGGGGCATCGCGGCCGCACGGATCCGCGACAAGGTGGCGGAAGCCCCGCCGTCGTACTTGCGCGAGTCCCGGGCTGCGTCAGCGGAGCGGGCGCGCCTCACCGCCGAACTCACCGACCAGCATTCGACGACGCTTGAGACGCTGCTCTCCGCGCTGCGGTCGCCGCACGAGACGGACGCGTCTGCCCGACGGGCCGCGACCGAGCTTGCCGCCGCGGCCCTCGTGAGCCTGCGCGCATCGGCGGATCGCACGGCGGCGCTCCTCGAGGAGCCGGTCGTCAAGGCGTTCGAGCGGCTTCGCGCCGATCTGCGGCCGCTTGAGCGCTTCGGCGGGATCGACCTGCAGTTCGTCGAGCCGCCGGCGGACGGCCGGGCCCTGCCGGGCGAGGTGGCCCACGCGGCGCGGGCGGTCGTGCGCTCGCTCGTGCTCGCCATGGTCGAGCAGGACGGCGTGAGCCGAATCCGGGTTCAGTGGGACTGCGACGGCACCAATCTGCTCGTCAACATCAGGGACGACGGCGAAGGCCGGCTTTCGCTGGCCGAGGACGGCATGCGCCGCATCGAGCAGCGCGTCGAGGCGCTCGACGGCCACCTCAGGCTCGAGGTCATGGCGGGCTGGGGGTCTGACGCGTTCGTGTCGCTCCCGCTCGATCCCCCGGCCCCGCCGTCCCCCGAGGCCGCGGCGTGGGGCCTCGGACGGCGGGAAGAAGAGGTGCTGCGCCTCCTCGCCGCAGGGCTGCGGAACCGGACGATTGCCGCGGAACTGCACGTCAGCGAGAACACCGTGAAGTTCCATGTGCGGAACGTCTTCCGCAAGCTCGGCGTGACCTCACGGGCCGAGGCCGTCGCGCTGGCGAACGAGGCGAGCGCGCGAAAGTAGGGGCGGCTGGGAGGGGGAAGGCAGGGGCGCCCGGGAAGGAAGCCGCTCAGAGCACGTCGCGGATCGCCATCTCAAAGCTCTTGACGTGCTCGAGGGTGAGGCTTTCCGCGGTGTCGGCGTCGCCGTCCGCGACGGCCTCAAGGAGCCGGGTGTGCTCGCGGACGTGGTGGGCGAGGTCGGGCAGCCGATCGATCACGAGGCACCAGATGCGGGTCGCGAGGTTGTCGTAGCGGACGAGCACGTCCTCGAGGTGGGAGTTTCCCGCCGCCTGGTAGATGAGCTTGTGCACCGACATGTCGACGCGCATGAGGGTCGTGCGGTCGCCGCTGCTGTCGAGCCGGCTGATCTCCTTGGCCTTGGCCCGCAGCTCGGCCCGCATCTGCGCCCCGGCGTTCTCGGCGGCGCGGCGCGCGGCGAGCGGTTCGAGCAGTTCCCGGATCTCCGAGATGGCGGCGAGCTCGGTGATGTCGACGACGGTCGCGAACGTTCCGCGGCGGGGGTACGTCACCACGAGATGGTCCGTCTCGAGCCGCTTGAGCGCCTCGCGCACGGGAGTCCGCCCGACGCCGAGCTCCGCGGCGAGCTGCCCATCATTGATGGGCTCCCCGGGCCGGATCTCGAGCATGATGAGCTTGTCCTGCAGGCGCTGATAGGCGAAGTCAGCGAGCGAGAGCCCCGCCCTCGATTCCCCCGATGCGAGCGCTTCCTGCAGCGTCATTGCCAGCCTGCCTTCCCTGTTTCCCGATGGTTGACTTCTCCTCTGGGCTCAATCATACTCGTCGAAAGACATTGATATATCAGTGTGATACTAGTTTGGATCTACTCCCCTAGGAGGAGGCGAGATGGCTGATGTCCTGACCCGTTCGCTCGCGGAGACCGACCCGGAAGTCCACGCCGCGATTGCGGATGAATTGGGCCGACAGCGCGGCACACTCGAGATGATCGCGTCGGAGAACTTCGCCCCGACCGCGGTCATGGAGGCGCAGGGCTCCGTCCTGACTAACAAGTATGCAGAGGGCTATCCAGGACGCCGCTACTACGGCGGGTGCGAGAACGTCGACGTCATCGAGCAGCTCGCCATCGACCGGGTCAAGGCCCTCTTCGGCGCGGAGTTCGCGAACGTCCAGCCACACTCGGGCGCGCAGGCGAACGCCGCGGCCATGTTCGCGCTGCTCGAGCCGGGCGACACGATCCTCGGCCTCTCCCTCGCCCACGGCGGCCACCTCACGCACGGGATGAAGATCAACTTCTCGGGCCGCCTCTACAAGGTGGTCCCCTACGAGGTGAGCCCCACGGACTTCCTCATCGACATGGCGGAGGTCGAGCGGCTCGCGCTCGAGCACCGGCCCAAGCTCATCGTCGCCGGCTGGTCGGCCTACTCGCGTCAGCTCGACTTCGCCGAGTTCCGCCGGATCGCGGACCTCGTGGGCGCGTACTTGATGGTCGATATGGCGCACTTCGCGGGACTCGTTGCGGCGGGGCTCCACCCGAACCCGGTCCCGCACGCGGACATCGTGACGACGACGACGCACAAGACCCTGGGCGGTCCGCGCGGCGGCGTGATCTTCACGAACAGCCCCGAGCTCGCGAAGAAGATCAACTCCTCGGTGTTCCCGGGTCAGCAGGGCGGCCCGCTCGAGCACGTCATCGCGGGCAAGGCAGTCGCCTTCAAGCTCGCCGCCGAGCCCGCCTTCCGCGAGCGTCAGGAGCGCACACTCGCGGGCGCGCGCATCATCGCCGAGCGCCTCCTCGAGGACGACGTCGCAGCTGGCGGCGTCTCGGTCGTGAACGGCGGCACCGATGTCCACCTCGTGCTCGTGGACCTGCGGAACTCGGACCTCGACGGCCAGCAGGGCGAGGACCGCCTGCACCGCATCGGGATCACGGTGAACCGCAACGCCGTGCCGTTCGACCCGCGCCCGCCGATGGTCTCCTCCGGCCTGCGCATCGGCACCCCTGCTCTGGCCACCCGCGGTTTCGGCGAGGCCGAGTTCCGCGAGGTCGCGGACATCATCGCCACCGCGCTCAAGCCCGGCTTCGACGACGAACTGGCGGGGGCGCTTCGCACCCGAGTCCAGGCCCTCGCGGACCAGCACCCCCTCTACCCGAACCTCAGCATCAACGAGTCGAACCTCATCTCGAACGGAGCCCTGTGATGGCGGACCTCCTGCCCGAGCACCCGGATTTCCTGTGGCGCAACCCGGACCCCAAGCCCTCGTATGACGCCGTGATCGTGGGCGGCGGCGGGCATGGCCTCGCCACCGCGTACTACCTCGCCAAAAACCACGGGATGACCAACATCGCCGTGCTTGAGCGCGGCTGGCTAGCGGGCGGCAACATGGCCCGCAACACGACGATCATCCGCTCGAACTACCTGTGGGACGAGTCCGCGGCCATCTACGAGCACTCGCTCAAGCTCTGGGAGACCCTCCCCGACGAGCTCGAGTACGACTTCCTCTTCAGCCAGCGCGGCGTCATGAACCTCGCGCACACGCTCCAGGACGTGCGCGAATCGGTGCGCCGCGTGAGCGCGAACAAGCTCAACGGGGTCGACGCCGAATGGCTCGACGTGGACCAGGTCAAGGAACTCTGCCCGATCCTCAACACGAGCGACAAGATCCGCTACCCCGTGCTCGGCGCGACCTACCAGCCGCGCGCGGGCATCGCGAAACACGACCACGTCGCGTGGGCCTTCGCCCGCAAGGCGGACGAGCTCGGCGTCGACCTCATCCAGAACTGCGAGGTCACGGGCTTCGTCAAGGACGGCAACCGCGTGGTCGGCGTCCAGACGAACCGGGGCACGATCGCGACCGAGAAGGTCGCGCTGTGCGCGGCCGGCCACTCGAGCGTCCTCGCGAAGATGGCCGGCTTCGACCTCCCGATCCAGTCCCATCCGCTCCAGGCCCTCGTCTCGGAGCTCCACGAGATCGTGCACCCGACGGTCGTCATGTCGAACCACGTGCACGTGTACGTCTCGCAGGCGCACAAGGGCGAGCTCGTCATGGGCGCGGGCATCGACTCGTACAACGGCTACGGGCAGCGCGGCGCGTTCCACGTTATCGAGGAGCAGATGGCAGCCGCGGTCGAGCTGTTCCCGATCTTCGCGCGGGCGCACCTCCTCCGCACGTGGGGCGGGATCGTGGACGTCACGCTCGACGCCTCCCCGATCGTGGGCAAGAGCCCCGTCGAGAACCTGTTCGTCAACTGCGGCTGGGGCACCGGAGGCTTCAAGGGAACGCCCGGCGCCGGCTGGACCATGGCCCACACGATCGCCACCGGCGAGCCGCACCGACTCAACGCGCCCTTCGCCCTCGAGCGCTTCGTCACGGGGGCGCTCATCGACGAACACGGCGCGGCCGCCGTCGCCCACTAGCGCCGTCGCCGATTAATAAGGAGAGCCAGCGATGATCCTGATCAGCTGCCCGAACTGCGGGCCCCGCGACGAGACCGAGTTCCACTACGGCGGGCAGGCCCACGTCCCCTACCCCGAGGACCCGAACGCGCTCAGCGACGACGAGTGGGGCCGTTACCTTTTCTACCGCGAGAACACGAAGGGCCTCTTCGCCGAGCGCTGGGTCCATACGGGCGGATGCCGGAAGTGGTTCAACGCCGTCCGGGACACCGCCACGTACCGCATCGCCGCCATCTACCGCATGGGCGAGGCCAGCCCTGTTTCTTCACTCGCCTCCGGCGAGACCCGCCCAACCCACCCCGGAGGAGCCAAATGAGCCGCCAACCGTTCCGACTGCGCCAGGGCGGGCGCATCGACCGCTCGGTCGAGCTGCCGTTCACGGTAGACGGCCAGACGTACACGGGCCACCCGGGCGATACCGTCGCCTCCGCGCTCCTCGCGTCCGGGGTCATCGAGACGGCCCCGTCGCTGTACCTCAACCGTCCGCGCGGCATCGTCGCGGCGGGCGTCGAGGAGCCGAACGCGCTCCTCAAGGTCCGCCGCCCGGGCCACTCGGTCGCAGAGTCCATGCTGCCGGCCACGACCGTCGAGCTCGTCGGCGGGCTCGACGCCCAGTACCTCTCGGGCCTCGGGCAGCTCGACCCCGCAGACGATACGTCCGTCTACGACAAGAAGTACGTGCACACCGACGTCCTCGTCATCGGCGCTGGCCCGGCGGGGCTCGCCGCGGCGCGCGAGGCCGCCCAGACCGGCGCGCGCGTGATCCTCATGGACGACCAGCCCGAGCTCGGCGGCTCGCTGCTCTCCGAGCCGAACGCCACGGTCTCGACCGGAAGCGGCACAGCTCTCCCCGCTCTCGAATGGGTCGCGTCGGTCCGCGCGGAGCTCGACGCCGCGCCCGAGGTCACGGTCCTCACGCGCACCAACGCGTTCGGCAGCTACGACTCGAACTACGTCATCGCGCTCGAGAACCGCACGGACCACCTCGGCAGCCGCATCGAGAACCCCGCGCTCGCGAGCGTGTCCCGCCAGCGCGTGTGGCACGTCCGCGCGCAGCAGGTCGTGCTCGCGACCGGCGCGCACGAGCGCCCGATCGTATTCCGCAACAACGACCGCCCGGGCGTCATGCTCGCCTCGGCCGTGCGGACGTATCTCAACCGGTACGCCGTCGCTGCGGGCTCGCGCGTCGTCGTCTCGACGACGAACGACGGCGTCTACCCGCTCGTCGCCGAGCTCGCCGCGGCGGGCATCCAGGTCGCGGCCGTCGCGGACGCGCGCCCCGAGCTCTCCGATGCCGCGCAGGCAGCGGTGGCGAGCGGCGTCGTCGTCCTCTCCGGCTCGGCCGTCGTGAACACGGCCGGCGCCCCGCGGGTCACCTCGGCGACGGTGCAGACAATTGAGCGCGACGGCACGCCTTACGGTTCGCGCCAACAGATCCCCTGCGACCTCGTCGCAGTCTCGGGCGGCTGGAGCCCCGTGGTCCACCTGCACAGCCAGCGCCAGGGCAAGATCCGCTGGGACGACGAGCTTGCCGCGTTCGTGCCCTCGGGCGCGGTCGAGGGCCAGCAGATTGTGGGGTCGGCGCGCGGCAGCTATGCGCTCGAGGACGCGCTCGCGGAGGGAACCAACGCGGGAGCCGTCGCGGCGTTCAACGCGGGCTTCGTCACGGAGGGTGGCGCGCACGCGCTCTCGCTCGCGGCAACCGCCCCGCGCGTGCTCGGGACGACCCGGCCGCTCTGGGTGGTCCGGGACGACGACGGCACCCTCGCCGATCTCGGCGAGCACTTCGTGGACCTCCAGCGTGACCAGACCGTCCATGACGTCCTCCGCGCGACGGGCGCGGGCATGCGTTCCGTGGAGCACATCAAGCGGTACACGTCGATCAGCACCGCGAACGACCAGGGCAAGACCTCGGGCGTCAACGCGATCGGCGTCATCGCCGCCGCGCTCAACAACGGCGCGACGCCGGGCGAGATCGGCACCACGACGTACCGCGCGCCGTACGCACCGGTCGCGTTTGCGGCCCTCGCGGGTCGCGAGCGAGGGGACCTGTTCGACCCCGAGCGCCTCACGTCCATCCACGCATGGCACGTCGAGCACGGCGCAGAGTTCGAGCTCGTGGGCCAGTGGCTGCGCCCGTGGTACTACCCGCAGCCGGGCGAGTCGATGGACGAGGCCGTGCTGCGCGAGTGCGCGGCCGTGCGTGACTCCGTGGGCATGATGGACGCGACGACCCTCGGCAAGATCGAGATCTGGGGCACGGATGCGGGCGAGTTCCTCAACCGCATCTACACGAACGCGTTCAAGAAGCTCGCCCCCGGCTCGGCCCGCTACGGCGTCATGTGCACGCCGGACGGCATGATCTTCGACGACGGCGTGACCCTGCGCGTCGATGAGAACCGCTTCTTCATGACGACGACGACGGGCGGCGCCGCGCGCGTCCTCGACTGGCTCGAGGAGTGGCACCAGACCGAGTGGCCCGCGCTCGACGTGAACTTCACGTCCGTCACCGAGCAGTGGACCACGGTCGCCGTCGTCGGGCCCAAGTCCCGCGCCGTCATCGCCCGCATCGCGCCCGAGCTGGATCTCGACAACGAAGCGTTCCCATTCATGACGTTCCGCGAGACGACGCTCGCCTCGGGCATCCCCGCCCGCGTGTGCCGCATCTCGTTCTCGGGCGAGCTGGCCTTCGAGGTCAACGTCTCGGGCTGGTACGGCCAGCAGGTCTGGGAGGACATCGTCGAGGCGGGAGCGGAGTTCAACATCACCCCCTACGGCACCGAGACGATGCACGTGCTCCGCGCCGAGAAGGGCTACCCGATCGTGGGCCAGGACACGGACGGCACCGTGACGCCGCAGGACGCGGGCATGGAGTGGATCGTCTCGAAGGCGAAGGACTTCATCGGCAAGCGCTCGTACTCGCGTGTCGACACGGCGCGGACGGACCGCAAGCACCTCGTCTCGCTCCTCCCGGTCGACCCGACGTTCCGGCTGCCGGAGGGCACCCAGGTCGTCGAGTCGGGGATCACGGTCAACCCCGCGTACGGCCCCGTGCCGATGCTCGGCCACGTGACGTCGAGCTACCACTCGGCGGCGCTGGGACGGTCGTTCGCGCTCGCGCTCATCAAGAACGGCCGGAACCGCATCGGCCAGACCCTCGTCGCCCCCGTGGGCAACCAGCTCATCGATGTCGTCGTCGGCGACACCGTCCTCTACGACCCCGAAGGGAAGCGCCGCGATGGCTGAGACTCTCACGACCCGTAACAGCGCCCTCAGCACAGCAGACCTGCGTCGCAGCCCTGCCGCCCATCTCGCGGAGCGCTTCGCCGAGGCCGAGGTCACTGGGCCGTACGGGGTGTCGCTGCGCGAGGTGCCGTTCCTGACCATGGTCGGGCTTCGCGTGGCCCCGGGGTCGGAAGCGGCGCACCGGGTCGAGGCCCGTCTCGGCACGCCGCTTCCCGCCCGCGTCGGCGAGGTCGGCATCGGCACGGGCTGCTCGGTGCTGTGGCTGAGCCCCGACGAGTTCCTCGTCGTCTCGGCCGCGAACCCCACGGAGTTCACCGCGCGCCTCGTCCAGGCCCTCGGCAGCGAGCCGGGCTCCGCCGTCGACCTCTCCGCCAACCGCACGACGTTCGAGCTCGCGGGCCGCGCGGCCCGCGACCTCCTCGAGAAGGGCTGCCCGCTCGACCTGCACCCCCGGGCGTTCGCAGTCGGCGCCGCGTATGCCACCCAGCTCGGTCCCGTGCCGATCATCCTCTGGAAGACGGGCCCCGAGACGTACGAGATCTACCCGCGCGCGTCCTTCGCGGACTACCTCGGGCGCTGGCTCCTCGACGCGATGGCGGAATTCAGGGCGCTGGAGCTGCTCTGATGGCGCTCAGCGCGCTCGACATGTTCTCGGTTGGCATCGGCCCGTCGTCGTCACACACGGTCGGGCCGATGCGGGCCGCGGCACTCTTCATCGAGGGCCTCCGCTCGGAGGGGCTCCTCGGCGGCGTCGGGCGCGTGCAGGCCGAGCTCTTCGGCTCGCTCGGCGCCACCGGTCATGGGCACGGCTCGGACAAGGCCGTGATCCTGGGTCTGGAGGGCGAGCGGCCGGAGACCGTGGATACGGACGCGGCCGACGCGCGGGTCGCCCAAGCCTGCGCGGAAGGCAAGCTGCTTCTCGCGGGCGAGCGGCACATCGGGTTTTCGCGCGCGGACGATGTAGTGCTCCACCGCCGTCGAACGCTGCCGGCCCACCCCAACGGGATGGTCTTCAGGGCGTACGACGACGGCGGCGCCCTCCTGCGCGAGGCCACCTTCTATTCCGTGGGCGGCGGATTCGTCGTCGACGAGGACGCCGTCGGGGCGGACCGCATCGTCGAGGACTCGACGCCGCTGCCGTACCCGTTCACGACCGGGGCGCAGCTGCTCGCGCACTGCCGCCGCGAGGGCCTGCGAGTGAGCGACGTGATGCTCGCGAACGAGCTCGCGTGGCGCACCGAGTCCGAACTGCGCTCGGAGCTCCTGCACATCTGGGCGGTCATGAAGGAGTGCGTGCGCAACGGCTGCACGCGCACCGAGAAGCTCCTGCCCGGCGGGCTCAAGGTCCCGCGGCGGGCGCCGAAGCTGCTCGCCGACCTCGAAGCCGCCAACGACCAGACCGACCCGTTCCGGGCCATGGACTGGGTCAACCTGTTCGCGCTGGCCGTTAACGAGGAGAACGCGTCCGGTGGCCGGATCGTGACGGCACCCACGAACGGAGCGGCCGGGATCGTGCCGGCCGTCCTGCACTACTACTCGACGTTCGTGCCGGGCGCTGACGACGACGGCGTGGTCCGCTTCCTGCTCACGGCGGCGGCCGTCGGAATCCTCTTCAAGGAGAACGCCTCGATCTCGGGGGCCGAGGTCGGCTGCCAGGGCGAGGTCGGCTCGGCGTGCGCAATGGCGGCCGGCGGGCTGTGCGAGGTCTTGGGCGGGACGCCCGAGCAGGTCGAGAACGCCGCCGAGATCGGGATCGAGCACAATCTTGGGCTCACATGCGATCCCGTGGGCGGGCTCGTGCAGATTCCGTGCATCGAGCGGAATGCGGTCGCGAGCAACAAGGCCATCAACGCGGCGCGCATCGCGCTGCGCGGCGACGGAAGCCACAAGGTCTCCCTCGACAAGGCGATCAAGACCATGCGCGAGACCGGCGCCGATATGAAAGTCAAGTACAAGGAGACGTCCCGCGGCGGGCTCGCCGTCAACGTCATCGAGTGCTGATGCGAGAAAAGCGGGTGATTGGGCATGTTGTTGCAGGCCATCAAGACCGTGACGGGACGCGGACGGCGTGAGGACTGGTCCCAGCTGATCGGCCGCACCGTCGAGGTGTGGCTCGGAGGCCGGCTCGTGACCACGGGCGTCGTCGACGAGGCGACCGCGGACGACACCGTCGTGTGGATCGCCGCCCAGGGAATCCAGCGGCGCAAGCTCTACGACAAGCTGACGGGCTACGAGATCTGGGCCTGAGGCGGACCCATTCGCACGGCGGCGAGCTTGCGCCGGAGCAGCTGGCGACCGTTGCGCGGATGAGTCGGGTGGGTTTCCGCGTCATCACCGGGCACGACAAGACAGCCGCCCACGACGCCTGGGCGGAGCTTGCCGGTGACGACCTCCTCGTGATCCGGGGCCAGGAAATCGTCACCAGACCGGCTATCGGCCGGCGCTCGGCGTTGACCCAGGTCACGTAGTCGAATGGCGGCACGGTGTGCGCGATGGCGTGGCATGCACCTTTAAGTAGCGACGGCCGGAATCAGTGAGGCCCTGGAAACCTGCGGTAAACCAGTCAGCCATGCAAGCATGTCGAATATATATTCGATCATGGCTCATGATTGTTATGGTTTCGCGCACGCGCGAGCTGATCGAATTCTTCAGCGGACCTCGCCGGGGACCCAAGCCCTCGCGAATGGCCCCGATCAGGGGTTGACGCGCAAAAGCTCTTTGGCGAAGGCGAGGAGCTCGGAGGCAGTCTCTTCGCGGCGCAATGGCATCTCGTCCCAGACATCCAGCAGATACACGAGTCCAGTGAGCATGTCTGGCCGTCCGAGAGGGAACCAGCCGACGCGCTGCATCAGTCTGGACCCCTCGACGATGTCGAGCCCACCTTCCACAATCTCCCTGGCCCAGTGCTTGAGGAGGAATCTTGCGGCTTCCTCCTCGGGCTCACGGCGGGTGCCGAATTCTTCGCGGACGGCCTCCCACAGCGCTGCTGCGTCGGAGCGATCTCCCTTTGGAAGGCCCGCGAGTTCGCGAAGTGACGGACTGTCATACCCCAGGATGAGGAGTTCCGTGGCAAAGATCACGCGCTCGACGCTAGTGTCTGAGCATGCAGCGCTGCTCTCCAAGCGTCCGGCGCCGCCTGCCCAGGACGTCAACCGACCCGCTCTAGGCACCGGACTCGAGGGACTCTGGCAGCGCACGATAGGTCTCCGGCGCTTCCGAAAGTCATTGAGGCACGTCGTGGAAGTATTGGGCGACGTCGTAGTTGCCAATGAGCCTTGCCAGCCCGACTGGTGTCTGTCCGCTCGCATTGACGTGCAGCGGGTCCGCGCCGCGGGATCGGAGCAGACCAATCAGTTCGCCCCGACCTTTGGAATTGAACACCGCGACCCAAAGAGGCGTATTGCCGAAGGCGTTTGCTGCGTCCACCGTCGCCTCTGCATCGATCAGGGCAGCCGCCGCGGCAGGGGCGAACTCCTGCGCTGCGAGATGGAGTGGCGTGAAGCCCTGACGGTCGGCAACATCGGGCGATGTCCCCGCGGCGAGCAACCGTGCGATGGCCTCGGCATCGTTTTCCAGTGCCGCGTAATGGAGCGGAGAACGGCCGGCGGGGTCCATGCGCATGTTCAATCTGTGCTCTCGACGACGCCGAGGCGGGCGCGCCCTTCAGCCGGGCGGAAGTCGTAACCGATGGCCCGAGCACCCGTCCAATTGAGCCCCACGAGGATCCCGTCGCGTTCGAGCCCATCGATCCAGCGCGTGCGCCAGACGTCGATCGGTATGGCCACAGGCTCGAAGGCCCTGTAGGCGGGAACATTCGCGATGACCTTCTCTGCTCTGCTCTGGAGGGACCAGAACGGCATGCTGCGATCACCGTCGCTGTTGAGCAGGGCGGGGATGCCGCCCGAATCGCGGATCCCCCACACCTGACCGTTCTTGAGGATCTCTTTGTAGAAGACGGCTGCCTGCGCTGCGCTGACGCTCATGCCCGACACCCTATGACCTGCGGGCGCACAGGACGGGAAGGTCCGCCCCTGCAACACTTCAGCTAAGCAGATATCTAGTATCTATATTCGACCATGATGCTCTGGCGTGATAAACTTAGTCTATATCTTCGATTGATGTTGGGGGCATCGATGACTGCGGACGCGGACTCGAGTACGTCAGGCGCCTGGAGGGCCAGGCCTGAGACTTCCGGGGCGGTGATGCTGGTCCCTCGTCCGGGGTCGCTGCTTGAGGGCTCGCTCTGGCACCCGGACCCGTCGACACTCTCGGGCGAGGACGCACGACGGGCACTCGCAGATATCGGACAGGCACGGTCATTCTTGGCCGCCCTTGAGGCCCTCGCCGTGGAGCGCATCCGGCTCGCGAGCGAAGAGGAGGCCCGCGAGGTGGGCGCCCGCACCCAATCTGAGGGCCAGGCCGAGCGGTTCGGCGGTGACGTGGGCCGGGCGCTCGCGGTCTCCGAGGTAGCCGTCGCGGAAGGCATCAGCGAGTTCGCGGCCGCGAGGCTCGTGAACACGTCGGAGGCTCTGTGCGGACCGCAGATGGCCGTCCTGAGCTCGCTCGAGGGCGGCGTCCTGTCTGAGGCGCATGCTCGGGTCATCACAGACGAGACATCGACCCTGCCCGAGGCCGCGGCGGAGGAGTTCGGGATCGAGTGCCTGCGACGCCTCGAGACGCGCACCGGCCGGCGGCGCACGCCGGGCGAGTTCCGGAAAGCCGTGCGGGCCCTGCGCGAACGGCTCCACCCAGAATCGATCCGGGCCCGTCGGGTGCGGGCCGAGCGGGATCGTGGCGTGTGGATCAGGCCCGAACCGGACGGCATGTGCACTCTGACCGCGTTCCTCCCGGCGGAAATCGGCTTGGCCTCCTATAACCGCGTCGACGCCCTCGCCCGTGCTCGTCGGGATACCGCGTCAGGAGAAGGCCGTACGCTCCCCCAGCTCCGCGCCGACGAGCTGGCCGGCCTGCTCATGGGCGACGGCGGCTCCGATCACCGCGAGGGCACCACCGCCGGCGAAGGCACTTCCGCGGGCATCGGGCGAGAAGTGGCCCAGTCCGACATGCCACGCCCGGCGGCCGAGGTCGTCGTGCATATCTCCGCGGAGTCACTGATCGGGGTCACTGAGGAACCGGGCGAACTGGAAGGCTACGGGCCGATCGACGCCGAAACCGCCCGCGCCTTGGCCGTGACCGCACCGACGTGGCAGCTGCTGTCCAGAGGAGAAAACGGCGTACCCCTCTCCCTTGGCCGCACGGCGTACCGACCGCCGAAACGGCTGCGGCGCTTCATCGAGTACCGCGACGGCGTCTGCCAGTTCCCGACGTGTTCAAGTCCCGCATCGAAGGCCGAGATCGACCACCTCGCGGAATGGCAGGACGGCGGAACCACCGACGCGGAGAACCTCCAGGCGCTCTGCAGAAAGCACCACGCCCTCAAGAGCCTGCACTTGTGGAAACCCACGCGGCTCAAGGCCGAGGCCGACGCACGCCCTGGCGACATCCTCTGGGTTTCGCCGCTCGGGGCGCGAGTTCTCGGGGGACCCGTCGACCGGGAATTCGGGGCCGGGAAAGATCAGGAGCCCGAGGCAGCCGGAAGCTCTGAAATCGAGACCGCGAGAGACCCCGAACTCAAGTCAACGGAAAGCGCAGAGCGCGAGGCGGCTCCAAGCGCGGAGCCAGCATCGACCCAAAGCTCAGAGACAAGGACAACGGGAAGCCGGGAATCCGGGCCGGCTCCAGTCGCTGCTGAGCCGCCACCGTTCTAACCGGTGCTCCTGGCGCGCTGGTAACGTGCCCAGCTGCGTCGACCCTCAACCCCCTTGCGCGGCTCGCGCCGACCGCAAGGCTTCAGCACGCCGAAAAGCGCGTGGGCAGCAAGGTCGTGCGAGCCAAGGCATCGAGAACGCGTGCCCATCGTTCTGATACACCGTTGATATATCAGACCATCGTACGAGGGCGGAGTTGCGCTCATCAAGGCCATCCGAGGGCGCCAAACCACTTCGGGCGAACCTCTTGACACGGCCCTGTGAGTTGTCTCACTGTTGTGAATACCGCTTCTTGTTGCATTTACTGCAATTGACCGAATCCCCCACGGTGGTTGAGGAAACTCCATGAAGACTCTCGCGATTGTCGGCTCCTCCCTCGCAGGCCTCTCGGCCGCCCGCGCGGCGCGCTCCGAGGGCTTCGAGGGCCGACTCGTGCTCATCGGCGACGAGATCCACCGCCCGTACGACCGCCCGCCGCTCAGCAAGGACTTCCTGAGCGGGAAGGTCGGCGCCGAGAGCCTCGCGCTCGAGGATCCGGACCAAGACTTGGGCGTCGAGTGGCTTCTCGGGACGCGCGCCGAATCCTTCGATGCCGCGAGCAAGACCGTCGTCCTGGCTGACGGTCGCCGAGTCGAGGCCGACGGCGTCGTCCTCGCCACGGGCTCGACGGCACGCATGCTGCCCGGCTTCGAGGGATTCGAGAACGTCTACACGCTGCGCACGCTCGACGACGCTCAACTCCTCCGCGACGAGCTTCGCCCGGGAGCCAAGCTCCTCGTCGTCGGTGCGGGACTCATCGGCGCCGAAGTGGCGTCGACCGCGCGGGCCGCGGGAGTCGACGTCGTCCTCCTCGCCGGCGCGGGCGTTCCGCTCGGACGCAGCGTCGGGCCGAACATGGGCGACATCCTCGCGGGACTCCACGCCGTCAACGGCGTCGAGCTCATCCGGGGGGCGACCATCGTCGGCCAGCGCCACAACACCAAGCGGATCCACGCCGTCGAGCTTTCCGACGGGCGCGTCATTGAAGCCGACGCGGTCCTCCTCGCGGTCGGCGGGGAGCCTGCGACGGGTTGGCTCGAAGGCTCCGGAATCCATCTCTCCGACGGCGTCGTCTGTGACGACCACGGGCGAACAAACGTCCCGGGCGTCGTCGCCGTCGGCGACTGCGCGGCCTGGCACGACCGGCACCTCGGACGGTCCCACCGCCAGGGCCACTGGAACGCGGCACTTACGCAGCCCGCCCGTGCGATCAAGGCGCTCCTCGGTGTCCCCGACCCAGAACCGCTCGCGACTCTCCCCTACTTCTGGTCCGACCAGTACGGCGTCCGCATCCAGTTCAGCGGGCACGCAGAACTCGCCGACCGCGTCGAGATCGAGGAAGGCGACGCGACAACCCACAGCTTCCTGGCCGCGTACTACCGGGGCGACCAGCCCGTCGGAGTCCTCAGCAGCGCCCAGCCGAGGCTCTTCGCGAAGCGACGGCGCGAGATCGAACGGGCCCAGCGCAGCGTCACGACCGCCGAACTCTCCGCTAGCTGACGCCGCGCACTGAGCCGGCACCGACCACCGATCTTCACGAGACACGACTCACCACCTCAGAAGGGACGACATGACTACCTCGACTGATTCCACCGAGAAGCTCGCATCACAGGGCAGCGGTACCACGAAAATCTCGGAGAGCCTGATCTCGACACTGCCCGGCTCCACCTACGTGGATGAGGCCGTATTCCGCGCCGAGCAGGAGCGGATCTTCGAGCAGATGTGGTTCTGCGCGATCCGCTCTTCCGACCTCGAGAAGGCTGGTTCGTGGAAGACAGTCCAGATCGGCCGCGAGAGCGTGCTGATCTCGCGGACGCGCAAGGGCGAGATCCGCGCGTTCTACAACATCTGCCGCCACCGCGGCGTGAAGCTCTGCATGGAAGAGCAGGGCGAAGCCAGCCGCAACTTCCAGTGCCCGTACCACGCGTGGACGTACGACTTCGAGGGCAAGCTCATCGCCGCGCCCAACCTCACGAAGATGCCGGACATCGACCGGGACACGTACGGCCTTGCGAAGGTCCACATCCGCGAGTACCTCGGCTACGTGTGGGTCTGCCTTGCCGATGAGCCGCCCTCGTTCGAAGAGGACGTCATGGGCGCCATCGAAGAGCGCCTCGGCGACGTGCACAAGATCGACGGCTACGACGTCGCGAACCTGAGCCTCGGTCGGCGCATCCGCTACGACGTCAAGGCCAACTGGAAGCTCATCATCGAGAACTTCATGGAGTGCTACCACTGCGCCACGATCCACCCGGAGCTCACCGAGGTCCTCCCCGAGTTCGCCGACGGCCTCGCGGCGCAGTACTTCGTGGGCCACGGCGCCGAGTTCGGCGAGAATATCAAGGGCTTCACGGTGGACGGCTCCGAGGGCTTCGACCACCTCCCCGGCGTTGCCGAGGACCAGGACCGCCGCTACTACGCCATCACGATCAAGCCCACGGTGTTCGTGAACCTCGTTCCGGACCACGTCATCATCCACCGCATGTTCCCGCTTGCGACGGACCACACGATCGTCGAGTGCGACTGGCTGTACCTCCCCTCCGTCGTGGAGAGCGGCAAGGACGTCAGCGCCTCCGTGGAGCTGTTCCACCGCGTGAACCAGCAGGACTTCGACGCGTGCGAGCGCTGCCAGCCCGCCATGGGCTCCAAGATCTACGCCAAGGGCGGCGTGCTGGTTCCCAGCGAGCACCACATCGGTGCCTTCCACGACTGGGTCATGGAGCGCGTCGGGGAATTCGTCCCCGAAAGCTCCCACGGAACGCGAACGGAAGTCCGATGACAGCTGACGACATGATCCGAGCGTGCCCGCTCTCGCAGCTCGCGAGGGGTGACGCAATGCGTCTCGATACCCGTCCCCCGATCGCGCTGTTCCACACGGAAGATGGCGAGCTTTTCGCGGTCGACGACACCTGCACCCACCAGGACGCGTCCCTCGCGGACGGCTACGTCGAGGGGTGCGAGGTCGAATGCCCACTCCATGCCTCGAAGTTCGACCTGCGGACTGGCATGGTGGATGCACCACCCGCAAAACTGCCGGTCCGTGTGCACGCCGTCGAGGTTCGCGACGGGGACATTTACGTCAAGGAGTCCGACGAGGCACCCAACCTGCCGCCTGGAATCACGATCGACGGCCACGCCTAGAGCGCCCCGCGCGGGGGCCACGCCAAAGGAGCGACCAACATGACAGCCAAACATTACGACTACATCATCGTCGGCGGTGGCAGCGCTGGCTCTGTCCTTGCGGACAGACTGAGCGCGGACGGTGACCGCACAGTCCTCGTCCTCGAGGCCGGGCGGAGCGACTATCCCTGGGATCTCTTCATCCAGATGCCCGCAGCCCTCACGTTCCCGAGCGGCAACCCGCTCTACGACTGGCGATATGAATCGGATCCCGAGCCGTTCATGGGAGGCCGTCGCGTGGCCCACGCCCGAGGCAAGGTCCTCGGCGGGTCGAGCTCGATCAACGGCATGATCTTCCAGCGCGGAAACCCGCTCGACTACGAGCGGTGGGGAGCGGACGCGGGCATGGAGTCGTGGGATTTCGCCCACTGCCTCCCGTACTTCAAGCGCATGGAGAACGCCCTCGCGGCCGCGCCCGACGACCCGTACCGCGGCCACGACGGCCCCCTGATCCTCGAGCGCGGCCCGGCTACGAACCCCCTGTTCCAGGCGTTTTTCGATGCCGCGGTCGAGGCCGGCTACCCGCGCACGGACGACGTGAACGGCTATCGTCAGGAAGGCTTTGGCCCGTTCGACCGCAACGTCCACCGGGGCGAGCGCTACTCCGCGTCCCGCGGCTACCTGCGCCCGGCCCGGAAGCGCGGGAACGTCACGGTGCAGACGCTCGCGTACGTCACCGGAATCGAGTTCGCGGGAACACGGGCGACGGGCGTGACGTACCGCCGCGGGGGCCAGAACCACACCGTGGGCGGCGGCGAGATCATCCTGTGCGGCGGGGCGTTCAACACCCCTCAACTCCTCCAGCTCGCAGGCATCGGAGACCCCGACCACCTGCGCTCGGTCGGCATCGCCCCGCGCGTGGAACTTCCCGGCGTCGGCGAGAACCTGCAGGACCATCTCGAGGTGTACATCCAGCACGCGTGCCTCCAGCCGGTCTCCCAGCAGCCCTCCCTCGACCTGTGGCGCATGCCGTTCATCGGCCTCGAATGGCTCCTGGGCCGGAAGGGCCCGGCGGCGACCAACCACTTCGAGGGCGGCGGCTTCGTCCGCTCGAACGACGACGTCGACTACCCGAACCTCATGTACCACTTCCTGCCGGTCGCCGTTCGCTACGACGGCAAGAAGGCCGACGTCAAGCACGGTTTCCAGGTCCATGTCGGGCCTATGTACTCGGATGTTCGCGGCCACCTCAAGATCCGCTCCAAGGATCCGATGGCGCGTCCCTCGATCCTGTTCAACTACCTCTCGACCGAGAACGACCGCCGCGAATGGATTGAGGCCGTCAACGTCTCCCGCGAGATCCTGCGCCAGCCGGCAATGGCGCCGTTCAATGGCGGCGAGATCTCACCCGGCGCGAGCGTCACGACCGACCAGGAGATCCTCGACTGGGTGGCCCGGGACGCGGAGACGGCCCTGCACCCCTCGTGCACGGCGAAAATGGGCCCCGCCTCGGACCCGCTCGCCGTCGTCGATCCGCTCACCATGAAAGTGCACGGTACGGAGGGCCTCCGCGTCGCAGACGCGTCCGCCATGCCGTACGTGACCAACGGCAACATCTTCGCCCCCGTCATGATGCTCGCGGAAAAGGCCGCGGACCTCATCCTCGGCCGGGCTCTCCCCGCGGAGCCTGAGCCGTTCTACCGCCACCGCCACCAAATCAAGGAGGCATCATGAGCGCCCCGGTCATCGATCCCACGAGTTCACGACGCGCGGCGCGCGGCGCGGGCTCCGCCGAACCCGCCCTGAAAGTCGAGGGCCTGTGGAAGATCTTCGGTCCGAAGGCCGACAAGATCATCGGCTCGCCCGATGAGCGCCTGACCCGAAAGGAGCTCCAGGTCAAGACCGGCTGCCTCGCGGCCGTGAAGGACGTCTCCTTCGAGGTGTCGCACGGCGAGGTCTTCGTCGTCATGGGCCTGTCCGGCTCGGGCAAGTCCACCCTCGTGCGGCTCCTCACGCGGCTCATCGAGCCGACGGCAGGGACAGTCACGATCGACGGCGAGGACGTCACCCGCGCGAGCAAGAACAAGCTGCGGGCCCTTCGCCGGAACCACATGTCCATGGTCTTCCAGCAGTTCGGCCTGCTCCCACACCGCAAGGTCATCGACAACGTGGCCTACGGGCTCGAGGTCCGCGGCGAGGGGAAATCGAACCGCCTTGCCCGGGCCCAGGAGATGGTCGACCTCGTGGGGCTCTCGGGATACGAGCGTTCGTTCCCCGATCAGCTCTCGGGCGGCATGCAGCAGCGCGTCGGCCTGGCCCGCGCCCTCGCCGTCGACCCGCAGGTGCTGCTGTTCGACGAGCCGTTCTCCGCGCTCGATCCGCTCATCCGCCGCGACATGCAGAACGAGGTCTGCCGGCTCCACGAGGAGGTCGGGAAGACGATGGTCTTCATCACCCACGACCTCCAGGAGGCGCTCAAGCTCGGCGACCGCATCCTCATCATGCGCGACGGCGAGATCGTCCAGATCGGCACACCCGCCGAGGTCGTGGCTAATCCCGCGGACGACTACGTGCGCGACTTCGTCTCCGAGGTTCCCCGTTCGCACGTCCTGACGCTCCGCTACGTCGTGCGGCCGCCGCACGAGGGCGAATCCCTCGACGGGCCGGTCATGCAGGCGAACCGAATCGTGCGCGACGCCGCACGGCAGGTTCTGCACTCCACGCTTCCCGTGCGGGTGTTCGACGGCGACCAGTTCCTGGGGCTGGTCGACGACGACGACATCCTCCGCGTCGTCGTGGCCGAAGAGGCTGCCGACGCGGGAGCGGGCAAGGAGCGTGGGTCATGAGCACGATCGCCGGGGCACGCGAGCGTGCCGCCGAACCAGCCACGCGACCGCCGACACCGCCGGGAGAAACAGCCCCCGCAGTCAAGGCAACAGCGTTCATCCGCCGCCGCTGGCGGCCCCTCCTCCTCGCCGCCGTCGTCGTCCTATGGCTCGTCCTCTGGGCCGTGCTGCGCGGGACCCAGACGCTCGAGCTCGGCGGCGCCGAGAAGACCAGCGTCCATCTCTGGCTCAACAGCGTGCGTGACAGCTTCGACGCGGCGCGCACCAATTCGGCGGTCTTCGAGTACATCGTCCAGCCGATCACAGACGGCATCAACGGCCTCGTCACGTTCCTCCAGAACCTCTTCAGCCAGGCCCCCGCGGGGCGGCCCGTGCCCCAAGTAGGGTGGTTCGGCGTCGTCGTGCTCCTCGCCTGGGTGACCTTCGCGTTCGCCGGGCTGCGCTCGATGCTCCTCGTCGCAGTCTGCGTGCTCCTGTTCGGCTTCTTCGGCTACTGGCAGCAGAGCATCGACACCCTTATCGTGACGTTCGTCGCCGTCGGCCTCTGCACCGTCCTCGGACTCCCCCTCGGCATTTGGATGGCCCGCAGCCGCCGCGCGTCGACGGCCATCACGCCGGTGCTCGACCTCATGCAGACGCTCCCCTCATTCGCCTACCTCGCGCCGCTCGCCCTCGTGTTCGGCATCGGGCCCGCGGCCGCGATCGTCACGACGATCATCTACGCCCTCCCGCCGCTCGTGCGCATCACGGAGCACGGCATCCGCAACGTCTCCCCCACGACGCTCGAGGCCGTGACGTCGATGGGCGGCACCGCGTGGCAGACCCTCATCAAGGTCCAGCTGCCCATGGCGCGCCGCACGATCGTCGTCGGAGTGAACCAGAGCATGATGGCCGCTCTCTCGATGGCAACCATCGCCGCGCTCATCAACGGCCCCGGCCTCGGCCAGCCCGTCTTGCAGGCCCTCCAGTCGCTCGACGTCGGCTCGGCCTTCGTCTCGGGCCTCGCCATCGTCCTCATGGCGATCATGCTCGACCGGACGACGACGGCCGCCTCCGAGCGCTCCAGCATCGCGGCTCGCGTGCAGCGCGGGGGCGGCGCCCGCCGCGGCCCCCGCCGCCGGCGCCTCGTCGTCATCGTTGGCGCGGTCATCGCTGCGATCGCCATCTACCTCTCGCACGGCTACCTTGCACTCGCGAAGTTCCCGACCTCGCCCGATCTCGGATCGCCCCTCGCGAGCACGGTCTCAACCATCGTCCAGTGGATCGTGACGACGTTCGCCGGCTTCACCGGCTGGATCAAGGACACGATCACGGCGCTGCTGGTCAACCCGCTCGAGTCCCTCCTCGCGCAATCGCCGTGGTGGGCCATGGCCATCGTGCTGCTCGGCGTCGCCCTCGCTCTCGGCGGGCTGCGGGCTGCGGCGATCACGGTCGTGTGCGAGGCGGTCATCCTCGGAACGGGCCTGTGGAACGAGAGCATGAAGACGCTCGCGACGACCCTCGTCGCGACCCTCATCGTGGTGCTCGTTGCACTGGCGATCGGTGTGTGGATGGGTCGGAACAAGCTCGTGGATTCGATCATCCGCCCCGTGCTGGACGCCTTCCAGACCATCCCGTCGTTCGTGTACCTCGTGCCGGCCCTCGCGCTGTTCGGCCCCACGCGGTTCACGGCCATCGTCGCCGCGTTCGCGTACGGCGTGCCGATCGCCACGAAGCTCGTCGCGGACGGCATCCGCGGCGTCTCCCCCGTGACCGTCGAGGCCTCCGAATCCATGGGGACCACCTCGTGGCAGATGGTCTCGAAGGTCCAGCTCCCCATGTCCCGCGCCGCGGTGGTCCTCGCCGCGAACCAGGGCCTCCTGTACGTGCTGTCCATGGTCGTCGTCGGCGGCCTCGTGGGCGGCGGCGGGCTCGGCTACCTCGTCGTGTCCGGATTCTCCCAAAGCCAGCTCTTCGGCAAGGGTCTCGCCGCCGGGATCGCCATCACGGCCCTCGGCGTCATGCTCGACCGCATCACCCAACACACCGCTGCCCGCCTGGGCCGCGCCTGACAAAGGAAAATGACCCATGACAAAGTGGATCGACAACCGTGGGGGTATGGAAAGACCGGCGAAGAAGAAATCGGGCGCCGTCGTCTTGGGCGCGCTCGCCCTCGCCGCGGCGCTCGGCCTGACCGCCTGCGGCGGCGGCGACATCTCGAGCTCGTCAAACGGCGGAGGCAGCTCCGCCAAGTGCGGCGCCTTCAACGTCGCAGTGAACCCGTGGGTCGGCTACGAGGCGGACGCCTACGTCGTCGGCACGGTGGCCAAGCAGAAGCTCGGCTGCACCGTGAACTACAAGACCCTCAAGGAAGAAGTCTCCTGGCAGGGCTTCGGCAGCGGCGAGGTGGACGCCGTCCTCGAGAACTGGGGCCACCCCGAGCTCGTGGACAAGTACATCAAGCAGCAGAAGACCGCCGTCGACGCCGGGCCCACCGGCAACACCGGCGTGATCGGCTGGTACGTTCCGCCGTGGATGGCCAAGCAGTACCCGGACATCACGGACTACAAGAACCTGAACAAGTACGCCAGCATGTTCAAGACCTCCGAGTCCGGCGCGCAGGGCCAGCTCCTCGACGGCGACCCCTCGTTCGTGACCAACGACGACGCCCTCGTGAAGAACCTCGGCCTCAACTTCAAGGTCGTCTACGCGGGCAGCGAACCGGCGCTCATCCAGGCGTTCCGCCAGGCCGAGCAGAACCACACCCCGCTCATCGGCTACTTCTACGAGCCGCAATGGTTCCTGAACGAGGTTCCGCTCATGAAGGTCAACCTCCCGGCGTACACGGACGGCTGCGACGCTGACGCGGCGAAGGTTGCGTGCGACTACCCGAAGTACGACCTCAACAAGGTCGTCTCGACCAAGTTCGCCAACTCGGGCAGCCCCGCATACAACCTCGTGAAGAACTTCAAGTGGACCAACGAGGACCAGAACGCGGTCGCCGGGTACATCGCGAAGGACAACATGAGCCCGGACGCGGCCGCCCAGAAGTGGATCGACGCCAACCCGGACAAGGTCGCGGCCTGGCTCAAGTAGCCGGGAACGCACAGTCAGCTTCGACACGATAGGAGAGACGATGACCGCCGCTGTTCACCATGTCCCGGAGGGCGACGTCCGCGAGGACGCGACTCTAGCAGGGCGCACGATCAAGGGCCTGTACATCGACGGGGCTTGGCAGCAAGCGTCCGACGGCGGTACGACCACCGTGCGGTGCCCTGCGGACGGCACAGAGGTGGCGGTCGTCGTCTCGTCGACGGCGGAGGACGCGGAGCGCGCCATTTCGAGTGCGCGCTCCGCGTTCGACGGCGGCCCGTGGCGGCGCATGACCGACCTCGAGCGCGGCGCGGTCATGCTCCGCGTGGCAGAGCTCCTCGAGCGCGACAAGGCGATCTACGCCCGCGCCGAGGCCCTCGACACGGGCAAGCGGCTCGTCGAGGCCGAGTACGACATGGACGACATCGCGGCGTGCTTCCGGTATTACGGGAAGATCGCGGGCCTCGACGCTGGGCGAGTCATCGACACCGGGCGGCCGAACGCCATCAGCCGCGTCGTGTATGAGCCGATCGGGGTGTGCGCGCTCATCGCGCCGTGGAACTACCCCCTCCTGCAGGCGGCGTGGAAGGTCGCGCCGGCCCTCGTCACGGGGAACTCGTTCGTCCTCAAGCCGAGCGAGCTCACGCCGTCGACCTCCATTCTCCTCATGGAGACCCTCGCGGAAGCCGGCGTTCCCGCGGGCGTCGCGAACCTCGTGACAGGCACGGGCTCGAAGGTGGGCGGCCCGCTCAGCGCGGACCCGCGCGTCGACCTCGTCTCGCTCACGGGCAGCCTCCGCACGGGGCAGACGATCATGGCCGCCGCGGCCGAGACGGTCAAGCGCGTCGCGTTCGAGCTCGGCGGGAAGAACCCCAACGTCATCTTCGCGGACGCGGACTGGGACGCCGCCGTCGACAACGCCCTCACGGCCGTCTTCCTGCACTCGGGGCAGGTCTGCTCGGCGGGCGCGCGGCTCGTCGTCGAGGAGACGATCGCGGAGCGATTCGTCGCCGAGGTGGTCGAGCGGGCGCAGAAGATCCGGATGGGCGGGCCGTTCGACGCCGACGCCGAGACGGGGCCGCTCATCTCCGCGAAGCAGCGCGACGGGGTCCACGCCTACGTCCAGGCCGGCATCGCCGAGGGCGCGGAACTCCTGTGCGGGGGCTACATCCCCGAGGAGGGGCCGCTCGCGAACGGCTTCTTCTACCCGCCCACAGTGCTCGCCAACTGCCGCTCTGGCATGAGCGTGGTGCAGGAGGAGTCGTTCGGGCCCGTCCTGACGGTTGAGACGTTCCGCGACGAAGCCGAGGCCATCGCGATCGCGAACGACACCGAGTTCGGCCTGGCCGGCGCCGTGTGGACCTCGGACGCCTCGAAGGCCCAGCGGGTCGCAGGCGCGCTCCGGCACGGAACCGTGTGGATCAACGACTACCACCCCTACGTGCCGCAGGCCGAGTGGGGCGGCTTCGGGAAGTCCGGGATCGGCCGCGAGCTCGGCCGCGCGGGACTCGACGAGTACCGCGAGGCCAAGCACATCTGGCAGAACCTCTCCCCCGCGCCGAGCGGCTGGTTCGGCGCCATCTAGACCTTCAGAACACCTACCGATCAACCGAAAGGACGGACCATGGCAGGAAACAGAGCAGTTGCCTACAAGGAACCCGGTGTTGTCGAGGTCATCGACACGGACTACCCGACGTTCGAGCTCAAGGACGGACCGGGCGTCAATCCGCTCAACGTGGGCCGCAAGGTCCCGCACGGGGTGATCCTGCGGACGGTGTCGACCAATATCTGCGGCTCGGACCAGCACATGGTGCGCGGCCGGACGACGGCCCCGCGGGACCTGGTCCTAGGGCACGAGATCACGGGCGAGGTCGTCGAGGTCGGCCCGGACGTGGAGTTCATCAAGGTCGGCGACATCGTCTCGGTGCCGTTCAACATCTCGTGTGGCCGCTGCCGGAACTGCAAGGAGCGCAAGACCGGCATCTGCCTCAATGTCAACCCCGACCGCCCCGGGTCCGCCTACGGCTACGTGGATATGGGCGGCTGGGTCGGCGGCCAGGCCGAGTACGTCTTGGTCCCGTACGCCGACTGGAACCTGCTGAAGTTCCCGGACCGCGACCAGGCGCTCGAGAAGATCATGGACCTGACCATGCTCTCGGACATCTTCCCGACCGGCTTCCACGGCGCCGTCACGGCGGGCGTCGGCGTCGGCTCGACGGTCTACATCGCGGGAGCGGGGCCCGTCGGCCTCGCCGCGGCAGCGGGCGCGCAGCTCCTGGGCGCCGCCGTCGTCATCGTCGGGGACATGAACGAGGACCGCCTCGCGCAGGCCCGCTCGTTCGGCTGCGAGACCGTGAACGTCTCCGCCGGGGACCCGAAGGACCAGATCGAGCAGATTCTCGGCGTGCCCGAGGTCGACTGCGGTGTCGACGCCGTCGGCTTCGAGGCCCGCGGGCACGGCAAGGACGCCACCCACGAGGCCCCTGCCACGGTGCTGAACTCCCTCATGGACCTCACCGCCGCCGGCGGCGCGCTGGGCATCCCAGGCCTGTACGTCACGGGCGACCCGGGCGGGATCGACGAGGCGGCCAAGCACGGCTCGCTCTCCCTGTCCCTGGGCACCGGGTGGGCCAAGTCCCTGTCCTTCACGACGGGCCAGTGCCCGGTCATGAAGTACAACCGGGGCCTCATGATGGCGATCCTGCACGACAAGGTACAGATCGCGAAGGCCGTCAACGCCAAGGCCATCACGCTCGAAGACGCTCCCCGCGGCTACGCAGAATTCGACGCCGGGGCCGCGACCAAGTACGTCCTGAACCCGAACGGCTACATCAAGAACTAGCCGCCGAGAGGAAGCTGACCCACGAAGCAGGCCCCGCTCTGGCGGGGCCTGCTTCGTCCTGTGCGGGGACGTTCTGCGGTCCTCGGGCCGCGGGGCGGCGTGCAGCGTACCGAATGTCACACGTCGTCGCCCGCTTTCCCGCCGCTCGCGCCGGCCCCCACATGGAAGAATTGATTGCGACGCGCGCCGGGAAGGGGGCACATGAGGATCCTGATCGCCGGTGACTGGCACCGCGACGCCCACTGGGCGGTGGAGACCATCAACGCCGCCCATCAGCAGGGCATCCAGCATCTGATCCACCTCGGCGATCTCGGCGCCTTCTGGCCGACCGATTTCCCCGAACTCCCGGGCCGCGACCATCCCCTGGGCCGCGCCTATGGCTTCACGCGCTCCCTCGCCGACGCGGTGCGGGCCGCGAAAATGCGGTTCATGTTCATCGACGGGAACAACGACCCTCACGAGTTCCTGGCCCGTGTGCCGCGCAGCCGCAGTGGAACCGCCGAACTCATGGGCCTCACCTACCTTCCCCGCGGCACGCGCTTCCGGCTTGGCGGCCTGCGCTTCGGCGCCCTGGGCGGGGCCTCCTCGATCGACCGTGCCCAGCGCCGCAGCGGAGTGGACTGGTGGCCCGAAGAGGACGTCACGGCCAACGACGTCCGCCGCCTCGGCGGCAGGCCGCTCGACGTGCTGCTCGCGCACGAGGCGCCCTCCGGCGTCAGTCTCCCGTTCCCCTACCGGCTGACTCCCGACGACGCTGCCGTCGCCCAGCGGAGCCGCGACTTCGTTCAGCAGGCGCTCGACGCGACCCAGCCGCGGCTCGTGTTCTCGGCCCACTGGCACCAGCGGCTCACCGTCGACGTCCCGGGGACGACGACGGTCCTGCACATTCTCGACAGGCAGCGGCGCGCGGGCAATTCAGTCGTGTTCGATACAAGAACTCTGACCGTCGAGCCGTTCATCCAAGCGCCTGCACCGGCCGGACTGACGACGGGAATCTGACAGCGGGCCTCAAGAATTCTAGTGGTCCGCGGCTGGAGGAATCCGTCAGATCCCCCGACAGAACACCTCTTCTACCGCGGCGTTTGACGGTACAGAATGCGCCCGTCGGAAGCCTCCGCATTGCGTCACAAATGAACGAATTGAACTCGGAGGATAGTCTGGCTTTCCAAGGGCTGGAAAATTCACAAGAGTAGCGGCATCCTTGGCTCACACGGGTCTCGCGGGCAAAGTCGGACCAGGCCGATTGGGGAGGCGCAGATGTTTTCGTCGCGCGAAGTCAGATCATCGGGGATTGATGATTTCAGCATCGATCTTACGAATGTTGTAACGAGAATCAACAGAATTCGTGCCAGCACCAGACAGCGAGTGGCCAACGAAGATCTCACCCGGGCATTCCTCAATGCAGCGCTCAGATTGTCCGAGGAGAAGTTCGACGGAACCGCCCTCACCCTCGGCGCAGACGAGACGCTTCCGCTGGCCTTCCTCTCACGGTCCCGCGTTGTCGGGCGCACGAGGGAGGAGCGGCCCGAACTCGTCCCCACGGAAGCGAAGTTCCGCGACCGCTGGATCGGGCAGCAGGATTTCCTCGGCGACTTCCTCGCCTTCTCTCTGGCCATCCGTCGTCGTCGCCTCGAGGAGTCGCTCGCGGCGCTGTCCGACGAGCTCGAGTCATCGGGGGCCGACTTCGCCCAGGCCGTGCACGGGGTGGCGGCCTATTGCCTCCGCCTCATGAGCGAGCCGCCGGAATACCGACTCCAGCTCATGGCGGGCGCGTCCACCGACGACCCCGCGACCCGAAAGCTCCTCTCGGACTCGCTCCTCTCGATCACCCACGTCGTCCTCGAGGCCTACGAGAGGGTCGCACATCGATTCGGCTTCCAGCTGCGCCCGGGGATCGACGCGGAACAGCTGTGCACGCTTCTCCATGCCCTCGCCGACGGCCTCGCCATGCGCGTGATCAGCGGGAGCAAGGGGCGCCTCGTCGACGCGTCGAAGGGCACCTCCCTCCTCGGCACGGGCGTGCTCGCGCTCCTCACCTCGCTGATCGACCCAGGCGACGGCGCAAGCCTCGAAGAGGCTGCCGCGACGAGGATGCGCTTCCGCAGCAGCCGCACGGCATACAGCGCCGCGGGCCCCCGCCACGCCGCCGTCCTCGCGAGCCCAGGCATCCCTGCCGGCGCCGCCTAGCGCCCCTCGGCGGGACCGCCAGCGGCGAGCGCCCCGGCGGGCGGCGCGCGTCACGAGAGCCGGCGCGCGTCACGAGAGCCGTGACCGGGAGCCCTTGACCCGCCGCCCCGCGGCATCCTCGACCGTCAGGCCATCCCCGACATCCACGAGGGACATCATGAGCGCGACGCAGCCCGTGGCGAAGAGCTCGCGCTGACCCTCGACGTCTGCGAGGAAGCCGTCGGCATCCGCGAGCATGCGCATGCTCATGCCCTCGGCGAGGGCGCTCACGAGAAGCACGTAGTCGTCGAGGCTCACCCCCGGACGGAGCTCGAGCCCGTAGCGGGCGGCGATCCGCCCGCACAGTTCCACGAGGTCGCGGCCCGACGCGGCGAACACGTCCTTGACCGCGTCGTCGGCGCCGTAGGCGTTCGACCACGCGACGGCGAGCAGCTGCAGCCGGTACTCCGGTCCCGACAAGAGGCCGAACGCGAGCCGCGCGAGCCGGTAGACGGCCCCCACGAAGTCGGCCTCCTCGACGAGAGCCTCCTCGACCCAGCTCCCCAGGATCTCGCGGTGGCGTTGTCGGCGCGCCGCGAGGGAGTAGGAGACGACGTCGAAGAGGAAGTCCTGCTGCCCGGCCCACCGGTCGCGGAACTTCGCCTCGGTCGGGAGGAGTTCGGGGAAGTCGTCCTGAGCCCGCCGGAGGACGCGAGCCCGGGTCAGGAAGGAGAACGGGAACGCGTCCTCCGGCACGGGCAGCGGCCTCGCGCTCCCGAATCGCTCCTCGAGCAACGCGACCGCCGAGGTGAGGAAAGCCCTCGTGAGATCGGAATTGGCGAGGCGCGACCGCGTGCTCGAACGAATCCGATTGAGGCGCGTCACAACATTGGTGAGATCCAACTCGTGCCCGGATGCCTGAGTGCCGTCGGTTTCCACCGCTGATAGTCCTCCCACCTCTGCACCGCACCCCGACAGACAAATACTCAGGGCACCGCCTTTTCAGCCAACCACACCTTTCCACCGAATACTTCGACAGCTCGGTTCCACTTCTCATGTGGAGTTTCACGGCGGAGGTCTCGGGCAGTCGCGAGGGCCATCCGGGCGCCTTCCACGGAATCGGGCTCGCCCGGTCTCTCGCGGAGGAAGCAGCCGGGAGGAAGTCGCTCGCGGTCCTCTTCGCCGGAGGACGACACAAGTCGAATATCGTCATGGACTTCTTCGGCCCACCCACAAAGAGCATTTCAAATTGGAGCAAACCACGGGGTGGATTCGCCGCAGAATTCCGTGTTCCCATTGCTCCGGAACATTAAAGGAAATGAATGGATTTCCATTCTTTCCGGCGCCGGTCAGGGCTTGCCCGCTCGTCCCCTCCCCCTCCCCGTCCGCGGCAACTCCCGAGGCCTCCGAGCCGGCGACGTCACCGACGTCGCCCGGCCCGCGGCCATGCCGCCGTCGGCCTTCTCATGGCCCGCGGCAGGCCTGTCCGTCCGCCTCGCGTTCTGCGTACCCTGAGGCTTCGCGTTGCCATGCAGAGCGGATGGCCGGCTCCGTGGGAGCCGGCCATCCCTCGTCCTGCCGGTGCGAGGTCAGCTGGGGTCGTGGCTTGAGCCGTGGTCGTCGAACTTGCCGAAGCGGTCCAGCAGCACGAACAAAGCTCCAAGGGCCGCGGCCGCGAAGATCGGCCCCAGCCAGATGGCGAGGCCGCTTGCGTGGATCTGCGTGGCGGCGACACCGAGGATGAAGGCGAGAATACCGATCCAGGCCGGCACTGATCGTCCCTGCACCCAAGCCTGGAGCTGTCCGTACAGCCGGGCCAAGACCACTAGGCCCAGCACGAATCCGGGCAGGACGGCCCATAGCCAGACGCGGTCGGCGACGGCCATGAATCCTAGGGAAATCCCGTAGATTGCCGATATGGCCAGCCAGTAGCTTCGGCCCGTGCGGACAGTGGGCTTGGCGCTGCTGCTGATGCTGCTCATCGTGCCTCCCCGATTCGGGCCTTTGCAGGTTCTCTTCGAGCGTACGGCTCGAAGGCGGCTGCCGTCACGGCGGCGCCGGGCGCGAATCCGGTCGCGCCCCGTCTCAGGCGGAACAGCATGAGTCCGCGAATTGGGTGCAGTGTTCCCAGACGCACCAATTGCACCAGATGAGCACGCACGACAGCCCGGAGACGAGGCCGCCGAGGAACGCGAACCCGCAAGGGCCGCAGCAGTCGACGAATCCTGCGTCGAAGCCGACGCAGTAGGAGCAGACGTAGGTCCCCGGCCCGCAGTCGATCGCGTGGGCGGCCGCGAGGCCCCCGCCGGCAGGGGCCGAAGCCTTCGTCAGGCTCTTCAGGGCCGGGCCCTTGGCCGCCACTCGGCCGGCCTTCAGCACGGCGTCGACTTCCCAGACGAAGACCTGTGAACGTCCCGTGCGCCCCTTGGCATCTTCTTCTGAATAGATGACTACGACATGGGAATCGTCCAGCGGCTTCGACCACGCGCTGACCGAGGTACCGTCCTGCATCGTGTGCACTGCCATCTTCGCGGCGTGCTGCTGGTCGATCTTCCCTCCGGATGGGAACTGGAATGCGCCCGAGCTGGCCAGCACGCCCAGGCGGGGGAGATAGTCCGCCGATGCCTTCTCGAGTTCGCCGGCCCTGGCCTCGCGCGCCGATCCGGCTTCTGCGTACCATGGCCGAGCCGGAGCGGTGCTGGGCGCCTTGGCGAACGCAGCTAGCGGGGAGAGCTCGGGGAACAGCCCCGCGGTGATGCTCGCAAGCCCTGCAATGCCGGTGCTCCGGAGGATTGTCCTGCGGTTTAAGGTGAACATCGATTACCTTCCTGTGGTTGCGGCTGGCGGCGTCTTTGCCTGGAGGAGTCTTGCGAAGGCCAGGACTGTCGCGCCGAGCGCTGCTACGAGCACCACAGCCCCTTCGACGGGGCTGTCTGCGGTGAGCGCACTGAGTGACAGGTCGCCAGGGCCGAGCAGGGCGGCTGATGCGGCTGAGGCGGCGAGGAGCCCGTTCCTGGCCACGAGGGGCCATCTGACTTCGCCTGTCCGAAGCGCTCCTCCGCATCCGCATTCATTCGCGACTCCCCGGAGCAGCGCAGATGCCATCGCGGCCGAGAATCCCACGAACAGGGCCGCGGAAAGCACGCCTGCGGCCCGCGTCTCGATGCCGAGCGAGAGCAGGACCCCAAGGGCAATTTCGGCCCCAGGGAGAGCGGCAGAGACGATGGCGGAGGACCTTGGCCCCAAGAGCCGGTATCCCCGCACCGCGGCGACGCCGGCGGCCTGATGCTCAAACGCCTTCGCCAAACCGAACAGCACCAGCACAAGGCCAGGAACAACCCTGAGGCCGAGCAGAATGAAAGCCAACGATTACCCCCCCATGGGCCTCGTGACGAGTGAAGCCATAACCCTATTTGCCCAGCGTTTCGAAGAACTCCGGATCAGGTCGTAGTCGACTCTCAAGACCGGCTGCTGTCAAGCACCCCGCCGAATTCAACCCTTCCCCACCCGCGTCGACTCGGCCCGAAGACGTCGCGTCAGATGAACGATTGTTTGTAAGACGCGAAGATCTGCATGGACCCGACCGCCGGATCACAAGGGCCGCGCTGTAAAGGTTGCCGTGTACTCGCCTACGACAAGCCACTGGGCGTTTGCGAGACGCTCCGCGAGATCGCTGGTCGACATCCGATCGATGCGCAGCCAGATGACGCCAGACCCGCTGGCGTCGGATATTTCACGAATTCACAAGCCACCCCAACGACGTCGAGCTCTGCTGACGGGTGATCACGGCGGCCGCCTCCACTCCCGTACCCAGACGGGCGTGGGGGCGGAGCCTTATGCGGACTCGGCGACCCGCGTCGCGTAGGAGCGGGCCCGCACCGACATGGGAACGCGGCGATCGATCTCGATGGATCGGCTGGTCTGGGCGAGGGCGAGGAGCTTGAGGACAAGCTCGCGGTGCATGTGCATCCCGACGGCGACGCGGGCCACGAGGGTGTCGAGGTCCTCGGCCGCGGCCGCGTCCTCGACGTCGACGTGCGCGATGAGGTCCACGGCCCGGCTGTAGACGTCCAGCGCCGCGGGCGGGACGGAGACCCCGAGCCGGGCCATCTGCTCGAGGTGCGCATCGAGGGCCCCGCGCGCGGCGGTGGGCACGTCGGGCCAGCCGCGCAGGGCGACGACGGCGTTGCCCGCCTGGGTGCGCCCGGGCACCGGCTCGCCGAGGGACTGGACCTCGCGCTGGAGGGACTTCATGATCTCGACCCGGCTCGCCCCGGCGTCGATGAGGGCCACGATCGCGCGGATCTGGGCGATGCTCAGGTCGTTCACCCCGCGCAGGGTCTGGATCGTGGCGATGCGCCGGGCGTGCGCCTCGTCGTAGTCCGAGCGGGTCGCGCTCAGCCTCCGCCCCGGCGGGAGGAGGCCCTCCCGGAGGTAGAACTTGATGCTCGCGATAGGCACGCCCGTCAGGCTGCTGAGCTCGCGCAGCTGCATAGTCTGGTGACTCCTCATTCCCCCATCTAAAACAACAAACCTCACCAAAGATACAGGAATGAGAGCATGCCGAAAACCGCGATATACCGTGCGGCATATGCATGGATAGTTCGCCGGTGGAACGGTATCGACAACACAGCGAATTTCAGCAGATCAGCACCGAAACTGCATCCGGGCGAAGAATTCCCCCGGTCTGCCCGAGCAGTACGGAGGCCCCGGATCCGCGTCACGCCGCGGATGCCGGCCACTCGCGGCTCCCGGCCACCATCCAGCGCACGACGCCGCAATCACCGCAGAGGAGCGGATCGAAGAAAAGCAGGAACGATTCCCAAAACCGGGCGTCCGGAATAGTCGGACCCGCTCAGAGGGATTCCCAGACCCATCGGATAAACCAAATGGCCCCGCCCACCACAAGAGGTGGGCGGGGCCCTTTGGGGCACTTCTCAAGGCCGCAGAACCACAGCCGCAAAAGGGGATGCCCAGACGCCAGCCTCTCGGCGATCTGGCACTCAGCGGCAGAGGCTCAGGTCAGTAGCTGTGCTTCACCGAGTCGGGCCAGATCCCGGTCGCGGTTGCGGTCACCGAGTCGGGCCAGATCCCGGTCGCGGTTGCGGTCACCGAGTCGGGCCAGATCCCGGTCGCAGTCGCACTCATCGGGTCGGGCCAGTCCCCGACCGCAGTGGCCGACATCGGGTCGGGCCAGTCCCCGACCGCGGTAGTCTTCATCGGGTCGGGCCAGATGCCGACCGCGGTGGGGGCCACCGAAACGCCTCCCAGCGCCAGGGCGCCCACGAGGGCGAGCGACGCTGTCAACTTCTTCAGCATGTCATGTCCTTATGTTGTAGCGGGTGCATTTCGGGCAGAGCGTGCTTTGTCGTGATTGACACACCAAGTAAAATAAGATCCACAGCGAGTGTCAAGCTGCCGATGTTCCGCATTGCTCTGCACGGCGGGGCGGCAGCTCCGCAGTAGGAGGAAGTTGTGGGGAGCGGTTTCGGAGAGAAGCTCAGGGCCGAGCGACTTGAGCGCGGCCTGACGCAGGCTGAGTTAGGGAAGGATCTCTACTCGCCAAGCTACATCTCCCTGCTCGAAACCGGTCGCCGCGAACCCACGCCCGAGGTCATCCAAGAACTCGCACGCCGCCTCGAACTCGCCCCCAAGGCCCTTGAGGCTTGGAGCCAGCCAGTCACCGTCAACGACGCCGAATATGTGCTCGCGGGGCTGTATGCACGGCAGGCGTGGGACATGCGCGACTACGCACAGGCCGCAAGCCACGCCGCGACCGCCGCCCAGTTCGCCCTCGAGGGCAAGAACAACAGTGCGTGGTGGAACATGACCTACATGCAGGCCGAGTGCATGCTCAAGCAGGGCCACCTTGCCGAGTGCCAGCGCATCGTCCAGCACCTCCTCGAGCACCCGATCATCGCCGAATCGGACGGCCTTGCCGTCCGCGCCCGCCAGATGCTCGCCGCCGCGTGCCACGGGCTCGGCCAGCTCTCCACCGCCGTCGAGCACGCCCGCGAGGCCGTGCGCATCGGAGCCCAGCTCCCCGCGGGCTCGACCATCTACATCGGCGCCCTGCGCGCCCTCATCGGCGCGCTCGCCGAAACCGGACGCCTCGACGAGGCATGGGACTACTGCCAGATCCTCGGCACCCTCGTCGACGACGAGTCCATGGGCCAGCTCTCGGGCGAGGTCGAATGGGTCATCGGCAACGTGGCGTTCATCCGGGGCGACTACGAATCGGGCGTCAAGCACCACGAGCGCGCCGCGAAGCGACTCTCCCCCGCGAACGACATCGAGCTCTGGGCGCGCTTCAACAAGGCCTCCGCATCCGTGCGGCTGTCCGGCGGCATCGTCGAGCCCGAGACGCTCGCCGCGATCGAACGCGCCGAGCTCGCCCTCTCGATCGTGGGCGGAAGCCGAACCGAACAGCTCGAGGTCGCCTTCATCCGCGCGCGCTGGCTCTACCTCACCGGCGAGATCGCGGCCGCGATCGAGCGGCTCAAGGAGATCCACGCCGAGAAGAACGTCCTGGGCCGCCACACCGCCGGCGAGGTCGCGCTCCTGTACGGCCGGGCCCTCAAGGCCCTCGGCCGCAACGACGAGGCCCTCGAGCTGCTCAAGGACGCCCGCGAGCAGTTCAGCTACGCAGGCGCCTCGGACAAGGTGCAGCAGACCATGGACGCGATCCTCGAGATCAGGCTCGCCCAGCAGCGCACAGACCGCTCCGCGTAGGCCGCCGCGCCTCAGGCCTCGAACGCCCGGCCGGTGAGCCGCTCGTACGCCTCGATGTACCGCGCGCGCGTGCGCACCACGACGTCGGCCGGCAAAGCCGGGGGCTCCTCGCCTGAGACGCGGTCCCAGCCCGATGCCGGGGACGTGAGCCAGTCGCGCACGAACTGCTTGTCGAACGAGGGCTGTGCCTTGCCCGGCTCCCACATGGCGGCGTCCCAGAATCGCGACGAATCCGGGGTGAGCACCTCGTCGCCGAGCGTGATGTAGCCCGTCACGGGATCGAGGCCGAACTCGACCTTCGTGTCCGCGAGGATGATCCCGCGCTCGCGCGCGATCCGCTCCGCCTCGCGGTAGATCTCGAGGGTGAGGTCGCGCAGCTGGGCCGCGGCGTCGTCGCCCACCATCCCGGTGACGTCCTCGTACGTGATGTTCTCGTCGTGCTCGCCCACCTCGGCCTTAGCGGACGGCGTGAAAATCGCCTCAGGCAGCCGCGAGCCGTCCACGAGCCCCGCGGGCAGCGGGATCTCGCACACGGTGCCGCTCTCGCGGTACTCGGCCAGCCCCGAGCCCGTGAGGTAGCCGCGCGCGATGCACTCGACCGGGTACATCTCAAGCCGCCGGCAGATCATGGCGCGGCCCACGACTTCGGCGGGCACGCCGTCGTCCGCCGTCGAGCCGACCACATGGTTCGGCACGTTGAGCTGCTCGAACCACCACAGGCTCAGCTGGGTCAGGATGCGGCCCTTGTCCGGGATCGTGCTCGAGAGCACGAAGTCGTAGGCGCTGATGCGATCGCTCGCGACCACCAGGACGACGTCGTCGGGCCCATCGATCGGCTCGTAGAGGTCGCGGACCTTGCCCGAATAGATGTGCCGCCAGCCCTCGAGCTGAGGGGCGTCCACCGCGAAGCCCTTGGTCTCCGTCATCAGACGCCCGCCTTCCCGGCCCGCTCGGGAACCGTGATCTCGCCGCGCGCCGCCTTGGCCGCGATGTCCGTGCGGTACTGGCCCCCGTCGAGCCGGATGAGGCCGATGCCCTCGTAGGCCCGCTCGCGCGCCTCCTGCAGGTCCTCGCCGAGGGCGACGACCGCGAGCACGCGGCCGCCCGCGCTCGCGACGTTCCCGTCGTCGTCGAGCTTCGTGCCCGCGTGGAGGATGTGCACGCCCTCGACCGCGCCGGCCTTCTTGAGGCCGCGGATGCGGTCGCCCGTGCGCGGGGTGTCGGGATAGTTCTCCGAGGCAAGCACGACGGCGACTGCGGCCTCGCGAGACCAGCGCAGCTCGCGCTCCTCATCGAGGCGGCCCTTCGCGGCCGCGAGGAGGAGCCCGCCGAGCGGCGTCTTGAGGCGCGCGAGGACGGCTTGCGTCTCGGGGTCCCCGAAGCGCGCGTTGAACTCGATGACGCGCGTGCCGCGCGACGTGAGCGCGAGGCCGCAGTAGAGCACGCCCACGAAGGGCGTTCCGCGCTTGGCCATCTCGTCCACCGTCGGCTGCGCGATGCGGCTCACGACCTCGTCGACGAGGCCCTCGGGTGCCCAGTCGAGCGGCGTGTAGGCGCCCATGCCGCCCGTGTTCGGGCCGCGGTCGCCATCGTAGATGCGCTTGAAGTCCTGGGCAGGTGAGAGCGGGATGACCGTCTTGCCGTCGCTGAGGACAAAAAGGGAGACCTCGGGCCCGTCGAGGTACTCCTCGATGACCACCGTGCCCCCCGCGGTGAAGCACGCCTGCGCGTGGGCGAGCGCGGCCTCGCGGTCCTCCGTCACGACGACGCCCTTGCCCGCTGCGAGCCCGTCGTCCTTGACGACGTACGGGGCGCCGAACGCGTCGAGCGCGTCGGCGGCCTCGTCGGCGTTGGCGGCGACGCGGGCCATCGCGGTCGGCACTCCGGCCTCGGCCATGATCTGCTTCGCAAAGGCCTTCGACGCCTCGAGCTGGGCGGCCTCCCGGCTCGGGCCGAAGACCGGGATGCCCGCCTCGCGGACAGCGTCCGAAACGCCCGCAGCGAGCGGCGCCTCCGGGCCGACGACAACGAGGTCCACCTCGAGCTTCTGCGCGAGCTCCGTCACGGCTGCCGGGTCGTTCGCGTTCACGGCATGAGTCGGCACGACCTGCGCGATCCCCGCGTTGCCGGGGGCTGCGTGAACCTCGGAAACGGCCGGGTCGGCGAGGAGGGAACGGACAATGGCGTGTTCGCGGCCGCCGGGGCCGATCACGAGAACCTTCACCCCCCAAGGGTATCCGCCCCTCCACGGGGCATGCACCGCCGCCGACGTCACAGGGGGCGGCGCCCAACGACACAATTCCCGCCGCACGGGCCCCCCAGGAAGCGCAACGGGCCGCGAGTTGTGGCGAACCGAACGGTCCATCCCCAAATAGACTGCGCCTATGGCCTCCCACGCAACGTTCACGGCGGACGACGCCGTGGAACTCGCGGTGATCGAACGCAGCGGGTTCGTCGAGTCCCGCCACATCGGCTCCGCCGTCGTGCTCGCGGGCGACGGCACCGTCGTGACGGCCCTCGGGGACATCCGCACGCCGGTCTTCGGCCGGTCCTCCCTCAAGCCGCTCCAGGCCCTCGCGACACTCCGCAGCGGCGTCCCCCTTCGCGGCGCGCAGGTCGCGCTCGCGTGTGCCTCCCACGTCGGCTCGCTCGACCACATGGACGTCGTCGAAGGAATGCTCAAGGCCGCGGGCGTGCGCGAATCCGACCTCCAGTGCCCGGCCGGGTGGCCGCAGGACGAGGACGCCCGCGCCTGGCTCGTCCGCTCGGAGACCGGCCAGCGCCGCCTCGCGTTCAACTGCTCGGGCAAGCACGCGGGGTTCCTGTGGGCCTGCTCGATCAACGGCTGGGACCGGCGCAGCTACCTCGAGCCGAACCATCCGATCCAGCAGCGCGTCCGCGAGACGATCGAGGAGTACACGGACGAGCGCATCGCGCACCTCGGCATCGACGGCTGCGGCGCGCCCGTTGCCGCCGTCTCCCTCACGGGGCTCGCCCGCGCCTACTCGCGGCTCGCCACAGCAGCTGGCTCGGGACGCGACAACATCGGCGACGCGCGGGCGGCCACGATTGCGACGTCGATGCTCGACTACGCGTGGGCCGTCCAAGGCCGCGGCCGCGAGAACACCGTGGTCATGCAGGAGCTCGGGATCCTCGCGAAGGGCGGCGCCGAGGGGGTCCTCGTCCTCTCGACGGCCCACGGCGCGGCGGCAGCGGTCAAGATGCTCGACGGGAACGCGCGGGCCGCGACCCTCGTGGCGCTCACGATGCTCGCCGCGGCGGACGCGGTGGACATTCCCGACGTCGCGCGCGTCCTCGAATCGGTCGTCGAGCCCATTCTGGGCGGGGGCCGACCCGTGGGCCGCATCCGGCTGGGCAGCGCGGTCTCCGCGCTCTTGGGCTGAGGAGCACTTCCATGGCAGTCAGACGCCGGATTGCGGTCGACGACGGGCGCGCGGCCGTTGCCCAGTGGCGCGAGGCGCGCGAGCCGGGCCCCGGCAGCGAGCCGGGCCCTCTCAGCGGGGCGAGCGGCGCCGTCGTCGGCCCCGACCGGGCAACGCTTGCGACCGCCGTCCGCTACACGCTCGAGGAGCTCGCTGCGCGCGCCCCCGGGAACTCGGTCGAGGTGCGCGTGCCGCCGTTCGGGGTCGCCCAGTGCATCGAGGGGCCTCGGCACACGCGCGGGACTCCGCCGAACGTCGTCGAGACGGACGCCGAGACGTGGCTCGGCCTCGCGACCGGGGCCGCCACGTGGACCGACGCAATAGCGTCGGGGAAGCTCAGCGCGTCAGGGACCCGCACGGATCTGAGCGCACTCCTGCCGCTCGCTTAAGGCCACGCGCTACCCCCGCCCCACGAACGGCATGCCCGACGCCGTGATGAGGAGCGAGCCGATCGTGGCCTCGCGCGGGAGCGACGCCATGAGGACGACGGCGTTCGCGGCCTCCTCGACGGGGAACGTCGGCTCGACACGCCGCGATCCGTCGGCCTGGAGGGCTCCGTCGCCGACGCCGAGCGTCCTGTTCAGCTGCTCTACGAGCTCCGTCCGCGTGTTGCCGATGTCGATCTGGCCGCACGTGATGCCGTACGGCCGGCCGTCGAGCTCGATGCTCTTCGTGAGGCCCGTGATCGCGTGCTTCGTCGCGGTGTACGCGACAGACCGGGGGCGCGGGCTGTGGGCCGAGATCGAGCCGTTGTTGATGATGCGCCCACCCTGCGGGCTCTGCCCCTTCATGGCTCGGAACGCCGCCGCGGCGCACAGGAAGCTGCCCGTGAGGTTCACCGCGACCGTCGCCCCCCACTCGGCAGGGTCGATCTCCCCGACGTCGCCCGAAGGCCCGAACATGCCGGCGTTGTTGAACAGCACGTCGACCCGCCCCCAACGGCTCGTCACCTCGGCGAAGAGGCGGTCGACGTCGTCGCGCGCCGTGACGTCGGCAGTCACCGCGAGCGCGTGGTCGCCGAAGCCGTCGGCCGCCGCCGCGAGCGGCTCGGGCCGGCGGCCCGCAAGGGCGACGTTCCAGCCCTCGGCGAGGAGCCTTCGGGCGACGGCGCGGCCGATCCCCGTCCCGGCGCCCGTCACAATCGCGACACGCGGCGTCGCGGGTGCTGTCTCGTTCATAGAGTCTCCTCGGGTTGTAAACACTTGACGTGCGTCAGGCCGACACGTCACGCTTATATCCACATTGCAATATTTCGTTTCCATTATACGGAAGAATGGAAACGATGCTGCCAAGCTGACCAGGCCACTCGGGGATGACGACGTCCCGATGGACAAGCGCGCGAACCCCGCGCGGAAGAGAGGTTGCACGTGTTGACTGGAGAGAATACTCAGGACATCCTCAGCGGTCTCGGGGCCCAGCTGCCCGACCGCGACCCGGAAGAGACCGCCGAATGGATCGAGTCCTTCGACGCCCTCGTCCAGGAGCGGGGCACTGAGCGCGCGCAGTTCATGGTGCGGAACATCCTCCAGCGCGCGGGCGCCCAGAGCGTGGGCGTCCCCATGGTCACCACGACGGACTACGTCAACACGATCCCGGCCGACCAAGAGCCCGAATACCCCGGCGACGAAGAGACCGAGCGCCGCTACCGCGCATGGATGCGCTGGAACGCCGCGATCATGGTGCACCGCGCGCAGCGCCCCGGCATCGGGGTCGGCGGGCACATCTCGACGTACGCCGGAGCGGCCACGCTCTACGAGGTCGGCTTCAACCACTTCTTCCGCGGCAAGGACCACCACGGCGGCGGCGACCAGGTGTTCTTCCAGGGGCATGCTTCGCCCGGCATGTATGCCCGCGCGTTCATGGAAGGTCGCCTCAGCGAGGAAGACCTCGACGGCTTCCGCCAGGAGAAGTCGCACGAGGGCCACGCGCTCTCCTCGTACCCCCACCCGCGGCTCATGCCGTCCTTCTGGGAGTTCCCGACCGTGTCCATGGGCATCGGGCCCATGAACGCGATCTACCAGGCGCAGTCGAACCGCTACCTCGAGCAGCGCGGCATCAAGGACACCTCGGACCAGCACGTGTGGGCGTTCCTCGGCGACGGCGAGATGGACGAGCCCGAAAGCCGCGGGCTCCTGCAGCTCGCCGCGAACGAGAACCTGGACAACCTGACCTTCGTGGTCAACTGCAACCTCCAGCGCCTCGACGGGCCCGTACGCGGCAACGGCAAGATCGTGCAGGAGCTCGAGGCGTTCTTCCGCGGTGCGGGCTGGAACGTCATCAAGGTCGTGTGGGGGCGGCAGTGGGATTCGCTGCTCGGCAAGGACCGCGAGGGCCACCTCGTCCGGATCATGAACGAGACGCCCGACGGCGACTACCAGACGTACAAGGCGGAGGACGGCGGGTTCGTCCGCGAGCACTTCTTCGGGAAGTCCCCCGAGACGAAGGAACTCGTCGCGGACCTCACCGACGAGCAGATCTGGAACCTCAAGCGCGGCGGCCACGACTACCACAAGGTGTACGCGGCCTATAAGGCAGCCACCGAGTTCAAGGGCAAGCCGACGGTCATCTTGGTCAAGACGGTCAAGGGCTACGGGCTTGGCTCCCACTTCGAGGGCCGCAACGCGACCCATCAGATGAAGAAGCTCACCCTCCAGGACCTCAAGGACTTCCGCGATCACCTGCGCATCCCGATCACGGACGAGCAGCTCGAGGCGAACCCGTACCTCCCGCCGTACTACCACCCCGGGATGGACTCGCCCGAGATCCAGTACCTCCTCGAGCGGCGGCGCGCCCTGGGCGGCTCCGTTCCCGAGCGGCGCAGCAGGCACGCCGAGGTGAGCCTCCCGCCGTCGTCCGCGTACGCCGTGGCCGCCCGCGGTTCGGGGAAGCAGCAGGCCGCGACCACAATGGCGTTCGTGCGCCTCCTCAAGGACCTCATGCGGGACAAGGAGTTCGGGCGCCGGATCGTGCCGATCGTCCCGGACGAGAGCCGGACCTTCGGCATGGACGCGTTCTTCCCGACGGCGAAGATCTACAACCCGAAGGGCCAGAACTACCTCTCCGTGGACCGCGACCTCGTGCTCGCGTACAAGGAGTCCCCGGCTGGGCAGCTCATCCATCCGGGCATCAACGAGGCCGGCGCGGTCGCGGCCTTCACCGCCGCCGGAACCGCCTACGCGACGCACGGCGAACCGCTCGTGCCGATCTACGTGTTCTACTCGATGTTCGGCTTCCAGCGCACGGGCGACTCCTTCTGGGCCGCCGGGGACCAGATGACCCGAGGCTTCATCATCGGCGCCACCGCGGGCCGCACCACGCTGACCGGCGAGGGCCTCCAGCACGCAGACGGCCACTCCCCCATCCTCGCCTCGACGAACCCCGCCGTCATCACGTACGACCCGGCGTACGGGTACGAGATCGGGCACATCGTGCGGGCCGGCCTCGAGCGCATGTACGGGGGCTCCCATGCCGACCCCAATGTCATGTACTACCTCACGGTCTACAACGAGCCGATCGTCCAGCCCGCCGAACCCGAGGGCCTCGACGTCGACGGGCTCCTGCGCGGAATGTACCGCCTTCCGCTCGGGGGCCCGGGAGAGCCGGACGACGCCGTCGCCCGCCTCTCCGGCAACGCTCCCCGCGCGCAGCTGCTCGCCTCAGGCGTCGCGGTGCCGTGGGCCATCGAGGCGCGCCGCCTCCTCGCCGAGGACTGGGGCGTGGCCGCGGACGTGTGGAGCGTGACGTCGTGGACCGAGCTGCGCCGTGACGGCCTCGCCGCCGAGGAGCAGATGTTCCTGTATCCCGAGACCGAGGCTCCCGTCCCGTTCGTGACCCAGCAGCTCGCGGACACGCAGGGGCCGGTGGTCGCCGTAACCGACTACATGAAGTCTGTTCCGGACCAGATCCGCCAGTTCGTCCCGAGCGACTACGCCGTGCTCGGCGCCGACGGCTTCGGCTTCTCGGACACCCGCGCCGCCGCGCGCCGGTTCTTCAAGATCGACTCGACCTCCGTCGTCGTCCGCACGCTCCAGGAGCTCGCCCGGCGCGGCGAGGTCTCGGCGGACGCCCCGCGCGAGGCAATCGCGAAGTATCGGCTCCTCGACGTCAACGCGGGCCCGGAGGCCAGCTCGGACGAGTAAGCCGCCCCCACCCCCATCGATTGCTCCGTAACTGTCGTTTTGAGGCCCCAAAACGACAGTTACGGAGCAGTCGTTTTCCTGCCGGGCGCCCGCCGCCCCTGCAGCGCATGGCCGCGCCCTAGGGCATCCTGAGAAGGCCAGGAAAGGGAGCGACCATGCCGACCAGCACCTCCACCGTGACCGTCGAGACGAATGCGAGCGCCGAGGAGGTGATCGCGGCGCTGTGCGACGTCCGGGGCTGGGGCTCCTGGTTGCCCCATTCGCCCGTCTATCGCGGCACAAGCGGGGCGGTGCCGCGAGCCGCCGCCGTCGGCGACACCTACGCTGACCACACCGTGGTCGGTGCGGTGCACGGCGAGGTGACCCGGATCGAGGCGGGGCGGCTGATCGAGTTTCGCCAAGCCAATCGGGCCCGAACCCTGTCCTTCGTGATCCGCTACGAAGCCGCATCGGCCGGGAGCGTTACCAGGGTGTCCAGGACCGGTCAGATCACCACGCGGGGGCTGCTCGCCTGGGGGCACCCGCTCGTCGTGGCGGCAACGCGCTGGGAGAACAGACGCACCCTGCGCGCGCTGCGCGACAAGCTCGACGCCGGGACGCACTGACCGCGCGTCGCCGACGTGGGCCATCAGGCGGCGAGGGAACTAGCCCCCAGAGCGCGCAGCGCCATCGGTTGACGCCGCATGGATCTCAGATGGGATCCGACACGAAAAGGGCCCAGGCACCGAGTGCCTGGGCCCTTGCGTGCGGGCGGGTCAGCGGGCGGCGAACCAGCCGAGCACGCGCGTGAACCAGTCGCGCTGTGCGTGCCGCTCGTCACTCACTGCGAAGTCGGGATCCGTGGTCCACTCTCGGGGAATGTAGACGGCCGCCGCCTCCTGCGTGGGTGCAAGTTGGTTGATCTCTTTCGTGGGCATCTTCCTCCCCTTTCTGGACTCGTCTTATTCCGTATGTCGGAATATATTTTCTGACACATGAAATTCTAGTTGGGATACCGAGTGGCGGTCAAGAGGGTGGTCGCGCGGTGCGGACGCGCTACGCGCCCGGCGCGGGTGCAGGTGCGGGCGTGGTGGCGGGCGCCGACGAGAAGGCCGGCCGGGTGGGCCGCGCGGGCAGCGCCAGGCCGGCCTCCTTGAGCGCGAGGTAGATCCGGTCGCGGGTCACGGGCAGCTCGGTGAACCGGAGTCCCGTGGCCGCCCGCAGCGCGTTCGCGAGCGCCGGCGCGACGGGATTGAACGGGCTCTCGCTCATCGACTTCGCCCCGAGAGGCCCGAGTTCGTCCGACGTCTCCGCGAAGTACACCTCGCTCCGGGGCACGTCCGCGAAGGTCGGGATGTGATACTGCCGCAGGATGTCGGTCGTCACCGTGCCGTGGTCATCCAGACGGACCTCCTCCCACAGCGCGGCGCCGAGTGCCTGCGCGATGCCGCCCTCGATCTGGCCTCGGCACTGCCTCGGGTTCACGACGACGCCCGCGTCCGCGGCCTGGACGCTCTGCAGGATCTGCAGCTCGCCCGTCCCGCGATGGACCGCGACCCGGAAGCCGTGCACGTTGAACGCGACTGAGCGCGGGGTGCCGCCCCAACGCCCCTCGGCGGCCAATTCGATGCCCGCGGCGGCCGCGGCCGCCGCAAGCTCAGCAAGTGGCACGGTCGTGCCAGAACAGACGACGGCGCCGCCCACGAGCGCGCATTCGGCGGCCGCGGCGCCGGTCACCTCGGCGCCGAACTTCACGATCCGGGCCGCGAGGTCCTCCGCGGCCGCAAGCGTGGCCTTCCCGGCGACAACGGTCCCGGTCGAGCCGAACGCGCCCGTGTCGTACTCCGTGAGCGCCGTATCCGCGTTGCGGAGCACGATGTCCGAAGCTCCGGCCGAGAGCGCCGTCGCGGCGAGCTGCGCGTGCACGGTGCTCGTGCCGTTGCCGAACTCGGCCGTGCCGACGTCGAGCCCAAAACGCCCGTCGGGCAGTAGCGAGATCCGCGACTGCGCGTAGTGGCCGCGCGGCGGGACCGTGTCGATCATCGACAGGGCGGCGCCCTCGCCGACCATCCATTCGGGCCCGAGCTCGCCCGTTCCGAGCGGGCCGTTGAAAACGCGCTCCCGGTCGCGGCCGCGCTTGAGCGCCCTCGTCACGAGCCGCACGCATTGGTCGAGGCCGTAGCTCCCGTAGAGGACGTCCGGCTCGGGTTCTGGGTTCGAGGCGATCATGGGGTCTCCACGGTGCACCATGTTGCGCCGCCGGAACTGCAGCGGATCCATGCCGATCCCGGCCGCGAGCTCGTCCACCGCCGACTCCACGGCGAAGATCATCTGGCTCAGCCCGTAGCCGCGGAACGCCCCGGCCGGCACGGTGTGCGTGTAGACGGACCGCGCGTCGATCTTCTTGTTCGCGCATCGGTACACGCTCACGGACTCGTTGCACCCGTGGAACATGACGCCGGGCCCATGGTTCCCGTAGGCGCCCGTGTCCGTGACGACGTCGAGCGCGAGCGCCGTGAGCGTCCCGTCCCGCTTCGCTCCCGCGCGCAGGCGGATCGTGAAGGGGTGCCGCGTTGTCGAGGCTTGGAACTGTTCGGACCGCGTGAATTCGAGCTGCACGGGCCGCCCGAGGCGCAGGGCGGCGAGCGCCGCGACGTCCTCCGTGAGGACCTCCTGCTTGCCGCCGAAGCCGCCGCCCACGCGTCCCGTGACAACACGGACGCGATTGAGCGGGAGCCCGAAGATCCGCGAGATCGTGCGGCGCGCAAGGAACGGCACCTGAGTCGAGGAGCGCACCACAAGGATTCCGTCTCCAAGCGGCCCGTTTTCGCCAAGGGGGTTGCCCTCGGTCCACGCGATCGAACTATGCGTCTCGAGGGCAACGTGCTGCACGCGGTGCGTCCGGAACGTGTCCTCGTAGACGAAGTCCGCGGCGGCGAGGCCGGCCTCGACGTCCCCGACCTCGGAATGCAGCTCCGCGACGATGTTCCGCGCGGGGTCCGCGATGCGCGCGGCCGCGGCGTCCTTCTCACCGTGGACGAGCGGCGCGCCGGGCGCGAGCGCTTCCTCCGGGGTGAAGACGGCGGGCAGCACCTCGTAGTCGACGACGACGGCGCGCACCCCGGCTTCCGCCGCGGCAACGGTTTCGCCGACGACGGCGGCAACCCGCTGCCCCCGGAAGCGCACGACTGTGTCGAGGAGGCGGCCGTCGTCGGGATCGTCCTCGATGAGCTCGTGCTGGGCGGTCGAGTAGAGGATCTCGGGCGCGTCTTCGTGGGTGAAGACCGCGACGACGCCGGGCACCGCGAGCGCGGCGGCGGTATCGATCGAGCGGATCCGTGCGTGGGAGTGCGGCGAGCGGACGAGCTTGAGGTGCAGGAGCGCGGCCTGCCCGCCGGGGACCTCGGCGTCCGTGACGTCGAGCGTGTACCGCTCGGCGCCCGTGACGATCCGCCTGCCCGCGAGCGCGGGGACGTCGTCGCCCATGCGCCCGTCCGCGGGCCCGCCCCGGCCGGAGCCGGTGACCGCGGTCTCGATCGCGGCGTAGCCCGTGCAGCGGCACAGGTTGCCCTTGAGGTTCCGCGGCAGGTTGGCGAGCTGGGCGCCGTCGAACGTCGCCGCCGTCATGACCATCCCGGCAGTGCAGAAGCCGCACTGGAAGCCCTGGGCCTCGACGAACTGGCGCTGCATGGGATGCAGGAGCTCCTCGGACCCGCCCACGCCGCCCGAACCGCCCACCCCGCCCAAACCGCACGTCGCCGCGAGGCCTTCGATGGTCGTGATCGCGTGGCCCTCGGCGCGCTGCGCCGGGTAGAGGCACGAGTGGACTGGCACGCCGTCGACGTGCACGGTGCACGCACCGCAGTCGCCGCCGTCGCAGCCCTTCTTGACGCCGAGCGCGCCCTGCTCGCGGAGGAAGGTGCGCAGGCACTGGCCGGGGCGGGGCGTACCCTCGGCGGGCGCCCCGTTGATCTCGATGGCCATCGTCAGGCCCCTCCTTCGACCAGCTCGACGCGGAGTTCCTCCGCGAGCCGGTAGGTCATATCGCGGCGCCACGCGGGCAGGCCGTGGATGTCGTCGTGGTAGAGGTGCCCGGGAATCGCGGCGTCGATCGCTTCGGCCAGCCCCTCGGCGTCCGGGAGCCCCGCGGCCGCGAAGCGCAGCTGGACCGGCCGTTTCGTGGACGCCGTGACGGTCAGCACGAAGCCGCCGTCCGGGTCGAGCCGGCCGATGAGCAGCACGCCCGAGCGGCCCAGGTTGCTGAGCGAGAGCCTTCGGAACGCCGTGCGGGCCAGGAGCGCGTGCGCGGGGAGGCGGATCGAGCGGATGAGCTCGCCGGGCGCGAGCGCGTTCCGCCCGTCGCCGGTCACGAGCTCCGCAACCGGGAGCTCACGCCCTCCGGCTTTGTCCCATAGCGTCGCGAAGCCGTCGAGCCCCGCGCAGAGGGAAGTCATCGGGCCTGCCGGGAGGGCCGTCGCGATGTTGCCGCCCACCGTCGAGAGATTCCAGATCTTGAACGACGCCACGAACGCGTCGCAGCACGCGCGGACGACGGCGAGCCCCGGCCAGCGCGCGACCGTCTCCCCTGCCGGGTCCCCGAGTTCCCACAGCCTCGCGATGGTGCACGTCGACGCGAGGGTCATGCCGCCGTCGTCCTCCTCGACCGGTTCCCAGCCCGCCGAGGTGAGGTCGAGCAGGCGGCGGAGCGTCTGGCTGCCATAGGAGAACAGCACGGTGCCGCCCGCGAGCCATGCGTCGCCGTCGCGCCAGTCCGCGGGGTCGGCCGTGGGGACGAGGGCCTCGATCGTGTTCATGTCCATGAGGGCTCGGCCTTCCGTCCAATCGCCGCGTCCCGCGGATCCGCACCCACCGAAGGTGACCCGTGAACGAGATGGATGCGCCCCGGGCGGTCCCGCAGCGACTCTCCCGTCGCCCCGGGGGCGCGCGACGCGACCACCTCGGCGAGGACGGACACCGCGACCTCGGCGGGGGTCACGGCGCCGAGATCGAGCCCGATCGGCGAGTGCAGGCGCGCGAGGTCGAGGGGCCCGAAACCCGCCTCGAGGAGCGACGCGATGCGTTGCTCGTGGCTCCGGCGCGAGCCCATCGCACCGACATACGCGAGGTCGAGGCGCAGCGCGGCGTCGAGCAGCGGCACGTCGAACTTCGGGTCATGGCTCAGCACGCACACGACCGTCCGCGCGTCGAGCCGTCCGGCCGCGGCCTCGGCCAGGAGGTATTCGTGCGGCCAGGCGACGGCGACCTCGTCCGCGGCGCCGAATCGATCCTGCGCGGCGAAGGCGGGCCGCGCGTCGACAAGTGTCACGCGGTACCCGAGGAGCTTCGCGGCGGGCACGAGCGCTGCACCGAAGTCGTTCGCGCCTACCACGAGGAAGCGCGGCGCGGGCAGGCGGCTCTCGACGAGGAGGCGGATCGGGCCGGGCTCGGGCAGGCCAGAGCAGCCAGCGTCCGGCTCGACGGGCACGACGGCGCTGATCCCCTGCGCGAGCACGGGCGCGACGAGCGCTGCGGCGCGGCGCGCGGCGTCCGCGGACTCCGGGAAAAGTCCCGCGAGCGCGCCGGCCAATTCCTCACCAGCCAGTTCCGCACCGGCCTGCCCTGCGCGGCCCGCGGGCGGCGCGTCGAGGAACACGGGGCGTGCGCCGTCGTCGTCCGCTCGCTGCTGGCCTCCGGCGGCGAGACGACGGACGACGGCGAAGGGAACCCGGGCGCACGAGGCGAGTTCCCGCGTGGCCGCGGGAGACAGCGGCTCGATGTGCACCTCGAGCTCGCCGCCGCACGCGAGGCCGACGGCGAACGCATCCTCGGGGCTGTAGCCGAAGCGCTCGAGGCGGGCGGCGCCGTCGTCGATCACTTCGAGCGCCGCGGCGATGGCGGAGGCTTCGACGCATCCCCCTGACAGGCTGCCGAGGACGCTCGGGGCGCTGCCGTCGGCGGAAGGTCGGGCGACGAGCATGGACGTGCCGACGGGACGCGGCACCGATCCGCTTGCCGCGACGACGGTCGCGACGGCACAGCGCTCTCCTCGGGCCGCGGGCGGCCAGCCGGGCAGCGCGCTCAGGAGCTCGATCATGGCTCCCCCTCTTCGATGGTGTAGTAGATCAATGGTGCGCCCGCGGAGGCCCGGAGCGTCACATCCGGGTCCCGCGGGCGCGGTTCAGGGAATTCCTCGTGGCGACGCGCTCTGGGCTACGTGCCGATGAGGTGGCCCAGCGGGCCGCGCACGAAGTACACGACGAATCCGGCCGCGACGATCCACATGAGCGGGTGGATCGAGCGCGCCTTGCCGCTCGCGGACCGGACGAGCACCCACGTGACGAATCCGGCGCCGATGCCGTTCGCGATCGAATACGTGAGCGGCATCGTCACGATCGTGAGGAAGGACGGCAGGGCGACGTCGAACTTCGTGAAGTCGATCTCGCGGATCTGCCCGGCCATCATCGTGCCGACGACAACGAGCGCCGCGGACGCGACCTCGAGCGGAACAACGCTCGTGAGCGGCGTGAGGAACATCGACCCGAGGAACAGGGCACCGGTGACGACGGAGGCCAGGCCCGTCCGGGCTCCCTCGCCGATGCCCGCCGCCGAATCGATGTACACGGTGTTCGACGAGCCCGAGTTCGCGCCGCCGAGCACTGCGCCGAAGCCTTCGATGATGAAGGCGGACTTGAGCCGCGGGAACGTGCCGTCCTTGTGGGCCACCCCAGCGCTCTTGGCGAGGCCGGTCATGGTTCCCATCGCGTCGAAGAAGTTCGTGAACACGAGCGTGAAGACGAGCGTGAGCGCCGCGAGGACGCCGACGCGGCCGAAAGCGCCGAACAGGTCGAAGTGGCCCACGAGGCTCAGGTCCGGCATCGAGACGAGCTGGCCCGAGAGGACCGGGGTGTTGAGGTGCCAGCCGTCGGGATTGTCCGGCCCGGCCGCGCCGAGATGCCAGATCGCCTCGACGGCCATCGCGAGCCCGGTCGTGGCGATGATGCCGATGAGCAGGCCGCCCTGGACCTTCCGCGCCACGAGAATGCCCATGAGCACGAGGCCGATGATGAACACGAGGGTGGGCAGTGTCGTGATGGAGCCGTCGTGGCCGAGCTGTACGGGCGGGCCGGCCTTCGTGCCGCGCACGAAGCCCGAGTCGACAAAGCCGATGAACGCGATGAAGAGTCCGATCCCGACCGTGATGGCGGCCTTGAGCTCTTGCGGGACCGCCCGGAAGATCGCGGTCCGCGCGCCGGTCACGCCGAACAGGACGATGAGGACGCCGTTGATCACGACGAGCCCCATCGCCTCGGGCCACGAGACGTCCTTGACGACGGCGACCGCGAGGAACGAGTTGATCCCGAGGCCCGCTGCCAGGCCGAAGGGGAGGTTCGCGAAGATCCCGAACAGGATCGTGAGCACGCCGGCCGTGAGGCCCGTGACGGCCCCGACCTGGGCGGCCGGGAGGAATGCGCCCGTGACGTCTGTGGGTGCCGTGGCCGCGTTGAAGCCGCCCAGGATGAGCGGGTTCAGGATGACGATGTACGCCATCGTGAAGAACGTGACGAGGCCGCCGCGGATCTCGCGGGAAACCGTTGAGCCCCGCCGGGTGATGCTGAAGATCCGGTCGAGGAGACCCCCGCGGGACGGCGCGGTGCGGGCGCCGTCGGCGGGCGCCGTCGTCGTCTGCGTCGTGCTCTGCTTCGCGCTCTCGCCCTCGGGCCCGAGCTCGTCGGTGCGCTGTGTGATGTCGATGCTCATCGCGGCCGCCTCAGTACTCGATGCGCTGCGCGAAGCTCGACCACTGCTCGAAGGGCGCCGTCCGGCGGATCCCCTCGGGCTCGGCGTGCACGACCGGCATCGAGCGGAGCTCGACGGGCGTGTCGAAGTAGTCGTAGAACGCAGCGTCGTCGAAGCCCGCTGCCGCGGCGTCGTGACGGTCCGCAGCGAAATGGACGACGGCGATGCGCGCCCAGAGCGCCGACGCGAGGCACATGGGGCACGGCTCGCAGCTCGAGTAGAGCACCGCGCCGCTCAGGTCGAAGGTGCCAAGCTCTCGGCATGCCGCGCGGATGGCCGTGACCTCAGCGTGCGCTGTCGGGTCGTTGTTCGCGGTGACGCGATTGACGCCGTCGAAGATCTGGCCGTCGGCGCTGACGACCACGGCGCCGAACGGGCCGCCGTCCTCGAGGACGTTCTGGGTGGCCAGCTGGACTGCTCGTGCTAGGTGAAGGCTGCTGTCCACGGCTGTGGACGTGCGGCTGGGGATGGTGGTCATGGGGAGACTCCCTCACTTGGGGAAGTCCGGCCCGACCGGGGCTATCTGAGACCAGACCTGACCAGACTTCCAAAGCTCTGCATTGAGGTTGCCTGGTAGATAGCTTCCCGGGATCCGCTGACTCGGATCTGCCCGGGGGCCCGCCGTGACACATCGACGATAGCAAGCCGATGTGAGCTGCGCCATAGGTTTTGCGGTATTTTTTGGAATCCCGTTTCCGCGAAGTGGAAGCCCCAGCCGCACCTCGCCGATCGCAGTCCCCTTCTCGCACCCAAGTCCCCTTGAAGTGAACTCCACAGCGAGAAGAGGACTGCGGTCGGCGACAAGGCGACTGCGGGCGGACGTCAGGCCGTCCCCGCGGGTGCGGACCGGACGACGGCGACACGTACCCACCAAAGTTGACCCCTGAAACGGGAGAGGAGAGGCGCTAGGCCCGGTTGAGGTCCTCCGAGATGCGGGCAGCAGCCTCGCGCAGGAGCGGGACGGCCCGCTCGCCGAACGCCTCGTCGACGCGCGAGACCGGGCCGGACACGGAGATGGCCGTGGGCGTCGGCGCGTTCGGGACCGCCATCGAGAAGCAGCGCACGCCGATCTCCTGCTCCTGCTCATCGATCGAGTACCCGCGGGCACGGATCTTGTCGAGGTCCGCGAGGAGCGTCTCGACGTCGCCGATGCTGTACGGCGTCGGCGTCGGCATGCCCTGACGGCCCACGATGGCCCGGACCTGCTCGTCGCTGAGCTGGGAGAGGATCGCCTTGCCCACGCCCGTGTCGTGCGTATGCGCGCGCCGGCCGACTTCGGTGAACATGCGCATCGAGTGCGGCGAGGGAACCTGGGCGACGTAGATGACCATGTCCGAATCGAGCACCGCCATGTTCGCCGTCTCGCCGAGGAGCTCGACGAGCGTGCGGAGCTCGGGCTGGGCGAGCGCGCCGAGCTGCTTGTTGGCTCCTTCGCCGAGGCGGATGAGGCGGGGGCCGAGCGCGTACCTGCGGTTGGCGAGCTGGCGGATGTAGCCGAGCGAAACCAGAGTGCGCAGGAGGCGGTGGATTGTGGGGAGCGGGAGCTCGGTCGACGACGAGAGCTCGCTCAGCGTCACGTCGCCCCCTGCATCGGTGATGAGTTCGAGGAGCTCGAAGACGCGCTCGACCGACTGAACGCCGCCAGAGGCCTTCTCGGCCATGGTGTCCTCCAAGGGGTAGCGGCCGGATACTGGTACCGGCATTTATTATCCGCATCCCGGAAACTCTGCGGCTACCTCCACGATAACGCAGCGCCCCCGCGCGAGGCCGAGCCTCGGTCGAGGACTTGTTTTTCCAAGATGCAGACAATAATATCCGTAGTACGGAAATTGATCGAGGCTGATGCCTCCCCGACCGAAGGACGATTCAATGGCGAGTCCCAGCCCCGGAAACTCCATCACCCTCCGCGTCGACGCGCCGTCGCGCATCAGCATTACCGGCGAGCTCGCCGCCGCCGTCGCGGCCGCCGGAGCTCCCGTCACGGCCCTCGACATCAGCGAGTCGCACCACGACCGCCTCGTCGTCGACATCACGTGCAACACGACGTCGGAGCAGCACGCCGAAGACGTCGCCGCGGCGCTCAACGCGCTGGACGGCGTGAGCGTGCGCAAGGTCTCCGACCGCACCTTCCTCATGCACCTCGGCGGCAAGCTCGAAGTCGTCCCGAAGGTTCCCCTCCGCAACCGCGACGACCTCTCGCGCGCCTACACCCCCGGCGTCGCCCGCGTGTGCCTCGCGATCGCCGCGAACCCCGAGGACGCCCGCCGCCTCACAGTCAAGCGCAACACCGTCGCCGTCGTCACCGACGGTTCGGCCGTCCTCGGCCTCGGCAACATCGGCCCCGCCGCGGCGCTTCCCGTCATGGAGGGCAAGGCAGCGCTCTTCAAGCAGTTCGCGAACGTCGACGCGTGGCCGGTCTGCCTCGACACGCAGGACACCGAGGAGATCATCAAGATCGTCAAGGCCCTCGCGCCCGTCTACGGCGGTGTGAACCTCGAGGACATCGCGGCACCGCGCTGCTTCGAGATCGAGGCCCGCCTGCGCGAGGAGCTCGACATCCCGGTGTTCCACGACGACCAGCACGGCACGGCAATCGTGACGCTCGCGGCGCTCGTCAACGCGCTCAAGCTCGTCGAGAAGAAGATCGAGGACGTCCGGATCGTCGTCTCGGGCGTCGGCGCCGCGGGCAATGCGATCATCCAGCTCCTCCTCGCGCAGGGCGCGAAGAACATCGTCGCGTGCGACCGCAAGGGCGCGATCCACAGGGGCCTCGAACTCACGGACGCACACCGCATCTGGATCGCCGAGAACACGAACCCCGAGCAGTTCGCCGGCACCCTCCACGAGGCCCTCAAGGGCGCCGACGTGTTCATCGGCGTCTCGGCCCCGAACCTGTTCGGCCCCGAGCAGGTCGCCACGATGGCCGAGAACGCGATTGTCTTCGCGATGGCCAACCCGGACCCCGAAACCGATCCGATCGCCGCTTCCGAGTACGCCGCCGTCGTCGCGACCGGCCGCAGCGATTTCCCGAACCAGATCAACAACGTCCTCGCGTTCCCGGGCGTCTTCCGCGGCCTGCTCGATGCTGGCGTGGCCGACATCAAGCCTGCGATGCTGGTCGCGGCGGCCCAGGCCATCGCGGCGCGCGTCTCGGACGAGGAGCTCAACGCGAGCTTCATCATCCCGAGCGTGTTCGATCCGCACGTCGCGCAGGATGTCGCTGCGGCCATCGTCGCCGCGGCGGGCGCCTGATCTTCACGGAACAAGACTTCGGCAACCAGGGAGAAGGAAGCAGAACTATGGCCATCACCGTCACCGACACGAACCCGGTCGAGCGCGCCGAGCAGATCCTGACCGATGAGGCACTCGCCTTCGTCGAGGAGCTGCACCGCCGCTTCGGCGGCGAGCGCAAGGCGCGCCTCGAGGCCCGCAAGGCACGACGCGCGGAGGCCGCCACGACGGGGCGCCTCGACTTCCTCCCCGAGACGGCGGAGATCCGCGCGGGCGATTGGAAGGTCGCCGCCGCGCCCGAGCCGCTCCAGGACCGCCGCGTCGAGATGACGGGACCGGCGAGTCCCGCGAAGATGGCCATCAACGCGCTCAACTCGGGCGCGAGGGTGTGGCTCGCGGACATGGAGGACGCGTCGAGCCCGCATTGGGCCAACGTCGTCGACTCCGTGCTCAACCTTCGCGACGCGGCCCTCGGCACGCTCGCATACACGTCCCCCGAGGGCAAGGAGTACCGACTCCGGACCGACGCGCCGCTCGCCGTCGTCGTCACCCGCCCCCGCGGGTGGCACATGGAGGAGCGCCACGTCCTGGTCGACGGCGAGGCCGCCTCGGGCGCTCTCGTCGACTTCGGCCTCCACTTCTTCCACGTGGCCAAGCTCCTCATCGAATCCGGCCGCGGCCCGTACTACTACCTGCCCAAGATGGAGAGCCACCTCGAGGCGCGCCTCTGGAACGAGATCTTCGTGTTCGCGCAGGACTACCTCGGCATCCCGCAGGGCACCATCCGCGCAACCGTGCTCATCGAGACCATCCCGGCGGCGTTCGAGATGGACGAGATCCTGTACGAGCTCCGCGACCATGCCTCGGGCCTCAACGCGGGCCGCTGGGACTACCTGTTCAGCATCATCAAGTTCTTCCGCGACGCGGGCGAGAAGTTCACGCTCCCGGACCGCGCGTCCGTCGTCATGACGGCGCCGTTCATGCGCGCGTACACCGAGCTCCTCGTGCAGACGTGCCACAAGCGCGGCGCCTTCGCGATGGGCGGCATGGCCGCGTTCATCCCGAACCGCAAGGAGCCCGAGATCACGGCCGCCGCGATCGAGAAGGTCCGCGCCGACAAGACCCGCGAGGCCACGGACGGCTTCGACGGCTCGTGGGTTGCGCACCCGGACCTCGTCGAGACGTGCCAGGCGGTCTTCGACCAGTTCCTCGGCAGCAAACCGAACCAGGTGGACCGCCAGCGCCCCGAGGTCCACGTGACCGCGGACGAGCTCCTCGACGTCTCCTCCGCCGAGGGCGTCGCGACTGAAGAGGGCCTGCGCCTCAACCTCTACGTCGCCGTCGCGTACACCGCCGTGTGGCTTTCGGGCAACGGGGCCGTCGCGATCCACAACCTCATGGAGGATGCGGCGACCGCGGAGATCTCCCGCTCGCAGGTCTGGCAGCAGATCCACAACAAGGTGGTCCTCTCGGATACGGGCAACACCGTGACGCGGGAACTCGTCGAGACGCTCCTCGCCGAGGAGACCGAGCGCCTGCGCGGCGAAGTCGACGCTGAGCAGTTCACCAAGTACTACGAGCCGGCGAGCCGCCTCATCGCGGACATCTGCCTCTCCGAGGACTACACGGACTTCCTCACGACGCCCGCCTACGAGCTGGTGGGCTGATGAGCCCGACCGGCCGAAGCGCTTCGGCCCCGATCTTCGGGGACGCCGACTACGAGCGGATCGACGCCGGCCTCGCCGATACCGATCGCCTGCTCGCGGACGGCTACCCCGGGGACTCGGGCACCCGTCAGCCTGTACACACGGTGTACGTGCCCGCGGACCGCTTCACGCCGTCGATCGCCGCGGACTGGGGCCAGCAGGCCCTGGCCGCGGCGGCCGAAGCCGGGGGCATCCAGCGCCTTGCCGAGCTCGTGGGCCTCTCCCCCGAGCTCGCTGCCGAGGTCGCCCCGCGCGTCGAGTCGAAGCTGCGCACTGAGGCCATCGAGGACCTACGGATCGACTTCGAGGACGGCTACCTGGCGCCCGGCAAGTCGGAGGATCCGGAGGCGACCGAGGACGCCGAGGCCCTCCGCGCCGCGGACCGCGTCACCGAGGCCATCGCGACAGGCACCGCGACGCCATTCATCGGCATCCGCTTCAAGTGCTTCGAGGAAGCCACGCGACGCCGGGGCCTCCGCACGCTTGAGCTGTTCGTTTCCCGCTTGGTTGAGAACGGCGGACTCCCCGAGGGTCTCGTCCTGACCCTGCCCAAGGTGAGCACGGTCGACCAGGTCAAGGCGATGGTCTACGCCGTCGAACGCCTCGAATCCGCCCTCGGCCTGCACCACGGCCGCCTCGGCTTCGAGGTGCAGGTCGAGACGCCGCAGCTCATCATCGGCGCGGACGGCAGCCACCCCGTGGCCCAGCTTCCGCACAAGGCCGAGGGCCGGATCACGGCGCTGCACTACGGCACGTATGACTACTCGGCGTCGCTCCAGATCGCCGCCGCGTACCAGTCGATGGAGCACCCGGCGGCGGACTTCGCGAAGGAAGTCATGCAGCTCGCGGTCGCAGGGACCGGCATCCGCCTCTCGGACGGCTCGACGAACATCCTCCCGCTCGGCGACGCGGCCCAGCGCGAGGAGGCGTGGAAGCTCCACGCGCGGCTCGTGCGCCGTTCCCTCGAGCGCGGCTACTACCAGGGCTGGGACCTGCACGCGCACCAGCTGCCCACGCGGTACATCGCAACGTACGCGTTCTACCGCGAAGGCTTCGCGAAGGCCGCCGAACGCCTCCGCAACTACGTGCAGCAGACCCTCGGCGCCGTCCTCGACGAGCCCGCCACGGCTCGGGCCCTCGCGGCCTTCGTGCTCCGCGGCGTCCAATGCGGCGCGGTCGGCGCGGACGAGGTGCTCACCGCGGCGGGCCTGACCGAAGCCGAGCTCACGCGCCTCGCACACCCGCGACTCGCCGTTACCGTGAAGTGATTCGACGTCGATTCAACCTCACCCGAAGTAAGGACTGACTATGGGCAAGTACTACTCCCCCGAGGGCGGCCTGCCGCCGCAGACCCACCTGACCACCGAGCGCGCAATCGTGAAGGAGGCCTACACGGTCATCCCGAAGGGCGTGCTCACGGACATCGTCACGAGCAACCTCCCGGGCTTCTCGAACACGCGGGCGTGGATCATCGCGCGTCCCATCTCGGGCTTCGCGACGACGTTCTCGCAGCTCATCGTCGAGATCGGCCCGGGCGGCGCGGCCCCGAAGGCCGAGTTCGAGGCGGGCGTCGAGGGCGTGGTCTTCGTGACGAAGGGCAAGGTCAACCTCACGCTCGGCGGCGAGGTCCACGAGCTTGAGGAGGGCGGCTACGCCTACCTCGCGGCGGGCGACGCGTGGGGCCTTGAGAACGTCTCGGACGACGTCGTCTCGTTCCACTGGATCCGCAAGGCCTATGAGCGGCTCGAAGGCTACGAGGCGAAATCGTTCGTGACGAGCGACGCCGAGGTTGCGCCGCGCGAGATGCCGAACGTCAACGGCGTGTGGAAGACGACCCGCTTCGTGGACCCCGACGACCTCGCCCACGACATGCACGTGAACATCGTGACGTTCCAGCCCGGCGGCGTCATCCCGTTCCCCGAGACCCACGTCATGGAGCACGGCCTCTACGTCCTCGAGGGCAAGGCCATGTACCTCCTCAACAACGACTGGGTCGAGGTCGAGGCCGGCGACTTCATGTGGCTCCGCGCATTCTGCCCGCAGGCCTGCTACGCGGGCGGTCCCGGCGAGTTCCGCTACCTCCTCTACAAGGACGTCAACCGCCAGGTCCGCCTCACGGGCGCGCCTCTGCCGGGATAGCCGGCGCACCCGTTTCGGCGGGTCCCCCAAGCACGACGGCGCGGGGCAGGACTGGCACTGAGCCGCCCCGCGCCGTCGTACCCACCGGGTTGGCTGAATCCCGCTACCCGAACCTTCCGCCGCTTTCTTCTCAGCCACCCCACTCTCAAACTGGCTTACCCGGCCCTCCGGCAATCCGATACGACTCCCCGATCATCTCCGCGAGCTCGTCGCGTCCAATCCGCGCGAGCCGAATCAGGACGAGGTTGGCGGGCGGGCGGTCGTGATGCGGCGTCCAGAAGAACGTTTCGGGGTCTGTTCTGGCGAGCGCCTCGCGTTCCTCGCTCTTGAGCGTCACGACGCCGGGTTCCCAGATCCTGGCAAAGATCGTCTTCCCGAACCAGGCGGGCTGCTTCCCGCTGGGCCTCTCGGTGACCCCGGGCAGCGCGAGGCACAGTGCCCGGACGTCGTCCTCGGTGGCCATCAGGCGTTCTCGACGTCGTAGACCAACTCGACCATGCCGCCGTCGAACGTTGTGGTGCCGGTCAGCGCAAGCCGCTGCGGGCGCTCGGGGAGGAAGCCCCGCCCCGCACCGATCACCACGGGCGTCACGAGGAGCCGCAGCTCATCGACCTCTCCGGCCGCGAAGAGAGACGCAGCGAGCGTCAGGCTCCCCCAGACGACGACGGCGCCGCTCGCCTCGCGCTTGATGCGCTGGATCGCCTCGGCTGCGTCGCCCGATTCGATGCGGCACTCGCCATGGGAGCCCCATGGCGCCTCGCGCAGCGTCGTCGAGAAGACGTAGCGGTCGAGGGCGTTGAGCTTGTCCGCGATGATCTCGCCCGCGGAGGCGGGCGTGGGCCAGAAGCCTTGGAAGATCTCATAGGTGCGGGCGCCGAGTGCCATCGCACTCACGCCGTCGAGCCACTCGAACTGGTGGCGGTCCCAGGCCTCGACGGGGCCTTCGAGCTTCTGCGTGAACGTGAAGTTGCCGTCGTAATCCGCAGCGAAGCCGTCGGCGGTGACTATTTCCTGCACGACAAGCCGTCCCATGCAGCCCACCGTTCCATCAGGTCAGCGACAGTGACAAGAGTTCGGGCAGTGGATCCTTCGGGGCGCGGAGACATCACGCCAGGAAGCCATCATCGCGAGCGGTGAAGCTCAGCTGGCGAGCTTCTCGCCGTCGAGGTCGCCGTTCCCTTCCGGGACCCAGCGGACGGCCACCTTCGCGCCGTCGCCGTCCTCCTCGATCCGGAGGACAAGGTCGACACCGCAGAGGTGCTCATGTTGTGCGTAGTGCCCGTCGAGACGAGCGGCCTCAAGCAGCCGCTCGAGAGCAACAGCCAAGGCTCGCCCCCAGTCCCGCGGGTCAGTACTTGAGGCGCGCTCGGCGCCAACGTAGCTGGCCATGCATTGATTGTGGTCGGAACCGGCAAGACACGCCAGTGACCAATGTCCCCGGCCACCCCTGCCGGCCGCCACCGCTTCAGCTCACACCGCCCCAGTTTCTGCGCCCATCTCCCCGGCGCCGCCGTCACAAGGGGGGCTGGCGATGAGGAGATCAACGCGGTATACCGGGTTGACCCCATCACACCCGAGGCCTACACTTTCATCAAGAGAAAATCTTCTTCCGCAATGTGAAAGACGACGAAAGCGAAGAGAGGCCCCCGACAATGACGTACACGGTGAACTGCTCCATCCTCCTCACTGAGCTCCCCCTGCACGAGCGGCCCGCTGCTGCAAAGGCTGCGGGCTTCGACGCCGTCGAGTTCTGGTGGCCCTTCGCCGAGGCCGTCCCCGCTGACAAGGAGATCGACGCCTTTGTGTCCGCGATCAAGAACGCGGGCGTGCAGCTGAGCGGCCTCAACTTCTTCGCAGGAGACATGCCGGCGGGCGACCGCGGCCTCGTCTCGTGGGTCGGTCGCGAGAGCGAATTCAAGGCCAACATCGCCGTCGTCGCCGCGATCGGCGAGCGCCTCGGCACGAAGGCCTTCAACGCCCTCTACGGCAACCGCCTCGAGAGTTCCACTCCCGAGGCGCAGGACGAGCTCGCGGTCGAGAACCTCGTCGCGGCCGCGAAGGGCATCGCCGAGATCGGCGGCACGGTGCTCCTCGAGCCGGTCTCGGGCACCCCCGCCTACCCGCTCAAGACCGCTGCCGACGCGCTGGCGGTCATCGCGAAGACGCAGGAGGCGGGCGTCGACAACGTCAAGCTCCTCGCCGACTTCTACCACCTCGCGGTCAACGGCGACGACGTCCCCGCCGTCATCGAGCAGCATGCCAAGGACTTCGGCCACATCCAGATCGCGGACAACCCGGGCCGCGGCGCCCCCGGCACGGGCGAGCTCCCGCTCGGCGAGTGGATCGCCCGCTCGCGCGAGCTCGGCTACACCGGCTACGTCGGCCTCGAGTACAAGGCGCCCGCGGCCGAAGCCTTCACGTGGGCGATCCGGCCGATCGCCAACTGATCTCGCCACCGCCTGAACTCCCACCCCACAGATTTCCCAGGAGAAACCAATGAGCAATTCAGAGAACAAGAGCCGCATCGCAGTCATCGGCCTCGGCATCATGGGCCTTCCCATGGCCGTCAACCTCGTCAAGGCCGGGCACCAGGTCACCGGCTACAACCGGAGCGAGGACAAGATCGCCAAGCTCGTCGGCGAGGGCGGCCAGGGCGCCTCGAGCGTTGCCGAGGCGGTCAAGGACGCCGACGTCGTCATCACCATGGTGCCGGACTCGCCCGACGTCGAGGCCGTCGTGAGCGGACCTGACGGCGTGTTCGCGAACGCAAAGCAGGGCGCGCTCTGGATCGACGCGTCCTCGATCCGCCCCGACGTCGCCGCCCGCCTCGCTTCGGACGCGCGCGAGGCCGGCATCCGCCCGCTCGACGCCCCGGTCTCGGGCGGCGAGCAGGGCGCGATCGACGCCGTCCTCTCGATCATGGTCGGCGGCTCGGCCGAGGACTTCGAGGCGGCCCAGCCGGTTCTCAACGCCGTCGGCAAGACCATCGTCCACGTCGGCCCGTCCGGCTCGGGCCAAACCGTCAAGGCCGCGAACCAGCTCATCGTCGCCGTCAACATCCAGGCGCTCTCCGAGGCCATCGTCTTCCTCGAGGCCTACAGCGTCGACACCGACGCGGCCCTCAAGGTCCTCGGCGGCGGGCTCGCGGGCTCGAAGGTCCTCGACCAGAAGGGCCAGAAGATGCTCGATCGCAACTTCGACCCCGGCTTCCGCCTCGCCCTCCACAACAAGGACCTCGGCATCGTGACGTCCGCAGCCCGCGAGGCCGGCGTCGTCGTCCCGCTCGGCGCGGCGGTCGCCCAGCTCGTCTCGGCCCTCGTCGCGCGCGGCGACGGCGGGCTCGACCACTCGGGCCTGTTCAAGCTAACCGCCGAGCTTTCCGGCAAAGACCTACTCTCCGGCAAGAACTAAGGAGCACCGACAATGGCAAAGATGCGCACTGTCGACGCGATCGTGGCCATCCTCGAGAAGGAGGGCGCGACCGAGGCCTTCGGCCTGCCCGGCGCCGCGATCAACCCAATGTACTCCGCGATGCGCGCCCACGGCGGCATCCGCCACACCCTCGCACGCCATGTCGAGGGCGCCTCGCACATGGCCGACGGCTACTCGCGGGCGAAGGCCGGCAACATCGGCATCTGCCTCGGCACGTCCGGCCCCGCGGGCACCGACATGATCACGGGTCTCTACGCAGCCCAGGCCGACTCCATCCCGATGCTGTGCTTCACGGGCCAGGCGCCCGTCGCGAAGCTGCACAAGGAAGACTTCCAGGCCGTTGACATCGAGTCGATCGCGAAGCCGCTCACGAAGATGGCGATGACCATCCTCGAGCCCGGCCAGGTGCCCGGCGCGGTACAGAAGGCGTTCCAGCTCATGCGCACGGGCCGCCCCGGCCCCGTGCTGCTCGACCTGCCGTTCGACGTGCAGATGGCGCAGATCGAGTTCGACATCGACGCCTACGAGCCGCTCCCGGTCGAGAAGCCGCGCGCCACGCGCAAGCAGGCCGAGAAGGCGCTCGACATGCTCACGGCCGCTCAGCGCCCCCTCATCGTGGCCGGCGGCGGCATCATCAACGCGGACGCATCGGACAAGCTCGTCGAGCTCGCCGAGATCCTCGACGTGCCCGTGGTCCCGACGCTCATGGGCTGGGGCGCGATCCCGGACGACCACCGTCTCATGGCCGGCATGGTCGGCCTCCAGACGAGCCACAAGTACGGCAACGCGACGTTCCTCGAATCGGACTTCGTGATCGGCATCGGCAACCGGTGGGCCAACCGCCACACGGGCTCGATCGAGAAGTACACCGAGGGCCGGAAGTTCGTCCACATCGACATCGAGCCGACGCAGATCGGCCGCGTGTTCTCGCCCGACTTCGGCATCGTCTCGGACGCGGGCCTCGCCCTCGAGGCACTCCTCGAAGTGGCCCGCGAGCGCCAGGCCGCCGGAACCCTGCCGGACTACTCGACGTGGGCCGCGGCGGCGCAGGAGAAGCGCGGCCGCATGCAGCGCAAGACGCACTACGACAACGTGCCCATGAAGCCGTTCCGCGTGTACGAGGAGATGAACAGGGCGTTCGGTCCCGAGACCACGTATGTGACGACGATCGGCCTCTCCCAGATCGCCGGCGCGCAGCTGCTGCACGTGTTCGGACCCCGCAAGTGGATCAACGCCGGCCAGGCGGGTCCGCTGGGCTGGACTGGCCCCGCGGCGCTCGGCGTCGTGCGCGGCAAGCCGGGCGAGACCGTTGTAGCACTCTCGGGCGACTACGACTTCCAGTTCATGATCGAGGAGCTCGCCGTGGGCGCGCAGTTCCAGCTGCCGTACATCCACGTCGTGGTGAACAACTCGTACCTCGGCCTCATCCGCCAGTCGCAGCGCGGCTTCGAGATGGACTACCACGTCTCCCTCGCGTTCGAGAACGTCAACGCGACCGGCTCGGAGCGCGCCCAGGGCTACGGCGTGGACCACGTCAAGGTGGCCGAGGGCCTCGGCTGCAAGGCGATCCGCGTCGAGCACCCGGAGGATCTGGCCCCGGCCTTCGAGAAGGCCCGCGCCCTCATGGCGGAGTACAAGGTGCCGGTGGTCGTCGAGGCCATCCTCGAGCGCGTCACGAACATCGCGATGGGCACGGAGCTGGACAATGTCGTGGAGTTCGAGGACCTCGCGGAGCGCCGCGAGGACGCCCCGACCGCGATCGTCGCACTGCTCGACTAGGACGGGACAGGCGTGAAAATCGTCCTCGCCCCGGACAAGTTCAAGGGCACGCTCACCGCGCCCGAGGTCGCAGAGGCGCTCGCGGAGGGCATCCTCGAGGTGCTCCCGGAGGCGAAGCTCGTGCTGGTCCCAGTGGCCGACGGCGGCGAGGGCACCGTGAGTGCAGCGCTCGGCGCGGGGTTCTCCCCGCGCCGAGCGGCCGTCTCGGGCCCCACAGGCGAGCCGCTCACGGCCGAGTTCGCGCTCGATGTCTCCGCTGCTGGGGGCCGGCGCCGCGCCGTCGTCGAAATGGCCGCGGCCTCCGGCCTCGACGTCCTCCCCGGAGGCGTCAAACATGCCCGGAACGCCACAAGCCTCGGCACGGGCCAGCTCATCCGCGCCGCGTTCGACGCCGGCGCGCGCGAGATCGTCCTCGGCGTCGGCGGGAGCGCGTGCACCGATGGTGGCGCCGGAATGCTTCAGGGCCTCGGCGCGCGGTTCACGGACGACGCCGGGAACGAGCTTCCGCTCGGCGGCGCGGCCCTCGCGCGCATCGCCGAGGCAGACCTGGGCGGGCTCGACGCTCGCTTGGATACGGCAACGCTCATCCTCGCGGCCGACGTCGACAATCCCCTTCTCGGTGATCGTGGCGCCGCCGCCGTGTTCGGCCCGCAGAAGGGGGCAACGCCGTCGGACGTTGCCGAACTCGACGCTGCCCTCGCGCGCTTCGCCGACGTCCTCGGAGCGGCGCTCGGGCCCCGCGCAGCAGCCGCGAAGGATGCCCCTGGTGCGGGCGCGGCCGGCGGCGTCGGCTATGCGGCGCTCGCCCTCGGGGCGCAGCGCAGGCGCGGCATCGACGTCGTCGTCGAATTCACGGGCCTGCGGGAGAAGCTCAAGGGCGCGTCGCTCGTCGTCACGGGCGAGGGCAGCCTCGACGCCCAGTCGCTCTCGGGCAAGGCGCCCGTCGGCGTGGCCGCCGAAGCCCGCGCTGCGGGCGTCCCCGTCGTCGCGGTGTGCGGGCGGAGCCAGCTCGACGGCGCCGCACGCGCCTCGGCGGGATTCGCCGCCGTCCACGCGCTCACCGATCTCGAGGCCGACGTCGACGTCTGCCTTCGCGACGCACGCCGCCTCGTCCGGGAGACCGGCCGACTCGTCGCCCAGGGACTGCGCGACTCGGGAACGCAGGGTATCGGCAAGGGTTTCACTATTGTTGACACTGAGAGCAGGAAGGAGTCTGTGCGATGAATGACATCGAATTCGACCTCGTCATCCGCGGGCAGCGGGTCCTGACCACGGCGGGCATCGTGCCGCGCGAGGTCGGCATCATCGACGGGCGCATCGTCGCGCTCGAGCCGTTCGGCAACAACCTGTCCGGGCGCGAGGTCATCGAGCTCGTCGACGACGAGACGCTGATCCCAGGCCTCGTCGACAGCCACGTGCACGTCAACGAGCCTGGCCGCACTGAGTGGGAGGGCTTCGCCTCCGCGACGAAGGCTGCCGCGGCCGGCGGCGTGACCACGATCATCGACATGCCGCTCAACAGCATCCCGCCGACCACGAACGTCGACGCGCTCAAGCTCAAGCGCGCGTCGGCGGAGACGCAGTCGTTCGTCGACGTCGGGTTCTGGGGCGGAGCGATCCCGGGCAACACGGGCGACCTCCGCGCGCTCCACGACGAGGGCGTGTTCGGCTTCAAGTGCTTCCTGCTCCATTCAGGCGTCGACGAATTCCCGCACCTCGAAGTCGACGAGCTCGAGAAGGACCTCGCGGAGATCGCGTCGTTCGACGGGCTCATGATCGTCCACGCCGAGGATTCGCGCGCGATCGACCGCGCGCCGAACCCCGAGGGCGACATCTACGAGAGCTTCCTGCATTCGCGCCCGCGCGGCGCCGAGAACGTCGCGATCGCCGAGGTCATCGAGCGGGCCCGCTGGACGGGCGCGCGCGCCCACATCCTGCACCTCTCGTCGTCGGACGCCCTGCCGATGATCGCCTCGGCGAAGCGCGACGGCGTCAAGCTCACCGTCGAGACGTGCCCGCACTACCTCACGCTGCTCGCGGAGGAGATCCCGAACGGCGCCACGGCGTTCAAGTGCTGCCCGCCCATCCGCGAGGCGTCGAACCGCGAGCTCCTGTGGAAGGGCCTCGAGGACGGCACGATCGACTGCATCGTCTCGGACCACTCCCCCAGCACGATCGACCTCAAGGACCTCAAGAACGGCGATTTCGGCGTCGCGTGGGGCGGCGTCGCGTCGCTCCAGCTCGGGCTCCCGATCATCTGGACCGAGGCGCGCCGCCGCGGGATCCCCCTCGAGCGCGTCGTCGAGTGGATGGGCAGCAAGCCAGCCGAGCTCGCGCGGCTGCAGCGCAAGGGCACGCTCGCGCCCGGGTACGATGCTGACCTCGCGATCTTCGCCGCCGACGACGCGTTCGTCGTCGACGCTGACAAGCTGTACCACAAGAACCACATCACGCCGTATCAGGGCAAGACTCTCTCCGGCGTGGTGCGCCGCACCTTTGTGCGCGGCACCGAGGTGGACTTCAGCGAGCCCCATGGCCAGCTGATCCGCCGCGGCACGGCCTGACCCCCTACCGGAGGAGGAACCATGACAACCACCACGAAGCTCGCCGCCGGACAGCCGGCTCCTGAGTTCACGCTGCCGGACGCGACCGGGAAGGGCGTCTCGCTCGCCGACTATCGCGGCGGGCGCGTCGTCGTGTACTTCTATCCGAAGGCCGCGACGCCGGGCTGCACGACCGAGGCGTGCGACTTCCGCGACAGCCTCGACGCACTCAACGCCGCGGGCGTGAGCGTGGTGGGCATCTCGCCCGACCCGGTCGAGGCCATCGCCTCGTTCGCCGACGACTACAGCCTCACGTTCCCGCTCCTCGCGGACGACGGCGCCGCCGTCGCCAAGGCGTGGGGCGCGTGGGGCGAGAAGATCGTCAACGGAGAAGTCGTCGAGGGCATCCTGCGTTCGACGGCGGTCGTCGCGCCTGATGGTTCCATCGAGTCGGTCGACTACGCCGTCAAGGCAGACGGCCACGTCGCGGCGCTGCGGGACCGCCTGGGCGTCTGACCCAGGCGTGTCCGCGGGGGCCCGCCCCGCCTCGAGGGCCCCGGCCAGCGGATTTTCGCTGGTTCGGGGCCCTTCGCCGTCTCGCCCCACGCCTGGCCACGTCTCGCCCCACGCCTGGCCACGTCTCGCCCCACGCCTGGCCACGTCTCACCCCACGCCTGGCCACGTCTCACCCCGCAACCTGCGCGAAACAGGCCACCCGGTAGGGTGTTGACAATCACAGTGTGATGCACCACACTAATTACACATGCTGAAATAACAGTTCCACGATACGGAACCACAGAAACCGACGTTCCGTATAGCCGTCACCGTGGATGCCAGCATTGAGCAGTTGAGGACCAGACAAGCCATGTCGCTTGAACAGTTCAACGCCGCCCCAGCCGCCGAGGCACACGAGCTTCTCAAGCCGTGCCTCGACGTGCCTCGTTGGATCGAGGAGATCACCGCAGCCCGCCCCTTCGCGAGCTTGGACGCCCTCCTCGATGCCGCGCGCAACGCAGCCGACCCTTTCACCGCCGAGGAGCTGGAGGGCGCGCTCGCCCACCACCCCCGCATTGGCGAACGGGCCGCCGGCGCATCGGCCGAGGCCACGATGTCCCGCAGCGAACAGTCCGGTGTGGATGCTCGCGACGCGGCGACGGTCGCGGCCCTGGCCGCGGGCAACAAGGCGTACGAAGAGAAATTCGGCCGGGTCTTCCTGATCCGTGCCGCCGGCCGCTCGGCCAAGGAGATGCTCTCCGCCCTCCAGGAGCGCTTGGGACACACGCCCGAGGAGGAGGAGCCGGTCGTCGCCGAGCAGCTCCGCGAGATTGCGGTGCTTCGACTGAAGCAGAACCTTCTCGAGCAGAGCACTGCCTTGAGAGGAGCATGAGCGCATGAGCGTCTCACATGTGACCACCCACATTCTGGATACCGCAGCCGGGAAGCCGGCGGCAGGTGTCGCCGTCGAACTCTACGCCCGCGACGGCGAGGCATGGTCCCAGATTGGAACGGGCACCACCGATGCCGACGGGCGGGTGAAAGACCTCGGCCCGGAGCGGCTCCCGAGCGGTGCATACCGCCTCGAGTTCGCGACCGGCGCCTACTTCGCCGGCATCGGGCAGGAGACCTTCTTCCCGGAGGTGTCTCTGACCTTCACGGTCAACGAGAACGAGGCGCACTACCACGTGCCGCTCCTGCTGAGTCCATTCGCCTTTTCCACGTACCGAGGGAGCTAACCCGCCATGACCACCACGAACAGCAAGATCATTCTCGGCAAGAACCAGTACGGCAAGGCCGAGGTGCGCGTCGTCAAGATCACGCGCAGCACAGACCGCCACGAGATCGAGGATCTCAACGTCACGTCCCAGCTCCGCGGGGATTTCGACGCGGCCCACTTCGAAGGCGACAACTCGCACGTCGTCCCGACGGACACGCAGAAGAACACCGTCTACGGCTTCGCCCGCGACGGCATCGGCTCGCCCGAGGAGTTCCTCATCCGCCTCGCGAACCACTTCACCTCCTCGTTCAGCTGGGTCTCGGGTGGCCGCTGGGAGGCCGAGCAGTACGCGTGGGAGCGCATCATCTCCCACGGCGCGCCCCACGACCACTCGTTCGTCCGCAAGGGCCAGGAGGTCCGCAACGCCGTCGTGACGAAGGACGGCGACAATGTCTACGTCATCTCGGGCCTCAACGACCTCACGGTCCTCAAGTCGACGCAGTCGGGCTTCGTGGGCTACCCGAAGGATCGCTTCACGACCCTCGCGGAGACCACGGACCGCATCCTCGCGACGGACGTCTCGGCGCGCTGGCGCTACAACAACGAGGCGATCGCGAGCGGCGCCATCGACTTCAACAAGGCGTACGACGACGTCAAGGCGCTCCTGCTCGAGGGCTTCTCGGAGGAGTACTCGTACGCGCTCCAGCAGACCCTCTTCCAGATGGCCCAGAAGGTCCTCGACGCGCATCCCGAGATCGATGAGATCCGCTTCTCGACGCCGAACAACCACCACTTCCTCGTGGACCTGACGCCGTTCGGGCTCGACAACCCGGGCGAGGTCTTCTTCGCGGCCGACCGCCCGTACGGCCTCATCGAGGCGAACTTCCAGCGCGAGACGATCTCGGACGCTGGGAACTCCTGGGACGGCATCGCCGGCTTCTGCTGATCGCGCGTTCCGACCCGGCGCCCAAGCTCCGGCGCCGCGCCGTTTCGTTACGCGCTCTTCCCACCCTTCCGGACGACGGCGGGACTCCCTGCCCGCCGTCGTCCCGCCCCTCTTTTCGCCTCCTCGGCGATTCGCCGCGCGAGGGACCGCTTCGTACCGTCCCCCGCTCTCTTTCTGCTGCGCCCTCGGATTTCAAAGCTGACAAGGAGGTCCGCTGTGACCCGAAATCCCGCACCCGTCCCCTTCGCCACGAGCGCGGAGGCCACCAGTCCCGAACACCAGAAGCTGCCCATCGCAACCGCATTCGCGTACGGCTTCCAGCACGTGCTCACGATGTACGGCGGCATCATCGCCCCGCCCCTCATCATCGGCTCGGCCGCCGGCGTCAAGGGCCCGGATCTTGCCCTGCTCATCACGTGCTGCCTGTTCATCGGCGGTCTCGCGACCCTGCTCCAGACCCTCGGCGTCAAGTGGTTCGGCTCGCAGCTCCCGCTCGTCCAGGGCACGTCGTTCGCCTCGGTCGCGACGCTGCTCGCGATCATCAACGGCGGCGGGGGGCTCCCGGCCATCTTCGGCGCCGTCATGACCGCCTCGCTCATCGGCCTCGTCATCGCGCCGTTCTTCGCCCGGATCATCCACTTCTTCCCGCCCGTCGTGACGGGCGTCGTGATCACGACGATCGGGCTCTCCCTCGTCCCCGTCGCGGCGGGCTGGTCCCTTGGCGGCAATGCGAAGGCACCGACCTACGGCGATCCCGCGAACATCGGACTCACCGCGCTCACGCTCGTCATCATCATGCTCCTGAGCAAGCTCGGCAGCGGCATGGTCTCGCGCTTGTCCATACTCCTCTCCATCGTCATCGGCACCGTCATCGCGGCGGTCCTCGGCAAGGCGGACTTCTCGCAGGTCTTCAACGGCCCGATCTTCGCCTTCCCCCAGCCATTCCACTTCGGCCTCCCCACGTTCGAGCCGGCCGGAATCATCTCGATGGTCATCGTCGTCCTGGTCATCCTGACCGAGACCACCGCGGACATCCTGGCCGTGGGCGAGGTCACGGGCGCCAAGGTCGATTCGAAACGCATCGCGAACGGCCTTCGCGCCGACATGCTCTCCTCGGCCATCTCGCCCGTCTTCAACGGGTTCACGCAGAGCGCGTTCGCGCAGAACGTCGGCCTCGTGGCCGTGACGGGCATCAAGAGCCGCTTCGCGGTCGCCGCGGGCGGTGTGGTGCTCATGCTCCTCGGCCTGCTCCCGGTCCTCGGCCGCATCGTCGCGGCCGTCCCGATGCCCGTCCTCGGCGGGGCCGGCATCGTCCTTTTCGGCACCGTCGCGGCCTCCGGCATCCGGACGCTCTCGAAGGTGGACTACAAGGACAGCATGAACCTCATCATCGTGGCAACGTCGATCGCGTTCGGCCTGGTCCCCGTGGTGAGCCCCACGTTCTACTCGAAGTTCCCGACGTGGGTCCAGGTCATCTTCGACTCGGGCATCAGCTCGGCCGCCCTCATGGCCGTCCTGCTCAACATCCTGTTCAACGTCATCAAGCGCGGCAATCCGAAGGGCAGCCCCTCGGTGTTCGCGGCCGCGCCGACGCGCATGATCCCCCTCGTGGTCCTCGACGCGCTCGAGGACGGCGACCGGATCGAGAACGGGAAGATCTTCGACAAGGACGGCAACGAGGTTCACGTCAGCGCGTCGGGCGGCGCGCACGACCACTGAGACGCGTCTCGCCACTACCACTGAGAAAGGCCCTGCCCACCACGGAGGTGGTCAGGGCCTGCTCTATGCTGGCCATCAGAGTGTCATCCGAAATTCTTCCGATATTCGTGAGGGAGCATTCCGGTGGTGCCCGCTATCGCTTTGCGCATGGCCCGGCCGTCGGCGAATCCGCTCTTCCGCGCAATCGCATCGAAGGGCACCCCATTAGCGGCCTCGGATTCAAGAATCCTCAGGGCCTCTTGAGTGCGGTAGGCACGAATGACATTCGTGACACCCCCGCGGTCCCTAAAGGCGCGTTGGAGGACCCGGAGGGAAATCCCGAGGGCGTCGGCGACGTCGCTCGCCTTGAACCCCTTCTTCCGGTATTCCTCGGCGATAATGCGTAGCCCGCCGACCACGAGCTGGTCATCCCTGGGCTCCGCCTCCGCGGCGACGTAGGCATCGAGCAGCACCATGCCGCACACGCCCACCAGGATCTCGCTCATCGCCGCGTCCCGTTCCGAGGAACGGAAGACGAGCTGCGCGACCGCGCGCACGACCGACACGCTGGGCGACGACGGGATGACAAGGTAGGGCGTCTTCGCCGAGAAGACGACCCCGGCTGACCGCACCCCTTCCTTCATGCTCACCACGAGCACGCGCCCGGCCGATTCCATGCGGATTTTCGGCAGGTATGCCTCCCCGAAGGCCACGGCGCCGCCCGCGGAAACTCCCTGCTCAACGAGGCCCTCGACAACGAGCCGCGTGTTGAACGGGAAGAGCAGATGAACAGACCTGTCCGCGGACTCCGCCACCGCCTGGCCACCGAGACGACACGGGCTTGCGGCGACGTAGCTCACGGAAATGCCGCCCACTGCGACCGATTTCACCCGCAGAGCGAACGAGCGGGTGTGCGCGAGCGGCGAGACGAGCCCCCCGAGCTCGGCGATCCCCCTGGACCCCAGGAAATTCCTCTGGACGCCTTCCGTCCATTCCTTCACAACAAATCCCCCACGTCTGTCGCTGGATAGAGTTTCACCGGCGCAAAGCGGACGTGGTGCGCCGCCTTCTTCGTTCGCCGACCGAACTTCCACGATAACCGCTACGAGACCGAGGAGTCGCGAAAATGCCCCTCGGATGGCGCAAAGGTGCCCTTTCGGGCGTCGATATGTCTGGGAACCCCTACCGTTCACAATGTCGGCGTCACGCGAATTGTCCCCCGCGCGTGGAATTCGCCGCCGTCCGGCTCGCACCCGGACCGCGTGGTCCCCGCCTCCCGGCGCGGGGGCCACGCCGGCCTCCGCGGAGATCGGTACGCTTGATTCATGCCTTCTCAGCGCCACATCACCGTTCGCCGTGCCCCGAAGTACGTCCCCTTCCTCGTCGCGGGCGCGCTGCTCGGTGCAGTCGCGGCCGCGATCGTGGGCTACACCGGGACGGTTCCGGACGGCTACACGCGCGCAGCGATCTTCGGCTACTTCCTCGTGATCTTCGTGGCGGTCGGAGTGCTCCTGGGCGGCGTCGTCGTCCTCGTCCTGGACCGCGTGAGCATCGCACGGGCGCGGAAGGCGATCGTCGAAGAACTCCCCGACGAAGAGCCGCAGGACGGGTCTCAGGAGGGGCCGGGACGCGCCGACGACGACGGCGAGCAGGGCCCGTCCGCCGCGTGAGAGGGGCGCTCCCGCGGCCATGAGACAATTGACCAGTGGTACGCGGTGACGGACTCCTCTCACTTGACCTAGACCCTCTCGACAAAGGCCCCAAGGACGCCTGCGGCGTCTTTGGCGTATGGGCACCTGGCGAAGAAGTCGCCAAGCTGACCTACTACGGCCTCTATGCCCTGCAGCACCGCGGCCAAGAGTCCGCGGGCATCGCGGCGAGCGACGGCACGCGCATCAGCGTGTACAAGGACATGGGCCTCGTCTCGCAGGTCTTCGACGAGTCGACGCTCAACACGCTCACGGGGCACATCGCCGTCGGCCACTGCCGGTACTCGACCACGGGTGCGAGCCACTGGGCCAACGCCCAGCCGACGCTCGGCGCGACGGCCAACGGCACGGTCGCCCTCGCGCACAACGGCAACCTCACCAACACGGCCGAGCTCCGCGACATGATCGAGGAGCTCACGGGCGGGCACCTGACCGGCGAGATGAAGCAGGGCAACACGTCGGACACGGCGCTCGTGACGGCCCTGCTCGCGGGCGAGAGGGGCCACACGCTCGAGGAGACCGCGATGGACCTCCTCCCCAAGATCCGCGGCGGGTTCTGCTTCGTCTTCATGGACGAGGGCACGCTCTACGCCGCGCGCGACACCTACGGGATCCGGCCCCTGTGCCTCGGCCGCCTCGAGCGCGGCTGGGTGGTCGCGTCGGAGCAGTCCGCGCTTGCGACCGTCGGCGCGAGCTTCATCCGCGAGATCGAGCCGGGCGAGTTCATCGCGATCGACGAGAAGGGCGTGCGCTCGCAGCGCTTCGGGACGGCGACGCCGGCCGGCTGCGTCTTCGAGTACGTCTACCTCGCCCGCCCGGACGCGGCCATCGCGGGCCGCTCGGTGTACGAATCGCGCGTCGAGATGGGCCGCCAGCTCGCGCGCGAGAATACGCATGAGGCGGACATCGTCATCCCCGTCCCCGAATCCGGCACGCCGGCCGCCGTTGGATACGCCGAGCAGTCGGGGATCCCGTTCGCCCACGGCTTCGTCAAGAACTCCTACGTGGGCCGCACGTTCATCCAGCCGTCCCAGACGCTCCGCCAGCTCGGCATCCGGCTCAAGCTCAACGCCCTCGAGTCGGTGATCCGCGGCAAGCGCGTGGTCGTCGTGGACGATTCGATCGTGCGGGGCAACACGCAGCGCGCGATCGTGCGCATGCTCCGGGAGGCCGGCGCGAAAGAGGTCCACATCAAGATCTCCTCGCCGCCTGTGAAGTGGCCATGCTTCTACGGCATCGACTTCGCGTCCCGCGCGGAGCTCATCGCGAACGGCGCGACGGTCGAGGAGATCTCCCAGGCGATCGGCGCGGACTCCCTCGGGTACATCTCCGAGGAGGGCATGATCGCGGCGACGCAGCAGCCCCGCGAGCGGCTCTGCACGGCGTGCTTCACGGGCAAGTACCCGATCGCCCTGCCGAGCGCGGACAAGCTGGGCAAGAACCTCCTCGAGCGGGACGACGCGCCAGACGGCGAGCGGACCGAACCCGCCGAGGACGAAGATCCCGGCGTCCGCCCGGGCGCCGCGGGCTGCGACCCCGGGCCCGGCTCCGAACTCGAATCCCTCCTGACCCCGGCAGACCGCGAGGCCACTGTATGAACGCCCCCACCCCCGCCCTCCCGCCGCAGCCCGCAGCGACCCAGTCCACCGGCCCCGACTCACCCACCCGCCCCTCCCTTACGTACGCCGCCGCCGGCGTCGACGTCGAAGCCGGGGACCGCGCCGTCGAACTCATGAAGGACGCCGTCAAGGCGACCCACAGCGCCTCGGTCCTGGGCGGTGTCGGCGGCTTCGCCGGGCTGTTCGACGTGAGCCGCCTGCTCACGTACCGCCGCCCGCTGCTCGCGACGTCGACGGACGGCGTGGGCACGAAGGTCGCGATCGCGCAGGCCATGGACGTGCACGACACGATTGGCTTCGACCTCGTCGGCATGGTCGTGGACGACATCGTCGTGGTCGGCGCCGAGCCGCTCTACATGACGGACTACATCGCGTGCGGGAAGGTCGTCCCTGAGCGGATCGCGGACATCGTGCGCGGCATCGCCGCAGCCTGTTCCGTGGCCGGCACGGCCCTCGTTGGCGGCGAGACCGCCGAGCACCCGGGCCTCCTGGGCGAGAGCGAGTACGACGTTGCGGGCGCGGCGACGGGCGTCGTCGAGGCGGACGCGCTGCTCGGCCCCGAGCGGGTCCGGACGGGGGACGTCGTGATCGCGATGGCGTCCTCGGGCATCCACTCGAACGGCTATTCGCTCGTGCGTCGCGTCATCAACCACGCGGGCTGGGCCCTCGACCGCCAGGTCTCCGAGCTCGGCCGCACGCTCGGCGAGGAGCTCCTCGAGCCGACGCGCGTCTACGCCGGCGACTGCCTCGACCTCGTCCGCACGCTCAACCCGGCTTCCGCGGCCGGAGCTGACCTCGCACTCCGTGGATTCAGCCACGTGACGGGCGGCGGCCTCGCCGCGAACCTCGCACGCGTCCTGCCGAAGGGCCTCCTCGCGACCGTCGACCGCTCCACGTGGGAGCTTCCCGCGGTGTTCAAGCTCGTCGCCGAGCTCGGAGGCGTCCCGCAGGCGGACCTTGAGAGGACGCTCAACCTCGGCGTCGGCATGGTCGCGATCGTCGCGCCCTCCGCGGCCGACGCGGCTCTCGCGCGCCTCGCCGAGCGCGGCGTGCCGGCCTGGGTCATGGGTACCGTCGGAGCGGACGACGGCGTATTTGGAACCGCGGGCAACCCCGACTACGTGCAGGGCGCCAAGGGCGTCGACGGCGGGGCTGTCCGCCTCGTCAACGCGTACGCCTGACTTCTCAGCCCGAACTGCCTCGGCTTTCGGACTCCGCCCTGCGCTCAAGTGCGAGGCAGAGTCCGAAAGCCGGGGCATTTTGATGCCCCGGTTGTTGTCGGACGCTGCCGGGTCCTCGCCGTCAGCTCGCGTGAGGCCATGCGGCTCAGAGCGCCGTCGCGAGTTCCTCGAGGGCCTCGCCCACGTCGGTGCGCCATCTCCAATGGGCCCGGCTGTCCCCGCGTGTCGGCCCCGCGTTGACGATCCCCACGGGCTTGCCCTCGCGCACCGCGTCGAGCACAAACCGGAAGCCGCTCATGACGGCGAGGGACGAACCGAGGACGAGGAGCCCACGCGCCTGGGCGAGCATCGCCGTCGCCCGCTCCTTGCGCTCGGAGGGGACGCTCTCGCCGAAGTACACGACGTCGGGCTTGAGCTCGACCGAGCCGCACACGAGGCAGCCCACCATGCGGAATCGGTCCACCCAGACGGGCGGGAGCTCGACGTCGCCGTCGGGGTTCACGGTCCCGGGATCGAGGCGCACGGCCTCGGCGTATCCCGGGTTGGCCTGGGTGAGCCGCTCGTCGAGGTTGGAACGGCCCTCGACGTTGCCGCAGTTGAGGCACAGGACCTTGTCGAGGTCCCCATGCAGCGTGACGAGGTTGCGCGAGCCCGCGGCGGCGTGCAGGCCGTCGACGTTCTGCGTGACGACGCCGAGCACGACGCCGTCCGCCTCAAGGCCTGCGAGGACGCGATGGGCACGGTTCGGCTGCGCCCGGTCGATGTGCCGCCAGCCCACGAAGCTCCGCGCCCAGTACCGGTGGCGCGCCGCCGGATCGTGGCGGAACTCCTGATACGTCATGGGCCGGTGCTTGCGCCACGAGCCCTGCGGACCGCGATAGTCGGGGATCCCGGACGCAGTCGAAACTCCAGCGCCCGTCAGGGCCATGACGCCGCCCCCGCGCAGGAGCCCGAGCAGCCCGGCGCGCGCCTCATCAGGGTCTTGAAGGTCTGCGTTCTCGACCACCTCGCGGGCGATCGAACGGAGAGCTGCCGCGTGGGCTCGCGCTACGGCGGGATCGTTCGTGCGATCGGTGACCTCGCTCATGGGCGGAGGTCAGCCGATCTGCCGAGTGTCCTCGTCGTCGTCAAATTGATCCGCGTACTTGTCCTCGTACTCGGAGTAGTCCGGCTCGAGGTCGTCCGCATCGTGATGCGGGTGGCTGTTCGAAGCGCCCAGTTCGCGCTGAAGTGCCGCATAGTCAGTGTTCGGGCTGTAGTACTTGATGTCCCGAGCCTGCTTGGTTGCCTTAGCCTTTTGACGGCCGCGCCCCATGGCGTGACCCCCTCTTTTGCCTCGTCCCGGAGGTAGTCGCGAAGGCAGGCTCGCGAGGCCCCGGAGTCATGATCAATTTGTCGTAGGTCTAGACTACATGTAATTGCGGTCGCCTGCGTATTCGGGAGGAGCCCGCTGTTGGCATGCGGGGACCCAGCTCCCCTCTCTCTCGTTGGCACAACGGAAGGGCACAGAACCGGCATGGAGAGCGCGCAGGGTTCGCACGTCCCCTCGGATGTTGCACCGCAGCCCACCACGCGCCGCCAGGCCCGCGCACCCCAACGACGGCGGCCGGCCTCGCTGCCCACCAGGATCCTCGCACGCTGGCCGCACACGCCGTGGGGCCGCGTGATCGCAGCCGGGGGCGCCGTCGTCGTCGTGCTCGTCTTCTGGGCGATGATCGCTTCGCTCACGGCGAACCACGATGGGCCAGCGCCCGCCGCGGAAGGCACCACGTACTCGGCCGAGTACAAGGTCGGCGACTGCTTCGCGGACTTCGACAGCAAGGCCCAGGCCAATCGCGTCGTCTCGTGCACGGACGCCCATTCGGCGCAGCTCGTCGCGATCGCCTCGTACGCGGCGAGCGACTCGTACCCGGGGAAGGACGCCCTCGCCTCCCGCGCGGACGAACTCTGCCGCCAGACGAAGCTCAACCTCCCGCAGGATACGAGCAGCCTCAAGCAGAGCACGGGCTACCCCACCCAGGGCGGGTGGGGCACCGGCGACCGGCGGGTGGACTGCTTCGTGGTGAGCTCGAAGGGCAATTCCCTCAGCGCGTCGCTGCTCCCGTAGGACGCGGGCCTCCCGCTGCCCCACCGCGGCGCAGCCCGCCTTACGCCCCGTGGCCTGCCGGAAGCTTCCGCGTGACGCTCAGGCCCCCGCTCGAGGCCCCGGTGAGGTCCTGGAGGTCCACCGAGACGTCGGCCACGTCGACGAATACCGTGTCCCCCTCCGCGATCTCGCCCGCCAGGAGCTCTCGCGCAAGCCGGTCCCCGATCTCGCGCTGGACGAGCCGCCGCAGCGGGCGCGCGCCGTACGCCGCGTCGTAGCCGGACATCGCGAGCCACGCCCGTGCACTGTCGGTGACCTCGAGCGTGAGGCGCCGATCGTGGAGGCGCCGCTGAAGCGCGTCGATCTGAAGCTGCACGATCTGCGCGAGCTCCTCGACGCTCAGCGCGTCGAACATGATGACCTCGTCGAGGCGGTTGAGGAACTCGGGCTTGAAGGACGAGTTCACGACGCCCATGACGGCCTCTCGCTTCGTCGTCGGGCTCAGGTCCGGATCCACGAGGAACTGGCTCCCGAGGTTCGAGGTCAGGACCAGGATCGTGTTCCGGAAGTCCACGGTGCGACCCTGGCCGTCGGTGAGGCGGCCGTCGTCGAGCACCTGGAGCAGGATGTCGAACACCTCGGGGTGCGCCTTCTCGACCTCGTCGAGGAGGATCACCGAGTACGGGCGGCGCCGCACGGCCTCCGTGAGCTGCCCACCCTCTTCGTAGCCGACATACCCGGGAGGCGCGCCGACAAGCCTGGCCACGGCATGCTTCTCGGAGTATTCGCTCATGTCGATGCGCACCATGGCGCGCTCGTCGTCGAACAGGAAGTCCGCGAGCGCCTTCGCGAGCTCGGTCTTGCCGACGCCGGTCGGGCCGAGGAACATGAACGAGCCCGTGGGCCGGTTGGGGTCGCTGATGCCCGCGCGGGCGCGGCGCACGGCGTCCGAGACCGCCCGGACCGCCTTGGACTGGCCGATGAGCCGCCTGCCGAGCTCCTCCTCCATGTGGAGGAGCTTCTGGCTCTCGCCCTGGAGCATGCGGCCGGCCGGGATCCCGGTCCACGCGGAGATGACCTCGGCGATGTCGTCCGCGGTGACTTCCTCGGCGACCATCGTGGCCTTGCCTACGACCTCCTCTTCGGCGGCAGATGCCGCTTTGAGTTCGCGCTCAAGCGTCGGGATCTCTCCGTACAGGATGCGGGACGCCTCCGCGAGATCGCCGTCTCGCTGGGCCTTGTCGGCGAGCGAGCGCAGTTCGTCGAGCTTGGCCTTGAGCTCGCCCACGCGGTTGAGCCCCGCCTTCTCGGCCTCCCAGCGTGCATTGAGGCCCGCGAGCTGCTCCTTCTTGTCCGCCATGTCCTCGCGCAGCGCTTCGAGCCGCTCGACCGAGGCGGCGTCAGTCTCGCCCTCGAGGGCGAGCTCCTCCATTGTGAGACGGTCGACGGCGCGGCGCAGCTGGTCGATTTCCTCCGGCGCCGAGTCGATCTCCATGCGGAGCCTCGACGCGGCCTCGTCCACGAGGTCGATGGCCTTGTCCGGGAGCTGGCGGCCCGTGATGTAGCGGTTCGAGAGCGTCGCGGCGGCGACGAGCGCGGAGTCGGCGATGGCGACCTTGTGGTGCGCCTCGTACCGCTCCTTGAGGCCACGGAGGATCGCAATGGTGTCGTCGACGCTCGGCTCCCCCACGAAGACCTGCTGGAAGCGACGCTCGAGGGCGGCGTCCTTCTCGATGTTCTCGCGGTACTCGTCGAGGGTCGTCGCGCCGATGAGGCGCAGCTCCCCACGCGCGAGCATGGGCTTGAGCATGTTGCCGGCGTCCATCGAGGAATCCCCCGTGGCCCCCGCGCCGACGACCGTGTGGAGCTCGTCGATGAACGTGACGATCTGCCCCTCGGAGCCCTTGATCTCCTCAAGCACTGCCTTGAGCCGCTCCTCGAACTCGCCGCGGTACTTCGCGCCCGCGACCATCGAGCCGAGGTCGAGCGAGATGAGCGTCTTCCCGCGCAGGCTCTCGGGCACGTCGCCCGCGACGACGCGCTGGGCGAGGCCCTCGACGACGGCTGTCTTGCCGACGCCGGGCTCCCCGATGAGCACGGGGTTGTTCTTCGTGCGGCGCGAGAGGACCTGGATGACGCGGCGGATCTCGGCGTCGCGGCCAATGACGGGATCGAGCTTGCCCGAGCGGGCGATGGCCGTGAGGTCGGTGCCATATTTCTCGAGGGCCTGGAACGTGTTCTCGGGGTCGGGGCTATCGACCTTGCGATCGCCGCGGACGCCGGGAAGCGCCGCCTTGAGCGACTCGAGCGACGCCCCGGAGTCCCGCAGCGCCTTGCCGGCTGCCCCGCCGTCGGCCGCAAGCCCTAACAGGAGGTGCTCGGTCGAGACGAAGCTGTCCCCCAGACCCTCCGCTTCCTGCTGTGCCGCGTGGATGACTTGGAGGCCCTGGCGGCTCAGCTGGGCCTGCGCCACGGTGGTGCCCGAGCTCGAGGGCAGCGCCTTGATGGCGGTGCTCGCGGCGACGCTCACGACGTCCGGATCCGCGCCGGTGGCCCGGAGGAGCGCGACCGCGACGCCTTCGCGCTGATCCATGAGGGCCTTGAGCAGGTGAGCCGGCTCGATCTGCGGATTGCCTGCCGTCGAGGCATTCATGGCAGCAGCCGAGAGCGCCTCCTGGCTCTTTGTGGTGAATTTGACGTCCAAAAGAGAGCTCCTTCCCCGGTTACCGGACCCCATCCAACCGCGTCGATTCAGTGAGGTCAACGGCCTCACTCAGGTCAGCGCATTTAACTTGAGTGTACTAGGCTCAACTCTCCGCAGCAAACCAGGCGTGCGATGCTGTGACGTATGGCAATCCTCATCGATGCCCCGATCTGGCCCGCGCACGGAACCGTGTTCGCCCACCTCATCTCGGATACCTCGCTGGACGAGCTCCACGCGTTCGCCACCGCGGCCGAGATCCCCGACCGAGCCTTCGACGAGGACCACTACGACGTTCCCGAACGCCGCCACGCGGACCTCGTCCGCCTCGGCGCCGTGCCCGTCGACGGCCGAACCCTGGCCCGCGCGCTCATCGCCTCGGGCCTGCGCGTCCCCGCCCGCGAACGCGCGAAGGCCCTCGAGCTCCCCCTCGCCCAGCGCTGGGAGCGGCTGCTCCCGGGACGCCCCGAGCTCGGGCGTGAGCTCCTCGGCCGCTGGTCCGAGCCGCACCGCAGGTACCACACGGGGGCGCACCTCTTCGCGGTCCTCACCGCGCTCGACGCGATTGCCGACGACGGCGCGCCGCGCGAGCTGCGGAGGGCCGTCGATCTGGCCGCGTGGTTCCACGACGCCGTCTACGCGAGGGTTCCGGGACGGGACGAAGAGGAGTCGGCCCAGCTCGCCGAGGCGCGGCTCGCGGACGCGGGGCTTGCGCGGGGCGAGGTCGCCGAAATCGCGCGGCTCGTGCGGCTCACGGCGGGGCACTCGCCGGAGGCGGACGACGGCGCGGGGCAGGCCCTGTGCGACGCGGACCTCTCGGTGCTCGGCCGGAATCCCTCGGGGTACCGCCGCTACACCGCCCAAGTCCGCGCGGAGTACGCACACGTTCCCGACGGCCAGTTCCGCGCCGGGCGGGCTGCGGTCCTCGAACGCCTCCTGGCCTTGGATCCGCTCTTCCACACCGAGACGGCCCGGTCCCTGTGGCTCGAACGGGCCCACGCGAATCTGCGTGCCGAGCTCGAGGGGCTGGCTGCCACGCCCACAGGCTAGGCCCGCCGCCGTCGCACGCATCTCCGTCCCGTCACCCGCTCCCCCACGCGGCGACGACGTCGCGCATCGACGTGTCCCCGCCGGGCGCCATGTCGACAAGCGAGACCGTCTCGAGCGCGAGCCAGTCCCCGCGGTGCACGCGCCTCTCCCCCTGGACGGATACGTGCGGGCGGAAGCCGGCCCCCGTGTGCTGCGGGCTGTGCACGTGGCCGCGGCCCTCGCGCACGGCTTCTTGCACCTCCGCGAGGACGCGCTCGTGAAGCTCTTGGAGCGCGGGCTCAGCCTCGATGAGCGAGACCCGCACGCGCCCGCGGTAGCCGAAATCGGCGTCGCCCGCGACGTGGACGCGGATCGCGCCGTCGAGCGCCGAGAATGCCCTTCCGCACGCGGCCAGCGCGGCCGCGCGGGGCATGTCGACGCGCACGAGCGTCACGTGGAGCGGCCACGCGCGCTTGCTGAAGCGCGTGCCCACGGGCGTCGGCTCGACGAAGGAGACGACGACGAAGGCGCCGAGCGGCTCGGCCGAAGCCGAACCCCTCAGCGCCTCGTGCGCGTCCATCGGACTAGTTCTGCGACGCCTCGGTCTTGACGGCCGAGATCTCGAACTCGAGCAGGATCCGATCGGACACGAGGACGCCGCCCGAATCGAGTGCGACGTTCCAGTTGAGCCCGAAATCCTTGCGGTCGATGCGACGGGACCCCTCGAACCCGGCGCGGAGGTTGCCCATCGGGTCCCGCTCGACGCCGATGAACTCGAGCGGCACGGCGATCTCCCGCGTCACTCCGCGGATCGTGAGCTCGCCGTTGACGATGAAGCTGCTTTCCTCGACCTGGTCGATGCGCGTGCTCTCGAACGTGATCTCGGGGTAGTGCGGCGCATCGAAGAAGTCGTTCGTGCGCAGGTGCTCGTCGCGCTGGGCGTTGCGCGTGTCGATGCTCGCGACCTGGATCGTGACCTTCACGGTCGAGTCGGTCGGGTCCTCAGGATTGACCCTGATGACGCCTTCGACGTCATTGAAGGAGCCGCGGACCTTCGTGACCATCGCGTGGCGGGTCGAGAAGCCGAGGCGCGTGTGCGCGGGGTCGAATCGCCACTCTCCGGCGTATGAGGGGTCGATGTCTGGCATGGAGCCTCCTTTGACGTAGACAACCTATCTGCACCGGCCACTGGTCACAAAGGCAGCGCGTTGAAGTTGCGAAGGTCAGCGGGAGTATCCCGGCATGAGGCGATCCGTGCGGACGATGCGCTTGCCGAGCGGGAACAGCGAGACCGGGATGAGCTTGAGATTGGCGATCGCGAGCGGGATCCCGACGATCGTCGCGGCCATCGCGATGGCGGTCGCGACATGCGCGATCGCGATCCAGATCCCTGCGACGAGGAGCCAGATGATGTTGCCGAGCTCGGCCGGCACGCTCACGTGCTCATGCCGGTCCACGATCGTCCGGCCGAAAGGCCAGAGCGCGTACGCGCCGATGCGGAAGGACGCGATCCCCCACGGGATCGTCACGACGAGGAGGCAGCACACGATCCCCGCGAGGAAGTAGCCGAGCGCGAGGGCGAAGCCGCCGAAGACAAACCAGATCAGGTTGAGCAGGGTCTTCATGCCACCAGTCTGCCCCCCGAGCGAGGCTCGCGCCTACTCCCGGGCGCGACGACGGGCGACGGCGCCGCACACCCAGGCGCGGCACGTCACCCGCGCGTCAGCCGCGCCGCTGCGTGTGAGGCTCGCGTCAGCCGCGGCGGGCGTTCGACGCCGGGGCGCTCGCCCGGCGCGGACCGCGCTGCCCGCCCCCGTTGCGCTGCCCGGCGCCACCACGCTGCCCGCCGCCTTGCTGCCCAGTTCCTGCGCTGCCGCGGGACCCCACGGCAGACCCGGCGGAACGGCCGCCGGCGAAGCTTCCGCCAGAGGTGCCGCCCGTCGTCGTGCTCCACACCGCGCTGCTGCCCGCACGCGGCGTCGACCGCTGCGTCTGGCCGCCGCGAGACTCGGACTTCTGGCCACGCGGAGCGGACGAACGCTCGCCGTTGCGGGGCTTCGAGCCGCGCTCGCCGTTGCGGGCTTCCCCGCGCCCAGCGGACGTCGCTCCTCCGGCAGCTGAACCGCCCGAGCCCCGCCCGCGCCGCGCGCGCTTGCGCTGCGCGTTCGCGCCGGTCGAGGCGCCGCCGCCCTGCTGGGGGAGCTTCGACGCGACGGCCGCCGCGCGCTCGGCGGGGTCGACGTACTCGGCGCGCTCGCCGACGAGTTCGGCGACGGCCGCCGACGTCGACGTCACGGGCTGGAACGCGACCTTGACGCCCGCGTGGCGCAGGAGGTCCCGCACCTCACCCTGCTGCTCGGGCAGCGAGAGCGTGACGACGGCGCCCTCCGAGCCAGCGCGGGCCGTGCGCCCCGAGCGGTGCAGGTAGGACTTGTGCTCGGCGGGCGGATCGACATGGACGACGAGCTCGACGTCGTCCACGTGCACGCCGCGCGCGGCGACGTCGGTTGCGACGAGCACGCGCACGGCACCCGAGGCGAAGTCCGCGAGGTTGCGGTCACGCGCGTTCTGGGAGAGGTTGCCGTGGAGGTCGACGGCAGGGATGCCCGCCTGAGTGAGCTGCTTCGCGAGCCGCTTCGCGTGGTGCTTGGTCCGCATGAAGAGGACGCGGCGCCCACGGCCGGACGCGAGGGCGTGCACGAGGTTCTTCTTCGCGCCCGCGTCGGCGGCGACGAACACGTGGTGCTCCATCGTCGTCACGGCGGCGCGAGCCTCGTCGACCGAGTGCGTGAGCGGGTTGTGGAGGTAGCGCTTGACGAGGGCGTCGACGCCGTTGTCGAGCGTCGCAGAGAAGAGGAGCCGCTGGGCGTCCTTGGGCGTCGCGTCGAGCAGCCGCTTCACGACGGGCAGGAAGCCGAGGTCCGCCATGTGGTCCGCCTCGTCGAGCACCGTGACCTCGACATGGCCGAGGTCGACGAGCCCCTGCCGTCCGAGGTCCTCGAGGCGGCCCGGGCACGCGATGACGATGTCGACGCCGGCGTTGAGCGCGCGCTCCTGGCGCTGCTGGGAGACACCGCCGTAGATGACGGTCGTCGTGAGGCCGGCGGCGCGGGCGAGCGGCTCGACGGTCGCGTTGATCTGGGTGGCGAGCTCGCGGGTCGGGGCGAGCACGAGGCCGAGCGGGCGGCGCGGGGCGCGGACGACGGCGGCGCCCGCCGCGTCGAGGCGCGCGACGAGCGGGATCGCGAACGCGAGCGTCTTGCCCGAGCCGGTGCGGCCGCGACCGAGCACGTCGCGGCCCGCGAGCGTGTCCGGCAGGGTCGCCGCCTGGATGGGGAACGGGGTCTCGATGCCCTGATGCGCGAGGGCGCGGTCAAGAACAGAGGGCACGCCGAGCGTCGCAAAGGAGGTGGCAGAGGTGGGGGCCGGTGTAGTCGGCGCAGGGGTAGTCAGGGCAGGCATGAATGCAGTCAGCTCCAGCATCGGAAGGTCCCGCAGGCCGGGGCGGCAAGCGGGTTCGCCGAAGAAAGGGAGCCTGGCACGGGGCCTGTCAACGCGTTCTACGACGCAGGGCTCTGCGTGCCGACGCCTGCGAGGTGAGATCCCCGTAAGGCGAATGGCCGCGGCCCAGTTGGTTCATTCTATCAGGATGGGCGAGGCGACCACTTCCCCGGTCGCGGTGCCGTCCGGCCTCAGCAGGCAGCCGACGCGCTTGACGCTGCTCAGCATGACCGTGCTCTGGACGAGCTCGATCCCCGGAATCCGCTCCTGGAGGGCGAGCTCCGCGGTCATGACGTCGGCCACGGTGCGCAGCCACATCACGATCGTGAAGTTGGTCTGGCCGGTCGTCGACGCAACGAGCCGCACGTTGCGGAGGCCACCCAGCGCCGCGGCGGCTTGGGCATGCTGGCCCGGGGGGACCTTCGTGAGCCATTTGCACGCGACCGGATAGCCCGCGGGGCCCTGCGCGACCTCGCATCGGAACGAGAGCAGGCCGCTCCCGATGACGCGCGCGAGCTGCCGGTGCACGGTCGCGGGGCTCCGGCCGAGTTCGCGGGCCATGTCCGCCGCACTCGCGCGGCCGTTGCGGGCCAGGAGCGGAAGGAGGTCGAAGCACGCGGGCGGGAGCCGGCCCGTGAACGGCTCGGACCGTGCGAGTGCCGAGAACGCGGCGATCTGCTCGCGGTCGAGTGCCGCGAGCCGCCACGAGTGCCCGCCCGAGTGGAGGCGCGTGCACAGCTCGGTCTGGATGCGGCTCACGCCCGGGGCCGCGGCGAGGCGCGGAAGGATGGACTCCGCGCATTCGGACAGGTTGCGCGCGAAGACCGTGAGCGCGAGGTCGGGCTGGCTCGCCGCGACGTCGACCGTCTGCACCTCGGGGATGACGGCGAGCGCCGCGACAGCCTCTTCGCGGCGGCCCGGCACGCATTCGACGTCGACGAACGCGAGCACCATCTCGGATGGATCGCCCCGGAGATGGGCGGTCACCCACGCGAGCCCGGCCGAATGGAGCCGCTCCCACCGGCGAGCGAGGGTCGCGGGGTGCGCCCCCAGGATGTCGGCGGCGTCGAGCCACGCGACGCGCGGGGCGATCTGGAGCGCATGGAGGAGCGCGAGATCGTCCTCGGAGAGTTCGACGACGGGAGCTCCCCATGAGAGAAATCTCTGCCGAGCAGAATCCATCTGATCGATTATTGCAGTTTTACGCGCGGGGAATACTGCGTCCCGCACACTGTCAGGCAAACACCACAACGTGGCGTACGCCACACCATGGGCGCCGGGCAGCGCCCGAAGGAAGGAGCCGAAGTGATCGACGAGGCACGCGGCCTGCAGGAGACCCTCACGACGTGGCGGCACGCCCTCCACGAGGAACCGGAGATCGGACTCGACCTCCCCCGCACGCAGGAGAAGGTCCTCGCGGTCCTCGACGACCTCGGGCTCGAGATCAGCACGGGCACCGACACCACGTCGGTCACCGCCGTGCTGCGGGGCACCGCTCGTGAGGAACTCGCCGCCGGTGGCGCGTCGTCGTCCGCCGATCCGGCTCCATCCGCGGGAAGCGAGCGACCCCTCGCACCTTCTTCCGGGCACCGCCCCGTCGTGCTTCTCCGGGCCGACATGGACGCGCTACCCGTCCAGGAGCGCACGGGCGTCGGGTTCACGTCCCGCATCGACGGCGCGATGCACGCGTGCGGCCACGACCTCCACACGTCGATGCTCCTCGGCGCCGCGACGCTCCTGGCGGACAATCGGCACAAGCTCGCGGGCGACGTCGTCCTCATGTTCCAGCCCGGCGAGGAAGGCTACGACGGCGCGAGCGTCATGGTCCGCGAGGGCGTCCTCGACGCCGCCGGCCGCCGCGCCGACGCGGCGTTCGGCCTCCACGTGTTCTCGTCCATGGAGCCGCACGGGCGCTTCGTGACCCGCCCCGGCGTCATGATGAGCGCGTCCGACGGCCTCTTCGTCACGGTGCGCGGCGCGGGCGGCCACGGCTCGGCACCGCATGCCGCGAAGGATCCGGTCACGGTCGCGGCCGAGATGGTCCTCGCGCTCCAGACGATGGTCACGCGGCAGTTCAACATGTTCGATCCCGTGGTCGTGACGGTCGGGCGGCTCGCGGCGGGCACGAAGCGCAACGTCATCCCGGACACTGCCGAGTTCGACGCGACCATCCGCACGTTCTCCGAAGCGAACCGCGAGCATATGCAGCGCGCGATCCCGCGCCTCCTCGAGGGCATCGCCCACGCCCACGGCCTCGAGGTCGACGTGCGGTACGCGGCCGAGTACCCGCTCACGATCACGGACGTGGCCGAGACGGAGTTCGCCGAGTCCACGATCGCGGAACTGTTCGGCCAGGCCAGCGGCCGTCACTCGCGGCTCGCGCAGCCCCTGAGCGGTTCCGAGGACTTCTCGCGCGTCCTCGCGGAAGTCCCCGGGAGCTTCATCGGCCTGAGCGCCGTCCCCGCGGGCGTCGACCCCGCGACAAGCGCCTTCAACCACTCCCCCTTCGCAACGTTCGACGACGCCGTCCTCGCCGACGGCGCGGCCCTATACGCCCAGCTCGCCCTCGCCAAGACGGCAGAGCTCGCAGCGCGCTGACCCCGGACCGGACCAGACCCCCACGAGAGAGACCCCATGACAACCAGCCCCAGCACGCGCACGGCGAGTTCCGCCGTCATCGCCCCCTCCGCGCGTCGCACGCTCATCAGCACCGGCATCGGCAACGCCGCAGAATGGTACGACTGGGCGATCTACGCGACGTTCGCGCCGTACTTCTCGAAGCAGCTCTTCAACCCCTCCGACCCGACGTCTGCGATCCTCTCGACGCTCGCGATCTTCGCCGTCGGCTTCGTGGCCCGCCCGTTCGGCGGCTTCGTCTTCGGCTGGATCGGCGACAGGTTCGGCCGCAAGAACTCGATGACGTTGACCGTCGCGCTCGCGGCGGTCGGAAGCCTCCTCATCGGCATCGCCCCGACGTTCGGCGCCGTCGGTGCGCTCGCGTCCCTCGTGCTCCTCGTCGCGCGCCTCGTTCAGGGCCTCGCGCACGGCGGCGAGCTCCCCTCGTCGCAGACGTACCTCTCCGAGATGGCCCCGCGCGAGAAGCGCGGCTTCTGGTCCACGCTCATCTACTTCTCGGGCACGATCGGCAACATGGTGGGCGCGCTCATCGGCGCGATCCTCGCGATCGCCCTCCCCAAGGCAGACATGGCCGCGTGGGGCTGGCGCCTCCCGTTCATCCTCGGGGCGGTCATGGGCCTCTACGGGCTCGTGATGCGGGCGCGCATGCCCGAGACCGAGGCGTTCGAGGAGCTCGACACCGCGCACCACAAGTCGCAGAGCCTCATCCGGGACATCCTCGAGCACCGCAAGCAGGCGCTCCAGGTCATCGGCATGACGGTGGGCCTCACCGTCATCTACTACGTGTGGGCCATCGTCGCCCCCACCTACGCCGCGACGAGCCTCAAGCTCGACCCGGGGCAGGCCCTCTGGTACGGGTTTGCCGCCAACGTGGTGTTCCTCGTCGCGCTCCCGCTGTGGGGCAGGCTGAGCGACCGGATCGGCCGCAAGCCCGTGCTCATCATCGGCGGCGTCGGGTGCGCGGTGCTGCACTTCCCCATGACGTGGCTCCTGCACGACTCGCTGTGGCAGCTCTTCGTCTCGATGTCCGTCATGCTCATCTTCATCGCCGCGGGCGCCGCCATCGCCCCCGCCGCCTACGCCGAGCTGTTCCCCGCGAAGGTGCGCACTGCCGGCGTCGGCGTCCCGTACGCAATCGCCGTCGCGGCCTTCGGCGGTACCGCGCCGTACCTGCAGACGCTCTTCACTGACGTCGTGAAGCAGCCGTGGATGTTCAACGCGTACGCGGTCGTCATGGTGCTCGTCTCCGTCGCCGTCGTGCTCGGCCTGCCCGAGACGAAGGCGAAGGACCTCACCGTCTGACGCCTGAACTACGCTTGGGGGCGATGAGCGAGCAGCACGAAACCCCCACACCGGACCCGCCCTCGGGCGGCAACCCGATCACTCCCGGCAGCCAGGCGTCCTTCGGCACGTATCGACGCCAGCCCGTGAGCTTCGTGCGCCGCGGCACGCGCCTCCAGGGCCGGCGGCAGCAGGCGTGGGACGAGCACGCGGAGGCCTTCGTCATCGATGTTCCCCGGCACGTCGCGGACACGTCGGTGCACCCGGACTACGTGTTCGACGCCGATGCGGAGTTCGGGCGTCCGGCACAGGAGGCGCCGCTCATCGTCGAAATCGGCTCGGGCCTCGGGGAGGCGATCGTCGCCGCGGCCGAGGCGAGCCCCGAGCAGAACTTCCTCGCCGTCGAGGTGTACCGGCCCGGGCTCGCGAACACGCTCCTCCGGATCGGGCAGCGCGGCCTCACGAACGTGCGCGTCGTCCAGGCGAACGCGCCCGAGGTGCTCGGCACGATGCTGCCCCCGGGTTCGGTGAGCGAGCTCTGGGTGTTCTTCCCCGATCCGTGGCACAAGACGAAGCACCACAAGCGGCGCCTCGTGAACGACTCGTTCGCCGAGCTCGCCGCGCGGGTCCTCGCCCCGGGGGGCGTCTGGCGGCTGGCGACCGACTGGTCCGGCTACGCGCAGCAGATGCGCAGCGTCGTCGCCGCGTCGCCGGACTTCCGCAACGCGCACGACGGCGAACGGGCGGGGGCGGCGAGCCCGCTCACGGCGGCCTGGGCCTCCGGGGCGGACTGCGAGCCGACCGGCGAGACCGATTCCGTGGGCGGGTGGGCGCCGCGCTTCGAGGGCCGCGTGCAGACGAGCTTCGAGAACAAGGCCCTCAAAGCGGGGCGTGTCATCTTCGACCTCACGGCGGTGCGGGAGTAGCTGTGGTGACGCGGCGCCGCACGGTGACCGGCGCCGTCGTCCGTCGCCGCCCGCCCTGCGCCAGCTGAACGCCCGGCGATTCGGACATTGCCCTAGGTTTCAGCGCGGGGCAATGTCCGAATCGCGAGGCTCTCTCGGGAAGACGGCTTGTCGCCGAGAGGACGCACTGAGGCCGTCCTGTCGACTAGAAGGCGTCTTCCCGCCGTCGCCGCCGCGTGCCTGGGTCCAACGGCCCGCGGACCACGAAGGCCGCCATCGACGCGCCTACCAGGGCGACGACGGTAAGGAAGGTTCCGAAAACGACCGAGTAGTTGTCCAGTCGGGTCATGGCACCTTCGACGAAGCCCGCGAGTGCGGCAAGAGCCATGGTGGCGACGGGCGCAACCACCGGCCACAGCATTCTGCGCAGACCGAGCTCCTCCATGACCGCAAGGAGTGGTCCCCAGAGAAGTTGGGTCGCCGGTACCGTCAGGACGGCGGCGAAGCCTAATACCGCGAGCTCGCTTCCCCGCGTCCCTACTCCCTCCGGACTCGACCACAGCTCGTACACACCGGCGACGAGCACCCCAGCCAGAGCAAAGCACCCGTAGAACCCAAGAGGGTGGACACGTAGTATGTACCTCACCCTGACACCGCTGTATTGATTTGGTCAACGGGACACCTCGGTCCGAAGAGGCAATCGAAAGAATTGTTCGGCCGCTGAATCAGTGGCTGCCAATACTCCGTCCCATACGGATTGAACCGCGCGTAGGCCTCATGAGCGGGTGCTTGGAACCGCCATCCGACCATTTCAATGAGACCGGACCGGTAGAAGCGATTCATGACGTTGTACTGGATCGACCCGATGCTGCAATATGGATTACCGACATCATGCTTGAATCGGACCTGCGCATAGGAGCCGCTCCGGTAGGCCTCGGTGAACTGCATCCCGGCCGAACTAGCCGTTCGGGTGTCCACGAACGATCCGTAACGATAACGCGTGGTGGGACCCACAGCCTTCAGAAGAACGAGCGATTGACTGTCCGGGTTCCCCCAGTTGACCGTTGCCCACATAAAAGTCCTGAACTGAGACTCCCCATTCGGCGCCGAAGCAGAAGGAGCTCGATAGCCCCGGTTGTCTCCGCCGAATTCCCAGCCGTCCTGCCCGAACACTTCACAACTCGCAGCACCGAAAACGTTCAGACCCACTCGCGAGTTGGGGATAAACGTCTTGTATTCCACCGCGTTGTTGTAGGGCTGGTAGGCCTGTTGAGTAAGGAGGGAGCCGGGCGCCCTCTCCGACTTCAAGGCGCCCGTCGTGGTGGCTTTGAGCGTCCTGTCGGAAACCACCGCGGTTTGTCCAGAGATGTCGGCGATGATTCGGTAGGTATACGTAGCCCCACTGGTCAGGCCACCCTCCTGGAAGCTTGTTGAAGGTGTCTGACCCAGATTGCGATCGTCCCGCTTGATCGTATAGGTCGCGCTTCCGGGCACCGCTCGCCAACTGAGGCTGACTGTGGACTCTGTCGTGGCAACAGCCAGACTCGGCAACATTTCGGCCGGACCGATATCGATCTGGTTACGGTCTATCGATGCATCGACAGTACCTGGATTCTGCGCCATAGACGTGGCTACCCAGTCGATACCTGAAGACTTGGGCTGGTCCTCGGCAACATCAGCCGGACTCTCAAACTGGATTACTTTCACCGGCTGGCCGGCGTTGGGCATTTGCCCCGCTTGCGCCAAAGCCCATGCTTACGAGCACTGCAATCGTGAACACGGCTACGCTTCGGATAATTCTTGCCATGGTCCCCCCTATTGTTCGAAGATTCTCAAACCCTAGCCGCGGAACCCAGAGAGATCAACTCTTGAGGACGTAGGTTTGATGTTCCAGGCCGCAGCAATTCACGAAATTCTGACATTCGCGTCTTCGCGATGCACGCAGATGTGAAAAGGCTGCGCTACCTGGAATGCAGGGCGCCCACGAGGGCCTCGGTGAGCGGGTTCCACGCGCGATTCGTCGGCCCGCTCAGCATGAGCCGGCGCCCGAGGGTCGGCTCGAGCGGGACCATCTGGAGCTCCTTCGGGAGCATGGCCTCGCCGAGGCCCGGCATGATCGCGACGCCGACGCCCTCCTGGACCATCACGATGAGGGTCGCGAGCTCGCGCACGCGCTGGCGCATCTCGAACGGCACGCCGGCCTTGGCGTGGATCCGGCGAACCTCGTTCTCGCACCCGCCCGTGTTCACGATGAGCCCGTCCTCGTGGAGCTCCCGAAGCGGAATCCGAACCTCCCCCGCGAGCGGGTGGTCGCGCCGCACCACGGCGCAGTATTCGTCCTGGCCAACGAGCACAGCCCCGGGTGGGTCGGGGTGGGGATCGACGAGGATCGCGGCGTCCACGGTGCCGTTGTCGAGCCACGCGGGAATCTCGTCGTCGTCGCCCTCGAAGAGACTCACCTCGACCTTCGGCAGGAGCGCCGACCAGACCCCGAGCAGCCCGGGGACGAGGCCTTGGCACACGGTCGGCACTGCGCCGAGCCGCACGCGGCCCTCAGGCACCCCGGATCGCGCCCGCATGCTGCCGTCGAGGGCATCCAGGGCGGCGACGGCGGCCCGCGCGTGCGGAAGCACCTCTCCCGCGAGCGCCGTGGGCGCATTGGCCCGCTCCCGGTCGAGGAGGATCCCGCCGAGATGCTCTTCGAGCGCGCGCAGAGTGCGAGACACGGACGACTGGCTCACCCCGAGCAGCTGGGCTGCCGAGGTGAACGAGCCACTGTCGACGACGGCGAGCAGCGTGCGCAGCTGCGGTACGGTCGGGGCCATGCATTCATGGTATAGGCAAATGCGCTCGATGTATTTGATTCATGCATAGGACGGCGCGACAGTGAGGTCATGACGACCCGCCGCTTCGCTCTCACCGCCGCCTTCGTCGCGCTCGCCCTCATCTGGGGCGCGAGCTTCCTCCTCATCAAGGAATCGCTCACGGGCTTCACTCCCGGCCAGGTCGCCGTCGGGCGCATCGTGCTGGGAGCGATCACGCTGCGCCTGATCATGGTCGCGACCGACCGCGCGTGGCCCCGCGAGCCACGCTTCTGGGGGCATATGGCCGCGGTCGGGATCCTGCTGTGCGTCGTGCCGTTCAGCCTGTACGCATGGGCGGGCGAATCGCTCCCCTCGGGACTCTCGGCAATCCTCAACGCGTCGACCCCGCTCATGACCGCCCTCGCGACGGCGGCCGTCCTCCCGTCGGAACGGCTCGCGTCGCGGCAGGTGCTCGGCGTCGCGGTGGGGGGCGCCGGCGTCGTCCTCGTCGTGGGGCCGTGGGGGCTCGCGGCGAACGCCGTCTCGCCCGCCCTGAGCTCATTCCCCGCCCAGCTCGCGTGCCTGGGTGCGACGGCCTGCTACGGCCTCGGCTTCGCGTACATGCGGCGTTTCGTCGTCGGGCGGTACCGCTACGACGCCCTGAGCGTCTCGACCGTGCAGCTCACGATGGCTGCCGCGGTCGCGCTCTCGTGCGCGCCCCTGCTCGGGGCCCTCGCCCCCGCCCCCGCCCCGAACCCGTGGGCGCTCGGCGCGCTCGCGCTGCTCGGCATCTTCGGCACGGGCATCGCGTACATCTGGAACACCGTGATCGTGACCCATTGGGGCGCTGTCGCGGCCTCGACCGTCACGTACCTCACGCCGCTCGTGGGCGTCGCCCTCGGCACCACCCTGCTCGCCGAGAGCCTCACGTGGAACCAGCCGGTGGGGTGCGTCGTGGTCATCGCGGGCATCATCGCGATCCACCGGGGGGCGGCCCGCCCGCGCCCGGGCCAACCGACGGCCGCCGAGGTCCGGCCAGTCGAGCAGCCCGTGCCGGCCCGCTGACGCCCGGCCCGCTGACACCCCGGGCTCAGCCGACCGTAGCGCGCGCGAGCGTGTTCTGCGACGCGTCCCGGACCTCGACGCCACGGATGGACGCGAGCTGGAACGACGTCGCGCCCGTGAGCACGGCCCGGCCCGAATAGCCCGTCGAGCTCCAGCTCGCCGCGCGTTCCTGAGCCCCGTCTGCCGTCACGATCCACACACTGAACACGCCCGCGCTCGGCATCCCCCGGCACACGAGATCGAGTTCGGTCCCCCACCCCTTGCGCACGAACGCGACGTCGACCTGAGTCCCGTCCGCCGAGATGAGGGTTGCGCTCGCCGCCGGCGCGGCAGTGGGCGACGGCGTCCCGCTCGGCGCGGGCGGGGCCCACCCCACGACCGGCCCGAGCGCGATCCCCACGGCCAGCGACGCCGCGGCGGCACCGGCGATCGCACCCGCCCAGCGCATCCGCAGCGCGCGACGGCGCGTGCGCACCTTCGCGAGGAGGGCCGGCGGCGCGGGGGCGACCGCAGCGGCTACCGGCCGCTCGGCGAGCGCCTCCGCGCGGGAGACCGGCACGGCGTCAAGCAGCGCCGGAAGAATCTCGAGCTGCTCGACTTCGGCGCGGCACTCCGGGCAGGACGCGAGATGCTGCTCGACGGCGCGGGCCTCCTCCAGGTCGAGCCCGCCGAGGAGATACGCACCGAGGGACAGCCGCAGCTCCGCGTGGTTCACCGTTCCACCCCCAGTTCATCGAGCGCTGTGCGCAGCGCCTTGAGCGCATAGAAGCAGCGCGACTTGACCGTCCCGGCGGGGACGCCCAGCTCCTCCGCGGCCTCGGCGACCGTGAGCCGCCGATAGTGCACGGCGACGAGGGCCTGGCGGTGCTCGCGGGTAAGCCGCATGAGTGCCTCCTCCATGACGACGCGGTCGAGCAGGTCGTCGACGCGTTCGCCGACGATCGCGGCGTCGAACCCGTTCTCGATCGATGCCACCGCCTGGGGGCGGCGCGCCCGCGCGCGGTGCTGGTCCACGATGAGGTTCCGGACCGTGCGGTAGAGATACGCCCGCAGCCCAGCGGTGGGCTCGGGCGCGAGCCGCCACACCCTGATGATGGCTTCCTGCACGATGTCCTCAGCCTGTTCGTCGCTCTCGACGGCCCCGCGGGCGAAGCGCCTGAGCGCGGCGCCGTGGTCGCGGTAGATCGCCGCCACCGCGTCCTCGTCCATCGGCATGGAGCCTCCCCGGCTGCCTCGTCTCATCCGTTCGCCCCTAAGACGCCGCGCGAGGGCGAACGGTTCACCGCCATTGTCCCGCGCTGTGACCCGGGCAGCGTGAACCGAACGGGGTGAACCGAACGGGGTGAACCGAACGGGGTGAACCGAACAGGTGAACCGATCGGCCCGACCAGGCGTCTCATGGTCAGCGGCACACAGCCGTCCACCAAGCGGAAGCAACCGTCCTACGAGCGGAAGGCGGAACCATGAACAAGCGAGCGGCACTCGCCCTGGCCACGATCTCGACGGCGCTCGCGCTTGCCGGATGCGGCGGCGGCTACGGAACCTCGCCGTCGTCCTCTGCCCCGGCCAGCTCGTCGGCCCCGTCCTCGGCGGCCGCCGCCGCGGGCCTCACGCTCATGACGTCGACCGTCGGCGGTCAGAAGATCGTCGTGGACGGCAAGGGCAACACCGTCTACTTCTACACGCGGGACAACAAGGGCGCGACGCAGAGCGCGTGCACGGGAGGCTGCGCAACCCTGTGGCCCGCCGTGACGAATGACGGCGCGCCCGCCCTGCAGGGCGTGACCGGCACGATCGGCAGCATCACGACGGCGAGCGGCAAGCAGCAGGTCACGATCAACGGCATGCCGATCTACTACTACTCGAAGGACACCGCGCCCGGCCAGACCAACGGGCAGGGCGTCGCGGGCGTGTGGTACGTCGTGGGCGCCGACGGGTCGATGATCCAGGGCTCGCTCACGTCGTCGAGCTCGCCGAACACGTCGGGCTACTGATCGGGCGCCGGACAGGTCCGCATGGCATCGCCTGTAGGGGCGGTGCCATGCGGACCTGGAAGGGCATGATCGACTGACCCCGGGCCCTGCACCGTCTCTGGTGACCTCCGAAACTGGGGAGTAGGCTGGATGTCCCCGAAAAGCTAGGAGGAGTCATGTCAGGCTTCCGGAGCTACACGGAAGAGGAACGGCACAGCTACGTCGCCCCGACGTGCGAACTGTGCGGGCAGCACCGCCACATCGTGTGGCGCGAAGAGGACGGGCGGTGGATTCCGCGCGATCACGGATGCTCGAATGAGGCCTGCCCGCAATTCGGCGGCGCGGCGTGACCTGACGCGGGGGGCGGCCGGCAGCGGTCGCCCCCCGCTTCATGCGGCCCAGCGGCTATTTGGCCGCCTCCCCGCGCGCCTGCCCGGCGGCGTGCGAGGCGTGCCCGGCGGCGTGCGCGGCCGGCGACGCGTCGTCGTCGGACTCTTCAAGGTCTTCGAAGTCGTCGTCATCGTAGGCGTCGTCGAAGGCCCCCTCGTGCTCGAGCTCCTCGTCGAGCGCCGCAGCCTCGGCGCGACGCTCCTCGAGGTCGGGGATCAGGCCGACGCGGCGGGCGATCTCGTCCTCGATTCCGTCGTCGTCCAGCGCAAGCAGGCCTTCCTGACCGCGGAGCCACGCCGCGTTGAGGGCCACGAGGTCTTCGACGGCGAGGATCTCCTCGAAGCGTTCGTCGAGTTCCTCGACGGCCTTGACCGCGTCGGTAGGCTTGCCGTCGCCCACGAGGTAGGTCTCCTCCTCGTCGTCGTCGAGCGCGTCGTACGCTGCGGCGATCGCGTCGAAGAGCTCGAGGTGCTGCGCGGCGCCCATCTCGCGGAGGCCGTCGCGGACGTAGCCGTCGATCTCCTCGCGATCGCCCGCGCTCACGGCGTACTGGGCGAATCCGCCGTCGAGCGCCTCGGTGAAGTAGAAGTCGACGTAGTAGCTCCGCAGCGCGTTGACCGCGATCTCGTCCTCGCCGAGCAGCTCGGAGTACATCGCGTTGACCACGTCGATGTTCGCGTCGACCACCTCGTCGTCGGGGCCCTCGAGGACTTCGGCGGGCAGGACAACGGGGTGCTGGTTCGTGCTCATGGGGGCTCCTCGCTCAGGCGGCCGGCTACGTTTCGACCGTACGACGGCGGAGCTCGTCCCACGCGGGAAGCCATGGTTAACGTTGGGCGAACCTTGGGCGAGATCGAGAGGTGGCCACGCGTCCGGCGAGAGGTGGCCACGCGTCCCGCGAGAAGTGGCCACGGATTGGGGTGCGGCCAGCCAAGTCCCTGACTAGGACTCGCGGGGCCGCCACACGACGACGGCCTGCGAACGCTGTTCAGGCCGCTGCCCGCGGGCGAGCGTGACGACGTCGCCCCCGATCCCTGCCGCGAAGATCCGGCGGGATTCGGCACCGCTGCGCCGCGCGTCCTCCACCTCGCGCTGAAGCTCCGCAACGCGCAGCCGCAGCGCCGCAACCTGGTTCTCGAGCTCGAGGATGCGCCTGATGCCCTCGAGCGAGACGCCGTCCTTCGAGAGTCGCTGCACCTCGCGCAGGAGTTCGACGTCGTGCTGGGAATAGCGCCGCTGCCGGCCCGGCTGCCGCGACGGCGAGACGAGCCCCAGGCGGTCGTACTGGCGAAGCGTCTGGGGGTGCATCTCGGCCAGCTCCGCCGCTACGGAGATCACGAAGATCGGAGCGTACGGATCGATGGCCATGGCTCAGAGCCTCGCTTTGGCGGCGAGCCCCGCACGGGGGTTCGATTCGGAGTTCTTCGCGGTGGCCGCGGCGAAGGCGCGCACCGCGTCCTCGGCTTCCTTCGAGAGGTTCTGGGGGACGACGACGTCGATCGTCACCAAGAGGTCGCCAGCACCCTTGGGCGTCTTGACGCCCTGGCCCTTGACGCGGAGCGTCTTGCCGGAGCCTGTGCCCGCGGGGACCTTCATCGTGACGTGCTGGCCGTCGAGCGTGGGCACGTCGATCTGGGCGCCGAGGGCTGCCTCGTCGAAGCTCACGGGAACGTGAATGCGGATGTTGTCGCCGTCGCGCACGAAGAACTCGTGGGGCGTGACGTTGACGGTGACCATGAGGTCGCCGGGACCCGCCGATCCCGGCCCGCCCTTGCCGCGCACGCGGACCTTCTGGCCGTCCCGGATCCCCGCGGGGATCCGGACGTCGATGACCTCGCCGCTCTGCTCGCGCAGGCCCACGGTCGTGCCGCGGATCGAGCCCGCGAAGGAGATCGTCGTCGTCGCCTGGCGGTCGGCGCCCTTCTGCGGCGGCGCCTGGAATCCGCCGCCCGTGCCGAAGCCTCCGAAGAGGTCGGCGAATTCGGGCGGGAGGTCGCCCGTGCTGAAGCCGCGCGAATGCCGCCCGGCGCTTCCGCCGAAGAGGCCGCCGAAGAGGTCCTCGAATCCCGCCGCGCCCGCGCCGCCGCCCGGGCCTCCCGCGGAGAAGCGGGCGCCGCCCATGGCCCGGATCGCGTCGTACTGCTGGCGCTCCTCGGGGTCGCTCAGCACCGAGTTGGCCTCGGTGATGTCCTTGAACTTCTTCTCGGCCTCGGCGTCCCCGGGGTTCTGGTCGGGGTGGTACTTGCGGGCTAGCTTGCGGTAGGCCTTCTTGATATCGGCCTCAGAGGCGTCCTTGGGCACGCCCAGAATGGAGTAGAAATCCTTCTCCACCCAGTCCTGACTGGCCACAAGGGCCTCCTTCGCTTCTCTCTTACTTCTGATGGTAGGGCGACGGCCCGGCGGCGTGGTTGCCGCCGGGCCGTCGCAGCTGCAGAACCGCCGCGCGGTGAGGGCGCGCGGTTACGGCACCGCGACGATCACCTGCGCCGGGCGCAGCACGCGGGCCTTCGTCCGGTAGCCCGAGCGCAGCACCTGCTGGACCGTGTCCACCGTGATGCCCTCGCCGGGCTGCTGGATGAGCGCCTCATGGATGTTCGGATCGAACTCCACGCCCGTCGCGTCGATCCGCTCGAGCCCGTGGCTCGTGAGGATCTGCTCGAGCTTCGCCGCGATCGAGGCGAACGGCCCGTCGGTGAGGTCACCGTGGGCGCGGGCCGCGTCGATGTCGTCGAGCACCGGCAGGAGCGAGGAAAGCACGCCCATGACGGCGACCTCGCCCGCGACCGCGCGGTCGCGGTCCACGCGCTTGCGGTAGTTGACGTACTCGGCCTGAAGGCGCTGGAGGTCCTCGCGGAGCTCGGCAGCCTCGTTCTGCACGCCAGCCGCCTCGCTCAGGATGCGCTCGGCCTGGGCGAGCACGTCCTCCGAATCGTGGGCCTCGTCCACGGGACGGAGGTCCTCATGCTCGGGCTGGGCACCGGCGGCGGCTCCGGCAGCCGAGGCTGCGGGGCTGGCGTCGCCTGTCGCTTCGGGCTGGGGCTGATCGGGCTGCCGCACTCCGCCGGTGACCGGGTCGACCTTGCGGTTGTCCCGGATCACCGGCTTCTGCGGTTCGCCGCGGACCTCGTGCTCTTCGTCGTTGCCGTGGTGGGGAGCCATGGCTACTTCTTCTCGTCCTCGTCAACGATCTCCGCGTCGACGATGTCCTCGTCGTGGGAGCCGGCGCCCCCGGTCGAGCCTGCGCTGCCTGCGGTGTGCGAGCCGTCGCTCGTGGCGTCCGCACCCGCGCCCTGCGCGCCGGCGTAGATGGCCTCGCCGAGCTTGGACTGCGAGTGCTGCAGCTTCTCGAACGCGGCCTTCACGGCATCGTCGTCGGTGCCCTCGAGGGCCTTCTTGAGGGCGTCGACGTCGCCCTGGACTTCGTTCTTGACCTCTTCGGGCAGCTTGTCCTTGTTGTCCGCAATGAGCTTGTCCACCGAGTAGGCGAGCTGCTCGGCCGTGTTGCGGCGGTCTGCGGCCTCGCGGCGCTTCTTGTCCTCGGCCGCGTGCGCCTCGGCGTCGGAGACCATGCGCTCGATGTCCTCCTTGGACAGCGCGGTGCCGCCCGTGATGGTCATCGACTGCTCCTTGCCGGTGCCCTTGTCCTTCGCCGAGACGTGGACGATGCCGTTCGCGTCGAGGTCGAACGTGACCTCGATCTGCGGGATGCCGCGGGGCGCCGGGGCGATGCCCGTGAGCTCGAACGTGCCGAGCGGCTTGTTGTCCCGCGTGAACTCGCGCTCGCCCTGGAACACCTGGATCGAGACGGACGGCTGGTTGTCGTCGGCCGTCGTGAAGGTCTCTGAGCGCTTGGTCGGGATCGCCGTGTTGCGCTCGATGAGCTTCGTCATGACGCCGCCCTTGGTCTCGATGCCGAGCGAGAGCGGGGTCACGTCGATGAGCAGGACGTCCTTGCGCTCGCCCTTGAGGACGCCGGCCTGGAGGGCGGCGCCGACGGCGACGACCTCATCCGGGTTCACGCCCTTGTTGGGCTCCTTGCCGCCCGTGAGCTCCTTCACGAGGTCGGAGACGGCGGGCATGCGGGTCGAACCGCCCACGAGCACGACGTGGTCGATGTCCGAGACCTTGATGCCGGCCTCCGCGATGACGTCATGGAACGGCTTCTTGGTGCGCTCGAGGAGGTCCTTCGTGAGGTCCTGGAACTTGGCGCGCGTGAGGGCCTCGTCGAGGTGCACGGGGCCGTCCGGCGTGACGGAGAGGTATTGGAGCGAGATGTTCGTGCTCGTCGAGGACGAGAGCTCCTTCTTGGCCTGCTCGGCGGCCTCGCGGAGGCGCTGGAGGGCGATGCGGTCCTTCGAGAGGTCGATGCCCTTGAGCTTGAGCTGGCTCAGGAGGTACTCGACGACGCGCTGGTCCCAGTCGTCGCCGCCGAGGCGGTTGTCGCCGGCGGTCGCGCGGACCTGGATGGTCGAGAAGCCGTCGTCGTCCTTGCCCACCTCGAGGAGCGAGACGTCGAACGTGCCGCCGCCGAGGTCGAAGACGAGGATGAGCTCGTCTTCCTTGCCCTTGTCGAGGCCGTAGGCGAGAGCCGCCGCGGTGGGCTCGTTGATGATGCGGAGCACGTTGAGGCCCGCGATCTCGCCGGCCTCCTTCGTGGCCTGGCGCTCGGCGTCGTTGAAGTACGCCGGGACGGTGACGACTGCGTCGGTGACCTTCTCGCCGAGGTACGCCTCGGCGTCGTTCTTGAGCTTCATGAGAATGCGCGCGGAAATCTCCTGCGGCGTGTACTTCTTCTCGTCGATGCCGATCGTCCAGTCGGTGCCCATGTGGCGCTTGACGGACGTGATGGTGCGCTCGATGTTGTTGACCGCCTGGCGCTTGGCGATCTCGCCGACGAGCACCTCGCCAGTCTTGGAGAACGCGACGACGGACGGCGTGGTGCGTCCGCCCTCGGCGTTCGCGATGACCGTCGGCTCGCCGCCCTCGAGGACGGAGACGACGGAGTTGGTGGTGCCCAGGTCGATGCCGACTGCACGGGACATAGTTCCTCCTGCTGTTTTGCTCATGGACAGAGGCCAACCCGCCGAGGCGCCCCGAGGGGTCCCGATCAAGTTGAGCGATCTGCACTCAAGTCTACGCACCGGGTTTCGGATGTCAAATGAAGTTGAGTGAGGTGCGCTCAACTTCCCCGCGCGGACGACGGCGCGTGCCCGCCTCAGCGCCGCCCGCTCACCTCGGTCCCCGCGTGGCGCGGGAGGAAGAGGCTGTCGGCAACGCTCGCGAGCATGAGCACGGCAATCGCGACGAACGCGACGCGATACGGCATCGCGTGGTCCGCGCCGACCGGGCCGAACGCGGCGCCGGCCCGGACGAGGAGCGCGCCGACGGCGACCCCGAGGGCTGCAGCTAGCTGCACGAGCGTGTTCGCGATCGCGGTCGCGCTCGGCAGCTGCGCCCCCGAGACGTCCGAGTACTGGACCGTCATGTACGCCGAGAAGCCGATCGAGCGGAACGCACCGGAGACGAGCAGGAGCGCCGCGATGAGGAGATCAGGGGTGGCCGGAGTGAGCAGGGCACAGGCCGCGAACGTCGCAGCCGAGACCGCCGCGGCGACCACGAGCACCGGCTTGAAGCCGAAGCGCCGGATGAGCGGCGTCGTCGTCGGCTTGATCCCGATGTTCCCGACGAACACCGACGCGACGAGAAGCCCCGAATGCACCGGGTCCCAGCCGAAGCCATCCTGGAACAGGAGCGGCAGGAGGAATGGGACGGCCATGATCGTGAGCCGGTAGACGAAGCCGCCCGTCTGGGTCGCGCGGAACGTGCGCACCCGCAGCACGTGGAAGTCGAACAGCGGGCGCCGGGCGCGGCGCATCCACCCCACGGCCGCCCCGAGGGCCGCGAACCCGACGGCGAGCGCCGCCGTCGCCCATGCCGCCGGCCGCCCCTCGGAGAAGAGCTCGAGGCCGACGACGACGGCCGCGACCCCCGCCGTCGTGAGCACGAGTCCGGGCCAGTCGAGCCGCCGCTCGCTGTCCGCTCCCCCGCGCGGCACGAGCCGCAGCGCGACGACGAACGCGGCAAGGCCGAGGGGAAGGTTCACGAGGAAGATCCAGTGCCACGAGAGGTACTGGGTCAGGGCGCCGCCCACGAGCGGGGCGATCACGGGGGCGAGAAGGCCCGGCCACACGAGGTACGCGGTCGCCTTGAGGAGCTGGGCCTTCGGCGTGCCGCGCAGCACGACGAGCGAGCCGACCGGCACCATCATCGCGCCGCCGAACCCCTGGAGCGCCCGGAACGCGGTGAGCGCGCCGAGGTTCGGGCTGAGCGCGCACAGGAGGGACGCGAGCGTGAAGACCGCGATCGCCGAGCAGAACACGCGCCGCGATCCGAAGCGTTCCGCGAGCCATGAGCTGAACGGAATCCCCATCGCGACGGCGACGAGGTACGCCGTCATGGCCACGTTGACGTCCGCGGGAACCACCCGGAAGTCCGCGCCGATGGCGGGCAGGGCCGTCGAGAGCGCGGTCCCGTCGAGGAACTCCATGAAGTACGTCGCGGCGACGAGCAGCGCGAGGTGCGGGCTCCACAGGCCGAGCGCGGGGGCCGCTTCCGCCGAGCCGGGATCGACGGACGACGGCGTGGGCTCGGGTGTGGTCACCGATCCAGCCTAACGACGCGGCCGGGACGGCGGTCTCAATACCTGAAGTGTGTCAGTGCGCGGAGTAGGCCAGCGCGCGGATAGGTCAGTACGCGGAGTAGAGCGCCGATGCCTGGCTGAAGATCTCGGGCCCGCTCGCCATGCCGACCGCGACGACGAAGGCGATGAACACCGCGGAGGCCACCGCCCACGCGGCCGTCGCCCACCCGAGGACCCTGAGGTCCTGCTTCGTGACCGGCGCGAGATCGTTCCGGAAGTCGTGGAGCTGCAGCGAAAGGCGCTCGGCCGGCGTGATGGCCGGGGCGATCGCGTTCGGGGCGTGGTCGGTCGTGCCGTCGACGAGCACGGCGACCGTGCGGCGGTTGCGGCGATCGTGTGCGAAGCGGTGGATGCGGTCTCCGTGGCGCGCGAGGAGGATGTCCTCGCCGAGGGGGATGGCGCGATGGCGGCTGAAGAGGCCCTTGCGGCGGGTGCGGAGGCTCGTGGCGAGAACGGTCATGGAAGTGCTCCTTTCGCTGCCTTGGGGCGCCCTTGCCCGCAGGTGGATCCCGGAGAGTCGTCGGGATGCTTGTCTCTTCAAGCTTAGGGCGGTAGGGTAGTGAATTTTCCCTGGACTGCTGCTTTCGTAGCCAAGCTCACGGTCTCCCATTGCGAAGGTCACGGTCTCCCGTTGCCAGGATCACAGGGGCCTGTCGCGTCTGTCACGAGCCCGAACCGCGGGGCGCGTAACGTGGTGCCATGGACGGCCAGCAGAGCACTCCCGACGATGTCTACACGCATGGGCACCACGAGAGCGTCGTGCGGGCGCATGCTGCACGGACGGCCGAGAACTCGGCGTCCTTCGTGCTCCCCCACCTCGTCCCGGGGCTCCGCGTGCTCGACGTCGGCTGCGGGCCCGGGAGCATCACGTGCGACTTCGCGGTGCTCGCCGCGCCCGGCGAGGTGCTCGGCCTCGACCGCTCGGAAGACGTCGTGGCCCAGGCCCGCGCGCTCGCCGAGGACCGCGGGGTTGAGAACGTGAGCTTCGCCGTCGGGAACGTCTACGACCTCGACCTCGAAGACGAGTCCTTCGACGTCGTCCACGCCCACCAGGTGCTCCAGCACCTCACGGACCCCGTCGCGGCCCTGCGCGAGATGCGGCGCGTCGCGAAGCCCGGCGGCATTGTCGCCGTGCGAGACGCCGACTTCCACGGCATGAGCTGGTTCCCCGAGATCGCCGAGCTCGCCGAGTGGATGGAGCTCTACCAGCGGATTGCCCGGCGCAATGGCGCGGAGCCGGACGCGGGGCGCCGCCTCGTGAGCTGGATGCAGGAGGCCGGCTTCACCGACGTCGCGCCGTCGAGCAGCAACTGGCTCTACGCGACGCCCCAGCAGCGCACGTGGCAGGCGCGCGTGTGGAGCGAGCGCGTGCTGCACTCGGCGTTCGCGGAGCAGGCGATCGCGTACGGATTCGCCGAACGCGCGGACCTCGAGAGGATCGCGGCCGGCTGGCACCGTTGGGGCTCCTCTTCCGACGGCTGGTTCCTCATCCCGAACGGCGAGGTGATCGGGCGGGCCTGACGGCTCTCTCTTCCCCTCCACAACGCTTCCGAGCGAGTCATCCACATACGACGGCGCCGCTCCCCCTCCGCGGGGTCCCGCACCGTAGCGTCGAGGCATGAGATCTTCCGGAGCTGGTTCTGCCACGGGCATTGACCAAGTAGGCTTGATCAACATAGGGACCTACAACATCCTTGACGCCAAGACGCGGCTCTCCACTCCTGGCCTCCGCGGTTTCGGGGTATGAGCTCGCGAACAAGCGCCGAATCGGCAAGCTCCCTGACCTCCACGGACTGCTCACCGGGTACGAGAAGCACATCCTCGCCCTCGTCTCCGAGGAGCTTCCGGTGACGGGCGGCCACGCTCTCGAAGCGGGCCGTCTGGCGTGGTTTCATCGCGACCCATTCGACAGGATCATCGCGGCGCAGGCGCTCGTCGAGGGCTACACCCTCGTCACGGCGGACCCGGCCTTCTTGGCCCTCCCCGGCCTCGACGTCCTGTGGTAGGGCCCCCTCGACGTCCTGTAGGTGAGTGACCTCATGGACGGCCGTAACCTGAAAGGGTGCCTTTTTCGATCTGGGCCGCCCTTCTGGGCGCCTGCCTCCTCATCAGCTTCACCCCCGGCGCCGGTGCCATCAACACGATGAGCAACTCGCTCAACGCGGGCTTCCGGCGTGCGATCTGGGGTGTGCTCGGGCAGCAGGCAGCCCTGGTCGTGCACCTGGCCATCGTCGCAGCAGGCCTCGGCGTGCTCGTTTCGAGCTCCCCGATCGCGTTCAACGTGATCCGCTACCTCGGTGCCGCGTACCTCATGTACCTCGGGATCCGGCAGTTCCTCCGCCGGCCGGACGTCACCCAAGAGGCTGCCCAGGCCCTCGAGAACGAGCCGGCGTTCTCGATGTTCCAGCGCGGCCTGTGGGTCAACCTCCTCAACCCGAAGGCGATCGTGTTCTTCCTCGCCTTCATTCCGGGGTTCGTGCGGCCAGAACTTCCGCTGTGGAGCCAGTACGCCGTCATCGGCGCGACGATCGTCGGCGTCGACATCGTGGTGATGTGGTTCTTCTTCGCCCTCGCGGCCAAGAGCTTCCAGCGGTTCACGCGAGACGAGCGCGGCCAGCGCGTGCTCAACCGCATCTTCGGCGCCCTCTTCGTGGGTGTCGGCGTGCTGCTCGCCGTTGTCTAAGCGCTTTCATTTTTCGCCACGGATTCCGGCTCCGCTCCCCGCGGACCCTATGCTTAGTCGCATGAACTCGACGGCGAGCCCCTACCGGATCATCACGGTCTGTACCGGGAACATCTGCCGCTCGCCGATGGCCGAGTTCATGCTCGTCGATGCCTTCGCCGCGGCCGGCCTTTCGGACCGCGCACTTGTCGATTCGGCGGGCACCACCAGCTACGAGGTCGGCCGGCCGATCGACCCGCGCGCCGCACGCGTCCTCGACGCGCACGGCATCCACTCGCACGCCCACGTGGCCCGCAAGTTCCGCCCGGAATGGTTCGACGAGCGAGACCTCATCCTCGCCCTCGACGTGGACCACTACGGGCACCTGCGTGAACTAGCCCCGGCCGGCACCGAGCACAAGGTGCGGATGCTGCGCGAGTTCGATCCCGCCGTCGCCCGGCTCGACCACCTCGACCAAGGCATCGAAGACCCGTGGTTCGGCGATCAGAGCGACTTCGAGCTGACCTGGGAGCTCATCGACGCGGCCGTGCCTGGCGTCGTCGAGCACGTCCGGGCCGAACTCACGCGCCGGCCGCCAGCCCTCGCCGAGGCGTGACCCGCGGCCAGCTGACGCGCCCCGCCGTCATCGCCGTCGACGGTCGCTCGGGCGCGGGCAAGACGTCCCTCGCGGTCGAGCTCGCCGCGGCCCTCCGCGAGCACCGCTCTGTCATTCTGCTCCACCTCGAAGACTTCTACCCCGGATGGGATGGGCTCGCCGAAGGCATCCGGCGATGCGCGGACGCCGCGCTGGGCCCGCTCCGCGGCGGCGAGGCCGCGCGCTGGCGGGCCTGGGATTGGCTCGCCGACGCGGACGGCGAGGAACGCTGGACCGAGCCGGCCGACGTCGTCGTCCTCGAAGGCGTGGGTGCGGGCGCCGCGCCACTGCGCGCCCTCGCGGACGCCGTCGTGTGGGTCGAGGCCCCAGCCGAGGACCGCAGGCGGCGCGCCCTCGCGCGGGATGGCGAGACCTACGCGCCGCACTGGGATCACTGGGCGGCGCAGGAAGACGCGTGGCTCGCGGCCGACGACGTCCCGTCTGCCGCCGCCGTCACCGTCCTCGCCGGGGCGGGCACCGACCGGCCCGAGGGGGCGACGGCCCGCGTCATCGACGCGCTCGCCGAGCTCCCCGCGCTGCGCGAGGCCCTCGCGCCGGAGCGCGCGGCCCGAGAGTCCAGGGCCGTCTCGGCCCGGCGGCTCGCGGCCTCCCCCGATCCCGAGGCGCTCTTCAGCTCGCTCTTCGGCGCGTCGTCCCACGCGGTGTGGCTCGATTCGTCCGACGCGGGCGCGGTCGGTTCCGGGCGGCGCAGCCGCTTCAGCATCATGGCGGACGACGGCGGCATCCGCGGGAGGCACATGGCGCACCGCAGCGGGCGCACGGAAGTCACGTTCGGCCCGGGGTCGGGCACCCCGGCCACGGCCCTCTTCGAGCAGCCCTTCTTCCGGTGGCTCGACGCCGCGTGGGGCCGCCTGTCCGTCCCGCGCGCCGGCGTGGCAGGGCTCGAGTGCGGGTTCGCGCTCGGCTGGCTCGGCTACCTGGGGTACGAGCTCAAGCGCGAGTGCGGCGGGAACGACGTCAGCGTCGGGTCCTACGGCGGCGTGCCGCTCGCCGACGCGCAGCTCGTGTTCGCGGCGCGCGCCGTCGTGCTCGACCACGAGCTCGGCGAGACCTGGCTCCTCGCGCTCGACGCGCCGGACGCCGCCGCGTGGCTCGACGACGCGGAGCGCGCCGCGCACGAAGCGACCCGTTCCTCCGACCCCACGCCGGCCGCCAGCGGGGATGCGCCCCTCTTCGCGGCCCGCGACTCCGCGGAGGTGTATCGCCGCAAAGTGCGGGAGGCGAAGTCCGAGATCACCGAGGGCAACACCTATGAGGTGTGCCTCACGACGACGCTCGAGGCCGACCTGGCCCCCGCCTCGGCCGTGGACCCATGGCTCGCCTACCGCGCCCTGCGGCGCCGCAGCCCTGCGCCGTTCGCCGCGTTCGCGCGCTTCGGGGCGCTCGCCGTCGCGAGCACCTCCCCCGAGCGCTTCCTGAGCCTCACGGACGACGGCGGGCTCCGCGCCGAGCCGATCAAGGGCACCCGCCGCCGGTCGCCGGACGCCGACCCTGCCGAGGACGCGCGCGTGCGCGCCGAACTCGCCGCGAGTCCCAAAGACCAGGCCGAGAACCTCATGATCGTCGACCTCCTGCGGAACGACCTGAGCCATTTCGCCGTGCCGGGGTCCGTCTCCGTCTCACGGCTCTTCGCAGTCGAAACGTACGCCACCGTGCACCAGCTCGTGAGCACGGTCGACGCACGGCTGCGCCCCGACGCATCGAGGGCCGAGGCCGTCGCGGCCGCATTCCCTCCGGGGTCGATGACGGGCGCGCCCAAGATCAGCACGATGGACATCCTCGACCGGCTCGAATCCGGGCCCCGCGGCGTCTACTCCGGGGCCATCGGCTACTTCTCGCGGACGGGCGCGGCCGACCTCTCGGTCGTCATCCGGACGCTCGTCGCCCACAGCGCGGACGACGGCTCGATGCGGCTCACGCTCGGGGTGGGCGGCGCCGTCGTCGCGGACTCGGATCCCGACGCCGAGCACGACGAGATCCGGGCGAAGGCCTTCGCGGTGCTGAGCACGCTCGGGGCCGAGTTCCCGGACTGACCGCCGGGGTTACTGCACGGTCGCCGTGAGCCGCGCGACGTTGTCGATGTAGCGGCTCAGGATCGAGCGGCTCCGCCATGCGTCAAGGTCGAGCGGCAGGCTCACCTTCCGGTACAGGTCCTCGACCTGCCGCATCTGGGCGACAATACCGGCGCCCGGGAGCATGAGCGAGACCTCCATGTTGAGCGAGAACGAACGCATGTCCATGTTCGAGGAGCCGAGGACGGCCACGTCGTCGTCGACGGTGAAGTGCTTCGCGTGGAGCACATACGGCTTCGGATAGCGGTAGATCTTCACGCCCGCGGCGAGCAGCACTTCGTAGTACGACTGCTGGGCGTGGTGCACGAGGAACTGGTCGCCCTGCTCGGAGACGAACAGCTCGACATGGACCCCGCGCTGCGCCGCCGTCGTCACGGCGTAGAGGAGCGAATCGTCCGGCACGAAGTAGGGGCTGCAGATCGAGAGGCGGTGCTGGGCCGAGTAGATGAGGGTGTTGAAGAGTCGCAGGTTGTTCTCGTTGGCGAACGCGGGGCCGCTCGGGACCACCTGGGCGGGCACCGTGCCCGCGGCGGCCGCGGGCTCCATCTGCTCAGCAAGGAGCTGCCCGGTCTCGCCGAGCCAGTCCGTCGCGAAGACGACGTTGAGCGTCGTCACGGCGGGCCCGTCGAGGCGGGCCATGAGCTCGACCCACCGCCGCCCCGCCCGGCGATGCCGCGGGTTTCGGTACGAGCGCTCGATGAGGTTGAGCGAGCCCGTGAAGGCCACCTCGCCGTCGACCACGAGGATCTTGCGGTGATTCCTCAGGTCCGGCCGACGCCACTGGCCGAGGATCGGGAGGAGCGGGAGCATGCGCCGCCACTGGATCTCCGAGGACCTGAGCCGGCGCAGGAGCCCCCGGTACCCGCGGATGCGCGCCGTCCCGATGTGGTCGAACAGGAGCCTCACCTCGACGCCGCGCTCGGCGGCCTCTTCGAGGGCGGTGAGGAGCTCGTCCGTCGCCTCGTCCGAGCTCATGATGTAGAACTCGGCGTTGACGAACCTCGTCGCGCCGCGGACCGCCTCGGCCATGGCCGCGAGCGCGTCCTCGTAGCCCGGGATGAGGCGCACGGAGTTGCCGTCCACCATGGGCAGCGAGCCGAGCTGCTGATTGAGCTTCGACGCCGAGCGCAGCCACTCCGCGCCCGCGAACGCCGAGGTGGAGTCGCCGCCGTCGGACTCTACGAGGGCGCGCACCTGCTCGTCGACCTCCCGCTGCTGCTCGCGCCGCTTCCGGGACAGTCGGAAATTCCCGAACATGAGGAAGAGGAGAAGTCCAATGGTCGGGATGAAGAAGATGGCAAGGAGCCACGCCATGGCGGTCGTGGGGCGCCGGTTGCCGGGGATGATGCCGACGACTGCGACGCGGATCACGAGATCGACGACCGCGAGCAGGAACGTCATCCAGTTGGGCAGGACCCCCACAAGCGGCAGCTGGAAGAGCATGGCCACAGCCTAAGCTGTCCGTATGACTCAGACGGTGCTTGTGTTCCTCGATCCTGCCCACCCTGACGGACGGATCGAGGACGCCGGCAAGCCCACGCTCTACGCGACGGACCAAGGAGTGAACCGCGGCGACGGTGTATTCGAGACCCTCCTCGTCCTCGACGGGCACGTCCGCAAGCTCCCGGCCCATCTCGCGCGCCTCGCCTCGAGCGCCCGCATGATGCACCTCGACGTCCCCGGGCACGAGGAGTGGGAGCGTGCGATCGTGACGGCACTCGCGGAGTACCAGGAGACCGTTGGGGTGCTCGACGAGGTTGTGGTGCGGCTCGTCGCGACGCGCGGCGTCGAGGGCACGCATGTGCCCACGTGCTGGGTCGCCGCGTTCCCGCCCGCGCCCTCGGCGAAGCGGCAGCGCGAGCACGGCATCGACGTCCTCCTCCTGGACCGCGGCTACGACTCGGACCTCGCGGAGCGCGCGCCATGGCTCCTGCTCGGGGCCAAGACGCTCAGCTATGCCGTCAACATGGCGGCGCTCCGCTACGCCCACGACCGCGCCGCCGACGACGTCATCTTCACCTCCCGCGACGGCAAGGTCCTCGAGGGGCCCACCTCGACCGTGCTGGTCGCCCACGCGGAAACGGACGACGACGGCCGGGTCACCTTCAAGCGGCTCGTCACCCCCCAGCTCGATTCGGGAATCCTGCCGGGCACCTCGCAGGGCGCGCTCTTCGCGGCCGCGAAGGAGGCCGGGTGGGAGCTCGGCTACGGGCCGCTCGAGCCGGACGATCTGTTCGACGCCGATGCAGTGTGGCTCATCTCCTCGGTGCGGCTCCTCACGCCCGTGAACCACATCGACGGCAAGCCGATCGGCGCAAACCCCTCCCTCGTCAAGGCCCTCACGGAGGAGCTCGCGAGCCTCTTCGACCGCATCGCGTGAGGCTTTGGCCGGTCAGTGCTGAGCCACGGTGATTTCATTCGGTGCCGCGGATAGCTTGACCGACCCGAGATCGGCGCCGGTCGTGAGGTCAATCGCGTGAACCGTGCTGGTGGCCGGTTCCGTGATGTAGCCAGTGGTGCCTTTCACGGCGATTGCGGGGTGGGGGTCTTGCCAATGGGAGGGACCCTCCCACGGTGAAATCACCGGGTATCTCTTGACAATTTCTCCCGACGACGGGTCGAGCACGTGGATCGATCCGTCGGTCGACAGGATGTATGCGAGGCCATCAGAGCCTCGCGCGATGTCGCGCCATGTGTACCGGACGTCACTGGGTAGGTTCACGACCCTGTAGGCGTGTTTTGCCGTGTCGATTAGAGTGACCGCATTAAGCAGGTACCCCTCCGCATCCGGGTTGCTCTTGTAGTCGCCCACGATGATGGGGCTTGTTTCCGACGTGTAGGCGTTGCCCATGCGGCCGAATTTGTCCGGGGCTGTGAACTTCTCGAACGTGCCGCGGTGATAGAGGAGTGCGCCGTCTTCACAGCCGAAGACGACGGCTTCGTCGGCCGCGGCCCCCTCGCCGTGGATTCCGCGGCACTGGCTGTTCTCGGATACCTTGTCCCACTTCTCGCCGTTGGGGCGGAGGGCCGCGGCGCCGGTGCGCCCGGTCTTGTCCCCGACTGTGGTGAGGAGGGTACTGTCCTTGAGCTGAATCGACACACCGTGGTGTGGTGCCGCCGCTTTGTACGTCTCTGTCTCGGGCAGCGCGCCTCCGCTCTTGAGAAGCGCGTCAGTGCCGAAGATCGTGGTGGTGCCCGTTCCGTCGTCGAAGAGGATGGTGCGATCGGCGTGGCGCACGACATGGCCGGGGCTGGTGGCCTTGAAGACGGTGTCAGTGAGCGCAGGTTTCGCGGTGTCGAGGACTTGGAACCCCTTCGAGGTTGTGACGAGCACGTTCCGCCCGTCGCCGACGCCGTTGACTCGGGTGAAATCCTCGGTCGAGAAGGTCTCGACGACCTTGAGGGTCTTGCCGTCGAGTACCGCGATGCCGTTCTTGTAGGCGACGGCCACCCTTCCGGTTGTCTCGGCTGTCGCCGACCCCGAGCTCGACGGGCTTCCTGGCGCTGAGCTTGCACAAGAACTGAGGGCTAGCGCTGCCGCAACGGTGGCTGCGGCGCTTGCAACGCGCACGGATCCTGATCTCTTCATAGCGTTCCTCTCTGGTGGGTGGTCGTTTTGGTGAGAGCGGTTGTTATTCGATTGGTGTTCGTGCGCATCATCGCGAGATAGGTTTCGGCGTCTTGGCCGGGTTCGGAGAGGGATTCCGTGTAGAGGGCGATGACGTCGACGTCGATGCCGGCCTCTCGGGCCAGCACCTGAACGAGCCGGTCGGGTTGCGAGGACTCGGCGAAGATCGCCGGCACCCCGGCGTCTTTGATCGCTTCGGCGAGCGAGTGGAGGTCTGCGGCGCTGGGCGCGGCGAGGGTGGTGCCACCGGGAATCACAGCGCCGATCACCCGGAATTTGAAACGATCAGCGAGGTAGCCGAAAACATGGTGATTGGTGACGAGGGCGCGCTGGGCGGATGGTATCGAGGCAAATGACTCTCCCATCTCGCGATCGAGCTGCTCGAGCCGGTTGCGGTAAGTGGCGGCGCGCTCCGCAACCGCAGGCTGCTCGATGCCCTTGATGCCGGAAAGGGCTTCCTCCAACGCGTTGACAACGTCGGTCATTCGCGCTGGGTCCGTCCGGAAATGCGGGTCTGGGGTTCCGGCGGCGTCACCGGATGAATAGGGAAGTGGCTTGAGATGGTCTCCGGCGGCAAATACCTTTCCGCCTGCCTTGGCCACGCGGTTGAGATGTTGTTGGAGACCTTCTTCGAGACCAAGGCCGTTGGCGACGACGAGATCCGCCTCGCTTATCCGGGCGGCCTGCTGCGCGGAGATCTCGAACGAGCGTGGGTCTGCGTTCGGCTTCATGAGCGTTGTCACTTCGGCGTCGTCGCCCACCATCTGTTGCACGACGTCCCCGAGGATGTTGGTGGTCACCACGATGTGGGGCTTGTCAGCCGCGCGGGTTGGGGCACAGCCCGACAGGACCGCGCCAGACACCACAAGCGCGAGGGCGAGGAGACGCCTCATCGACCCGTCTCCGCCATGAATGCCGGCTGCACCGAAGGTGAGAGCGTCCGAGCGATGCGGGCCTTGTCGGCGAAGTCGATTTCGTAGACCACACCATCGGCAGGAGCGTTGAGATAGGCCCGTTGTGCGTCGACCGTCAGGCTCACTGTCTCGAGTGATGACGAAGTCGAGATGGTCTTCGGCAGCAGCGGTTCGGTCACGGCGACCTCTTCGCCGGTCTTCGCGAGATAGATGTGCACTCGGCCTTCGGCATCGAGGGTGGCGACGTGCCCTTTCTCGTCGTCGACGGCGGTGGCACGCACCATGGGGACTGGGGTCGGCAGCCAGTGCCAGGAGCGCTGGCGCGTGCTCAGCAGCCACACTCCGGAGGATCCGCCCAACCCCGCCACAGTCGGGCGCCCCTTGCGTGCATCGAACTCTATGGCTGCACCGGCTGACGCCGCATCCGGGTAGGGCACTTTCTCGAGCGTCGGCGCATCCCCTTGCTCGGTGATCAGCACGGCGCCGTCCGCGCAGCCCACCACTGCGCCGATGCGGGTCGCGATGCTGCCACGAGCGTCGGGGCAATCGACCCGTGCCCCCTCCAGCGGCTTGCCGTCGGCGTCGTAGTATTGCAACGCCGTCCGCCTTCCCTCGGTACCCGGAGTGGTCACGACTGCACCGTTACCAACCGGGACAACGAGTCCCTTGTGACGTGGCAGCTCGATCCGAAACTTCTCCCTGACTTCTCCCCGGGAGAGGGAAGCGTTGTCGAGGAGCACGGCCTCACCCGATTCAGGAAAGAACAGGCCAGTGCCACCGGCGGTGGAGAGCATGCTGGTCGAGACGGCTGGTGCGCCACCGCCACCGACGGTTCCGAGCAGCGCTGGCGTAGCCCGGTAGTAATGGAAATGGTCCCCGTGATCCCACGTCCACACGCCGCTGTCGACGATCTCGACCCCTTTCGAGGTCGTGGCAAACACATAACGGCCATCAGTCGCGATGGTCGACGGAGCCTCGACCCTGCCGATCTTTGTCTCGCCGTTCGCCAGCAGGTCAAGCATCCCGACGTTGCCAGTGCTGTCGATGGCCACGAGGTGGAGCTGTGGTTCGGCAACTTCCGACGCTCCAGTGACCGCCCCGTGCCCGGCCCCAGACGGTGCGGCTCCAGACGGCGCGGCCGAGCTCGGCGAGACGTGGCCGGACGAAGCGGCGTTCGAACATCCCGACAAGGCGATGAGCGCCAGCACGGGAAGCGCGGCAACGATACGTCGAGGATTCATGAGTGCTTTTCCCTCTTGCGGTCGATCAACAGATGAGTTCGGTCGTGGCGCGCAGAGTGTCGGCACGAGAGGCGGCCCCAGAGCCCATGCGTGGCCGCCGAGCAGCACGCGAGGAGGATGGCCGACGCGGCGATCGAGGCCCCCGCGGCGGTGCCCGCGTACCAGGAGACGGCGAGGCCGAGAACAACGGCGGCGGCTCCGAACCCCACTGCTGCGCACATCCGGAGGGGAATCCGGGTCGTCCACGGACTGGCCGCTACGGCTGGTGCAAGCAGGAGACCGACCACCAACAGTGATCCCACGGCCTTGTACGACGCCACGACCGCCAGCGTGACCAGCCCGACCTGAAGGAGTTTCGCCAGTTGTGGTCGGAGCCCGAGAGCTCGGGCGATCCGCGCGTCGAACGCTACGGCGATGAACGAGCGATGGAAGGCAGCGGCGATCGCGATCGTCAGTGCGGCCGTGACCGCGAGCACCATGATCTCGCTCGCGCCGATGGCAAGAATGTCTCCGAACAACATCACTGTGGCGTCTGTGGCGAAGGTGCGCGAGTGCGAGACGACGATGACGCCGAGCGAGAGCATCCCGACGAACAGAAGTCCAATGCTCGTGTCATACGAGAGCCGACCGCGCCGCTGGAGTAGCCCAATCAATCCGCTCATGGCGACCGCGCTGAGTGCGCCGCCGACCAAGACGGGCATGCCGAACACCGTTGCAGCGGCAACTCCGGGCAACATCCCGTGGCCGATCGCTTCTCCGAAGAAGGCCATCCCGCGGATCACCACCCACGTGCCCACCACCCCGCAGATCAGCGCGGCCAGCACCCCGCCGGTCAGAGCGCGCACGAGAAAGTCGGCGACGGGCGGATCGGCAGGCAAGGGCATGATCCAGAGTCTAGGATTAATAAGAATCATTATCAAAACGAAGGATGAGCCTGAGGATGAACCCTGTGCGTCCAGCGATCCAAGCAAGCGGTCTCTCCTACGCCTTCGGTGGCAGCAAGGTGCTCGAGAAGGTCACCGTGGATGTCCCGTGGGGTGCCGTGACGGCGTTGACGGGTCCCAACGGTGCGGGAAAGTCCACCCTCGTGGAACTGCTCGCAGGCGTCCGCAGCCCCCTTGAAGGAGTCATCGAACGTGCCGAGGATGTCGCACTCGTCGTACAGCGGCCCGCGGTGCCCGAAACGCTCTGTGTCACTGTCCGTGACGTGGTCACGATGGGCACCTGGGGTGATCGGCGGCGTGGCCGTGGTCCCCGCTCCGCACGCGAGCGCGCGCGAATCGTGGGCGATGCGATCGCCCGGGTGGAGATGGACGGCTTTGAGCGGCGCCCGTTCTTCGCCCTCTCCGGAGGCCAGCGCCAACGGGTCCTGATCGCCCAAGGTCTCGCTCGCTCCGCCGAGATCCTCGTTCTTGACGAACCCGCCGCGGGGCTTGATACCGAAAGCCAAGCCCGTGCCCGCACCATCCTCGCAGAGGAAGCCAGTCGGGGCATCGCCGTCTTGTGCGTCACCCATGATCGTGCCGACATCGCGGCAGCTGACCATGTCATCCGGCTAGAACGGGGCACCATCCTCTCGTGACAGCCTCACGTGCGAGGCAGGACCGGCGCCCTGTCCAGCCTCTGGAACTTACTTGGAAGTCCGAGTATGTTCGGTACTGGACGGCATCTGAGATGCATGTCACAACCGAGTCGGATGCAAAGGAGCGTTCGCCATGGTCCACGAGTCCTCCGCGACGGTCTACGAACTCGCTCACTATGTGGGCGGGCAGAGGGTCGACGGCACGTCGGGTCGCTTCGGCGATATCTATGACCCCTGCGCGGGCCGAGTCCAAGGCCGCGTCCCCTTCGCGAGTGCGGAGGAGGTACACAACGCAGTCTCCGCGGCCGAGAAGGGGCAGGCCGAGTGGGCCGCAATCAACCCTCAGCGCCGCGGCCGGATCCTGCTCAAGTTCGTGGACCTCGTCAACGAGCACCTCGACGAGATCGCGACCCTCCTCTCCCGCGAACACGGCAAGACCCTCGCCGACGCCCGGAGCGACGTGCAGCGCGGGATCGAGGTCGTCGAATTCGCGGCCGGTGCGCCGCATCTGCTCAAGGGCGAGTTCTCGGACAGCGTGGGAACCGGTCTCGACGTGCACTCACTTCGGCAGCCGCTCGGCGTCGTCGCGGGGATCTCGCCGTTCAACTTCCCGGCCATGATCCCGCTGTGGCAATGCGGCCCCGCGCTCGCCGCGGGCAACGCCTTCGTCCTCAAGCCGTCCGAGCGTGATCCCTCTGTGCCTCTCAGGCTCGCCGAGCTCTTCACCGAGGCGGGGGTGCCCGACGGCGTGTTCAGCGTCGTGAATGGGGACAAGGAGGCCGTGGACGCGCTGCTCGAGGACCCGCGCGTGAAGGCCATCGGCTTCGTCGGCTCGACCCCGATCGCGCAGTACATCTACGCGACCGCCGCGGCCCACGGGAAGCGCGCGCAGTGCTTCGGCGGCGCGAAGAACCACATGGTGATCATGCCCGACGCGGACCTCGACATGGCCGCGGACGCCCTCATCGGCGCCGCGTACGGCTCGGCCGGCGAGCGCTGCATGGCGATCTCTGTCGCGGTCCCCGTGGGCGAGGAGACCGGGGATCGGCTCATCGCGGCGCTCCAAGACCGGATCAAGGGCCTCACCGTCGGCCCGAGCCTCGAGAAGGGCTCGGATTTCGGCCCCGTCGTGACGCCCGCCGCGAAGGAGCGAATCGAGGGCTACATCGCCGCAGGCGTCGAGGAGGGCGCGACGCTCGTCACCGACGGCCGGGGCGCGAAGGTCGAAGGCTACGACGGCGGCTTCTGGGTCGGCCCAACCCTTTTCGACCGCGTCACACCCGAGATGAGCATCTATCAGCACGAAATCTTCGGGCCCGTCCTGAGCGTGGTCCGCGCCGAGGACTACGAGGAAGCGCTGCGGCTGTGCAGCGAGAACCCGTACGGCAACGGCGTCGCGATCTTCACGCGCGACGGCGACTCGGCCCGGGACTTCGCGAGCCGCGTCGAAGTCGGCATGGTCGGCGTCAACGTGCCGATCCCCGTGCCGATCGCGTACTACACGTTCGGCGGCTGGAAGGCCTCAGGCTTCGGTGACCTCAACCAGCACGGACCGGACGCGTTCCGCTTCTACACCAAGACGAAGACCGTCACGAGCCGCTGGCCCTCCGGGATCCGCCAGGGAGCGCACTTCGTGATGCCTGAGGGCAGCTGAGGAGAGAAGATGTCACACGCAGCATCCCCTGAGAACGCAGCAACCCCGGAATCGAGGGCGGCCAGAGAATTCCCACAGGGCCGGATCGCGTTCCTCGGCCTCGGCCACATGGGCGGGCCGATGGCGGCGAATCTCGTCAAGGCCGGGAAGGACGTGGTCGGCTACGATCCCGTTCCCGCAGCAGCCGACGCCGCACGGGCCCATGGCGTCAAGGTCGCCGAGTCAGCCCTCGACGCCGCGGCGGGCGCATCGGTCGTCCTCACGATGCTTCAGGCGGGCCAGCAGGTTCTAGACCTCTACCGTGGGACGGAGGATCAGCGCGGCCTGCTCGAGGGAGCGGCACCCCGCACGATGTTCCTCGACTGCTCGACCATCAACGTCAACGAGGCCCGCGAGGCTGCGGCGGTCGTCACCGAGGCGGGGTACCGCTTCATCGACGCGCCGGTCTCGGGCGGCGTCGTGGGCGCCGAGGCGGCAACGCTCACGTTCATGGTGGGCGCCGAAGACGCCGACTTCGCCGAGGTGGAGCCGTTGCTCGAACTCATGGGCAAGCGCGTGGTGCATTGCGGAGGCCACGGGTCCGGCCAAGCGGCCAAGGTGTGCAACAACATGATCCTCGGCGCCTCGATGATCGCCGTGTGCGAGGCCTTCGTCCTCGGCGAGAAGCTCGGGATCACCCACGACGTGCTGTTCGACGTCGCCGCTCACGCGTCGGGCCAATGCTGGGCGCTCACCACGAACTGCCCCGTCCCAGGCCCGGTTCCAACGAGCCCGGCCAATCGCAACTACGAGCCCGGCTTCACAGGCGCGCTCATGGCGAAGGACCTCCACCTCGCGCTCCAAGCTGTGGAGAGCACGGGCGTCGCGGCGCGGGTAGGTCCGCTCGCGGCGAAGATCTACGACGAGTTCGTGGAACACGGCGGCGCCACGCGCGACTTCTCGGGCATCATCACGGACATCCGCTACCGCTCGAACCCCTAACCCGCCCGAGCCAGTAGCCCAAGCGATCACCCGTCCACGAAGTCCCCCGCCCGGCGACGGAAGCCGCCGAGCACGCGGATGAGCTGCTCGACGTCGTCGTCCGTGAAGCCCGAGTGGGCGAAGACCTCGGTGTTGAGCGCCGCCGTCGCACGTTCTGCGAGGCGCCGCCCGTCCGCGGTGAGCCCGACGAGCGTCGTGCGCCCGTCCGTGGGGTGCGGCGACCGCGCGACGAGCCCGGCCTGCTCAAGGCGGTCGACGGCGTTCGTCACCGATGTCGGGTGGACCTGAAGAAGCGCGCTCGCGTGGCTCATGGGCAGCGAGCCGTCCCGCGAAAAGCCCAGGAGCGCGAGCAGCTCGTACCGCGCGAACGTGAGCCCGAACGGCTTCAGGATCTCCTCGATGCGGGCGAGGAGGATCTGCTGGGTCCGCATGATCGCCGTGATAGCGGCCATCGGCGCCGCGACGTCCCCCCAGCCGCGCCGCTCCCAATTTCGCCGGGCCTCGGCGATCGGATCGCGGGGAAGCGGGGTGCCCATGGCTAGTCCTTGAGGCCCGGGAAATCCGCCTCGGAGTATTCGATCCCCGCCGTCTGGGAGGCTCCGGCCCCGGCGTGCCGGGCCTCCTCGCCGTGCCGCAGCTCGACGCGGCGGATCTTCCCCGAGATCGTCTTGGGCAGCTCGCTGAACTCGAGGCGTCGGATGCGCTTGAACGGCGCGAGGTGCTCGCGGGCGAAGCGAAGGATCTCCTCCGCGAGCGCAGGGCCGGCTTCGTAGCCGCGCGCGAGGACCACGAACGCCTTCGGCACCGCGAGCCGCACGGGGTCCGGCGAGGGCACGACGGCCGCCTCCGCGACCGCCGGATGCTCGATGAGCACGCTCTCGAGCTCGAACGGCGAGAGCCGGTAGTCGGAGGATTTGAAGACGTCGTCGTCGCGGCCCACGTACGTGATGACGCCGTCGGCGTCGCGCCGCGCCATGTCCCCCGTGTGGTAATAGCCGCCCCGGAACGCCTCGGCCGTGCGCTCGGGGTCGCCGTGGTAGCCGGCCATGAGGCCGACCGGGCGCGGGTTGAGGCGCAGGCACAGCTCGCCGTCGTCCGTTTCCTCGCCTGTCGCGGGGTCCACGAGGACGACGTCGTAGCCAGGCAGCGGGCGTCCCATCGCACCGGCGGTGACTGGCTGGCCGGGCGTGTTCGCGACCTGGACCGTGGTCTCGGTCTGGCCGAAGCCGTCGCGGATCGTGACGCCCCACGCCTTCTTGACCTGATCGATGACCTCGGCGTTGAGGGGCTCACCCGCCGAGACGACCTTGCTTGGCGGGGTCGTGAGACGGGTCAGGTCCGACTGGATGAGCATGCGCCATACCGTGGGCGGGGCGCAGAAGCTCGTGACGTGTTGGCGACCCATCTGGTCCATGAGCGCCGCGGCGTCGAAGCGCTCGTAGTTGTAGATGAACACCGTGGCCTCTGCGATCCATGGCGCGAACACGTTGGACCACGCGTGCTTCGCCCAGCCGGGCGACGCGACGTTGAGGTGCACGTCGCCGGGTTCGAGGCCGATCCAGTACGCGGTCGAGAGGTGGCCGACCGGGTAGGACGTGTGCGTGTGCTCGACGAGCTTGGGCTTCGACGTCGTGCCGGACGTGAAGTACAGCAGGAGCGTCTCGTCGGCGCGGGTCGGCGCTTCGGGGGCGAAGTCGGGGCTGGCCTGAGCGGCCTCCGCGTAGTCGAGCACGGCGCGGCCCGAACGGACGACGCCGCCCTGCCGCCCGCCGTCGTCCGCTGCCCCAGCACCGTCGGCCGCTCCCTCTGCGCCGTCGGCCGCTGCCCCCGCCGGCCCCACGGCGATGAGCGTGTAGGCGCCCTCGACATCGTCGAACTTGGCGAGGTGCGCCGCGCCGACCGCCGCCCAGCGCGCGGCACCACGGTCTACTCGGTCCTGGAGGTCTCGCGGGCCCATGAGGGTCGTGGTCGGGATCATGACGGCGCCGAGCCTGATGCTTGCCAGCAGCAGTTCCCAGAGCTCGACCTGGTTGCCGAGCATGATGATGAGGTGGTCGCCGCGGCCTACGCCCTGATCGCGGAGCCACGTCGCCGCGCGCCGCGAGGCCTCGGCGAGTTCAGCGAACGTGCGGCGGGTCGAGGTGCCGTCCTGCTCGACGATGATCAGCGCCGCCTGCTGGCCGCGTTCCGGGTCGGCCGCGAGCGCGTCGAACCAGTCAGTCGCAAAGTTGAACTCGTCGAAGCGTGGCCAGGCGAAGGCCCGACGCGCCTCATCGTAGTTCTCGCTCAGGGCGAGAAGGCTGTCGCGAGCCTGCCTGAAGTCGTCGGTGACCGTCATCTCGCGCCCTTCTCCGCTGCGGTCGGGCCCGCGTGGCCCGCGCCGGTGGTGATCCACGTCACCCTGAAATCTACTAGGACGTCCAAGGGGTTGGAAGGGGGCGAGGTGCGAGGACCGTCGAGTGCAGCTGGCAGAATCCGTCGTCTATTTGGGCAACTCTCCGACCGAGGTCTGCCATCGGTGTCAGTTCAGAAAGTGGGGGTCAGTTCATAAAGTCGGGCTCAGCCCAGTTCCCAGGCGCTCACTCGCGAGGAGCCCTGGGTTCCGCTCGTCGCGCGGCGCGGCGCTTGGCGACGAAGCGGAACGCCATCCATCCAAAGAGCAGAGATGCCACAGCCGAGTACGCGAGATTGATGACGACCGCGACCGTGGGGTCGAAACCCAGCGCCTGAAGTTCCAGGGACTTGGCGGTCCCGACGGGATCGGCCAGCTCCCACACCGTTCCGATGACGCCGAGCACCTGCCCTGCGCACCCGAGCACGTCGATCGCCAAGGCCCATTTTCTGCCGCGCAGCGTACTCACCGCGAGGATCACCGCCGCGACCGCCACCACGGCAAAGACGAGCGCCGACGGGAAGTTGAGGCGCACCGCAGCAATCGGTGCTGTGGCCCCCGCCAAGGCCGCCCCGACAAGCCACAGCGCGGCTACCGCCATCCGGAGCGGTCGATAAACGATTTCGGCTAACGTCACGCGACGCATTCTCGACTGTTTGGCGCTCATCCGGCAGTCCCTCCGGTGCCAAGCATCGCTGGCCGATCCAACACGGGCCGAGCATAAGACTCAACCGATGAACGAGCGAGCAGAGGTGGTCCAGCGGTGCATCGCACCATCGGATTCAGCTGCCCCTCATCAGAGATTGTCGTGTTGAAGCCACCGGCTCAGAAGGGTGGCGGGGCGTCAGATTCTGGGTGGGTGACGTATCGCCGCCCGGTCGGGGAGGTCCATTCGAGCACGCCGCCGGACGGCACACTCTGTGGCGTGTGTGATTTGGCGGGCGATCGATCGGGATGGAATTCCCACGTTTCGGTGGGTGGAGTTTCTTGCTCATCAAATTGCCGGACGGACCACAGGCCGAGGGTCTTGAGACGGTGGTGTTCGCGGCAGAGCAGGGCGAGGTTAGTCGCATCCGTGGCTCCGCCGTGCTGCCATTCGGTGGTGTGGTCGGCCTCGGTGGCAGGGGCTGGCTTGTCACAGCCGGGGAACCTGCATACGCGATCGCGGGCGCCGAGGAAGCGCCGGATCGCGAGGGACGGGGTGTAACGGCGTCGTCCGAGCCCGAGCGGGGCACCGCTGTGCGGGTCGACGAACATGGTCGTCCACGACGCCGCCTCGGCCGCCAGAAGCCGAGCGGTCGGGGCGTCCAAGGGCCCGTGGCCCAGGATCTCCCCCGGCGCCTCGCTCTCGCCTGTGAGGGTCCGGGCAGGAACCGTCACGACGAGCTCGGTGCGGACCCCTCCCATCGGCCCGGCGCCGCCGACCGGCTCGGCGCGGTGCCGTCCTGTTGCGGGCGAGCCGACCGCGGGCGCTAGCGCGACGGGTGAGCCAACGGCCGCCGGGCCGCACACGGGAAGGGCGGAGTCCAGGAGCAGGTCTCGAAAGGCGTCCGCGCGCAACTGGGAGATCCCGCGGACTTCGTCGGGGCCTTGGAGCGAGCGGGCGAGGGCCTCAAGCCGGGTATCGATCGCGGCCCCGACCTCAAGGGGCAGATGAGCGGTGAGCCAGCACATGCCGTCCTTGCCGGGCTCGAGATCGACACGTCGGAACGCGGCGGCGCGCTCCTTCCGGGCGGCGAGGGGTTCGGTCGTGTAGTCCTCCACGAGACGACGCAGCCTCCGGCCCAAGGCCCCGGGGCTAGGGGCCCGCGACGCATCGTCGGGACACGCCAGGTCGACTGCGGCGGCGCAGAACGCCTCCGTTCCCTCCGGCGGGACAATGCAGGCCAGGTCCATGACGGCCCGAGCTCGGCGGCGGGTGAGCCGCCCGTCTCGGAGGGCGTCGAGGACCGGAGCCAGACCGGGCTCGGCGAGGGTCAGGCACTCGTCCACCATCGCCCGGGCACTGCGTTGGCCCACGTTCAGCGCAGCCGCGAGCTCCGCAGCCGTCACGGTGAGGGCCTCGGCGGCCTCGATCCGCGTGCGGCAGACCCGCCGCAGCTCCTCGTGCAGCGCTGCCACCGCGTGCGCGCGCAGCGCGTGAACTCGCCCTTCCTGACCGGGAAGGAGGCCTGTGCGCACGGCCGGGGGCTCGAGTTCGAGCACGCTCACGTTCGTCTCCGCGAGCTGGAGCCGGACGGACTCGCTCAGCATGTGCACGGCGGCCTTGGTCGCGTTGTACGACGGCGTCACGCGCAACGGGGCGAACGCGAGGCCGGACGAGACGGTCATGATCGTCGCGTCCTTCTGAGCACGCAGGTGCTCGATGAAGGCGCCGATGAGCCGGATGGGGCCGAGGAGATTCGTTGCGACCGTCTGCTCCGCCGACTCGACGAAGCCCGCCGGGCTCGTCCAGTCCTCGATCCGCATGATGCCGGCCATGGTCACGAGGACGTCGAGGTCCGGGTGGCGGGCGATCACAGTTTCAGCGGCAGACGCAATGCTCGCCGCGTCCGCGGTGTCGATCTGGATGGTGTCGAGGCCGGGATGCCGCTCCGCGATCTCGTCGAGGAGCTGGGCACGCCGGCCGCCTACGATGACGGTGTTGCCCGCCTCGTGGAGCCGCTGTGCAAGGGCGAGGCCAATGCCGCTCGTCGCTCCGGGGATGAAGATGGTGTTTCCACTGATTCGCATGTCCTGAGTCTTCAGCCGGCTCGCAGCGGCTTCCAGAGAGCGCTTGTCGGGGGACTCGGAGTCCTATGGTCCCGCCGCGCGCCCCGAGGGCAAGATGGACCCGTGGATCGCCAAGCCCTTTCCGAGTTCCTGCGCCGCAGGCGCGAAGCCCTGCGCCCGGCGGACGTCGGCCTGCCCGCGGGTCCGCGGCGCAGGGCCGCAGGGCTCCGGCGCGAGGAGGTCGCGCAGCTCGCACTCATGTCGACCGACTACTACACGCGCCTCGAACAGCAGCGCGGCCCCCAGCCGAGCACGCAGATGCTCGCGTCGCTGAGCCGTGCCTTGCGTCTCACGGCCGACGAGCGCGACTACCTCTACCGCACCGCGGGTCATGCGGTGCCTGATCGGCTGAGCGCGTCGGAGCATGTCGCGCCCGCGCTGCAGCGCGTCTTCGACCGGCTTTCCGACACCCCGGCGCTCGTCATCTCGAATCTCGGCCAAACACTCCTCCAGAACGCCCTGGCCTCTGCCCTCCTCGGCGATCACTCCCACGCGACGGGGTGGGAGCGCTACGAGAGCTACCGTTGGTTCGCGCATCCCGAGACGGAGCGGCAGCGCTACCCCGGGCACGATCGGCCGCGGCAGAGCCGCGCGCTCGTCGCGGGCCTCCGCGCGGCGTACGGATCCATGGGCGGCAGGTCGCGCGCCGCCGAGCTCGTGGCGGAGCTAGCCAAACGAAGCGAGGAGTTCCGCGAGCTCTGGGAGCGGCACGAGGTGGCCCAGCGCTTCGCCGATCACAAGGTGCTCCTCCACCCCGAGGTCGGCCCCATCGAGCTGGACTGCCAGGTGCTGTTCACCGACGACCAGTCCCAGGCCCTCCTCGTCCTCACCGCCGAGCCCCGAAGCGAAGCGGAGGAGAAGCTGCAGCTGCTCGCGGTTCTCGGGACGCAGCGGTTCGAGCCGGCGGCGGCGGAAGGCGGCCATCGCAGGGAGCGCAATCCGGGCGGATAGCCTCGCGGCGCCGGACAAAGGACGACGTCGCGGCGTCGCCGTCGTCGCATTTCGCCCCGAAAGCGCGGTGACGCGGACGCCTCTGGCGCGCGGCGCCGTCGTCCGTCTACGGTGCCTTTATGGAACACCCTGCCCCCACGGAACCGAGCGATCGCGTGGCTCCTCCCCCGGGCCTCGCCGCCTTCGACCGGGACGCACCGCTCGACGAGGGCTACAACCAGGACGAGCACTACGGCCACAACCAGGACTTCCTCCTGCTGCGCGATCCCCGCGAGAGCGACGAGAGGCAGGCCGAGCCCGCCCACCGCGAACGACGGCGGCGCATCGCCGGGATCGGCCTCGGCACCGCAGGCGCCGCGGGCATCCCCGACGGCGAGGGGCGCACTCACACGGGGTTCGGGGACTCGGACCGCGACTGAACGCTAGTCGTTCGCGACGGAGACCAGCGCGGTCACGGCCGCGCGGAGCTCCTCCGGGGTGGTCTTGCGGGTAGGCGCCGAGACGTCGGTCTGAAGCACGAGCGCCGCATAGACGAGTGTGACTGCGAGGCGCGCCCTCGTCGGCTCGGTTCGCTTCTCGGCGAGGCGGAAGACCTGCTCGCGCAGCCCCGTGGCCCACTGGTGGACCTCCCGCAGGAGGTCGGGCTCGTGGCTCACGAGCTCCTTGAGCCGCACGACGTCGTTGCGCGACCCGGCGAGGCCCGCCACGAGTTCGCACAGGTCGTCGATGAGCGGGTTCGTGCTCGCGAGGAATCGCTGCTCTCGCTCCTCGGTGATGGCCGCCGGCGGGAGGCCGAGCGCGGCGGCGGCCTTCGAGGGGAAGTAGTTGAAGAACGTCCGCTCGGAGATGTTCGCGCCCGCGCAGATATCGGCGACGGTCACATGGGCGAGGCCGCGCTCGGCGACGAGTTTGCGCGCAGCCTGGTGGATCGCCTCGCGCGTCTGGCGCTTCTTGCGCTCGCGCAGCGAGGTCTGCTGGTCATCGGGGGATGTGGGGTCGGTGCTCACGGTGGTTCCTGTCGTGCCGCGGAAGCCCGGGGCCCCGCGTGGTGCGGGCCCCGGGCCTTGGATCAAGGCCGGTGGACTCGGATCGACCCGGTGTCGGGCCCGACCGGCGAGCCCGCCTCGGCGGCGGCCTCCATGGCGTAGACCTCGAGGTCGTCGAGAGTGCCCTGCTTGTCGGCCTGCTCCTGAAGGGCGGAGCGCTGGCGCAGCGGCGGCGTCTTGAAGAACCAGCTCAGGATGAACGCGAGCAGGATCACGCCGAGGCCCACCCAGTAGATGCTTACGGCCGAGGCATTGAAGCCCGCCATGAACGGCCGCGTGAGCCGCGCGTCGGCGCCCTTGAGGTAGGACGTATCCGAGGTGCTGGCCGTCGACGACTGCCCCGATTTTGCGTTCTTGAGCTGATCGATCATGGTCGGCACGAGCTTGTCCACGATCGCCGCGCGCTGCGCCTGGTTCGAGTAGTCCACCACGAGGCGACCGTCGACGACGGCGGCGCCCGCCTTCTGCGCGGCGGTTTCGAGCGCCTTCTGCTCGGCCGCGGGCTTGGCTGCGGCGACCTGCTGCTCGATGACCGACGGCGCGGCGGCGGCAGGGACGCGGCCCGCGGCGACCTGCTGCTGGACGGCGGCCGTGACCTGCTGCGTGACGGCCTGGTCGGCGGCCTGCTTCGCGGCGGCGGCACCCTGGTCGAGGCCCGCCTGCACCTGCTGCTTGACCGGCGTCACGATCGGGTTCCAGAGCTGCTGCATGATGCCCGCGTTCGCGGGATCGGTCGCGACGGACGGAGTGAGTGCCGTATCGAGGGCGGTCGTGAGGTCGTCCTTGTTCTGCATCGCCGTCTGGATGTTCGCGGGCATGACCGCGAACAAGATCGAGAGCAGCACGGCCGTGCCCATCGTGCCGCCGATCTGGCGGAAGAACGTGGACGAGCTCGTCGCCACGCCCATGTCCCGAGGGTCCACCGCGTTCTGGGTGGCGAGCGTGAGCGACTGCATGAGCTGGCCGAGGCCGAGGCCGATGAGGAACATGGCGATCATGAGGTACCAGAGCGGCTTGTCGATCGTCATGAACGTGAGGACGAGGTAGCCGCACGCCGTGAACAGCGTTCCCGTGATGGGGAAGATGCGGTACTTCCCGGTCCGCGCGACGATCTGGCCCGAGATGATCGACGCGACCATGAGGCCGCCGACCATCGGGAGGGTCGCGAAGCCGGACTCGGTCGGGGTCAGGCCCGTCACGAGCTGGAGGTAGAGCGGGAGGGTCAGCATGGCGCCGAACATCGCGAAGCCGACGAGGAAGCCGAGGACCGTGGCCATCGAGAACGTGCTCGAGCGGAAGAGCCGGAGCGGGATGATCGCGTCGTCCTTCATGGCGGTCTCGACGATGACGAAGGAGGCCAGGCCGATCGCGCCAATCGCGTAGCACGTGATGGAGGCGGCCGAGGTCCAGCCCCATTCGCGGCCCTGCTCGGCCACGAGGAGGAGGGGGACGAGCGTCGCGATGACGGAGGTCGCGCCCCACCAGTCGATGCGCGCCGTCGAGCGGTCGTGGAACTTGGGCAGGTGCAGGAAGGCGAGCACCATGCCGAGCGCGATGAAGCCGATCGGCACGTTGACGAGGAAGACCCAGCGCCAGCCGGAGATGAAGAGGATCTGGCTCGCGCCCGAGAAGAGGCCGCCGATGAGCGGGCCGATGACGGATGAGACAGCGAAGACCGCGAGGAAGTAGCCCTGGTACTTGGCGCGTTCGCGGGGCGCGAGGATGTCCCCCATGATCGCGAGCGGGAGAGACATGAGCGCGCCGGCGCCCACGCCCTGGAAGGCGCGGAACACGGCGAGCATGAGCATCGACGTCGAGAACGACGAGAGCAGCGAGCCGACAATGAACACGCCGAGGCCGAAGATGTACAGCGGGCGGCGGCCGAAGAGATCGGAGAGCTTGCCGTAGATCGGCGTCGCGATGGTCGACGTGATGAGGTAGGCCGTCGTGACCCAGGCCTGCTGGTCGAGGCCGTGAAGGTCGTCGCCGATCGTGCGGATCGCCGTGCCGACGATGGTCTGATCGAGCGACGAGAGGAACATGCCGGCCATGAGGCCGTAGATGACAAGCAGGATCTGCCGGTGGGTCATCACCGGGCTTGAGGATCCACCGGGTGCCCCAGGATGGGAGGCTGCGCTAGACATGGGAAGGAGATCCGAATCTCTCGAGGAACCGATGCCGTGTTCGGCTTGATTTTTGCAGACTCTGCAAGTTTACGCATTCTGCAAGAAAACGTCCAGCGACACAATCGCGGCTCCGGGCATCCGTGGGCGAGACTGGCCCCATGCACGAGAGCACCAAGGCAGCTCTGAACTCCACGGTCACCCTGCGTTTCCTCGCTGCGCCCACCGACGTCGGCCACTCCGGATCCGTCGACGCCGGCACGGTCCTCGAGTGGGTCGACAAGGCCGCGTACGCGGCCGCCGTCGGCTGGGCGAAGGCGTATTGCGTCACGGCCTACGTGGGGAACATTCACTTCGCGGACCCGGTGAACGTGGGCGACATGGTCGAGGTCACCGCGGCGATCGTCTACACCGGCCGCTCCTCGATGCACATCCGCACCGTCGTCTCGTCCGGAGACCCGAAAGGCGGCGCCCCGACCATGCGCAGCGACTGCCTCGTGATCTTCGTCGCAGTGGGCGACGACGGCAGGCCCGTCGAGGTGCCCAAGTTCACCCCCCGCACGGATGCCGAGCGCGAGGCCGAACAGCACGCCATAGCCCGCATCGGGGTGCGCGACGAGATTGTGAAGGCGATGGGCCGCCAGGAGTACACGGACGCCGGAACCGGCGAGCGCGTCGTCCTGCGGTTCCTCGCCGCGCCGACGGACGTGAACTGGGGCGGCAAAGTGCACGGCGGCACCGTCATGAAGTGGATCGACGAGGCAGCCTACGTGTGTTCCGCGCGGTACTGCGGGCGCGACACCGTCGCGGTGTTCTCGGGCGGCGTGCGCTTCTATCGGCCGCTCCTCATCGGTGACGTCGTCGAGGTCGAGGCCCGGCTCGTCTACACGGGCCGCAAGGGAATGCACGTTGCCGTCCACGTGCGCTCGGGCAGCCCGAAGGGCGGCGAGCTCAAGCTCACGACCTATTGCCTCACCGTCATGGTGGCCCGGGACGAGAGCGGAACCGCCGTGCCGATCCCGCCCTGGACCCCCGTCTCAGACGAAGACAAGCGCCTCTGGGCCCACGCGCACGAGCTTCTCGAGATCCGCGGCCGGGCCCCCGGCAACCGCCTCCCGAACCACCTCATGGAGAACGGCTACACGTAGTCCACACGTGAACGTTGCGCGGACCGGCGCCTATCGGTCGCGCGCCAGCGTTTAGCCGGCAAGAGGCGTTCCGCTCGTCGCGAGCGAGGGCCTCCGCTCGGCGCGGGTCAGGCAACGCAGCTCATCGAGGGGCCTTCCAAGCTCCGCGAAGCCAGCTGCGGCCTCCCGGAACAGGGCGTTGGCCTGATCGTCGTGACCCTCAGCCTGACGGAGGACGGCCCTCGCCTCCCAGAGGGCGGCGTGCCAAGGGCCCCCGGGCCACATGCCAGCGAGTTGTTCAGCAGTGGCGAGCCGACGGCGGGCGGTGGCCAGTCGCCCCGCGAGGGCGTAGCTCGTCGCGGCTGCCACGTGATAGCCCATCGAGCACGGCGAACAGACGCTCCTGCCGGCCAGGGCAGCGTCGGCTCGCTCGATAACGCGGACGGCTTCAGCCGGAGACCGGGCTGCCCCGGCAAGCACGCCGTAGAGGCGAACCACGAGGTGGGGCTCGAGCCACGTCGACTCGGCGGCTGTCAGCGCACGGCTCGCTTCCCTGGCCGCGTCGGGACGTCGGTCCTGGAGGACGTCGAGCTCTGCCAACCGCTGGCGCGTGAGGATCTCACCGGCCTTGGCTCCCGCCCGTCGGTGGAGCTCCAAGGCTGATTCAAGAAATCTCCGCGCCCCGTCGAGGTCACCAGAGAACAGCGATGCCACCCCCAGCAAGAGTTCCGCAATGGCTTGACCGTGAAGCGAACCCGTCTGCTCGGCGACCGTGCGAAGACGCGCGGCGCGCTGCGCAATACTGCGGTGCCCGTCAGGACCGCACAGGCAGTAGTCGGCGAGGCACAGCTGGGCGTCGAGCACGTAGTCGGCTCGCGCGGAGTCGCCCTGCGCGAAGTCCTCGAACTCCGCCTCGAAAACCTCGGGCCATCGGTTCTGCATGTTCGCCGCGATCCCCAACACCGCGCTCGCCTCGCCTATTTCCCGGCCCAGATTCGCCGAAATGGCCAACTCGCGCGCCCGCCTGGCAGATGACGAGGCCTCGTCGAGGTCGCCCCTGTTGAGCGCGATGAGCGCTCGCGCCAACGTCGCCCGTGCACGGTGCTCCGCGCGCCGGCGGTCCTCGGCTATTGCCTCCTCGTAGACCGCGACCGTCTCCGCACTCGGTCCGATCCCCAGATCGGCACGCAACTCGCGGCAGAGTTGCTCAAACTGACGAATGGCGCTCTGGCGATCGCCGGCGCCGAGCGCCCTGACCATGATCGCGCGGTGGGCCTCTTCGTCTGTCGGCTCAGCCTTTAGCACGTCGTCCCACCGACCCGCAGCCTTGAGCAGGCGCAGGTAGAGCGTACGCAGTCGGTCGCGTGGAGCCTCGGCCCATACGGCGAATCGGTCGTCAGGAAGCAGCTCGCCTCCATACAGGGCGAGGGCCGGGGCCACCCCGGCCGATGAGGCGAGTGCGGCTCGCCCCTCGGACTCGAATCGTTCCGCATCGATCGAGACGTCGGCGTCGGGCAGCAGCACCAGCAGGTCGCCGCGCGCCTGCACAGCGTCGGGGGAGCCCAGCGCGGCCCGCGCGAAATGCAGCGCCTTGCGGAGGTTCGCACCGGCTGCCGGCCCGCTGAGATCGGGCCAGAGCTGGTCGGCCAGGACGTCCCGGTGCACTTGCCGGCCTTCCGCGAGCGCGAGGATCTTGACGAGCCCGGCCGCTTTGGTCCGCTTCCACGAATCGTCGGGGACTTGCCGGCCGTCGACCACGACCCGGAAAGACCCCAGCACGACGATGACACACGTCACCACGACCTGATGGTAGGCGGGGAACAGTTGGGGAACAAGGCTTCCCTACCGTCAGAAATGCGGAAACAACGCAGGAGGTGACTTCAGATGCCAGACGCGTACGCCTCGGGAAGGTGGCAGGTGCTGCCGGGCCGGGAAGAGGAATTCGTCCTCCGCTGGAGGGAGTTCCTGGAGTGGACCCACCAGCATCATCCAGCGATGGTCGATGCGAGCCTGCTTCAGGGGCTGACAAATCCCAGCGAGTTTCTGTCCTTCTCGGAGTGGAAGGACGCCGACTCGCGGGCCCAATGGAAACGCGACCCGGGATTCGCCGAAAAGATCGGTGCGTGCAGGGCGCTCTGCGAACACATGGCCGGTACAGATTACGAACGCGTAGTACGCGTCCCGTGAATAATTTAGGAGGAAACGATGGGACTGCAGCTGGGTGATATCGCACCCGATTTCTCCGCGAAGACAACCACCGGAGATATCCACTTCCACGAATGGCTCGGCGATTCATGGGGAGTGCTGTTCTCGCATCCGAAGGACTTCACGCCCGTCTGCACAACCGAGCTCGGCTACATGGCCAAGATCAAGCCCGAATTCGACCGGCGCGGCGTCAAGATCATCGGCCTGTCTGTTGACGCCACAGCCGACCACGAACGGTGGGCCGCCGATATCGAGGAAACGCAGGGAGCTCGTCCCAATTACCCCGTGATCGGCGATGACGACTTCACCGTGGCGAAGCTGTACGGCATGCTTCCGGCAGCCACCTCCGGGGACGCCAAAAGCCGCACGCCCGCGGACAACCAGACGGTGCGCAATGTCTTCGTCATCGGGCCTGACAAGAAGGTCAAACTGATCCTCGTCTACCCCATGACCACAGGGCGCAATTTCGACGAGGTGCTCCGCGTCGTCGACTCCCTCCAGCTCACCGCGAAGCACCGTGTCGCGACGCCAGTCAATTGGAAACAAGGTGAGGACGTCATCATCGCTGGCTCCGTCAAGAACGACGAGGCCCGCGAGATCTTCGGAGAATGGAAGGAGCCGAAGCCCTACATCCGGATCGTCCCGCAGCCGGCGTGAGATGTTGATCCACCGCGCGGAACCGCTCAACTGCGAGACGCCCGTCGGCGCCTTGGGCGATTCGGTGACAGCCAATGCGCACTTCTACGTGCGCAATCACTTCCAGGTGCCGGCTTCTGATGCCGACACCTGGAAGCTCGAGGTCACGGGTCTCGTGGAGCGCCCGCTGGCCATGAGCTTGACTGATCTGATCCGATTGCCCTCCGAGACCCACGCCGTATTGCTCGAATGCGCTGGGAACGGCCGCCGTTTCCTGTCGCCGGCGACACCCGGGGAGCAGTGGGAGCGCGGGGCGGTGAGCACCGCCGAATGGACAGGTGTCCCGCTCGCCGTCGTCCTTGACCGTGCTGGGGTGCGGCCGGGGGCGACCGACGTCGTGTTCCGGGGTACCGACCACGGCTCGGTCTCCGGCTCGACGGGAGAGGTTTCGTTCGAACGCGGACTGTCCCTCGCCACGGCCCGGGACGGCGAGATCCTGCTCGCCTACGCCATGAACGGCGAAGCGCTCCCGATCCAGCACGGCTTCCCCCTGCGCATGATCGTGCCCGGGTGGTACGGCGTCGCCTCGGTGAAGTGGCTCCACGCCATCGAACTCACGGATCATCCCTTCGTTGGACACTTCCAGACGACGACGTACCAGTACGAGGTCGAGGGAGCCTCGTATGCGGTCACCCTTCAGCGAGTCAAATCGCTCATCATCGAGCCCACCGAAGGGGCCGACCTGCCGCGGGGCGAGACCATCGTTCGCGGCGTCGCGTGGTCTGGGGCGGCCGCGATCGCCCGCGTGGAGGTCAGCGTCAACGGTGCCGAATGGCAGGACGCCCGGCTTGTCGGCGAACGCCGCCCGCACAGTTGGCAACAGTGGGAACTGCGCGCGAGACTTGAGCGGCCTGGCGATGTAACTGTTCGAGCCCGGGCAACGGATCTCGCCGGTCGCACCCAGCCGGAATCGCCCACGTGGAACCGCCAGGGCTACGGGAACAACGCAGTCCACGCCGTGTCGTTCCGGGTTGCCTGATGCCTCGGCTTCGACACACTGGGCGGCTGAGACTGAGTTCCCGCCACGGCTAACCCCGCGCGCGGGGAGAGACGCGTTGCGGTCGAAAAGGGGGCCTCAGGCCGCCTTCTCGACCGCAAGGCGCCCGTGGACAGACTTCAAACACCGTTCATCCGGGCTTCACCGCACCCGGACCCGCGCCTTCACGTCGAGCCGATAGCGTCACGGCGTCAGCGTCGACCTCCCTGAACCGCGACCGTGAGGTACACCAGCCATGGCTCCTGCCGCCCGCCCGCTCAGCCTCGACGAGGCCCTCCCCATGCTCGCGCGCACGCGGGTCGCAGCGAAGACCGCCGGCCTCGAGGCGATGGGAGACGCCGCCGCATCGCTCGAAGCCCGCATCGAGGGGCTCCTGGGTGCGGAGACGCCGTCGTCGTTCGAAGCCTGCGAGCGCACCCTCGACCGGGCCGAGCAGGCCGCTCGCGCCGCCGCCGACCTCATGCGCTCGTCCAGCACCCATCGCGCCTTCGCTGAAACCCATGGGGTCGACCTCGTGCTGGTGAACGAGGCCGTGAGCCGGCACGTGAGCCGTCTCGAGATGCTCGCGCGCACGCTGGGCACCGCGCGCGGGTTCTGACCCCACCTGACGCCCGCGCGGGGCGCGGGGGCGGCGGCCGCTTCGCGTCGCCGAAAGCCGCTTCGGGCCACGGTGGCATGCCATCGGTTCTTTGGTATACCTATGTTCGAGCTGCCGACCTAGAATCTGCACGTGATTTACATCTCAGCGCGAACAGCCTAGAGTTATTTGGTATACAGAAACGAGCGCAACGATGCGCTTCCCAAAGGACAGTGATCACATGGCTCAACAGCCCCAGACGGTTGGCCAGACCCCCGACACCCCCGCCACCGCCCCAGCGCAGGTCCTCGATCAGGCCTCAGAGACATCCACCCGAGGGATCACGCGCGGGCATTGGACGACCGTCATCGTCGTGTCCGCCGTCATCTCGGTCGTCGCGGTGCTCATCGGAACGTACAAGTTCCAGATCGGCCCCGCCGCCCTCGTGCTGCTCCCCATCATCTGGGCGGTCATCATCGGGGGCATCGTCGGCACACAGCGCGTGCGGCGGCTGTCCGCGTCGAGCCGCGCCGTCGCGACGCTTCTCCTCGAGATCGGCATCATCGTCTTCCTCGCCCGGCTCGGCCTCGGGATCGGGCCGTCGCTCGCGAAGATCACCGAGATCGGGCCGGCCGTCGTGCTCCAGGAGGCCGGGCACATCTTCGGCACCGTCATCCTGGCACTGCCCATCGCCGTCGCCCTCGGCCTCGGGCGCGTGGCCATCGGGGCAACGTGGTCGATCGACCGCGAGTCCTTCCTCGCCTACGCCCTCCAGCGCTTCGGCGTCCGCTCGGGCGAATACCGCGGCGTCTTCTCGGTGTGGCTCCTCGGGAGCCTGTTCGGCGCCGTCTTCATCTCGCTGCTCGCCGGCACGATCGGCAACCTCGGCATCCTGGACCCGCGCGCCCTCGCCCTCGGCCTGGGCCTCGGCTCGGCCTCGATGATGCTCGGCGGCGTGGGCGCGCTGTCGATCCTCTACCCCCAGCACGCGGGCGAGATCGCCGCGCTCGCCGCCCTCTCCAATCTCGTGACCAACATCGTGGGCTTCTACGCGGGCGTGTTCCTCTCCCTGCCGCTGGGCCGCGCCCTCTACCGCTTCTGGAGCCGCGTCTTCGGCCGGAACGACGAGGGCAAGTCCCTCCGGAAGCTCGCCGTGGAGACCGAGGCGGCCTCGGAGGGCGAGGCGCCGGTCGCGGTGGAGAACGATCCGACCGTCAGGACGAGTCCGCGGACGCTCGTCTTCGCCTACGCGATCATGGGCGTCATCGCCCTCGTGACGAACGCCGTGGGCACGAAGTCCTTCCACCCCGAGGACATCCTCGGCGTCGTCGTGCTGCTCGCGCTCACCGGGGTCTCCTTCGCCCTGGCCAGGCTGCTGCCGTCCGTCCCGTCGAGCGTGTGGGTCCTCTCCCTCGCAACGATCGTCTCAGCTCCCTTCATGCCGACGGCCGGATTTATCGCCGGCATCACCCAGCACCTCGACTCGACCCTCGTGGGCCTCCCGTCGCTCACGCTCATCGGCCTCACGCTGGGCCGCGACGTCGCGGCCCTCAAGTCGCTCAGCTGGAAGATCATCATCGTGGCCCTCGTGACCTACAGTGCGTCTTTCATCGCGGCCGCGGTGCTCGGGCAGCTCGTGCTCCACTGACGCCCGGCGGAAGGCGGGGGGACGACGGCGGAGCCTCCCGCCGTCGTCCCCTCGCCTCTTGGCGGTACTGAGCGGGCGGCGGGCCGATATTGCCAATCGTTACCGCCCTCCCATGGCTGGCCCCAGCGGTGCATGCTACGTTCAACGAAGAGTAACGAGCGCCAGCGCGCGACGGCGGAGCCACCCTCCCCGTCGCACTGCCCTGACATGCTGGCCGGCAACCCTCCGTCCGGCGGGGTGCCTCAGGTGACGACTCGGCCATTCGACGTTCGATACGCAAGCCAGAAGGAGCCCGCCATGTCCGACACTGCCCTTGACACGGGAGAGCCGGCCGCCACGCCGCTCAACGATCCCGCCGCCCCGGCGACCCCCTCCGAAGAGCGCCTCGCCTACCGGCTCCTGACCGGCCCCGACACGCGCGAATTCTGCGCCCGGATCTCCCAGGCCCTCGCCGACGGCTACGTGCTGCACGGAAGCCCCGCCGCGACGTTCAACGGCACCGACGTGATCGTGGCCCAAGCCGTGATCCTCCCCCACGCCGTGGCGCGCGCGGACGCGGCCGTCGCCTCGGCGGTGGATGACCTGGCCGAAGGCATTGGCAGCGACGGCGAATACGACGGGGAGGGGCACGCGTGAGCTACGCGGGAGACATCACGCCCGACGAGGCGTGGAAGAAGCTCAAGTCCGGCTCCGCCGTCCTCGTGGACGTGCGCACCGAGGAGGAATGGGCGCACATCGGCATCCCGGACACGCGGCAGACCGACAACGACCCGCTCTTCATCCCGTGGGTCTTCGCGGGTGGAATTCCGAACCCGGACTTCATCATGGAGCTCGAACTCCAGGGCCCCGAGGACAGGGGCACCGAGCTCCTGTTCCTGTGCCGTTCGGGCCAGCGCTCCGCGGCCGCCGCGGCCGCCGCGACGAACCTCGGATTCACGGCATACAACGTGACCGAGGGCTTCGAAGGCGTCCCGGGCCCCGATGGGCAGCGCAACGTCAACGGCTGGAAGAACCGGGGTCTCCCCACGAACGTAGGACAAGAGTAAGTCAGTGACCTTCAACATCAACGCCGCCAGCTGGAGCGAAGACACCAAGGCTGTGCGCGGCGGGCTCGACCGCACCAACTTCCAGGAGACCTCCGAGGCGCTGTTCCTCAACTCCGGCTTCGTCTACGAGTCGGCGGAGGCCGCCGAGCGTGCCTTCACGGGCGAGGACGAGCGCTTCGTCTACTCCCGGTACGGAAATCCGACCGTGGCCACGTTCCAGGAGCGGCTTCGGCTGCTCGAGGGCACCGAGGCGTGCTTCGCGACAGCGTCCGGCATGTCCGCGGTCTTCACGGCACTCGGGGCGCTGCTCGCCGCGGGCGACCGCGTCGTGGCCGCCCGGAGCCTCTTCGGCTCGTGTTTCGTGATCCTCAACGAAATCCTCCCGCGCTGGGGCGTCGAGACGGTCTTCGTCGACGGACCTGACCTCGAGCAATGGCGCGAGGCGCTCTCGGTCCCGACGACCGCGGTGTTCTTCGAATCGCCGTCGAACCCCATGCAGGAGCTCGTCGACATCCAGGCCGTCGCGGACCTCGCGCACGCAGCGGGCGCCACCGTCGTCGTCGACAATGTCTTCGCGACCCCGCTCCTGCAGCGGAGCCTCGACTTCGGCGCGGACGTCGTCGTGTACTCGGGCACGAAGCACATCGACGGCCAGGGCCGCGTGCTCGGGGGCGCGATCCTCGGGCCAAAGGACTACATCGACGGCCCGGTCAAGCAGCTCATGCGGCACACGGGCCCGTCGCTCAGCTCGTTCAACGCGTGGGTCCTCACGAAGGGACTCGAGACGATGGGGCTGCGCGTGCGGCACTCGTCGGCGAGCGCCCTCGCGATCGCCGAGTGGCTCGAGGCGCAGCCCGAGGTCAGCTGGGTCAAGTACCCGTTCCTCGCGTCCCACCCGCAGTACGAGCTCGCGCGCAAGCAGATGAGCGCCGGCGGGACCGTGCTCACGTTCGAGCTCAACGCGCCCGACGGCGGGGGCAAGGACGCCGCGTTCCGCCTCCTCAACGGCCTGCGGATCATCGACATCTCGAACAACCTGGGCGACTCGAAGTCCCTCATCACACATCCGGCGACGACGACGCACCGCGCCATGGGTGCCGAGGGGCGGGCCGCGATCGGGCTGGGCGACGGCGTCGTGCGGCTGAGCGTGGGCCTCGAGGAGGTCGGGGACCTCATCGGGGACCTCGAGCAGGCGCTGCGCGGGTAACGGATCCAACCCGTGGCCACATCCCGCCCAACCCGTGGCCACCTGACGCGATTCGAGCTGAAGCTCAAGACGCCGCTGCCTCCCCCTGAGGCGTGGGCCCGGATCCTCGATCTCCGGGCCCACGACCGTCTCATCCCGTTCACGCACATCACGCACGGCATGGCGCCGGCCGAGGAGCTGCAGCCCGGCCATCGGTTTGTGGCTTGCACGACGCTGGGGCGCGTGGGCTTCAACGACATCATGACGGTCGAGGAGATCTCGCCCCCGGCTCCGGGGTCTCCTGGCCACGTGTTCATCGTCAAGTCGGGGAAGCTCATTCGCGGATTCGTGGACCTCACGGTTGAGTATGGTCGTACCGTCGGGCACGGCCGCGAGGGTACTTCGGACGGCGCGACCGTCCGCTGGGTCCAAGAGTTCGGCCTCGGGAGGTTCCCTGCCGCCGTCGGCCTCGTGGCCTCGTGGATCGCCCCGGTCGCGTACCGGGCGATGCTGCATCGCCTCCTGCGGGGCTGAGGCACGACCCACCCTACACGCGCGGCACGACGCTCAAGGTGGCTCGCGCGCCGTCGTCCCAGCCGCCGGCAGGCGAAGCGGTACGCGAGATCGCCATGGCCACGACCGCCGCGAGCCCTCCTCGGCCGGCCGCTTCGCGCTGCGCGCGTTCACCGGGGCCCCGCGCGAGGAGCTCGGCGACGGCGAGCTCGGTCCGCGCGTACTCGCCCCCGTCTCGCAGCACCGGGGCGATATACGCCATGAGAGCCTCGACGGCGGCGCCCGCGGGCACGGGAACGCCATCGACCGGGTGCACGAGGTCGGCGTCGAGGCCCGAGCGGCTCGCCCTCCACGCCGCGAGGCGCAAGACGGCGACCGGCGTGCCCAAGGGGGCGACGCCGTCGGCCGCTTCCCGCGCGGTCGTCTCGACCAGGGCGCGGATCAGGACGGCGAGAAGCGCCGAATCGCCCGCGACGAGCGGGACGTCGGGCACGCGCACCTCGACCGTGGGGTGGTTCCTGGAGAGCCGGGCGTCGAAATAGGCCATCGCCTCGTCGAAGATCGAGCCCGTCGCGATCATCGCCGCGATCCGCTCGCGGTAGGCCGCGACGCTCCCGTACAGCTCTTGCGGGCCGGAGGACGGCCAGCGGTTCCACGCCTGCGTGCGGTAGCTCGCGTACCCCGTCGCGACGCCGAACCAGAACGGCGAGTTCGCGCTCAGGGCCGCGAAAAGCGGGAGCCACTCGCGGATCCTGTCGAGCACGGCCACCCCCTCGTCCGGCGAGGCGACGCCCACGTGCACGTGCAGGCCGCACGTGAGCTGCTCGCGCGCGGTGAGGCGGAATTCGTGGTCCATGTGCGCGAAGCGCTCGTCGGGGGTGAGGGTCGTGGCGCTGCTCAGGGGGGACGTCGCAAGCGCGACGACGCGACCCCCGCACCGTCGAGCGGCGCGGTCGGCGAGCTGGCGGCCCGCGAAGAGGGATTCAAGCAGCTCGTCGTGGTCGCGGCACGGCGGCGTCTGGACCTCGATCTGCTCGAGCTTGAACTCGCGCACCATGTCCGGCGGCCTGCCCGTGACCGCGAGCATGCGGTCAGCGAGGGCTGCCGGCTGGCCCGTCGCCGGGTCCACGATGAGCAGCTCTTCCTCCACGCCGAAGGTGCGCATGCGGCCATTGTGTCAGCAGCGATGGCGCGCCTGAATGGGGCGATTGCCGAAGTGTTCCCGAGGGGCCAGAGTAGTGAAGCATGGGCCTGACCATTGCCGAAGTCGCCGAGCGCACCGGGCTGAGCGCGCACACCCTCCGCTACTACGAGCGCGATGGGCTCATGCTCCACGACGTGGACCGCAGCCCATCGGGGCGGCGCGAGTACTCGGATCAGGACGTCACGGGGATCCTCATGGTCGCGCGCCTCAGGGCGACCGGGATGCCCGTGCGGGAGGTGCGCCGGTACGCCGAGCTTGTGCGCGCGGGCAACGGCAACGAGCGCGAGCGCCTGGCGCTCCTCGAGGCGCACCGCGAGCGGGTCCTCGCACAGCTCGCCGAGGTCACCGAGAACCTGAACGCAGTCGAGACGAAGATCGAGCTGTACCGCTCGCTTCTCGGGGACGGGTGAACGCGCGCCCCGCTCGGGCGAAGCGGAACGGCTCCGGGGCCGTCGCCAACGAGCGGCTCACGGCGCTGACCGGGGCTGTCCTGCTCGTCCTGTTCGCCGCGGAAATCGTCACGGTCGCCCTCCTGCGCGAGCTCATGCTGTGGCACTTCGTGGTCGGCGTGCTCCTCGCGGGTCCCGTGGCGGTCAAGACCGCGAGCACGGGCTGGCGGTTCGTCCGCTACTACGCGCGCGACGCGGCGTACCGTCGCAAGGGCCCGCCGCGGCTCCTCATGCGGGTGCTGTCCCCGGTCCTCATGGCGTCGACGTTCGCCGTCATCGGGAGCGGGATCGCGCTCGCCGTCACTGGCCCCGCGCCGGACATCCTCCTGCGGATCCACGTTGTGAGCTTTCTCGTGTGGCTCGTCCTCGTGATCGCGCACGTCGTCGTGTATGGGGCGCGCGCGGTGAGGGCGGTCGGCGAAGACTGGCTGAGTCGGGAGGCTGCACCCCCGTCCGACCGCGCGGGCCGCGGGGCGCGCCTCGCGGTCACCGCCGGGGGCCTCGCGTGCGGGATCGTCCCGGCCGCCCTCATCGCGCCCGCCGCGGGGGCGTGGGACGGGTGGTTTGGCCAGCCCGTGACCGGATTCGGCATCCTCGCCGTGATCGCCGTCGCCGCCGCGGGACTCGCGGTCGCGGTGCGCCGCAGGCGTCGCTAGTCCGCGAGCGCAGGGGCTTGACTTAGAGCGCACTCTAAGGGGTTGGCTGGAGCCATGACCAGAACCCTTGGCATCGCCTCTCCGCTCACCGTCTCCTCCATGGGCCTCGGCTGCATGGGCATGTCCGAGTTCTACGGCGCGCCGGACGAGGCCTCAGGCCTCGACACCATCCGCCGCGCCCTCGACCTCGGCATCACCCTCCTCGACACCGCGGACATGTACGGCCCGTTCACGAACGAGCGGCTCGTGGGCCGCGCGATCGCGGGCCGCCGCGACGAGGTGCAGCTCGCCACGAAGTTCGGCAACAAGCGCGGCCCGAGCGGCGAGCGCCTCGGCATCGACGGGAGCCCCGAGTATGTGCGCGCCGCGTGCGACGCGTCGCTCCAGCGGCTCGGCGTGGACCACATCGACCTGTACTACCAGCACCGCGTCGACCCGAGCGTCCCGATCGAGGAGACCGTGGGCGCGATGGCCGAGCTCGTCGCGGCGGGCAAGGTGCGGCACCTCGGGCTCTCGGAGGCCTCGGCGTCGACGATCCGCCGCGCGCACGCCGTCCACCCGATCACCGCTCTCCAGACGGAGTACTCGCTCTTCACGCGCGACCTCGAGGACGAGATCCTCCCCACCATCCGCGAGCTCGGGATCGGACTCGTGCCCTACTCCCCCTTGGGCCGCGGGATCCTCACGGGGCGGCTCACCGCGGAGTCGATGGCGCACGACGGCGACGCGCGGGCTTCGCGCTACTTCCCGCGGTTCCAGGGGGAGGCGCTTGAGGCCAACCTCCGGCTGGTCGCCCAGGTTGAGGCGATCGCGGCGCGCAAGGGCGTCACGCCGGGCCAGATCGCGCTCGCATGGGTGCTCGCGCAGGGCGAGGACATCGTGCCGATCCCCGGCACGAAGCGCGTCGTATACCTCGAGGAGAACGCCGCCGCGCTGAACGTCGAGCTCACTCCCGACGAGCTCGCGGCGCTCGAAGCCGCCGTGCCGCGCGGCGCCGTCGTCGGCTCTCGCTACGGGGACATGAGCCACATAGACCAGGGCTGACCGCCCCCCCGTTCAAGAGGTGACCACCAAACGACGACGCACCCACCAGAGGTGACGACCGGATGGTGCGCCCCCGAAACAGACGACGGCGGGCCCGCAGGTTGTCCTGCGGGCCCGCCTTTGCGTCCCCGGGCTGAGCGGGAGCCGCACCCCGGGGGTTCTAGGCGACGCCGGAGTTAGCCGTCAGCGCCGGCCGGCGTCGTCGTGGTCTTCTCGCCGAGCGTCTGGTTCGCCTTCGTGGCGAAGCTGATGTCGAAGGTGTCGGTGTACTTGATCTTCGAGACGTCCTTGCCGAGCGTCGTGAACATGTCCGCGATCGTCTTCGGGCCGCCCGCCGGCATCAGGCCGTCGGGAAGGAACTGCCCCTTGTCCGCCGTGAGGGCTTTGACGTAATCCGCCTTCGTGATGTTCTTGTTCGTGGTGTAGTCCGAGGGCAGCTTGTCCGCGATCTCCTGAGCGGAGTGCGTGGCAATCCAGTGCATCGTCTTGACGATGGCGTTGACGACCTTCTGGACGGTGTCCTTGTTGGCGTCGACCCATTCCTTCTTCGCGATGATGCTCGCGGCCGGCCAGTTGCCGCCCACGGCCTTCGTGGCGCCGTCGGTCGTGGCGAGGTCGATCGCCGACTCCGCGACACCCTGGCTCTCAAGCGCGGTGACGGTGGGCTGCGTGGTCATGACACAGTCGGCCAGGCCGTTCTTGATCGCAGCGATCGCGGTTGCGCCGGCGCCCGCCTTGACGGTCTTGTAGTCCTTGCCGGACTTGAGCCCAGCCTTCGACGCGATGAACTGCGTGAGGGTGTCCGTGCCCGAACCGAGGTCCGTGACGCCCATGTTCTTGCCCTTGATGTCCGCGGGCGAGTGGACGTTGGCCTTGGGGCTGCACATGATCCGCTCGCCGGGAGCGCCCGAGAGCTGGACGACGCTGATGATGTCCTTGCCCTGGAGCTGGAAGTCGTACGTGTGGTTGTACCACGCGCCCGACATGTCGACCTGGCCGGAGACCATCGCGTCCTCCGCGCCGACGCCGCCATCCTGCTCGGTGGAGAGCTGCATGTCGATGCCCTGCTCCTTGTAGTAGCCGAGCTGCTCTGCGAGCTTGTAGGGGAGGTAGATCTGCTTGTCGATGCCACCGATCATCATCTTCACGGTGGGCATCGGGCCGGAGGCACCCGAAGTGCCCGCTCCCGCGGCGGGGCTGCCGGAGCTGCCACACGCGGTGAGGCTGAGCGCTACGGCGCCGACGGCGGCGACGGCAAAGATAGTGCGCTTCATCATTGTTTTACGCATCCTTTGTTGATCAATTGGGGAATTGGATTGTTGGGGGACAGATATCTGGGGTCAGATGGTTTGGGCTTCGGACTTGTTCGGGGGCCGCCATTTGAGGAGCGTGTGCTCGAGGAGTCCGATGAGGAATTCGGCCACGAGCGTGATGACCGCGATGATGATCATGCACGCAAAGACAGTGTCTGGGTCGAACTTCCCCTGAGCTTGGCTAATGATGAGGCCAAGCCCCTGCTGCGCACCGAGCACCTCGGCCACGAGCGCGCCGATGATCGCGAATCCGAAGGCCGTGTGGAGGCTCGCGATGATCCACGTCATGGCGGACGGGATAGTCACGTGCATCGCGACCTGGAACGGCGACGCCCCGAGCACCCTGACGTTCGCGACGAGGTTCTGGTCCACCTCGCGGACGCCCTGGAAGGCGTTGAAGAAGACGACGAAGAACACGAGCACGGCCGCGAGCAGGACCTTCGGGAAGGTTCCGAGGCCGAAGGCGACGATGAAGATCGAGCCGAGGATGATGCGGGGGATCGAGTTGACGATCCGGATGTACGGGCCGACCACTGCGGAGAGGTACCTGTTCGAGCCGAGGAGCAGGCCGAGCACGATTCCCACCCCCGTTCCGAGGAGGAAGCCGAGGATCGCTTCTTGACCCGTGACCCAGATGTTCTCCCAGATCGAGCCGAAGGAGGCATCTTCCGTGTTGGTGAAGAGCGCCACGAGGCTGTCCCAGATCTGCGTCGGCATGCCGAAGAAGAAGGGGTCAACCAAAGGGTGCTTGCCGTCGGGCTTCACGTTGGTGCACAGCTGCCACCCGCCGATGATGACGACGGCGAGAGCGACCCTTCCGACCCAGATCCACACCTTGCGGCGTTGGTTGGCGCGGCGCGCCTTGGCCGCGATCTCGGCCGCCGGCTGCTCGGCCTTGCGGGCTTCGCCGCGCGCGTTGCCCTGCGTGAGAGTTGTCATGCTGCACCTGCCGTTCGCGCGTAGGCGCGGGTCACTTCATCCTTGAGGGACTCCCAGATCTGCTCCTGGAGTTCGAGGAAGCGCTCCTCGTGGCGGATCTGCTGGACGTTGCCGCGCGGCCGCGGGAGATCGATGTCGAAGACGTCCTTGACCGATCCCGGGCTGCTCGTCATGATGACGACCCGGTCCGACAGCGCGACGGCCTCGTCGAGGTCGTGCGTGATGAACAGCACCGAGGGGCGCAGTTCCTCCCAGAGCTGGAGCAGCTCGTTCTGCATGATGGCCTTCGTCTGGACGTCGAGCGCGCCGAATGGCTCGTCCATGAGGAGGATCCGCGGGTTGTTGATGAGCGCCGCGGCCATCGCGACGCGCTTGCGCATGCCGCCGGACAGCTGGTGCGGATAGCGGTCCTCGAAACCGGCGAGGCCAACCCGACGCAGCCAGTCCCGTGCGAGCTCGGTGGCCTCGCGCTTCGGCGTGCCGACGAGGATAGGGCCCATCATGACGTTGCTGAGCACGCTCTTCCAGGGGAAGAGGGCGTCGGCCTGGAACATGTAGCTCACGCCGTTCGTGATGCCGTCGACGATGTGGCCGCCGACCTTGACGGAGCCTGCGCTCGGCCTCTCGAGGCCGGAGACCTGGGCGAGCGTCGTGGACTTGCCGCAGCCGGTCGGGCCCACGATCGAGCAGAACTGCCCGGGCTCGATGGTCAGCGTCACGTCGCGAATCGCCGTGAACGTCTCGCCCTTGGGCGTGAGGTAGCGCTTGGCCAGCCCGGCGATCTCAATGCGTGCCGCCTCGTCAGCCCCCTCTCGGGCGGCGGGCGGGCGAATTGGATTGTCACCCATCTGGGAAGACCTCTCTGTCTTTCGGGAAAGACGCCAGCGTCTTTCAGTGCAAAAAACCTGTGGATTGCAGCTTCGGGTTTTCGGTCCCGCAGACGTCGGTTCAATCGGGCGCCATACGGCTCGGGGCCGATGGAGAATTTGCCTCGACGTCGCCTTCTGCGGGATCCTTTCTGTAGGCCCCGGTGAGCTGAATCACAGTGGCTTCACCAACCATAGAAAGGGCCGCGACGATGCAGCCAGAGTTGCGCGGATTGCGAGGGTTCTTAGCTTTCATTCAGGTTTTGAGCCTTTTGATCGTCTGGTGAGAACCCCGTGAAACTCGCTCGTTCGTGGTGGCGCGCACGGCCACTCGCTTCGCAGATCCTCGCCTGGACGCTGTGCATCCTGCTGCTCACCGTGGCGCTCGGCGGCTTCGTGACGAGCCGGATCCTGCGCCAGACCCTCGACGACCAATACCGCCTCCGCGCCCTCGGGATCGCGACGACCGTCGCCGAGATCCCCGAGATCGCCTCCGGCCTCGAAACGGGAGATCCCTCCAAGCGGATCCAGGCGATCGCCGAGGAGGTCCGGAACCAGGCGCATCCCGACTATGTCGTCGTCGCCGACCGCAACGGCATCCGTTTCTCCCACCCGAACCCGGCGCTCATCGGCCGGCAGCTCGAAGAACCCGTGGCCGCCCTCGACGGGCAGACGCACGTGGGAATGGACCCCGGCAGCCTGGGACTCTCCGCGAACGCGAAGGCGCCGATCCGCGACGCCGAGGGGAACGTGATCGGCCAAGTCTCCGTCGGCATCCTCGAGGCCGCGGTGGATACAGCGATCGGCGAGGAGGCCGGGCTCATCGTCGGCTATTCGGCCCTCGTCCTGCTCATCGGCACGGCGAGCTCCGTGCTGCTCGCGCGGGCCATCAAGCGAGCCACCTTCGGGCTTGAGCCCGCTGAGATCAGCTCGCTCCTCCAGGACCGGGAGGCGCTTCTTCATGGCATCCGCGAGGCGATGATCGGGCTCGACGACGACGACCGCATCACGGTCATCAACAGCGAGGCCCGCCGCCTGCTGGGCGTGGAAGGCAACGCGCTCGGCCAGCCCATCGAAGAAGTCCTGCCGGCCGGCCGCCTGCGGGACATCCTGACGGGCAAGGCAGCGGGAGCGGACCAGACGGTGCTGACCGAGGATGCCCTGCTCGTGGCCAACCGCATGCCGGTGAGCGTCGGGGGGCGGAGCGTCGGCGCCGTCGTCACGCTCCGCGACCGCACGGAAGTCGAGGCGCTCGTCCGCGACCTTCGGTCCACGGAAGGGCTCATCCAGGCCCTCCGCGCGCAAGAGCACGAGTACGCGAATCGCCTGCATGTCGTGAGCGGGCTGCTCGACCTCGGCGACGTCGATCAGGCGAGGACATTCATCTCGGGCGTCTCGGACACGTCCCGCTCGCTCGGAGAGGGCCTCCGCGCGCGCGTCGAGCCGCCCGAGCTCGCGGCCCTCATCCTCGCCAAGATCACGATCGCAGGAGAGCAGGACGTCCAGCTCTCCATCACAGACGATTCACGGCTCCGCCAGCCGTTCCTCGGCGCCCAGGACCTGCTCACGATCGTCGGCAACCTCTTGGACAACGCGATCGACGCCGTCGTCCCCCAGCCACAGCCCCGCACCGTCACGCTCCAGCTCGACGACTCCTCCGGCATCTTCATCTCGGTGACCGACACCGGGCCGGGCGTGCCAGCCGAGGCGATCGACGACGTCGTCCGGGACGGGTACACGACGAAGGACGGCAAGGTTGGCTCGCCCACGGGACTGCGCCGCGGGATCGGCCTCGCACTCGTCGCGAGGATCGTCCACCGCTCTGGTGGCACGATGGACGTGTTCGCCGGACCGGGCGGACGGTTCGAGGTGTGGATTCCGGTGCCGGCGGCGGTCAACGAAGAAGGAGCTCAGGGATGATCCGTACCCTCGTGGTCGACGACGACTATCGGGTGGCGAGGATCCACGCGACCCATGTGACGCGTGTGGCCGGCTACGAATTGATCGGCGAGGCGCACACGGCGGCTGAGGCGCGGGCCGCCGTCGCCCGGCTCAAGCCGGACCTTCTGCTCCTCGATGTCTACCTTCCGGACGAGGACGGGATCGCGCTCCTCCGCTCGCTGCGCGAGGCGGGCGAGGACGTCGACGCCATCATCATCACGGCGGCGCGGGACGTCGCGACCGTGCGCGCCGCGATGCGCGGCGGCGCCGTCTACTACCTCGTGAAGCCTTTCACGTTCGACCAGCTCACAATCCAGCTCGAGGCGTATCGCCGGTGGCGCGCGGAGACCGAGTCGCGACACATCTCCGGCCAGACCGACGTCGACGCCCTCTTTACGTCCCGCCACGCGCCCGCGCCCAAGCCGACCGCCCGGAGCCTCCCGCCCACGATGCAGAAAGTGCTCGACGCCGTGCGCGCGGCCGAACGCCCGCTCGGTGCCCAGGACGTCTCCGACCTCATCGGCATTTCGCGTCCTACGGCGCAGCGGTATCTGAGCGAGCTCGAGCGGAAGGGGCGGCTTGAGCTGCGCCTCGAATACGGGACCACGGGGCGGCCGGTGAACACCTACACGGCACGCGCCGGCGCCTAAGTTGGCGCCGCGGAGTGCGAAATCGCTTCTGCGTGGCAAAGCCGCATCTCCGTGCGGGATCCGGGCAGGAGATGCGGCTCAGGGCAGCAGACGCCGCGGCAGAATCGTGCTCTGCAAGGCTTTCCCAAGGTTCACGTGAGGTTCGGCCCACGCTACCGTCCGCCCCCGTACGGTCTAATTCGAGGCTGGCTCGCCGCCCAGCACGGATCGACCAGATTGGGGCGTCCCATCAAAAAGCTACTGTCCTTCGCCGGCACGGGCCTGCTGCTCGCGGCCGCCCTTGCCGCCGGGAGCGCCTCGGCTATGGCAGATCCCGGCGGACCGAACGTCCACGCACTCGAGAACAGCACGAGGGTCTGTTCGCTCCCCGCCGCGGGCGAGGCGGCGTGTACGGCACGTCAGGTGACGCCCAACGGCAAGGCGGCTCCGCGGCTGAGCGCCCCGCCGTCGTCCGGTCTCACTCCGGCCCAGCTCCGGGACGCCTACAAGCTCACCGGAACCTCCTCCGGGGGTAGGACGGTCGCGATCGTCGACGCGTACGGCTACCCGAACCTCGCGAGCGACCTCGCGACGTATCGCGCGCAGTTCGGCCTCCCCGCCTGCACGGTCGCGAGCGGCTGCCTGCGCATCCTCAACCAGAACGGCGGCACGACGCTGCCATCGTTCAACCTTGGCTGGGCGCAGGAGCAGGCGCTCGACGTCGACGCGGTCTCCGCCGCATGCCCCGACTGCAAGATCGTGGTGATCCAGGCCAACAGCGCATCGTTCACGGACCTCGGCACGGGCGTGCAGGCAGCGGCCCGGATCCCCGGCGTGGTGGCGATCTCGAACAGCTACGGCGGCTCCGACGCCTCCGACGCAGCCTACGGGAAGTACTACAGCTTCCCCGGCATCGCCGTCACGGCGAGCGCAGGCGACAGCGGCTACAAGGGCGCCTCGTACCCTGCGACGTCGAGCTACGTGACCGCCGTCGGCGGCACCTCGCTCGTCAAGGCGACGAATGCGCGTGGCTGGACCGAGTCGGTGTGGAGCGGCACAGGCTCCGGCTGCTCGGCGTACAACGCCGCCCTCCCGGCCGCGAGCTCGTACGGCACGGGCTGCTCGAAGCGCGCGATGAACGACGTCGCCGCGGCCTCGGATCCGAACAACGGCGGCCTCGCGGTGGTCTACCCGACGTCGAGCAGCTCGTCCACGTGGGGCCAGTTCGGCGGCACGAGCGAGGCCTCGCCGATCATCGCGTCGGTGTACGCGCTCTCGGGGAACACTGGTTCCGCGGCCACCCGCACGTACGCGAACAGCATCCCGTACGCCCATCCGGGCGCGCTGTTCGATGTGGCGTCCGGAACCAACGGGACGTGCCCGACCACCCAATGGTGCACAGCCCGCACCGGGTGGGACGGGCCTACGGGGCTGGGGACCCCGAACGGCGTGAGCGGCTTCTAGCCCACGCCAAGGGAGGCCCGGGACGCGCGTTGGGGGCGTGTCCCGGGCCTCCCTCACGCCGCACATCCCAGCCGCGCGCTTCCTGCAAGACTGGTCGCATGAGCGAAGACCAGGATGCCCGCGTAGCCACTGCCTCTCGAGAGATCAACGCCCCCGCCGCCGCGATCTTCGAGCTGATCGCCGATCCGTCCCGCCAGCCTGAATGGGACGGCAACAACAACCTCAGCGAGGCCGCACCGGGGCAACGCGTCCGCTCGGCCGGCGACGTGTTCATGATGCGCATCACGCGAGGGGCGCTGCGCGAGAACCATGTTGTCGAGTTCGAGGAGGGCCGCCGCATCGCGTGGCTCCCGAGCGAGCCGGGCAAGCCCACCCCCGGGCATCTGTGGCGGTGGGAACTCGAGCCCCTCGACGAGCGGCGCACCCTCGTGACCCACACATACGACTGGACCAACCTGACCGATCCCGCCCGCTTCGAACGGGCCCGCCAGACGACCTCCGAGCGGCTGCGCGCCTCGATCGACCGCCTCGCGGCCCTCGCCGAGGCCAATGCCTGAGGCGAGGCCGCCCGCACGCTAGCGGTCGCCGTCGTCGGCGGAAAGCGCGCGCTGCAGGAGGAAGGTGTCGATCCATCGGCCGTGCTTGAACCCGACGCCAGCCAGGTGCCCGGCCACCGTGAACCCGAACCGCGTGTGCAGCTTGGCGGACGGGCCGGTGGCGCTCTCGCTGACGACGGCGATCATCTGCCGTTTGCCGGCCCGGGCGGCCGCGGCGATGAGCGCCCCGAGCAACGCCCTCCCGATGCCCTGGCCGGCGGCCTCCGGCGCGAGGTAGATCGTGTCCTCGACCGTGTGCCGGTACCCGGGCTTGGGCCGCCACGGCGACGCGTACGCGAAGCCGACGACGGCGCCCGAGAGTTCCGCGACGAGGAACGGCAGGCTCCGTGCGACGAGATCGTCGAACTTGTCCTCCCACTCGGCCGGGCTCGGGGCGACCTCGTCGAACGTCGCAACCGTGTTGTGGACGTAGTATGCGTACACGCGGGCGACGGCGGCGAGGTCACCCGGGGCGGCGGCCCGGACGACGGCGGTCGGTGAAGCCATGTATCCCCCAAGGTTGCGGAGAGTGTCTTCCGCGAATCTACAGGCTAGGCGGGCTAGTGTCCGCCTGCGGCGATGTAATCCGCCGCGCTGTACTGGATGCGGACGGCCCTGATCACGCCGCCCTCGAACTCGAAGAACTCCGCGAACCGGACCGTCGCGTTGGGGAGCTCGGCGTCGTACAGGACCGCGGCGCCGTCGTCGGTCGCCACCGCCTGGACGAAGGTGATCTCGCGGACCGCCTCGATGAAGCCCTTCACGCCCTGTGCGAAGCGGGCGGCGCCCGCGACCCTGCCCGCGATGGGGCCCTCGAAGGTGAAGTCGTCGGCGAGGATCGGGAGGAGTTCCTGGCCATCGCCGTACCGCTCGATCCCGCCCAGGAGGATCGCGTAGTAGGCGCGGAGCGCTGTCGAGGTTTCGATGATCGCTTCGGGGGACATCCTGCCTCCTAGATTCGGAGTCCTTCGGCCAGCTTGGGCCCCTCTGCTTCGAGCCACAAGAGGCGGCGGGCGATCCGCTCCCCCACACCGTCCTGCCACATGCGGAGCCAGCCTCCGCCGTCGTGCTCGGCACGGTATTTCATGAGATGCCAGCTCCGTTCAGTCCGCCTGACGGCGGTCGGGACGAAGCGGGCGCGGCCTTCCGCGGACAGGCCGTAGGCATCCGCGACGAGCCTGGTGCGGTCGACGGCGGCGACGCCCTTGAGCGGTTCGGGCCGGTCTTCGTCCGGCATGAGCGGTGCCCACCACAGGCACAGGTTGAAGACCTCGTCCACATGCGTTGCCGGCTTCGCGAGGTCGAAGTCAATGAGCGCGACCGCCTCGCCGTCCCGGAACACGACGTTCTCCGGCGTGATGTCCAGGTGGCCGATGAACTCCGGGGCGCCGTCGGGCTCGGGCGGCATGCCGGGAATGTCCGGCGCCGCGATGCCTTCCAGGGCGGACGACGACGGCGCGAAGCCGGCCATCGCGTTATCGAGGCGTCTGACGAGGCGGGCTAGCGAGACGAGCCTAGACTCGTCCGCGAGCCACGCTGGCGCCGGTCGACCGGCGACCTCGCCCTCGACGTATGTGAGGATCTCGCGGCCCCGCTCATCGATGCCGAGGAAGCGCGGGGCACCCTCGAAGCCCCTCTGTTCCAGATGGCGGAGCACCGCATGGACGAGCGGCGAGTGCGGGCCTTGGGGCCTCCGGACGGTGCCTCCGACGCGGACGATCCCGTCGGTCACGTCGCCGTTGGGGAGGGGGAGTTCGGGTTCGGGATGGGCCACGCCTCTATTCTGTCGGAGGCCCTCTGTAGCCTCCCCTCATTGGCTAAGGCAGGGGGAACGATGGCCGAGGAAGAGACCACCGTGGGGTACGCCGGCAAGAGCGAGCTCGTCGCGGTGTCAACTTGCCAGCAACCGGTTACTTGATGCGAACCGCTTCTCGGGCGTCAGCCTTACCCCCTCTGCTGGCGCTCCCGCTCCAACCGCTCCCGCCGCTCGCGCTCCTCGCGATGTCGGCGAATCTGCTCATGGATGAGCTGCTCCTCCTCGGTGAAGCGGAGGGCGTTGGCCTCGTCGCCCGAGTCGCCGGGGCCGGAGGCCTCCTGCTCGGCGGGGTATTCGACCGGCACGTCGTCGGCCGGTTCGGGGGCGGTCTCGCGCGGCTCACTCATGCGCACACTGTAGACCCGCAGGTCAAAACACAAAATAGGGCACGCAGCTCCGGCTACCCGGGCGTACGATCCACCCATGACCACCGCCGCTCCCCCGCTAGCGATCACCGGAGTCACGGGAGTCGTGGGCGCCCGAGTGAGCCGAGAACTCGCAGAAGCAGGCTTCCCGCTCCGCCTCCTCGCACGGAACCCGGCGAAGGCACCCGAGCTGCCCGGCGCCGTCGTCCTCCCCTGCGACTACGGGAACCGCAGCGTGTGCGAACCCTCCCTCGAGGGCGTCGAGACGCTCTTCATGGTGTCCGGCCGCGAGAACGAGAACCGGCTGGCCGAGCACAAGACCTTCATCGACGCCGCAAAGGCAGCGGGGGTCCGGCGCATCGTCTACACGTCATTCATGGGGGCAGCGCCGGACGCCATCTTCACCCTCGCCCGCGACCACTACGCGACCGAAGAGCACATCAAGGCAACGGGCCTCGCCTACACGTTCCTCCGCGACTGCCTGTACATGGACTATCTCGAGTACTTCGGCGGCGAGGACGGCGTGATCCGCGGCCCCGCGGCCGATGGGAGGGTTGCCGCGGTGGCGCAGGCCGACGTCGCGCGTTCGGCCGCCGCCGTCCTCAAGGCCCCGGAGCAGCACGCGAACGCGACGTATACGCTCACCGGCCCGGAGTCGCTCACGCTCACAGAGGCAGCGGCGATCATCTCGAAGGTCCGCAACCGGCCCTTTACGTTCCACAACGAAACCATCCCGGAGGCCTACGAGTCCCGCAAGAAGTGGCCCGCACCGCAGTGGCAGTACGACGCCTGGGTCTCCACCTACACCGCGATTGCCGCGGGCGAGGTCGCCGAAAGGACGGACGACGTCGAACGCCTCACCGGCCGTCGCCCGGTAAGCCTCGCCGAGCTGCTCGCGCAACGGTAGCGCTCACCGCCGCGCGAGCCTGATCAGGCTCCCGCGCCCAGCAGAGCGGGGTTCTCTGTTGCTGGGCCGCTTTCGTCCGCGAGGCCCTGCCCGCTGAAGGCACGGAGCATGGCGTCGCGGTCGAACTGCCCCTCCCATTTGGCGACGACGAAAGTCGCCACGCAGTTGCCGAGCAGATTCACGACGACGCGCATGGAATCCATGAGCCGGTCGGCCCCGAGCAGGAGCGCGACGCCGGCCACCGGGAAGATCCCCAAGGCGCCCGCCGTCGCCGAAAGCGCCAAGAAGGCGGATCCGGGAACGCCCGCCATGCCCTTTGACGTGAGCATCAGGATGCCGAGGGCCGCCAGCTGCTGCCCGAGGTCCAGATGGTGGCCGAAGGCCTGCGCGAGGAACAGCAGCGAAATCGAAAGGTAGATGGCTGCGCCGTCCAGATTGAAGGAGTAGCCGGTCGGGATGACCAGGCCTGCGGTTGACCGCGAGCAGCCGGCGTCGGTCAGCTTGGCCATGATCCGCGGCAGCACCGACTCGGTGGACGCGGTGCCCAGCGCAAGGAGGAACTCCTCCCGCGTGAACTTGATGAACTGCCACAGCGGAACCCGGACCAGGCTCCACGCGACCAGGAAGAGCAAGGCAATGAAGACAATCGCCGCGCCGTAGCAGGCCGCAATGAGCAGGGCGTAGGTGCCCAGCGTGCCCAGCCCGTACTGGCCGATGATGAACGCCATGGCACCGAAGGCGCCGATCGGCGCGAGCCGCATGACCCAGCCCATGATCTTGAAGAAGACCTCGAGGGTCGTGTCCATGACATTCAGCACCGGAGCGCAGCGGTCCTTGCCGATCACCACGATGGCGGAGCCGAAGAAGACCGAGAAGCACAGGACCTGGAGGAGGTTGTTGCTCGCGAAGGCGCCGACCACGCTGGTCGGGATGATGCCCAGGATGAACTGCCCGGCATCGCTGGGCGGAGCCGTGCCGGTCTTCGCCTTGAGCGCGTCCTGGCTCAGGGTGCTCGGGTCGATGTTCAACCCGGCACCCGGCTGCACGATGTTGGCGACCACGAGCCCGAAGGCGAGAGCAAACAGGGTGGCCCCGGTGAAGTACACCAAAGCCTTGACCCCAACACGGCCGACGGCCTTGACGTCGCCAACGGCAGCGATGCCGGTGACGATCACCAGGAATATCAGCGGCGCGATGATCATCTTGATGAGCTGGATGAACCCGTCGCCGAGCGGACGCAGCCCCGGTCCGATCGACGGCCAGAGGTACCCGATCAGGACACCGGCGACGACGGCGATGAAGATCTGGAGGAACAGGGACTTGTGCAGCGGTTTCTTGACGATGGCTGCCCGCGCAGCGGTGTTGTCGAGTTTCATGGCGAAGCCGATCCTCATGCGGAACCAGGGGCCCGCGGCCGAAGTTCAAGGGACCTCTCCAACCTAGGGGAGCAATATTTCCGGCCTGAAACGAAGGTATTAAGCTATTGAATCATTGAAACATGTGTTTCAATGATTCGGCAGCCGTTCGATTTCGTGGAGCGAGTCGAAAAGGGCCGAGATGTCGCTGATGCGCTTGGTCCCCAGCCTCCCCACGGTCGCCAGCACCTCATTGGCGAAGACGCTCAGGAGGCTCATCGCGGCGGCATAGCTGTCAAAGGCCCCACTGGATTCCACGGGACACTCGATCCATACCGTGGCATGGGCGGCCAGGCGCCGCGCGCTCGCGTCGCCCATCAGGACGGTCGAGGCGCCGGTTCCGGCCGCCGCCTTGAGGACGCTTGCAAATGCCTCCGGGCGGCGGCGAAACCCCAGCAGCACGACGGCGTCCGCCGGGCCAAGCCCCGCGAGCTCCTCCCCCAGAGTCTGGCCCGGCTGCGGAGCCAGCCCGATGCCGTCACGACACTGGAGGAGCTGCTGACGCAGGTGAAGCGCGAGGGGAAAGCTGTTTCGGAATCCGATGAGCAGCGCGCTCCGAGCCTCCGCGACCAGGCGTGCCGCGTGGCCCAGCCGTGCCTTGTCGACCGACCCGAACAGGCGCCCGAGGTTCTCCTGCTCCTGAGCGGCATGCGCCAGCAGATCATCCTCGGAGCCTCTCGTCGCGAGCGGCACTCCGCTGGACCGCAGCGCCCTCGCGTGTTCCTTGACTTCATGAAAGTCTGCGAAGCCCAGCCGGCGAAACAATCGGCTCACCGTCGCCTTGGAGACCCCGCTCAGGCGTGCAAGCTCCGCGGCGTTATAGACGGCGAGATCGCCCATGTGGTTCAGGATGGTGTCCGCCACGAGCTGCTCCTGCGGGCCGAGCGCCGCATAATGCTGCTCGATCCGCTCGTCGATCCTCATGAAACAACCGTCTCACGGACCCGGGCCGGAACGGCCGAATCCTCGGTGGCGAATTCCGCCCCGTGCAGCCCGCCCACCAGGGGACTTGCGCGGCGACTATTCAGCGTTACTATGTACTAGTAATCAGCAACACTGAGTAGTCAGGAGGTGTTCGGTGGGCAAACAGATGACCGAAATGCTCAAGGGCACTCTCGAAGGCATCGTCCTGGCGATCCTGTCCGTTCGGCCCGCGTACGGCTACGAGATCACGGCACGGCTGCGCGACGAGGGCTTCGCCGACATCGCCGAGGGCACGATCTACGCCCTGCTCGTGCGGATCGAGCAAAAAGGCTTTGTCGACGTGGAGAAGGTCCCGTCCGAGAAGGGACCACCGCGCAAGGTGTATTCGCTCAACGCTCAAGGGCGTGAGTATCTCGACGAATTCTGGACGACGTGGGGCTTCCTCGCCGAACGGCTCGAGCAGCTCCACACCGAGGGAGGGAACTGAATTGGCAGCGAAATGGATCGAGCTGGTCACAGGATCGCTCGAGCAGAAGAAGCAGTACAAGCAGTACAAGTCCCGCATCGAGGCCCTCCCCGAGCCGTACGGCACGGCGGCGAAGGCCCTCCAGCGGTACCTCATGTACTACGGAGGCATGACCACGGACGGCGAACTCGCCCTCAAGATGTTCAGCGATTTCGCCGACTTCTGGGAGCGTGCGGCGGCCGACGGCACGTCGGTGCGCGCGATCGTCGGCGAGGATCCCGTCGAGTTCGCCGAGACGTTCGCGCAGGCCTACGAAGGCACGCGGTGGATCGACAAGGAACGCGCCCGCCTGACGAAGGCAATCGAGGAAGCGGAGAGAGGAAAACAGCTAGGAGAACAGCAATGAGCGCCGATGCAGCCATCCAGGTGAAGGGCCTGGAGAAGTCCTACAAGAACCTGACGGTCCTGCGCGGGGTGGATTTCGACGTCGCGCGGGGCAGCATCTTCGCCCTGCTCGGCTCGAACGGGGCAGGCAAGACCACGATCGTGCGCATCCTCTCCACGCTGCTCAAAGCCGACGCGGGAACGGCGAGCGTCAACGGGTTCGACGTCGCGGCGCAGGCCGCGAACGTGCGCGAATCCATCAGCCTCACGGGGCAGTTCGCGGCCGTCGACGAGGTCCTCAGCGGGCGGGAGAACCTCGTGCTCGTCGCGCGGCTGCGTCATCTCAAAGACGCAGGCAAGGTCGCCGACGGCCTGCTCGACCGCTTCTCGCTCACCGACGCCGCCGGGCGCAAAGTCGCCGAGTATTCGGGCGGCATGCGCCGCCGCCTCGATATCGCGATGAGCCTTATCGGCAACCCGCCGCTCATCTTCCTCGACGAACCGACGACTGGCCTCGACCCACAGGCCCGCATCGAGGTGTGGCAGGCCATCCGGGAACTCGCCCACAATGGCACAACCGTGCTCCTCACGACGCAATACCTCGACGAGGCCGAACAGCTTGCCGACCGGATCGCGATCCTCCACGAGGGCCGGATCATCGTCAACGGCACGCTCGCCGAGCTCAAGCAGCTGCTCCCGCCCGCCGAAATCGAGTACGTCGAGAAGCAGCCGAGCCTCGAAGACGTCTTCCTCGCCATCGTCGGCGACGACGGCAAAGACACGACGCCGGCCATGACCACAACACGCACGAGGAAGGACCAGCCATGACCACGCACTTCTTCGGCGACACCGCCGTCCTGCTCGGACGGTCCCTGCGCCACATCACCCGGAGCCTCGACACCATCATCACGACGGCGATCATGCCGATCGGCTTCATGCTCCTCTTCGTGTACGTGTTCGGCGGCGCGATCAATTCAGGGTCGGATTCGTACGTGAGCTACCTCCTGCCCGGCATTCTGCTCATCACGATCGCCTCGGGCATCTCGTACACGGCATACAGGCTGTTCCTGGACATGAAGGGCGGCATCTTCGAGCGCTTCCAGTCCATGCCGATCGCGCGCTCGTCCGTGCTGTGGGCGCACGTGCTGACGTCCCTCGTCGCGAACCTGGGCTCGCTCGTCGTCGTCGTGATCGTCGCTCTCCTCATGGGCTTCCGCTCGGGCGCGGGAGTGCTCGCGTGGCTCGCCGTCGCCGGGATCCTGGTCCTGTTCACGCTCGCGCTCACGTGGCTCGCCGTCATCCCGGGCCTCACCGCGAAGTCCGTCGACGGCGCGAGCGCGTTCTCCTACCCGCTCATCTTCCTGCCGTTCATCAGCTCGGCCTTCGTGCCCACCGCCACAATGCCCGGCCCGGTGCGGGCCTTCGCGGAAAACCAGCCGGTGACGTCGATCGTCAACGCGATCCGCGACTTGTTCACGCAACAGCCGGTCGGGAGCGACATCTGGGTCGCCCTCGCGTGGTGCGTCGGAATCCTCGTCGTCGCGTACGCGGTCGCGATGGCCACCTACCGACGCAAGATCTCCTAGGCGCAAATCACCTGGGCAACGAACGACGACAGCGGGACGCCCCGCCGTCGTCCGCGCGCCACCCGCGACCTCACCCCGCGCTGCGGGTGCGCCGCTTCGGCGCAGGCTTCTCCTCCTTGGGCTCCTTCTCCCCGCCGGCCTTGCCCTCGCGGGCCGCATTGCGCCGGTTCTCGACGCTGCGCCGCAGCGCCTCCATGAGGTCGAGCACTTCGGCGCCCTCGCCCTCTTCCGTGGCGGCCACGCCGAACGTCGCCTCCGTGTCGATCGACTCGCCCTGCTCGAGCTTCGCCTCGACGAGCTGGCGCAGCTGAACCTGATACTCGTCGGTGAACGACTCGGGTGTGAAGTCGGTTGAAAGGCTCTCGACGAGCGAGGAGGACATCTTGAGCTCCTTGTCGGAGATCTTGACCTCCTCCTCAAGGATCGGGAACTCGGCCTCGCGCACCTCGTCCCGCCACAGGAGGGCCTGGAGCACCATCGTGTTCCCGCGGACACGCAGCGCACCGAGCCGCGTCTTCTGCCGCAGGGCGAACTTCACGACCGCGGTGAGCTCGGTCTCCTCGAGGGTCTGCCGCAGGAGCTGATACGGCTTCACCCCGACCTTCTCGGGCTCGAGATAGTAGCTCTTCTCGAACAGCATCGGATCGATCTGCGCGTCGGGCACGAACTCGACGACCTCGATCTCGCGGCTCCGCTCGACGGGAAGCGACTCGAAGTCCTCGTCCGAGAGCACGACCGTCTGGCCACCCTCCTCGTAGGCCTTGTCGATGTCCGCATATTCGACGACCTCGCCGCACACTTCGCACCGACGCTGGTACCGGATCCGCCCTTGGTCCTTGTCGTGCACCTGATGCAGCTTGAGGTCGTGGTCCTCCGTGGCGCTGTACACCTTCACGGGCACGCTGACCAGACCAAAGCTGATGGCGCCCTTCCAGATCGACCGCATGTGTCCCAGTGAACCGCACAATTCCGGGCTTGGCGAGAGTGGCGCAGCGGCACAACCGCTCAGGGTTCCGCTGGCGCGAACTCCTGGATGAATTCGAGCGCGGTATCGGCGACCTCACGCCAGCCTGAGTCGATCACCAGCGAGTGGCCGCGATCCGGCAAGCGCACCACTCGCGTCACGCCACTGTTCTTCGACTGAAGCTTGTAGCTCGATTCGACGATGGCCCACGGGACGGTGTTGTCGTTCTCGCCAGAGATGAGCAGGAGCGGGCCACGCTCGGGGTTTTTCGTATCCACCTTCGTCTCCGCAAAGGGGTTGAGATTCGCCGTCGCGGCCTGGAAGATCGGCGCACCGGAAGCCGGCACGTGGTACGTGTCGTACAGTTCGCGGGCCTCGGCCTCGTCGAGATTGTTGGCCCAGCCGTAGACGAACTGCTCGAAAGACAACGACACCCCCTTGCCGAGGCTGCCCGGGTGGGTCAGCACGGGGGCCGCCGACTTCAAAGCAGAAGCCGGCAGCGCGAGGACGCCTTGGAACGGCGCGTTGTCGATCGAGACGGTCGCAGCCGCGATGCCCTCCCCCGCCATCTTCTGCGCGATCAGCCCACCGAATGAATGGCCGACGACGGCGGGCGCGTGCGTGAGACCGGCGACCGCCTCGAGATAGTGGTCGGTGACCTGCCCCACCATCTTCTTGGCAAAGACGTCGGGGTTCTGGCGGGCCTCCTCGACGCTGCCCGGATCGTCGGGCCACCCCGGGGCCACGGTCGCGTAGCCGTTATCCTCAAACAGCCGCCGCCAGCGATCCCAGCTGCTCGAGAGCAGCCACAGGCCGTGGACGAACACGACGGCGCGCCGCCCGCTCGCGTTCGCCCGAGCGACCTCGTCCTGCTCTGCTTGGGTCAGGGTGCTCATTCGGATCCCTTCTTGCCGCTTCGAACCACCACGGCACCCAGCGGGCGCCGCACGGATGATCGAGGCTACGTCAGCAATGCGCCGGACAGGAAGGTCTCACTCAGCCTCGCGCAGGCCTTCTCGGCGACACACGGGCACGGCGACGCGTGGACGCACAGCATCACGGCAAGGCAGCGGCCTTGTTCAGCAGCACGGAACGCTCACGGACATTGCGGCACAGCCGCGCGGCGAGCTCCAGCTCGGCCCGCGCCTCGGCGGTTCGGCCGAGTCTGGCCAGCAGCTCGCCGCGAACGCTCGGGAGCAGATGCGAGCCGGAGAGGCGACCGGACGCGGTCAGTTCGTCCACCAGATCCAGCGCCTGCTGCGGCCCATTCGCCATGGCGACGGCGACCGCGCGATTGAGCTCGACGATGGGTGAGGGAGCCACCCGCCCGAGCGCCTCGTAGAGCAGCACGATGCGTTCCCAATCAGTCTCCCGCACCGAGGGCGACGACGCGTGGCAGGCTGCGATGGCCGCTTGCAGTCCGTAGGGGCCGAGGCCACGACCAGCGGCCGAAGCCCGCTCGAGCGCGGCCAGACCTCGGCGAATCGCCGAGCGATCCCACAGGCGGCGATCCTGATCCTCGAGGAGCACCGCCTCGCCATCCGGCCCTAGGCGAGCGGGAAAACGCGCGGCCGTCAGTTCGAACAGCGCGAGCAGGCCGTACACCTCTGGCTCGTCAGGAAGCATTGCGGCCAACATCCGCGCGAGCCGGATCGCCTCGTAGGCGAGATCGGTGCGCAGCAGGCGGTCGCCGCTCGTCGCCGTCGAGCCTTCGGTGAAGATCACATACAGCACGCTCAGCACACCGCTGAGCCGCTCTCGCCGCTCGTCGGAGGGCGGCAGCTCGAACGGCACCCCGGCGGCGGCGATCGTCTTCTTCGCCCGCGTGATCCGCGCCTGAATGGTCGGCACAGGTACAAGGAACGCCCGCGCGATCTCCTCGCTCGACAGCCCGCCGACCACACGCAGCGTCAGGGCCACGCGGGCCTCGGGCGAGAGCACCGGATGGCAGGCCACGAACATCAAGGCGAGGACGTCGTCGTCGAACCGGTCTGGGTCCCACGGCAGGTCGGCGGACTGCCCCCTTGGCCCCAATGCTCCTGAGCTCGCTTCGCCTTCGGCGAGTTGGTGAGCGAGCAGGGCGTACCGCTCGTCGAGCGCGGACGTGCGGCGGAACGTATCGATGGCACGCCGGCGCGCAGTCGCGAGCAGCCACCCGACCGGGTTCGTCGGCTCGCCGTCGCGCGCCCACGTCACGAGCGCCTCCGCGACCGCCTCTTGAGCGACGTCCTCGGCAAGCTCGAAACTCCCGGTGTAACGTGCGAGCGCCCCGACGATGCGGGCGGACTCGATCCGCCAGACGGCCTCGACGGCACGCCGCGCCCCCTCAGGGCTCGGCGCGCCGCCGCCGGTCGGAGGCCTCAGCGCTGACCGGTCCGCTCCCGCCACTCCCGCTCCCTGATGATCCACTCGTTGTCCTGCGGGAACTCGTCGATGCCGGGCACGCGGCGGATCTCGACCTTGGTGCCCGGGATCGCCGGGATCCGCTTGGCCCATTCGACGGCTTCCTCCTTGGACGCCACGTCGAGGATGTAGAAGCCGCCGAACAGCTCCTTCGTCTCGCCGTAGGGGCCATCGGTGACCACCGGGGTCTCCCCGCTGAAGTCGACCACGACGCCTTGGCTCGGGTCATCCAGGCCCTCGGCCGCGACCAGCACGCCCGCGCGGATCAGCTCCTCGTTGAAGCGCCCCATCGTCTCGAGCATCTGGTCGAAGGGCGTTTCCATCATCTGCTTGAAGGACTCGTCAGTGCCGCGCAGGACGAGCATGTACTTGGCCATGTCAATCTCCTTGATCCCGGGGTCGCCTCTCGACCCTGTCTATCTCAGGTCGAACGGGACGGCAACGGATCGACACGGCACGTCGACGAGTATTCCCCGGGACGGAGCCTCAGCCCAAGACTGCGACTTCGAGCTCGTCCACGGTGACATCGGACGACGCGAAGAATTCGATCGACGTCGGCTCGCCCTGCGGGAAGACCAGATCCGTGATCGTCGAGAGGCCGCCCTGTGCGAAGACCTCGACGGAGCATGCGTCTACGTAGATCTCGAGCTGGATCCGGCCGTCGAGGAGATCGAGCGGGGCGTGCTCGACCGAGGGGAACAGCTCGTGGAAGTCGACGACGCCGGAAGCCGTCCGGTCCAGCCGGATCGCGCGCGCCGCCGCGTCGACAGTCACGCACGCGCCCTCGCTGCCGCCCGCGCCGAAGACCAGCCCGAACGTGCCGCGCGCGGGCGCGGGGGCGGTCAGGCGCACGCGGCACGCGGAGCCACGCGGCATCGAGGCGAGGTGCGTGCGCCGCGCGGACAGGGGGCGGCCGACGGCGTCGCTCGCGTCCGTCGTGCGCGTCGCCTCGGGCGCGATGGGACTCTGCGCGAGCCGCACACGCCCGTCGACCGTCCTGAGCGAGATCTCGCGGGGCAGGGCCATGGCGCTGCGCCAGCCCTCGGTCGGCGTCGAGTTCGCGTAGTCCCAGTTGCTCATCCAGCCGATCATGACGCGGCGGTACGGCAGGCCGCTGAACGAGACCGCGGCGTAGTAGTCGCGGCCCCAATCGAGCCACGAGCCCCGCAGGCCTCCGCCCAGAGGACCCGACATGCCGCACTGCCGGCCGCCGTCGTCCGCTGTCCCCGCCCCGGAGGCCGCCGACGGCTCCTCGATGAAGCGCTCGCCGTCGAACGTCCCGATGAAGTATCTGGTGCCGGAGCCGCCAGCCACTCCGCCCGGGTTGACGCTCACGATGAGCACCCACGCCGTCCGCGTCAGGTCGCCGTCGATCGCCAGCTCGAAGAGGTCGGGGCACTCCCACAGGATGTCGTCGGGACCGTCAGCCGTGAAGTCGCTCAGGTACTCCCAGTCGATGAGATTGGACGACTTGTGCAGGAGCACGCGCTGCTCGGTGGCTTCGACGGCGACCATGACCCAGTAGGGGCCGGTGGGGCTGTCGTAGCGGAAGACCTTGGGGTCGCGGAAGTTCTCGGAGCCGCGGTCGAGGACGGGGTTGCCGGAGTGCTTGGTCCAGGTCTCGCCGCCGTCGAGGCTGTAGGCGAGGGACTGGGCCTGGATGCGCGGGCGGGCGGAGGCCTCGGAGTAGGCGCTCGTGTAGATCGCGACGAGGGGCGTGGTGCCGGGGCCGCCGAACCCGGCGGTGTTGCCCTCGTCGACGACGGCGCTGCCCGAGAAGATCTGCTCCTCCTCGTCGCACAGGATCGCCACCGGCCGCTCGGTCCACGTGAGGAGATCGGTCGACGTCGCATGCCCCCACGACATATTCCCCCAGCCCGTGCCGAACGGATTGTGCTGGTAGAAGAGGTGGTACACGCCCTCGTGGTAGACGAGTCCGTTCGGATCGTTGAGCCAATTCTGAGCACACGTGTAGTGCAGCCGTGGGCGGTAGAGATCGCGCGTGGATGCGGGAACGGTCGAAGTCATTTCTCTGCTGTTCTCTTGGTTTCGAAAGGCGGGAAGCGAAAGGCCGGGGCCGCAATTCAGGATGGAACAGCGGGCCCGCCGACAATGTGGCGGGCCCGCTGGCATAAACCCCCAACACCCAATTTCGTCAGCGGAATGAGCCGGTGGTGATGCCTTCGACGAAGTATTTCTGGGCGAGGAGGAAGATGGCGATGGAGGG